>CAZVLQ010000005.1:0-99109 GCA_964628185.1 uncultured Zetaproteobacteria bacterium | reverse complement strand
TGCAGGTGTATCACCCCCGCCGTCAGGTTGCCGCTGTCCTGGATAATGCCTGATACGAAAAACGAGGCGTCGCCGTTCACCGTCAACACATCCGCGGCCTTGTTCATCCGCAGGCCTTTTGTGTCGTTTACGAAGACCGTAAGGTTGCCTCCGATTGTCAATGTGTATCCGTTCAGACTCAGGGTTTGGCTGCCATCAACAATCAGGTTGTCCGTAGCCAGCGGGAGCGTCAGGTCCGCGGTCATGCCCAGAACCCCGGCTACATGCGTATTCACCACATTGTATGTGGTATCGGCCGCAACCGCCGGCATCCTGGCCGTATAATACACGCCCAGTGTGCCGGCCTGATTCAGCACGCCGCCGCTTACAAGCGTCAACTGCCCCAGCACATAGGTGTTGCTGGCAAAGGTCACCCCGGCGGGGTTGCTGATCTCGACATCATTGAAGTGGTTATTACCGGCGCCCGAGCCGCCGTTGAAGGTCACGGTCTGCAACGCGGTGCCGTCAAATACCACCTTGTGCGTGCCGGCGGAAATAAAACGTGAAGCATTGTCCGTGGTCAAATCACCATGCAGATGCATAACGCCCGCCGTCAGGTTGTTGACGTTCTGTACAAGGCCGGATACGGAGAATGAAGCGTCGCCTTTCACCGTCAACACATCCGCGGCATTGTTCATCCGCAGACCCTTTGTGTAGTTTGAGAAGACCGTCAGATTGCCGTTGACCGTGAAAGACTGACTGTTCAGCCTGAGCGTGCCGCCGCCATTGATTGTCAGGCTGGCGGCCGAGGCGGGCGCCGTTAGAACCGCCGGCCTGGCTGTAGCCGGGATGGTGACTGCATCCCCCGGTCTCGGTACATGCGCCGGCGCCCAGTTGTCCGGATTGTTCCAGTTGCTGTCAACTGCACCCGTCCATGTAATGAGCGCGGCCTGAGCAGGAAGCGGCAGCATCAAAACAGACAGCAGCAGTACACAAAGTAATGGCAGTGATGGTAAGCAGTGCATACCCGTCAAAGCCATCAACCGCACACCGGAAAGGCCCCGCTCCTTTACGGGGCGCAAAAGTGTCTCCCGAATCACTTCCTGAAAATCCCCTTCAACACGCCCGCCTGCCTCAATACCCCCTTCGACAGGAGATGCTAACAGATTGATGTTGCCGTAGTCTTCAGGCGCCCTTATCATTATGTAGTCCACCTGTCACGGCTGCATGGCCGTCCCGGATCGTGCCAGAGGAGAAAAAATGCCGATATATGAATACCGCTGTCAAGAGTGCGCCAATGAATTTGAAACGCTGCTGCTGAACCGGGAAGAAAGGGCGCGCTGCCCTGTTTGCGGCAGTCAGACGTTGAGCAGGCTGCTTTCCGCACATGCGGTGGGTTCCGGTGCACCCGATACCGCCTGTGGCGCCGCACCATGCTCACCGGTGCCCGCTTGCGGTGCAGGCGCCTGCCCGGCCTGTCACTAACGGAGCCGGGCAGGCCAGGGCGCCGCCTGCCGGGTTTTATGCGTGCTCACGGCGCATTTTCGATCGCTGCCATTTCCCTGTCCGAAAACCCGAAGTAATGGCCGATCTCATGGACAAGCACATGGCGAATGCAGTGCGCCACGTCCTCTCCATGCCGCCGGCAATAATCGAGAATGGGCTCTCGAAACAAACAAATCATGTCCGGCGCTTGCCCCGCGTAAGCACTGCCGCGCTCCGGCAGCGGCCAGCCCTGGTACAGGCCCAGCAGATCACTGGAAGAATCCACCCGCATACGACGCAGCGTGGCATCGTCCGGAAATGCTTCCGTGATGATCACAACATTCTCGATGGCTTGCACGAAACGTTCAGGCAGCGCCGCGTAAGCGGCTTCGGCCATGCTCTGGAATTCACCGGCGTTCATGCGCCAATGCTAGCCTGCCTGATTCATAAATGCTTCCGCGCTCCTGACCCGTGCCTTTGTCCGCAACGAATCATGCAGGCTATGCGCGCCTCAAGTTGTCGGGCAGTACGCCGATACAATGGCTATGACGTTTCACAACCGCAGCCAACTGCCTGATCTGGCACAAAATATGCTTGGGTTTTGAGGCGTTTGATCTGAATCAAGGTGATATTTTCGGGGCGTGCCCAAAATCAGACGCATACCCGACGGCTACATGAGGATGAACAACGATGGACTGGAAATACATGTGTATGCATAACAGCTACGGATACTACGTCGGCCGCTGGATCATGGGTCGTATGCTGCGCCTGTCCGTTGAGCACTATGAGGATGAACAGTCCTGCATGCGGGCAATTCAGGAAAAGCGCTGGACGCGTCGCAGGGTGCTGATAACCACAACATAGTGTTGCCGTTAGTCCAGTAGCGAGGCAATCCCCTGTCGAAAATCAGGATATTTCAGTTTTGGCAACAGTTCCCTGTGCAGCAGGCGATTGCAGACCCGCTTGTTGTCGGAAAAGAAAACCATCTGTGCGGGCGATAGCCGCAGCCGGCCTTCTTCGGAAGTCAGGATGACCGGCGCCGGCGCAGCGGCCATGCGTGCAACTTCCTGAACATAATCGGCGTGCGACAGCGGCAAATCATCGGCAAGATTGACAATCCGGCCCGGTCCCGGATGTCGCATCGCAGCCAGAATCGCCGCGATGATATCATCCACATGGATACGGCTGGACCAGTGCGGCGGCTGCCATCGCACCGCTTCGTATCCCCCGGCTCGCAGCCTGGAAATGATGTTCCGCTCCGGCCCGTAAATCCCGGCAAGCCGGAAAATCTCCGCCGGTAAACCCGATTGTCGCCACGCCTTTTCGGCCAGCAATCGCTGCGCCCCCCGCTCGCTTGTCGGCTTGCAGGAATCGGCCTCATCCACCCAGGCGCCATGCGCATCGCCGTAAACGCTCGTCGCTGAAAGGTAACCGGCCCATTCGAGGCGTGCCAGTTTCGGGGTGACTACCGGCAGCCATGCCGGTTGCGAGGCATGCATGCCCCGTTCGCTGCGGGTCAACGGAACAGAATCCACGATCCTGTCCACCCTTGCCAGTAACTCGTCCGGCAAATCAGAAGGTGAAGCAACCACGGTTGCCTCGATGCCCAACCGTTCCAGTGTTCTCGCACGCTCCCTGCTGCGCGTGCTTCCGATCACCCGCATGCCTTCCTCGATACAGGCCGCAGCCAGCCGTTCACCGATATAACCGCATCCGAGAATCAGGAGGGTGCACGATTGATTGTTCATATCGCAATACTACCTTTTCCTTTCTTTTTCACCTATGCCTTGTGTGTAAAGGGCGAGCCCAGGCAACGGCGGAGAATCTCTTCCGCGATACGGTTCACGTCAAAATTCACAGCCAGGCGGGGCAGACCCCCTGCAAACGTTCGCGGCGGCGTTTGCAGGGCCAGGTGAATGGCGTCAGTGAAGGGGCCACCGCCGATCCCCGCCGCCATAATCCCCACCGGCGCCTCGGACAGCAGGCGCGGAAAATCTCCGACCGGCGTGCAAATCACCGGCGTCAGCGATTTCATGGCGTCCGAAAAAACCACGGGAATGCTGTCAATTCTTGAAGGCAACATAAGATAATCCGCCCGTTGCAGCAATGCGGCCGCTTTTGCCCTGTGCAAATATCCTTCGATGTTCACGGGCCGGCCGGCGGCTGTCAGCCTTGCCGCCCGTTCATGCACAAGGTTGTGCAACGGGCCACCGCCACAAATGCGAATTTCCAGAATGCGCTGCCAGTCCTCGTTCGTAAGCCCGTCAAGCGCGTCAAACAGCAGATCGATCCCCTTGTTCGGATGCCAGCGCCCGAGAAACGCCAGCCGATAGGGCGGGCGGTCTGCCAGGCGTTTTTTTTCAGCCGCGGGACAGTTTCGCGCACTGGGAAGAAATGAGCAGTCCATGCCGGAAATCTTCCCGACTTCATCCGCCAGCAGCCGGCCGTCGGCAAACCGGTTCCGGCTGTCCCGAAGCACGCTTCTCAGCAAGGAACGAAGCAGGGGGATGCGGCCCGTTGTCCAGATATCACTGCCCAGAGCCCACGTCGAGTAAGGGATGCCCGTACGCAGCCAGGCATTACGCGCCCACCATCCACTCGGCAGCGCCCAGAGGGCAAGCATGTGATCAACCGCGTCGTCCCGAACCAGTGCGGATACCGCATTCTGCCCGCTTCGTACAGTTTGGATGATGGCTTTCCAGTGGGCGGGATGACGGGGCTTCAGTAACGACAAGGGCAGCCTGGGAACGGCGAATCTGTGAATGGTCAGCCGCTCCCTTGTTGTGAGTGAATGTCCGGCGGCCGGTGCGATCACATGGATATCCACTTGCCGGGACAACGCCAGCGCCACATCCTCGACAAACGACCCGGCGGCTTCCCGCCCGCTGCCGGAATCAGAAAACGAGGTAGTCAGCAGCGCAATTGTTGTCATGTCAGCGTGCGACACGCAACAGGCGTGAACGTCTGCCCGCAGCTGCCTCTCCCGCCTTGCGGAAACGAAGGGCCATCATCCCAGGGGCCAGCGCGGCCGGGCGTCCCACTCCGGTGGAATCGCCAGACCGTGCCTTTGGCGTAAAAATCCCGCATAGGCGATCATGGCGGCATTATCGGTGCAATGCTCGGCCCGAGGAAAAAACAGGACCGGACCGGACCGGGCCGTATGCCGGAGCAACAGCTTTTGCAGGCATTCGTTGGCGGCAACGCCGCCGGCAACGACCAGACGCGGGATACGTTCCCGGGCGCAGGCGCGCAAGGCCTTTTTGACCAGCACCTCACAGATGGCCAGTTCAACCCCCGCGGCGAGGTCCGAACGCATCCGTCCGTCCATTCGGCCCAGATTCCGGATCGTGTACATCAGGGCTGTTTTGAGGCCCGAGAAACTGAAATCCAGATTCTGTTTTCCGAGCATCGGTCGCGGCAGGCTGAAACGACCGGGATCGCCGTCCTTCGCCAGTCCGGCGATGGCCGGGCCGCCGGGATAGGGGAGGTCGAGCAAACGGGCGCACTTGTCGAAACACTCACCCGCCGCATCATCAAGCGTCTGGCCGAGCAGGGCATAGCGGCCGAGACCGTTCACGCGAATGAGCAGGGTATGGCCGCCGGAAACCAGCAGCGTCACAAAGGGAAATGCCGGCAATTCCCCGGCCAGGCCGGGGGTGAACAGATGGCCTTCCAGGTGGTGGATGGGAATCACCGGGATCCCGTTGACCAGTCCCGCCGCACGGGCATAGGAAACGCCAACCAGCAGGGCCCCCATCAGGCCCGGCCCGGCGGTCACGGCGATGGCATCCAGATTGCACCATGCCAGCCCCGCCTCATCCATGACTGCGTCCACCATGGGCGGCAGTTGCTCCAGATGCTCGCGCGAGGCGATTTCCGGTACCACGCCGCCGTATTTTGCATGAATTGAAACCTGCGAGGCGATACGCTCGGACAGGATATGGTGGCGGCTATCCCGATTCTCAAGGATGGCCGCCGCTGTTTCATCACATGATGTTTCAATACCGAGAATCCGCATGGTACCAGCCTGTTACTCCTGGAATTTGATGTAAAATGCAAAAACACTTTCCCATTGCTCTATCTCCGTGGCCCGTAACCGCCGCCGCCGGGGGTTTCAATGCGCAGCCGGTCTCCCTGCTTCAGCCGGCGCGAACATTTGGCCGGCAACACCCGCCACCGGCCGTCGGCATGGAGGTAATTCACTCCCGTTTTCCCCGGCATGCCGCCACACAGCCCATAGGGAGGCGTAGTCCGGCGTTCCGTGAGCAATGACAGCTCGCAATCGGACAGGGCCTCCCATTCGCGCACCACGCCATCACCGCCATTAAATGCACCCGCGCCGCCGGAGCCGTGCCTGATCGAGTATTCGACGATACGCAGGGGATAATGCATTTCCAGCACCTCGATCGAGGTATTTTTCGTATTGGTCATATGGCATTGCACGGCGTCTGGCCCGTTGCCGCGGGCATGGGCGCCCATGCCGCCGGCCAGGGTCTCATAATACACCCAGCGCCCGCCATGATCGTTCCTGCCGCCAAAGATCACGTTGTTCATTGTTCCCTGCGCCGCCGCCGGAATTTTTTGCGGACAGGCCTGCGCCAGTGCCCCCAGCACCACGTCCACGATACGCTGACTGGTTTCCACATTACCGGCAGCCACCGCCGCACCGGGCCTGGCATTGACCAGGCAGCCCACCGGCGCCACAAGCCGGATCGGACGGAAAATGGCGGCGGTTTGCGGGGTTCCTGCCGGCATCAGGCAGCGAAAAACATAAAATACGGCCGCGGCGGTGACGGACATGGGGCAGTTCACCGGCCCCGGACACTGAGCGGCGGTGCCGGTAAAATCCACCGCTGCCGCCTCACCCGTAATGGTCACCGTGGCGCACACGGGAATGGGGCCGTGACCCAGACCGTCGTCCTCCAGGACATCTTCAAAACGATAGCGGCCGTCGGGGATGTCCGCGACGGCTTTCTTTCCGTAAGCCGCGGAGACGGCAAGCAACCGGTCCATGCCGGCGGGCACATCCGTGTCCGTGCACAATGCAATGAGGCGAGCAGCCCCCACGTCACAGGCTGCGCGCTGCGCCGCAAGATCGCCCAGCCGCTCCTCAGGATTGCGCACCCGGGCAAGAAAGTCGCGCAGGAAGTCCGGCTCTTCCCGCCCCTGTCTGAACCAGTGGCCCGGGCTGAGCACCACGCCTTCATCCGCAAGCGTCGTATGAATACCCATCGAGCCGGGCGATACGCCGCCCACATCGGCGTGGTGCGCCCGCGATGCACAGAAGCCAATCCGTTTGCCGTGCGTAAAGACGGGCATGACCACGGTAATATCCGGCAGATGGGTGCCTCCGAGGAAGGGATCGTTGAAGACCACGACATCGCCCTTTTTCCATTCACTTTTCTCAACGATGCCGCGCATACACCAGGCCATGGAGCCCAGATGCACGGGAATGTGCGCCGCCTGCGCGACCAGTTCGCCGCGCGCATCAAACAGCGCGCAGGAAAAATCCTCGCGGTCCTTGATGTTTGGAGACAGCGCGCTGCGCTTCAGCACCGCCCCCATTTCCTCACACATGGCGGCCAGCCGGTGCGCATACAGGCTGAGTTCAACGGCGTTCATGCTTCCTCCGCCCGGGCGTAAGAACCAGGTGCCCATGTGGCGATACGTCAAGCCCCCATGGCGCCGGCAGCCACAACGTGGCCGTGTCTTCCAGCACCAGGGCGGGCCCGTCAACATGATGCCCCGGGCACAGGCCTTCACGACGATAATGCGGCGTGCGGCCCGCATCGCACACCTCTGAATGTCCCGAACAGACGGGGGGCGAGGTGGCCGGCGGCAATTCCGGCATATACAACGGTCTGCTCTCCGCAACGGCGCTTACGCGCAGCGTCATGATCTCGACGGGTCGGTCCAGCGTGTGCCCGTAGGCCTGTGCGTGGGCGCGGACAAAGCGTTCCTCCAGTTCTCCGATATTGCCGGCGCAGGAAATGGTCAGGTGAAAGCCCTGCCCCTGATAACGCATATCCGCGAAGCGGTTGAATGTCAGTTTCGTATCGGGCATGCGCTGCTTTGCCTGCGTTTCAAGCCGGGTGAAGATACGGCCGGCTTCAGCGGGCATTTTCCCGCCACGCACGTCCAGCCTGCGGCTCTGCGAAAGATCGCACTGGCGTCGGCCCGCGAGCATGCCCAGAGCGGAAAATGCGCCGCTGGCCACGGGCAGGATAATCCCGGGAATTTCCAGCGCTTCGGCCAGCGCGCAGGCATGCAATCCGCCCGCACCGCCGAAACAGACCAGGTAAAATTTTCCGGGATCATGGCCGCGCTGTACGGATACAATCCGCAACGCGCCGGCCATATTTTCCTCCGCTACGCGCACAATCCCCCGGGCCATCCGCATGGCGTCCATGCCGAACGTTTTTCCCAGCCCGGCCAGCGTCCGCCGGGATCTTTCTGCATCAATCGGCATGCTTCCGGCCAGTTGCGCCGTTGCGGGTATGCGCCCGAGTACGACATTGGCATCGGTGACGGTAGGAAGCGTTCCGCCCAGGCCGTAGCAGGCGGGTCCGGGATCGGCCCCGGCGGATTCCGGACCCACCTGCAACAGTCCCGCCGCATCGCGCCAGGCAATGGAGCCGCCGCCGGCGCCGATCGTATGAATATCCAGCATCGGAACCGCCACCGGAAAATTGCCGATATGAGCCTCGGTCGTGATATGGAAAGCGCCTCCGGTCAACAGCGACACATCCGTGCTGGTGCCACCCATATCGAAGGTGATCAGCCTTTGCAGGGAGAGCTGTTCGCCGGCGCGCCTGGCAGCCACGAGGCCCCCGGCCGGACCGGAAAGCACCATCCGGACGGCGTTTCTGCCCGCTTCGGCGGTGTCCATAACTCCGCCGGCTGAATGCATGACATACAGATGCCCGGAAGAAATCACCCTGGCCAGGCGCATCAGATAACGTTGCACCAGCGGCCCCACATAGGCATTGAGAAATGTGGCGGCGGCGCGTTCATATTCACGGTATTCATTCAGCACCTCATGCGACCGGGCGATAAACACGTGTTCGGGCAGAACACCGGCGGCAGCCGTTTCCTGCTCCGGATTAAGAAAGGAAAACAGCGTGCACACGGCAACCGATGCATAACCCTTCGCCTTTTTGGCCAGTCGCTTCAGGTCCGCGGGTTCGATGGCCTCCACAAGGTGGCCGCCGGCATCCACCCGGCCGCTCAGGCCGAAACAGTCTTCGGGATTGATCCGTTTTTGCGGCACCGGCGGGCAAAGCGCGTAAAGCTGATCCCGCGTCTGTCTGCCGATGAGGAGCATATCCTCCAGCCCGCGATTGGTGACAAACAGGGTCTTCACCCCCTTGCGCTCCAGAATGGCATTGGTGGCCACGGTGGAGCCATGCACCAGGTGCAGCTGCGCGGGGGTGAGATCAAGGGCGTGCAAGCCACGCAGTATGGATTCACAGGGATCATGCGGCGTGGAGAGTTCCTTGTGAAAACGCATGCTTTCACCATCAAGGACGACAAAGTCCGTAAAGGTTCCTCCGGTATCCACGCCAAGCAGCATGCGCAAAATATACAGCCCACCAGCTGAGATACTAGCCCGCATATTGCATGAAGGCGGACATCTGATGGACAGGATACTACATCATATCAATGGCTTACACGGAACCAGGCCACCTTATCCGTGGTTACACCTTGTCCTATCCGGTTTCAGACCCGATCAGGCCTGGCATCCTGGCCGCTCGGCCTCAAACCATAGCTACGGCTATGCTTTGTCGCCCGATCAACCAGCCTGCCAGGCCTGCTCAAGCCTGAATTCCGAATCCTTCATGCAATATACGGGCCAGGAGTCTGTCGGACTTCCTATTTCAACCGCTTATGCTAATCTTTTCGCGTAATGATTGATGGCGGGTTAAAAAATATAATACTGGCGCTGCTGGTTGGCGCCACGCTGGTATCGGGGGGAACCCATGCCTGTGCCGGTGCGCCGGAACAATCCGCCGCGAAAAAGCATGATGTCGTGCCTGATGCCATGCGTCATATCGTCAAGGGGCCCGACGTGGATATTGAGCACCTGCGCGATCCCTTTGCCTCCTATCTGGGCGCCGCGGCCAGGCGCGGCCAGCGGGCCCTGGCTAAGCAGCGGGCGCAGCTATCACGTCACAGACATGAGATACTGGAAGATTTTGATCTTTCCACGCTCAAGCTCGTTGCCATCATGCGCATGGGGGGAAAACACGTGGCCATGGTGGAAGATGCGGCCGGCAAGGGCTATATCGTCCGTCAGGGTAATTACATGGGCAAGAACAACGGCCACATAAAAAAAATAACGGATGACAGTGTTCTGCTGGTTGAGCAGGTATTCAACCCGGCCGGTGATCTTGAGAACCGGAATGTCGCCCTGACACTCAAGGAAGTGAATCAATAACCTTAATGCCCGAAGCGGCGGTAAAGCGCATGTTCGAGCATCTGCGGACGGCCAATCCGGCACCCGCCACCGAACTCAATTACAGCAATCCGTTTGAACTGCTGGTCGCCGTTATCCTCTCGGCACAGGCCACGGATGCAGGGGTAAACAGGGCCACGGAAACATTGTTCAGGGCAGCCGATTCGCCGGGGAAAATGCTTGCCCTGGGCGAGGCTGGACTGAAGCAGTACATCGCATCCATCGGCCTGTACAACAGCAAGGCGAAAAACATCATCAGGGCCTGTGAGATACTGGTGCGTGAACACGCAGGCCGGGTGCCGGATTCCCGTGAAGCGCTGGAAAGATTGCCCGGCGTGGGCCGAAAAACGGCCAATGTGGTGCTCAACGTGGTGTTCGGCCAGCCCACCATCGCCGTGGACACGCATATCTTTCGCGTCGCCAACCGCACCGGCCTGGCGCCGGGAAAGACGCCGCTGGAGGTGGAAAAAGGGCTGATACAGGCTATCCCGAAGGAATATATGCAGCATGCCCACCACTGGCTGGTGCTGCACGGCCGCTATGTCTGTACGGCGCGCAGGCCCAAATGCCCGGTGTGTCCGATCTTTGATGAATGCCGGTGGCCGGAAAAACAGGGCTGACCCTCGTCAGGTCACGGATGTTTAGCCCGTATATTGCATGAAGGATTCGGAATTCAGGCTTGAGCAGGCCTGGCAGGCTGGTTGATCGGGCGACAAAGCATAGCCGTAGCTATGGTTTGAGGCCGAGCGGCCAGGATGCCAGGCCTGATCGGGTCTGAAACCGGATAGGACAAAGCGTAACCACGGATAAAGTGGCGTGGATCCGTGTAATCTGTTGATATAATGTAATATCCTGTCCACCAGATGTCCGCCTTCATGCAATATCCGGGTTAACATCAAAAATACCACGGCAGGCCTTTCGAAACCGGACCGTTCAGCATTTTCCCGGTCATTCCTGTCCTGATTGTCAGTCAGGGCGACGTCCGCGTAACCCTTTTGCCGAATTCCAGCGGTTTCAGCCAGCCGGAGAGGGTGATCAGCGGCAGGCCTGTCAGGGCGGTGGGGTCATCACCTTCCATGCGTTCAAACAGGCAGATACCCAGCCCTTCCGATTTGAAGCTTCCGGCGCAGTCCCAGGGCTCGTCCAGGCAAAC
Source organism: uncultured Zetaproteobacteria bacterium (assembly GCA_964628185.1). Lineage (GTDB taxonomy): Bacteria > Pseudomonadota > Zetaproteobacteria > Mariprofundales > Mariprofundaceae > CAZVLQ01. Next base: position 88,037 of record CAZVLQ010000005.1, on the reverse strand, counting down.
GTAGGTTTCAATATCACCGGCATTCAAATGCCGAAAATGAACGCGGAAGGGCACGAGCCTGTAATGCTCCGTCTCGCCATGCAAACAGGCCACGCCGGTCAGAAAATCCACGCATTGCCCCGAGAGTTGCTGAAGCTGACGGCAGGCCGCCGCATGGCTGCCCGGTTTACCCAGCACTGCACCCCCGCACACGGCAATCTGGTCGGATGCGATAACGGTGACGCCAGGATGCAGCATGGCGACGCTCCTTGCCTTGCCCAGCGTGTTGTACCGCACCAGTTCTTCCGGCGGCATAGCGGCCGGTACGGCTTCATCAAAGGGAGGTCTGCACACCTCAAACGGAATCCGCAACCGCTCAAGCAATGCGCGGCGATAGACGGATGTGGAGGCCAGGATGATCAGGCGATGGGAACCAGCATGGCGCAGTAAGGCACATCCTCCTGCACCGAAACCGCCGGCTGGCCCGGCAGCCACGACTGAAAACGCAGACGAATGGCCAGACGGTTGCCGGAAATGTCCGGGATGATTCCCGCGCCGGCCTGCTCAGGCGTCATGCCGACAATGATCAGGCCGAAACGCTTGCTGCGATCCGGCATGATCTGATCCGACCCTTCCGTGGCAAGACGCTTCTCCCAGGCGACGTAATCGTGCAACAGGCCATAGAGATACATTACCGCGCCGAACAGGTCCCGCAGATGATCATGCATGTACTGTCGTCTATCACGGTTTTCCCAGAAAACGGGGAGCATCTGCGGCAGGCCGCGCCGGTGGCCGAGCCAGTCATGTTTTTTCAGTGCGTTCAGCCAGGCTTCAATCAACGCATCCGAGGCCAGTATGCGCTGGACTTCATCCATGCCTTCGCGCAAAGACTGCTCATGACGCGCGAGCGTTTCGCAGGATGTCAGAATCCTGCCACTGAACTGCGGGTGTTCTTTTGCCAGGTCTCCCAGATGGTTCTGCATATCGGCAAGCAGCCCCGTCACTTCCGGCAGGGCCGGCCTGCGCCCCTGTTCTCCGGATAATGAAATACGCACATCGGCACAGGCCTGCAACCATTGATAGGCATTCCCGGAACGATCCGCTTCGGCAAGACAGCACAAGCCGTCACGCAATTGCAGAAAAGTCTGCATGCGGGGGCTTAAGGGAAAAGAAAATCTGATCAGATCGCTCATATTCACCTGTAAAATGGAGCGGGTGAAGGGAATCGAACCCTCGTACTCAGCTTGGGAAGCTGATGTTCTGCCATTGAACTACACCCGCAGCCTGCCAGCCCGTTTGCCAAACCGCCCCCTTTTCCACTGCGCCGGTAAAGGCAACGCATCATAGGCAGAAGTACTGCAACTGCAAGTGCAGCCCCGGCGCGCAATTGCTCTTCACAGGATGGCGCATTAGCCTGCCGGGCGCAGAGTACGGGCCCATGGCGCAATTGGTTAGCGCTACCGGCTCATAACCGGTTGGTTCCAGGTTCGAGTCCTGGTGGGCCCACCATGTTTCCGTTAGCGCGAAAAAACAGCAAGGGCGCCTGCCTGTGCGATGCACGCAGACAGGCGGCAGCATTTATGAATAATGCAGGTTAAATTCAGACGATACAGGAGAGCAAAGCATGGCAATGACGGTTTATTATGACAACGATGCCGATCTTTCAATCATTCAGGGCAAAAAAGTGGCAATTCTCGGCTATGGTTCTCAGGGTCATGCCCACGCCCAGAACCTCAAGGATTCCGGTGTGGGTGTCACCGTGGGTCTGCGCAAGGGTTCCGCTTCCCGGACCAAGGCGGAAGCCGCGGGACTGAAGGTGGCCGAAATTCCCGAGGCCGTAAAGGGTGCTGACGTGGTGATGGTGTTGCTGCCGGACGAAAATCAGGCGCAGGTTTATTGCCGGTCCATCGAACCCAACATCAAAAAGGGGGCGACGCTGGCTTTCGCCCATGGTTTCAACATTCATTTCCAGACCATTTTCCCGCGCGGCGATCTGGACGTCATCATGATCGCACCCAAGGGCCCGGGCCATCTGGTGCGCCACACCTTCACCGAAGGCGGCGGCGTGCCCAGCCTGATCGCCGTGGACCAGGATGCCTCAGGCCAGGCCAGAGCGCTGGCACTTTCCTATGCCGTAGGAATCGGCGCCGGTCGCGCCGGCATCATCGAAACCACATTCCGCGATGAGTGTGAAACCGATCTGTTCGGTGAACAGGCCGTGCTTTGTGGCGGCCTGACCGCCCTGATTACGGCCGGCTTTGAAACCCTGACGGAGGCGGGTTATCCGCCTGAAATGGCTTATTTCGAATGCCTGCACGAGGTAAAGCTGATCGTGGACCTGATCTACGAAGGTGGAATCGCCAACATGCGTTATTCCATCTCCAACACCGCCGAATATGGTGATCTGACCCGCGGTCCTCGCGTGGTGAACGAGACAACCAAGGCCGAAATGAAGCGAATACTGAAGGAAATCCAGTCGGGCGAATTTGCGCGCGAGTTCGTGGAAGAGTGCAATTCCGGCAAGATTTCGATGAATGCCAGGCGCCGTCTGGCCGCCGAGCATGAAATCGAGCGCGTGGGCGAGCAGCTTCGCTCGATGATGGGCTGGATCGGCCAGTCGAAAATCGTAGACAGGGCAAAGAACTAGCCCGGATATTCGACGCCCCTTCCCTTGGCTTCGGGCTTGCGCTATCGTTGGCTCCATTTTCTTCTCTTGTGCCATGGAGAGGGAGGCATGAAGCCTAAGGAGATTTTGACATGTTGAAGAAAAAAGAGAAAGGATTCACCCTGATTGAATTAATGATTGTCATCGCGATTATCGGCATTCTTGCCGCAATCGCCATCCCCCAGTTTTCCGCCTACCGGAAGAAGGCATTCAATAGCGCGGCCGAAAGCGACCTGCGCAATGCCATGACGGCCGAAGAGGCCTACTTCGCGGACAAACAGAAATATTTCGCCTTGTCCGCCACGACGGGTCCGGCCAGAAACGTAACGCTGGGCTATGCCGTCTCGAACAATGTGACCTTGACGTTGGGTACGAGTGGAACCGACTATACCGGCACCTCAAGGCATTCAAAGGGCGACCATACCTACACGGTGACCGGATCAGTGGGCACTATTCGATAAAAACAGGCGTCATCACACAGCCAACGCCGGGCTATTGGCTGAGTAGACATTAACCCCGGCCATCCCGGTCCCGTCGGGGTTCCTTGCGGGATGGCGCAGGTCTGTACGCCCTCTTGGAAAGCCCCCTCTCGTCATTGCGAGGAGCGAAATGACGAATCAATCCCGTTTTAGATCTCCGAGCGTGGCCAACCGTTATCCCGCCTGGCTGATACTGACATGGGGGTTATGCGCCACCCTGCTGCCCTGGCTGGTCGAGCCCGCGGCATCCTGGCGCGACGGGCCTGAATTTGTCGTTGCGGCATGGGGCCTGGGCATCTCGCACCCGGCCGGATTCCCCCTGTACGCCGCCCTGGCATGGGCCGCGGAGCAGTTCCCACTTGCCGATATCGTCATGCGCAACCATGCCTTCAGTGCGCTGCTCACGCTTGTGTCCGGCGTACTGCTGTACGAAGCGGCGCTTTCTTTCCTTGCCTGTCTGAAGAGAAACGAAACCATTGCCCGCCACGAACGCGGGCTGGCCGGATGGGTCAGCATCTGCTGGATGCTGATGCCACCGCAGATTGAAAATGCGATTCAGTCGGAGGCCTATTCCCTGTTTGCGGCATTCGCTTTTCTGATCTGTATACTTTTGTTTGATTTCCTGCGCACAAGGGATATCCGCCGTTATGTGCTGGCCGTATTCCTGGCGGGTCTGGGCTGCGGCAACCATGCCATGCTGGGCGTTTTCCTGCTGCCGTTCATCATCGCTATCGGCGTGCACACGCATTTGCGTCAGGCCTGGAAAACGGCGGCGTCAGGCCTGCTGGCGGGGACCTGGGGCCTGATGGTCTATCTCTACCTGCCGCTGCGTTCGCGCAATGAGCCGTCGCTTGACTGGGGCAACGCGGAAACATGGCAGGGATTCTGGCGTCAGGTGCTGGATGAAAAGGATGCCTCCACCCATTTTTCCACCGTCGGGCATACTGTATCCGATGCGATCTTTGCCCAGACAGCGGTACTTGGAGACTGGCTGGGGCTTGCCGGCCTGCTGCTTATCGCATGCGGCTGGATCTGGGTGATGATCCGTCATTTCAGGCTGGCATGGGTCTCCCTTTCCGGCGCGCTTTTTCTGTTTGTGTTTTTCATCGACTGGACATCGGGAACGGTGCTGACGGCGGCGTTCGGTATAATTCTTCTGGGTGCGATGACGGCGTTAAAAATGATACTTGATCTGACATACGCCCGTTTCCGCCGGGCCGGGCTGACGGCGGCCGCCATGCTTGCCGCCATGGTGTTCCTGAGCCTGTATCAAAATGCCCTGCATTTTGTCGCGGGCAAGGCCGCGTATCTGCCCAGTGAACTGGTGCGTACGCAATTGCTCAATCTGCCATACCGGGCCACCGTACTGGCCGGACCTTCCTGGTTTCACCTGCTTGGCCTGCAAAATCTTGAAGGGCTGCGCCCGGACGTCACTGTTATTGGTCTGGGCGATGTGATCAGCCCGCAATATTTCCGCCCGCTCCGTCCCCGGCACATCCCCTTGCTGAAATATCCGCAAACGGCATTGCCGCTTAATGGCGCGCCCTCAGTTGCGGTGAAGACGCGCTTTCTGCGGGAACTGCTGTCCGGCAATACGGACAGAAGCCGCTTTTATCTCGATATGGATGAAGACTATCTGCATGTATTCATTCATTATCTTGCACCCTCCGGCGCCTTCTGGTGGGCGCCGCTTTCCTCCCGTGTCGTGCACAATGACTGCCGGACGCTTCAATCAGCCTTTTCCGACAGTCTTTCGGCGATGCTGGCTGAAAAAAAGACAATATCCGATCCGGAATTTGGCCAGTTTCTGCAGCATGGTTATTTTTCCTGGTTCAAGCTGGCCACGAACCGGCAACCGCAATGTGTTCACACGGCGGAAGGCATGCTTAAATGGTGGCTGCACTGGATGCGCGGCACGGCCCTCAAACCGGGCGTGCTTGAAAATGACATGGGTGTTGTTTTCGCCAGAATCGGCCATGCGCGCGGCGCCAGGGTCATGTTTCAGCTTGCCGAACATGCGCACAACGATGACGGGGCGCATAACCTGGCCCTGTGGCTGCTCAGGCACGGGGAAAGGAAAAAGGCGTTGCGACATTTCAGGGAGACGTTTCTGCGCTATGGCGACACCAGATCATTCATTGCCTATCGCAACATGATTCATGCGGAAACAGGTGCAAGCCCGCACATTGTACGAAGGCGGACATCTGATGGATAGGATATTGCCTAATATCAAGGCCTTGCATGGAGTCCGGCTGTTTTATCCGTGCTTGCAGTTTACCCTGTTCGGTTTCAGGCCCGATCCGGTTTCGCATTACAGGGATTTTCAGGAAACATGATGCGCATTCATCCGGCCGTCCGCATCATCTCCCTGCTGATGCTGGTGTTTTTCATCTCGTTCACGGCGCGTATTGCCTGGATTGCTCACTCACAACTGGATCAAGCCCGGACATATGCACGGCAGGGCAACACGGGGCGTGCACTGATTGCTTTTGAGCGTGCCATCCATGCAAGACTGCCATGGCCCGGTGATCACCGGACCGCCATAACGGAAATGCTTGCCGCGATTCGTGCGGCTGAGGCTAAAGGCAAACAACATCTTGCCCTGAACGGATGGCGGCGCTTGCGCGGCGCCCTTTTATCCACCCGCAACCTGTTTGGACAACCCGAGCCTGCCCTGCTACGGAAAGCCAATACCCGGATAGCACGCCTGTCCGCTGAAACGGATGCGCAGTCCATGATGTCCGGCGCCGCGATTCAGGTGGAAGATGCGCGCCTGCTCACCACCCACCCGAGGGATATCCCGGCCTTCCGGGGTCTGATGCAGTTCTGTTTTTTAATCCTGTGGATCGGCGCCACAGGCATGCTGATCTGGCACTGGTCGGAATGGATGCCGGACCGCCGCTGGTCTGTTGCAGGCGTGTCCCTTGGTGGCTGGCTTGCCTGGCTTGGCAGCCTGTATATGGCGGGCTAGGAGCAAGCCATGCGCGGCGTCTGCCGACATCCGCTTTTTCCCGCCATGTTCGTTTGGCTGGCCGCATCCGTTTTCGGACTTGTCCCCCCTTTTTCCCGCGATGCACTGAATGATCATCTGATGCTGCCGCTGCTGTGGGGGGAACACGGCCTGTTCTGGCGCAACGCCCGGCTTGCCTTCACCGCCTATCCACCCCTGGCGGATATCCCTTATCTGCTCTTTGCCGGCCATGCATGGGACTGGGCCGCTTCACTGTGGCATGCGGCGGGAGCCCTGCTCACGCTGCTGTTGCTGGACCGCGCCATGCGCCGGCTTGATCTGGATGCGTCCGGCCGCATGTGGGGCGCGCTTGTCTGGATCAGCATGCCCACCGTCTTCTCGCTGTGCGGCTGGGCCTATGACGATTTGTGGCTGTGTGCCACCGCGGCGGGCATGGTGCTGCTGTTGAGCCGTATTACGCTCGCCTCGCGTGATGCATGGATGCTCGGCATTCTCGCCGGCCTTGGCATGCTGATCAAATACAACGGCATACCCCTCGCCCTTGCCGCGGGCCTGGGCCTGCTCTGGCGTTGTCATGCGTCCGGCAGGACCGCGATCGCATACGGGCTGCGCATGGCTGTGGCCGCAATCTGCGTGGCGGCCTGGTGGTATGCATGGAACGCCCTGGCTCTGGGTAATCCCGTATTTCCGCTGGGCGAGGCGCACAGCAGCCTGTCCTGGCTTGCTTACCGCACTCATGCTTACGGTGAAAGCCTGTGGTGGGCTCAACTGGCGCCGCTGCGCGCCTTTTTCCGGGGCGAAATCAACAATCCGCGCCTGTTTGACGGCATGCTCAGCCCGGTGCTGCTGACCGCCCTTCCCGCCCTGTGGGCGTGGCGCCATGACCGGCGCATCATGGCGCTGCTTGTCGCCGCAGGCTGCTATCTTGCCGTCGCCCTGAGCACGGGCGTGCGGGCGCGCTATATGCTTCCCGCCAGCGTATTTTTGCTTCCAGCCGCCATGGCATACCTGCAACGGCTGCGCCCGTCCCGGCGCAGGGGCTTTCTGGCGGTCAGCCTGCTTATTGTCATCTACCCGGTGGCGATTTACCTGACGCAACTGGCGCCGTGGCAGTTCTGGCTGCACGGCCGGGATGCTTTTCTTCGCGTGCATGTACCGGATTATGCACTGCAACGCCGGGCCGCAACCCGTCTCCCGAAGAACGCGAAAATCTACCTGTTGTGGACGGGCGGGCGGGCCTACTATCTGGAGCGGTCCTACCGCGTCGACTTTGGCGAGGAAGGAAAAAGCCTGCGGCAATCCATTGCACAAGGAACGTCCAGGCCGCAGTCTTACCTGCTGATGCAACGGAATCTGGCGGAGCGGACACTGGGCAATGATATGCCGGACAAATGGCGCGCATTCCTTGCGCATACCTGCCTGCTGGCCAGGCAGGGTGAATTTGAATTGCGGAGGCTGACGTCTTGCAGGTAAGCATCATCATTCCCGCCTTCAATGAGGAAAACGCCATTGCCAAAGCCGTGGCGGACATCCGGGCGCTTTACCCGGAGGGTGAACTGATCGTCGTGGACGACGGCTCCGGGGATCAGACTGCCGCACTTGCCGAACAGGCGGGCGCCAGGGTGATCCGTCACCCCTACAACAAGGGCAACGGCGCCGCTGTCAGGACCGGCATTCGCGCCGCGGGCGGGGACATCGTTGTTCTGCTGGACGGTGACGGGCAGCATGACCCGGCGGATATCGTCCGGCTGCTCGAATGTTTTCCCGCTTATGACATGGTGGTCGGCGCGCGCACCATGGCGGGGCAGGCAGGCATGCACCGCGGTATCGCCAACTGGATACTCAATGCGCTGGCAAGCTATACGACCCGTTTTCCGGTCCGGGACCTGACCAGCGGTTTTCGCGCCTTCAAAAGGGAGATGATTCTGCCCTATCTGCACCTTTTTCCCCACGGCTTTTCCTATCCGACCACATCCACGATGGCCATGCTGAAGGCCGGCGCAAACCTGAAGTATATCCCGATCCACACCCGGCCCCGTATCGGCAAAAGCAAAATCCGCCCGTTGCAGGACGGTTCCCGCTTTTTTCTGATCATTCTGAAGCTGGTGACGCTTTTTTCTCCCATGCGCATCTTTCTTCCAATCAGTCTTTTCTTTGGTCTGCTGGGCGCCGGCTATTCCCTGTACACCCTGTATCACGGGCATTTCACCAATATGTCCGTATTACTGCTGATCGTATCGCTGCTGGTGTTTCTCATGGGCCTGCTTGCCGAACAACTGGCCGCCATCCACACCCAGGGAAAGCTCTAGGAGCCTGGACTATGCTGGCAAGAATTTACCGACACACGATCCTTGAGGTGCTCAACAAGGCCTTTATGTTTCTCGTTCCACCGGCCGCATGCGCATTTCTACTGCGTCTGCTGGGCGCCAGGATTGGCGGACGCTGCCGAATTTATACGCCGCTGATCCTTACCAATACAGCGTTTAAAAATATTCGCATGGGTGATAGCTGCCATATCGGCAGGGACGTGCTGCTGGACACAAGCGACGCCATTGAGCTTGGCAGTCACGTGGTCATCTCCATGCGCTGCTCCCTCATCACCCATACGGCAATGGCCATTCCCGCCCTCAAGTCCAGGGGGTATGATGATTGCCATGGCGGAATTACGATCCGTGACAATGTGTATATCGGCGCGGGAGCGACCATCCTGCACGGCGTGACCATCGGAGAAAACTGCGTCGTCGGGGCATGCGCCCTGGTGAACCGGGACATCCCCCCGGACAGCGTCGTGGCGGGCGTGCCGGCGAAGGTCATCAAACGGCTTGCGGAGCCATCGTAACACGCATGGCAAAAAGGGTTTTCTCCTTCGTCTATATTGTGATGATCGTCCTGTTTCTCGGCTATTTTTTTTCATCCAATCGGGAAACACTGCCCCTCTATCTCGGGCGTATGCACGCTGCCTTCCTGCTGCCCGCGCTTCTGGCCGGACTGTTCTTTTTTACCGTTGCCGGTACGTTATGGATGTTTTTACAACGCCAGGCCCAGACCGTCTCCATAAAAATATCACTGCCAAACTGGCTCAGAATTTTCATGGCCGGATATCTGGGCAGATATATCCCCGGCAAGGTGGCCATCATGATCGGGCGCATGCTGTATCTGACCCGCTATGGCTACAGCCGGGGGGCTGTTGTCATGACTTCCCTGTACGAGTTCCTGCTGATGATCGGCAGCGCCCTGCTGGTTGCAGCCACGGTGCTGCTCGTTTATCCGGGCGCCTGGGCCGGGAAACTTCACGGTGAAGCCGTTGCGTTCCTGTGCGGCGCCATGCTGATTATCGTGATTGTCGTCTCACCGCTGTTCAGGCAGTTGCTGGCCCTTGTTGCCGAGAAAAGGCCACCTGAAAAAAACGTGCGCTTTATGCCGCTAACCGGCGGCAAGGCGGGCCTGTTTTTTATCCTTTACGCCCTGCTGGGCGTCGCGGGAGGCATGGTTTTTCTTCTCTTCATCAACACACTGACGCCATTCCCGCTGACCCTTCCCAATCTTCTGATTGCTACGGCGATCATCAATCTTGCCGGAGCCGCTGGCATGCTGGCTGTGTTTGCCCCCGGCGGGCTGGGTGTGCGCGAAGGCGTGATCGTCCTGTTTCTTACGGCCATGCCGGGAATGAAGATGGATCTGGCGATTCTTGTTTCCGTTTCATATCGTCTGTTTCTGACCGTCGTGGAACTGCTTTTTTTTCTTGCGGTCTGCACGATTTCATCCGGACCGGGCAGCAGCGGGCATGAGGAAAAAGACGAAGAAGCCGGGCAACTGCGCCTGAACGGCACAAGACCTTCCTGACGGATTTCACAGATGAACGGCTGCAAGAGATCCTTACGCGTTATCCGACACAAACGCCAACCCTATCCGGAATCCGTGGCCGAACAGGAGAAAGAGGTCGGCCGTATTTTGAGCGGCGAGGCCACTCCCTGCATTATTCTGACCGAACACCCCCCCGTTTTTACCATCGGCACATCCGGCGACGCCACCGATGTATTAAACAGTGAAATTGCCGGTGAGCACATTGATGTCATGACCACCGGGCGGGGCGGCGAAGCGACCTACCACGGGCCGGGACAGCTTGTCTGCTATGTCATCGCCGATTTAAGGAAAGAGCGGGATCTTCACCGGCATGTATGGCGCCTGGAAGAGTTGATCATCCGAACACTGGCCGATCTTGGCATCATGGCAGGGCGCCATCGCCGGGGCATCGGCGTATGGGTGAATGACCTGAAGGTCGCGGCCATCGGCGTACGTTGCCGTCAATGGATCAGCTACCACGGCGTGGCCCTGAACATTAACCCGAATCTTGAACATTTCTCCGGCATTGTGCCCTGCGGTATGCCGGATGCGCCGGTTACATCCCTGCGCCGGTTGCACGTTACAGCGTCGAGAAAGGACGTTGAAACAAACCTGTTGCCGCATGCCGGGCGCCTGTTTGGAAGATAATCAGCGGTCCGTATCGTCCGAGGCATGCTTCCATTGCTGGATACGGTCCAGGGCGTCACGCTGAACCCACTCCTCAAACTTTCCGTACACATTCATGAAGGAATGAAAAATTTTCCCCGGCATGCGGCAAATGAGGCAATGCTCGTTCGCCCTGATTTCCGCATTGAGTGGCAGACGCAGATAGGGGCTGATATCGCCAAACATCTTTCCCGACTTCAATGTCGCGCACAGCATTTCACTATCCCGCTTCACGCAGGCCCTCACCGAACCATGGGCAATCACATAGCAGCCTTCATCCAGATGGCCCTGGCGGCCGACCAGATCACCTTTCCTGAACTCAAGCACGCTGGATCCCTCAGACAGCCATCGGCGGTCGACCTCCGGAATGCCCGCCATGGCCGGATGACTGCGCGACATGGCCTGCACCACGCGCGTCCGGATCGTCCGCAACATCTGTTCGCCCGCCAGCGGGGACTTCTGCATCAGCCGGGAAAGCGCCGAGTCCGAGAATTCCAGCAGCATGGATGGAGCATTGGCGGTCACGGTCGCGGAGCGCGGCAGATGATAGAGACAGGAAAATTCACCAAAGAACTGGCCCGGTCCGAGGTTGCCCAGGTGGATCCGTCCCTTGCCCGGTGCAGCCACATGAACGTGCATGCCGCCTTCCAGGATGATCCAGAAACAGCTCCCCGTGTCGCCCTGCTGAACGATGTCGGCGCCCTTTTCCACATGCAACAGCCGTGCAAGCCGGAAAAAATCAAGCGCTTCCTGATCCGAAAGCTGGTCAATCAGCATGAATGTCCTGGGCTCCGTTGATCCCGGCTGCTGATTCGCCGGTTCGTCAGTGGTAATGGCCACCAGCGTTGTCAGGGCCTTGATCTCTTCATGCCCGGGATGCTTCAGACGACGGCACAGTTGCAGAAAGGCGGATGCCCGGCTTGCCTGCCCCGAGGCCAGCATACGTCTCGCCATCATCAGGGCCAGATCACGCGCCTGCGCCACATCATGGCACTGTTTCAGCATGCGGATCAGTGACCGCGCAACATGAATATCCTCGGGAAAAACCGAATGCAGGGTATGATAGACATTCAGCAATTCTTCATCATTCAGCACCATGTAATGATCGTAGCCTACTTAGTTATTGTTGGGAAGCTGCGAGCATGCATGTATGCTCACGCCCATGGCAGAGAAGCAGGCGATCCCCGGCCACCCGCGCGGCCGTATCCCCCTGGCCCGGGAAGGCTTGCCGTTTCTGCTGATTTGCACGGTGCTGCTGATTGCCTCACTGGTACCGGGCTGGTATGTCACGGCGGCCCTGCTTGCCATACTCCTGCTGTTCATGCTGAATTTTTTCCGCGACCCGCGGCGACGCACCCCGCAAGGTGACGGACTGTTCATCGCTCCGGCCGACGGCAAGGTAATACGGGCCGAGGAAACGCCGCAGGGCCCGCGTGTGGACATCTTTATGAATATCTTCGATGTGCATGTAAACCGGGCGCCGATGACCGGCCGTATCAGCCATATGCAGTATTTTCCCGGCAGGTTTATCAATGCCAGTTTTGACAAGGCCAGCGAACATAATGAACGCAACCGCTTTGAAATGGAGGCCGCCGGCGGTGTTCCCTGCGCCTTTACCCAGATTGCCGGGCTGGTGGCGCGGCGTATCGTCACCTATGTCGCCGTGGGTGATCGTGTTGCGGCGGGACAACGGATCGGCATGATCCGCTTTGGCTCCCGGCTCAATTGCGAAATCCCCGCCGCTTTCCGGCTGGACGTATCCGTGGGCCAGCGGGTGCGGGCCGGAGAAAGCATTCTGGCCCGAATACATGAACCCGGGCGGAAAAAGGCATGAACAAACAATCCATCGTCAAGGAGCGCGGTATCTACCTCCTGCCCAGCCTGTTCACCACCGGCGGACTGTTTGCCGGTTTTTATGCCCTGATCGCGGCTATTCAGGGACGCTATGAACTGGCCGCCTGGGCGCTGATTGCCGCCGCCATATTTGATGCGCTGGACGGCCGGGTGGCGCGTCTGTTGCAGGCTGAATCGGATTTTGGCGCCGAATACGACTCCCTGTGCGATATGCTGTCCTTTGGCATCGCACCCTCGGTGCTGGTTTATCTCTGGGCCCTGGTACCGCTGCACAAACCCGGCTGGCTGGCCGCGTTTCTTGTCGCCGCCTGTGCGGCGCTCAGGCTGGCGCGGTTTAACGTCCAGCTCGGCATCCAGAGCAAACGTTATTTCAACGGCCTGCCAACACCCGCCGCCGCCCTGCTCATTGCTACGGCCGTACTGTTCCACGAAGATGCAAACGTTTCCCCCGTCCCCTGGCTGTGGTTCGGTATCGCCATCGCGCTGGCCTATCTGATGGTAAGCCGCGTTTCCTATTTCGCGGGCAAGGACGTGGATTTGAGAAAGCGCCACCCGGCGGCGCTGTTGCTCATCATCCTGGTCCTGATCGTTTTCATTATGGTCAATCCGCATATGAACCTGTTCGTGCTGGCCCTGGCCTACTGTATTCACGGTCCGATGCTCAATCTGTGGCAATGGCGCAAGGCCGGTCGACGGGGGAAAACGGCCGACAATACGGACGGGCCGGATGCGGACACGTGATGCATCCACCTGAATACCGCCATGCCTTCCTGCTTGCTTGACACCCCCGGGATGGCTCCCTATGTTCGCTTCCCCCTATTCAACATGCGGACGGTTGACATAAAACGATGAAACTCACTGGTGCGGAAATCTTCGTCGAATGCCTGAAACGCGAAGGCGTGGATATCGTCTTTGGTTATCCCGGCGGGGCCGTGTTGCCTATTTACGACGAGATATTCAAGAAAAACTATTTCCGCCATATCCTCGTGCGCCACGAGCAGGCCGCCCTGCACGCAGCCAACGGCTATGCCCGGGCCTCCGGCAAGTGCGGCGTAGCGCTGGTTACATCCGGCCCCGGCGCCACCAATGCCGTAACCGGGCTGGCGGATTCCTATATGGATTCCATCCCGACGGTCTGCTTTTCCGGCCAGGTACCCACATCCATGATCGGCAATGACGCCTTTCAGGAGGCGGATACAGTGGGCATCACCCGTTCCGCCACCAAGCACAACTTTCTCGTCAAGCGTGTGGAGGACCTGGCCATGACCATACGCCAGGCCTTTCATATCGCCACCACGGGAAGACCCGGTCCGGTGCTTGTCGATATTCCCAAGGATGTCAGCATCGGCAGTTGCGAATTCCACTATCCGGAATCGGTGGACATGCGTTCCTACCGCCCTGTGAGCAAGGGGCATCCGGGGCAGATCAAGCGCGCCATCAGGATGATGACCTCGGCCAGACGACCGGTTTTCTATACCGGCGGCGGTATCAACAATGCCCGCGGCAGCGCCGAATTGCTGACCACGCTCGTGGGCGAGTTGAATTTTCCGGTCACAAACACCCTGATGGGGCTGGGCGGCGTGCCCTGTGATGATGATCATTTCCTCGGCATGCTGGGCATGCACGGCACCTATGAAGCCAACATGGCCGTATCACACTGCGACCTCCTCATTGCCATCGGGGCTCGCTTCGACGACCGCGTGACGGGGAAAATCGAGGCCTTCGCGCCGGAAGCCAAGGTCATTCACGTGGATGTTGATCCGTCCTCGATTTCCAAAAACGTGCATGCGCACCTGCCGATCGTGGGCGATGTCGGAATCGTGTTGCAGCAATTGCTGGAGGCACTCAAGGCGGCGGACACCCGGCCCAATGCCGAAGCCCTCAAGGTCTGGTGGCACCAGATCGAAGAATGGCGAGCGAAGAACTGCCTGCATTTCGAACAGGATATGGATGGCATCATCCGGCCACAGTATGTTATCACGAAGATCCATGAAAAAACCCTTGGCGACGCCATTATTACGACGGAAGTCGGGCAGCACCAGATGTGGGCGGCGCAATATTACGGTTTTAAAAAGCCGCACCGGTGGATTACGTCCGGCGGGCTGGGCACGATGGGTTTTGGTCTGCCCGCCGCCATCGGAGCCCAGGCGGCATGTCCTGACGCAACCGTGATTGATATTGCCGGCGATGGCTCCATCCAGATGAATATTCAGGAACTGTCCACGGCCATGCAGCACAAGCTGCCGGTCAAGGTGGCCATCCTGAACAACGGCTACCTGGGCATGGTGCGCCAGTGGCAGGAGCTGTTTTACGAATCACGTTATTCTCATACCTATGTGGACTCACTGCCGGATTTCGTCAAGCTTTCGGAGGCCTACGGCGGCCGGGGGTACCGGATTGAAAAACCCGCTGACGTGGATGGCGTCCTGGAGGAAGCCCTGGCTGTCCGCGACCGCTTCGTCATCATGGATTTCGTGGTGTCAAAAGAAGAAAACGTCTATCCGATGGTTCCGGCCGGGGCGGCGCTGAATGAGATGATTCTGGCATGAGACATACTATTACGGTTCTGGTGGAGAATGAATTCGGTGTGCTCACGCGCATCGCCGGCCTGTTTTCCGCCCGTGGCTATAACATCGAAAGCCTGAACGTTGCACCGACGATGGATGCCACCATGAGCCGCATGACCCTGGTCACCCGCGGTGACGAGCATGTGGTGGAACAGATCAAGAAACAGCTGAACAAGCTGATTCCGGTCATCAAAACCGAGGATCTGACGCGCCAGGAACACATGGAACGTGAAATGATCATGGTCAAGGTGCACGCCGGCACGGACACACGCGCCGAGGTTTTGCGCATGGCCGAGGTCTTTCGCGCCAATGTGGTGGATGTGTCCGAGTCCAGCTATACGCTGGAACTGACCGGCAAGGCCAGGAAAATGGATGCATTCCTGCGCATGCTTAAGCCGCACGGCATCATTGAAATGACGCGAACGGGACCCGTCGGCATGCGTCGCGGCGCCGAAGGACTGACGGTAACGTAACCCGGAAGCGTAATTCTACCCCCCGTTCAACCGACTACTGAACAGTATTTCGCTGATACGGCGGCCCGCTCGGCCAATATTTCAATCAAGGAACAGCCGAACGAAGGTTGCCGGTGGAGGCGCTTATGTTCGGACGAAAATTCAGCAGTCTGTCTGGCCTGATGGCCGCATTGCTCCTGGCCGCGTGGATGCCGGTAATCCCTGCCGCGCATGCCGGTGACCATGGTGGCCACTATGCCTACTACGGCCTCGGCCTGTTTGCCCTCGGACTCTATGGTCACCATTACTACGGACACCATTACTATGGTCATCATTATTACGGTCACTATTACTACGGCCACCATTACTATACACCGTATTATGGCTATTACAGTTACCCCGGCTACTCGATCTATCCCTATGCCTACGGCCGTGCGCCCGATACCTCAGACCGGCATGAAAATGGCACATACCGCCAGCAGGACAATCTTGCCGGCGCCAGGATTGCACATGTACGCGATGGCTGGAAACTGCTGAAGGAACACCGGCCCGATGATGCCCTGAACGCGTTTGCCATTGAAGCGCAGGAACACCCGACCAGGGGCATGCCCAAGGTGGGCTACGCGCTGGCTGCCGCCGAGAACGGACAACTCGACCGCGGCGTATGGGCCATGCGCCGGGCCCTGCGATTTGAACCGGAAGCGCTGCACTACATGAACGTGGATAAGCAGTTGCAAAAAAGCATCAGGGAACTCATCCACCGTTATGACTATGATTCCGCTTCCGAAAAAGCCACGGACGCCGCCTTCATGCGTGCCGCCCTGCATTACCTGCTGCGTGAAGACAAGAAAGCCAGGGCCGCCATGGATCAGGCCCTGCGTGTGCGTGACGACAGCGCAAGCGCCAAAAACCTCGGAAAACTGATTCGGGAAATGTAGGCCGCGCTTCAAACAAGTCCCGGCGCTTTCTCCATACACCACTTTTCCGCGGCTGCCACGCTGGTGAATGATCCAAGCACGAGAAAAGAACCGCGTGTCCCCGTTGCGACTTCGGCCTCCAGCGCATCCTGCAGACAGTCATAGGTGGCATCCGCCTGCCCGGATGCATGGTGCTGCGCAACAATTCTGCGGCTGAAGGGTCGAAGCAGGGGAAGGGCATCGCTGAGATCGCGATCCTGACGTGTAAAAACAAGAATCGCATCGAACGGATCGGCCAGACCGGGCAGGCACGGAAGCAATGCCTGGATGGCGTGTCGGTTATGCGCGGCGTCCAGCCAGAGGGTACGGCCTCCCCATTTTACCGGCTGCAACCGCCCCGGCAGCCTGGTTTCAGCGATGGCACGCGCCATATGCTCCGCTTGCGGCGGCAACTTTCCTTCCGCAAGCAATCGTTGAATGGCCGCCCAGGCAAGCCCGGCATTTGTATGCTGATGCTCTCCGGCCATGCTTAACGGCGGCAGGGCCGCCGCCCTGCCGGCAAATTCAATGTCGGCCCTGTGCCGGCACAGGGCCTGTCTCACCACCCGCGACTGCGGCGCACTGATCGCCCAGCGGCAGCCATCCATGGCATACGCCTTTTCTCCGGCAATTTTCTCCAGCGTATCGCCCAGCCATGCCGGATGATCCAGTCCAATGGGCGTAATCAGCGCCATATCCGCGGGTACGACCGTGGTGGCATCCAGCCGGGCGCCCACGCCTGCTTCCAGGATTTCCACATCAACCCTGGCCTTTGAAAAGCAATGCAGGGCCAGGACGGTGGCGGCCTCGAACCAGGAGGCGTCCGCAACCCGGGCAACGGGAACCATTGTCTCCAGAACAGGAATCAGCACATCGTCCGTGACCGGTATGCCGTTGATGCGTATGCGCTCATTGAATTCATGGATATGCGGCGAGGTGTAGAGCCCGGTCGTCAAACCGGCGGCCCGCAGCGCCCGCGCCAGCATGAATGCGCTGGAACCCTTGCCGTTGGTTCCGGCAATACGGATGCGCAGTCGGGGACGGTGAAGCTCCGCCCCGGCCAGCAGGGCATGCATGCGTGCATGCCCGGGCCGGTAGTCCCGGTCCGCATTCGGATCATCCAGAGCCGCCAGCCAGGAAGCTGCCGTCGCCTGCGTCATAATCTAGCTCGTATATTGCATGAAGATCATGGCGGTTTTACTCCCGGATTTATTCTTCGTGTTCTTCATGAACTTTATGAACTTCGTGGTAAAAAAGCCTTGTGTGTCTTGCCTTGGATCTGATCGGTAGAGACTAATGTACCGCCTGCCGGTAGGGATGTTGTGTCAACTGGTCAAAAAACATTTTCAGTCTGTCGCGTAATGTCCGCCGGTCTACCACGGCATCAATCAGCCCGTGCTCCAGAAGAAACTCGGCCCGCTGGAATCCTTCCGGCAGTTCCTGATTCACCGTTTCGCGTATTACCCTGGGGCCGGCAAAGCCGATCAGCGCGCCGGGTTCAGCCAGGATGATATCCCCAAGCCAGGCGACGGAGGCCGATACGCCGCCCATGGTTGGATGCGTCAACAGACAGATAAAGAGGATGCCGGCATCGTGCAGGCGTTTGGCGGCGGCGGATGTCTTGGCCATCTGCATCAGCGAAAACACGCCTTCCTGCATGCGGGCGCCGCCGGATGCGGTAATCAGCAGATAGGGGCAATGCCTCTCCAGCGCACGTTCCATGGCGCGCACGACTTTTTCCCCGGCCACGGATCCCATGCTGCCGCCCATAAAACCAAACTCGAAGATGGACACGGAAGCGGTATGACCGCCAATCACACCGAGATAATTGCGCACCGCATCTTCTTCCCCCGCCTTCTTGCCCGCATCCTTAAGCCTGTCGCGGTATTTTTTCCTGTCGCGGAAATCAAGCGGGTCCCGGGAACGCAGATCGATATCACACGTCTCGTAATTCCCCTCGTCAAACAGGAAATCAGCCCTCTCTCCGGCCGAAATCCCGTGATGGTGACCGCACTTGGGGCAAACCATCTGACTGCGGCACATTTCCTTGTTATAAACGGCCTCGCAACAGCCGGGGCACTTGATCCACAGCCCCTCCGGCGTACCCGGCTTGGCACCGCTCAGGATAGCTTTCGGACGTTCAATAAGACGCGTAATCCAGTTCATCGCAACCTGCTAAAAGAGAAGTTCATCCACCTGCGTAAGCATGCGCAGATGAGGCAACGACAGGGATTCAACCTCCGCCGTCAGTACATTAAGCGTCTCCGGCTTCATATGATACAAATACACGGGCACATCCCCCAGTTTGTCAAACTTGGACAGTTCACGGGCCATGCCATTGGGCGTGAGATGGCCGCTGACTTCCGCCAGATGCTCATATGCATTGGGAAAGGAGCAGTCCATAATCATGCCCTTGAGATTGGGCTGTGCATTGGCCACCTCCCAGATACGATCGGTAGGCCCGGTATCCGCAGTATAGACGAACTGCATGCCATCCTGCTCCAGCAGGAAACCGGTGCAGGGCACGGGATGGTTGACCGGGATCGCCGTAATGCTGATGCCGTCGGCGACGACCGGCTTGCCGGGCTCAATTTCCTCGAATGCAAGAATGGGGTCGTCCATGGACGGAATCTTTGTAAAATCCGGCCACACCTTATTATTCAGAAAATTTTCGTGCAGCACTTCAAGGTTTTCCCTGATGCTGTGAACGATAATCCGGCGGTTTTCACTCGCTCCGCCCAGGCGCTTGAGCGACCGGTTGTCGGCCAGGAAGGCGATATCCTTGATATGATCCAGATGCGTGTGGGACAAAAAGATATGCCGGATATCGAACTGATTCTCCAGGCTCAGGGCCTCGGTGGGCGAACCGGCATCCAGCAGGATGGAATTGTTGATGAGAAAAGAGGTCAGGTGAAAGCCGAGCAGTTGCCCTCCGTAGCATCCCAGAACCTTGACCTTCAATCGGGTCTCCTGCGTTGCATCGCCGTGCGCATTGCGTGTGCTTCATGTTCCATGGCATGAACCATAGCATCAGAATCAGAAGTGTTTTCAGTGACTTGCATCACGAAGCGGCTGCCGACAACCACGCCGTCGGCAAATGCGGCCACATCGGCCGCCTGCTCCGGCGTTTTGATGCCAAAGCCGACGCAAATCGGTAGCGTCGATTGCGAGCGCAACTGATCCACCTGCGCCTTCACCTCAGCCAGTGCGCCCATCCGGGCGCCGGTGATGCCGGTTAGCGAAACATAGTAGATGAATCCGTCCGCCGAACGCATGGCCAGAGCACGGCGCGCCGGTGACGAGGTCGGCGCCACGAGCCGGATGCTGTGCAGGGCGTGCGCGTGCAGCGCAGTATCGGCTTCAGGCGCCTCCTCGGGTGGGATATCCACGAGCAGAACGCCGTCCGCGCCGGCAAGCGCCGCCTGGCGTGCGAACACATCATAGCCCATCGCATAGGCTACATTGGCGTATCCCATCAGTATGATGCCGATGGCCTGCCTTTCCTTGCGCACGCAGGCGGCAAGACGGAACACATCATCCATATGCGTGCCGGCGGCCAGGGCGCGCTCGCTGGCCGCCTGGATGACCGGGCCATCAGCCATCGGATCTGAAAACGGCATGCCGATTTCGATAATGTCCGCATGACGGGCCAGTGCCAGCAAAAGCTCCCTCGATGTGGCCGGATCGGGATCACCGGCGGTCAGATAGCCCACCAGCGCCGCGCGATCTTCCTTGCGGCATTGTTCAAAACAATTGGCCAGCCGGTCCAGGCTCACGCGGACTCTCCTTCCATTCCGCCTTTCACCGCCTTCCAGACGGTATCCAGATCCTTGTCGCCGCGACCGGAGAGATTGACCAGGATCATCTGTTCCGGTTTCATGTCCGCCGCCAGTTTCATGGCCGCGGCCAGGGCATGGCTGGACTCCAGCGCCGGCAGGATGCCCTCGGAACGGGCCAGCCGATGAAAGGCATCCAGCGCCTCGCTGTCCGTAGCCGCCTTAAGCTCCAGCGCCCCGTCTTCATACATGGCCGCCAGTTCCGGACCCACGCCCGGATAATCCAGGCCGGCGGAAATACTGTGCGTCCCCCGAATCTGCCCCTCCATGTCTTCCAGCAGGTAGGTAAGGTTGCCATGCAGAATACCCGGCCGGCCGGCCGCCAGCGAGGCGGCATGCTCGCCGGAATCAAGGCCATGCCCGGCCGCCTCCACGGCGATCAGTCGGATGTCGTCATCGCGCAGCGGGTGCAGCAGTCCCATGGCATTGGAACCGCCACCCACGCAGGCGATGGCTGCGTCCGGCAGGCGCCCGAACTGCTTCAGGCACTGGGCCCGGGCTTCCTGCCCGATCACGGCATGAAACTGGCGCACCATCAGCGGGTAAGGGTGAGGACCCGCCACCGTGCCGATGATGTAAAAGGTGTCCCGGCAACTCGCCACCCAGTCGCGCAACGCTTCATTCAGCGCATCCTTGAGTGTGGCGGTGCCTGAATCCACCGGAATCACGCGCGCACCCAGCAAGCCCATGCGGAACACGTTCGGTGCCTGTCGTTCCATATCCTCGCGGCCCATATAGACATCGCAATCCATACCGAACATGGCGGCCACGGTGGCCGTTGCCACACCGTGCTGCCCGGCGCCGGTTTCCGCAATGACGCGTTTTTTTTCCATGCGCCGGGCCAGTAGCCCCTGACCGATGGTATTGTTGATCTTGTGGGCGCCGGTGTGGGCCAGGTCCTCACGCTTGAGCAGAATCTGCGCCCCGCCGATTTCGCGGGACAGATGCTCGGCGTGATACACCGGCGTGGGCCGGCCGACATATTCATCCAGCAGGCGGAAGCGTTCGCTCTGAAATGTATCGTCTTCCCAGGCCTCGAAAAAGGCCGTCTCAAGCTCGGTCAGCGGGCCCATCAGGGTTTCCGCGGCGTATTTTCCTCCGAAGCGACCGAAATGACCGCCTGCATCCGGCGCATGCCGGATGGCAAGATCATACATGGGCATCTGTGTGGACACGCCTTCTCCTTAACCGGGATTTTTTACGCACGCCACAAACTTCCGCAGCTTTTCCGCATCCTTCACGCCGGGCATGGTTTCGACGCCTGAGGATACATCCACCGCCTCCCATTGGCGACAAGCAAGGGCCGCTGCGACATTTCCCGCATTGAGTCCGCCGGCCAAAATGAGCGGATGCGCATGTTCAAATCCCTCCAGCAGCGACCAGTCGAACGGTCTTCCGGTGCCGCCGTACATCCCTTTTGGTGCCCGCGTATCAAGCAACACGGGACAGTCATAGGCACCGGCGGCATGCAGGTCGTTTTGCTCCTGTACGGGAATGGCCTTGACCACGCGGCGGAGCTGTGCCTCACAAAACTCCGGAGACTCCTCACCGTGAAATTGCAGCACATCCAGCGGACAATGCCGCAGGGCATCATCAATTTCATCCTGTCCGGCATTGACGAACAGGCCAACCGCGGTTACGAACGGAGGCAACCGGCGGATAATCGCCGCCGCCTTGAGCGGCGGGATAAAGCGCGGGGATTTGTCGTAAAATACGAAGCCGACGGCATCCACGCCAAGGCGTGCCGCCGCCAGCGCATCCTCGGGACGGGTGATGCCGCAAACCTTGATGCGTACCCGCTGCCTGATATCGTTCAGACTCATGCCGACAGCCTAGCAGGCTGCCGGGCTTAGGAAAAATCTGCTGCACCTGCCTGTGCGGGCGGACCGCACCTGTCTGCGTGCTACGCACAGGCGGCAGGGACAACGGCCCAAAATGCCCGGCTTACCTGCCACCGGCAGATTCAAGCCGAACCCGACAGGCTCCCGGCCCGTGTCGAAAATGCCACGGCTTGGGTTTAAGGGCATTGCACCCTACACTTGGGCCATGCAGGCACACACGCATATCATGGATACCTATGCCCGCTATCCCGTTACCCTGATACGGGGAAGCGGCAGCCACGCCTGGGATGATCAGGGAAGACGGTATCTGGATTTTGTCTCCGGCATCGCCGTCAATACGCTCGGACATGCACACCCGGCGCTGGCGCAGGCTATCGGCGAACAGGCGCGGGCCCTGCTGCATTGCTCCAACCTCTTTCATATCCCGCAGCAGGAAGCACTGGCGACGCGCCTGGCCGAATTATCCGGGCTGGATCGCGCCTTTTTCTGTAATTCGGGTGCGGAGGCGAACGAGGCGGCCATCAAGCTGGCCCGCAAGTACTGGCATGATCAGGACAGCCCGCGCCGCTGTATCATCTCGGCCGGGGGATCTTTTCACGGGCGCACGCTGGCCACCATCACCGCCACGGGCCAGAACAAGGTCAAACTCGGCTTTGATCCGCTGCCGGCGGGCTTTACGCATGTGTCGCTGAATGATCCGGGCGCGTTGCGACGGGCCATCAATGATGACACGGCCGCTATTCTGCTGGAACCCATCCAGGGCGAGGGCGGTGTTCATGTCGCGGATGAAGGCTATCTGCTCGCCGTACGCGCGCTGTGCGACGATACCGGCATTCTGATGATGCTGGATGAGATACAAACCGGCATGGGGCGCACCGGCACCATGTTCGCCTGCGAGCGGACAGGGATTCGTCCGGACATCCTGACCCTGGCCAAGGGACTGGGCGGTGGCGTGCCCATCGGGGCGATGCTGGCCACGGCCAGGGTGGCGAAAGCCTTCGGCCCGGGGACGCATGGTTCGACCTTCGGCGGCAACCCGCTTGCCTGCACGGCGGCACTGACCGTACTTGATGTCATTGAGCACGAAGGCCTGCTGGACAACGCCCGCGAACAGGGAGATCGGCTGAAACGGGGGCTGGCGGCGCTGCGTGACCGCTTCCCGGACATTCGGGATGTGCGCGGTGCGGGACTGCTCATCGGTGCGGAAATGAATGCGCCCGTTGCGGACATCATCACCGGATGCCGCAACAGGGGCCTGCTTGTCCTGCCCGCCGGACCCTGCGTGCTGCGCTTTCTGCCGCCCCTGAACGTCACGGCGGCCGAAATTGACGAGGCTCTTGAGATTCTTGCCTCCGTACTGAGCGGGGAGACGACATGCGCCATTTCGTGACACTGCTGGATATCACACCGGAAGAGGCCTACCATATCCTTGCCCGCGCAGGCGAGCTCAAGGCCATGGTTAAAAGCGGCACGCCACACCGCACGCTGGCCGGCAAGACACTGGGCATGATATTTGACAAGGCGAGCACGCGCACGCGTGTTTCCTTCGAGGTCGGTATGTATCAGTTGGGCGGCCATGCACTGTTTCTGCATTCCGGCGCCACGCAGCTTGGCCGCGGCGAGCCTGTCGAGGACACGGCCCGGGTGCTCTCGCGCATGGTGGACGGCATCACCATTCGCACGTTTGACCATGATATTGTGCGGACATTCGCAAGGTGCTCACAGGTCCCGGTGATCAATGCCCTGACCGATCTGACGCATCCATGCCAGATCCTGGCCGATGTCTTCACCTACAAGGAACTTCGCGGCAGCATCCGGGGCAAAACCGTGGCATGGATCGGAGACGGCAATAATATGGCACATTCCTGGATCAACGGCGCCGTCAGCTTCGGCTACCGGCTGCGCATTGCCTGTCCGGCGGGATACTGCCCGGATGACGACCTGCTGGCCGCCGCACGCGCTCTTAAAGCGGACGTTGAACTTACGGATATTCCGCTGGAGGCGGCGAGCGATGCCGACCTGGTCACGACCGATGTGTGGGCCTCGATGGGACAGGAAGAGGAGCAAAAGGTGCGTGAAAAGGCCTTCGCCGGTTTCCAGGTGGATGCGGGCGTTATGGCGAGAGCCAGGCCTGACGCCCTGTTCATGCACTGCCTGCCGGCCCATCGCGGCGAGGAAGTATCGGTGGACGTCATCGACGGACCGCAATCCGTGGTTTGGGATGAGGCTGAAAACCGCCTGCATGCGCAAAAGGCCTTGCTGGAATTTTTGTTGAAATAGAGGAATATTATGGCGGATCAGACAATCAAGAAAGTCGTCCTTGCCTATTCGGGCGGGCTGGATACATCCATTATCCTGACATGGCTACAGGAGCACTACGGTTGCGAGGTGGTCACCTTCACCGCCGATATCGGCCAGGGTGAAGAGGTTGAAGACGCCCGCGTCAAGGCCGGAGCCTGCCATGCGGCCGCAATTTATATTGAGGATCTGACCGAAGAATTCGTACGTGACTATGTGTTCCCGATGTTTCGCGCCAATGCGATTTACGAGGGGGAATACCTGCTCGGCACTTCCATCGCACGCCCCCTGATTGCCAAACGCATGATCGAAATCGCGGAGAAGGAAGGCGCGGATGCCGTCGCCCACGGTGCCACCGGCAAGGGGAATGATCAGGTGCGTTTCGAGCTGGGGTTTTATGGCCTGAAACCGGATGTCAGGGTTATCGCCCCGTGGCGGGAATGGAATCTGAACTCGCGCCGGCAGATGCTGGAATTCGCCGATGCGCACGGTATTCCGATCGAGCGCAAGCGCGAAGGCTCCAAATCGCCCTATTCGATGGATGCGAACCTGCTGCATATCTCCTACGAAGGCTATGACCTTGAAAACCCGTGGAGCGAGCCTCCGGAAAATATGTGGCGCTGGTCTGTATCCCCCGAGAAGGCGCCGGATGCCCCGGAATACATCGAACTGACCTACCGGGGCGGTGATATCACCGCCATCAACGGACGGGAAATGACGCCGGCGGAGGTGTTGCGGGAACTGAACCGGCTGGGCGGCAAACACGGTATCGGCCGCATTGATATCGTGGAAAACCGCTATGTCGGCATGAAGTCGCGCGGCTGCTATGAAACGCCCGGCGGCACAATGATGCTTAAGGCGCACCGCGCCATCGAATCCATCACACTGGACCGTGAAGTGGCGCATCTGAAGGATGAACTGATGCCGCGCTATGCCCGGCTCATCTATAATGGCTACTGGTTCGCGCCGGAAACCCGCATGTTGCAAACGATGATCGACGCGTCACAGGCCCCGGTCAACGGGGTGGTGCGTCTCAAGCTGTACAGGGGCAGCATCATGGTTGTCGGCCGAAAATCCGATGACTCGCTGTTTGATGAGCGCCTGTGCACCTTCGAGGATGATGCCGGCGCATACGATCAGCGGGACGCGGGCGGTTTCATCAAGCTGAATGCGTTGCGCCTGCGGCTGGCCGGCCTGCACGCCGGGAGTGAGGCGGCCGAGTAGCTGTATGGTATGAAATATTCAAAAATTACCCGCCTGCTCCATCTGTTTCTGGCCGTATTTGTAACACTCCAACTGGCGGGTGGACAGCTGATGGATGTCGGGGACTCGGGTGAAGATCATACGGCTCAGCTGGTTACGACGGCGCTGGCAAGTGGCAGTACGCAAAATACCGGCCCGGCCGGTGGCATCCTGTTTGACATGCATGAATACCTTGGCCTGTTCCTGGTGCTGATTGTGCTGGCCCGCTGGATATGGGGCTTCACCTGGCGCGGAAATGCAAACTGGCACACGATGTTTATCTGGATCACGCCCGAGGGCCGTCAGGAATTGCTGGATGATTTAAGGCGCGAACCGCTGGTCTGGCTGCGGGGCAGGTTGCCGGCGCCCAGTGAACGCGATGCCATCGCCAAGACCATACACGGACTCATGATCCTGACCGTCACCGGCATGGCGCTGACCGGGCTGGCCCTCTATTTCGGCTGGAATGAGAAGGGCCACCAGTCCTTGCTTGTTGATGGCATTGGTGAAATACATTCATCCATGTCCGTGGCGATGTGGACGCTGCTGGGCGGGCATGTGTTTATGGCGCTGTGGCACCAGATCATGGGGCACGACGTGCTCGGTAAAATGTTCTCGCTGCGGGATTAACCCGTATGTTGCGTGAAGGATTCGGAATTCAGGCCTGATCGGGTCTGAAACCGGATAGGACAAAGCGTAACCACGGATAAAGTGGCCTGGGTCTGTGTAAGCCATTGATATAATGTAATATCCTGTCCATCAGATGTCCGCCTTCATGCAACATACGGGTTAACAGACCACATCCAACCTGACGCTGCCACTCCCGGCTCAAAAAGGCCTCACCACCACCAGAATTACCACGGCAATCAGAATCAGCGTCGGAATTTCATTATACTTTCGGTAGAAGGTGTGCGGCCGGGTGTTTTTACCTGCCGCGAAGGCCTTGATGGCCATGCCGTTATGAATATGAAAGGCCAGCAGCACGGCAACCAGCGCCATCTTCAGCCAGAACCATGTTTCACTGGACATGCTCTCCCACTGGATCCAGGCCAGTGTGATACCCAGTGCCATCGTCACAACCATGGCCGGCCACATGATGAAGCGATACAGCTTGCGCTCCATCACGCATAGCTGCTCATGCACCGGGCCATCCTTATGCCCGGCGTGATAGACGAAAATGCGCGGCAGATAAAACAGCCCGGCGAACCAGGATACCATGGCAATGATGTGAAACGCCTTGATCCAGAGCATGGAATAAGGCTAGCCCGTATATTGCATGAAGGATTCGGAATTCAGGCTTGAGCAGGCTTGGCAGGCTGGTTGATCGGGCGACAAAGCATAGCCGTAGCTATGGTTTGAGGCCGAGCGGCCAGGATGCCAGGCCTGATCGGGTCTGAAACCGGATAGGACAAGGTGTAACCACGGATAAAGTAGCATGTCTCTGTGTAAGCCATTGATATAATGTAATATCCTGTCCATCAGATGTCCGCCTTCATGCAATATACGGGCTAGCGGGGAAGTGCCTCAATCGCCACAACGTCGTCGAGCTTTACCTCCAGCGATTCGCCGGCCTCGGACTCGAAAAATCCCCATTCCACGCCGTCAAGCACGCGCCAGTCCCTCGGAACCGCAACCACGGCGTGATGCTCGCCAAAGGTGTCCCGGTAAACGATACGGCACATCTCCTTGCGCATCGCGGCAGCTTCAAACAGATCATGCATTGAACAAGGCATTCCCATGCGGCAATTATACTGAAATCCGGTTAGAGTGCACGCATGCGCCGCATTGATCAGATTGAGCCCTTCCGCGTCATGCAGCTGCTGGAACGCGCCAGGGAACTGGAAGCCGCCGGGCGCTCCATTGTGCATATGGAAATCGGGGAACCGGATTTTCCGACGCCGGCACCGGTTATCACGGCAGCCAGACGGTGGCTGGATACAGGAGAAAACTTCTACACGCCGTCCACCGGTGCGCCCGAGCTTCAGCAGGCCATAAGCGCCTGGTATGCCGATGAATACGGCTTACGGGTGGCGCCCGAGCGGATTCTGATTACCCCCGGCACATCCGGGGCGTTCAGCCTGATCTACGCCGTTCTTCTCGATCCGGGCGAATCGGTGCTGCTGCCCGATCCCGGCTATCCCTGCCAGAGAAACTTTATCCGCCTGGCGGCCGGCGAGCCGGTTAACGTGCCGGTCGGGCCTGAGAGCCGCTACCATCTGAGCCGGCGGATCGTGGCGGAACGCTGGCGCGACGACACCCGCGCCGCCGTGGTAATCAGTCCCGGCAACCCCACCGGCACCCTGATCGGGGAAGATGAACTCGCGGCCATGGCCGCGACCTGCCGCGAACACGGCGGCTATCTGATCTCGGACGAGATCTATCACGGCCTGACCTATGGCGCCAGGGCCGCCTGCGCTTTGACGTTCGACGATCATGCCATCGTGGTCAACGGTTTTTCCAAACGCTGGGCCATGACCGGCTGGCGCGTGGGATGGGTGATCGTACCACCGGACCTGATCGATGCCTGCCGGCGGGTGATGCAGAATATCTTTATCGCCGCCCCGACACTATCCCAGCATGCGGCAATCGCGGCCTTATCGGCGCGGGAGGATGTGGCGCATATGTGTGCGGCCTACGATGAACGTCGCCGTTTTTTACTGGGGAAGCTTCCGGAACTGGAATTTGATATCGTCGTGGAGCCGCAGGGCGCCTTTTATATCTATGCCAATGTGGAGAAACTGACGCACGATTCGCGCGGCTTTTGCCGGGATCTGCTGGAGCGCGGGGGCGTCGCCATTACGCCGGGCGAGGATTTCGGCGCCTACCGGGCGGACCGGCATGTGCGTTTTTCCTATGCCACCAGCCTGGACAACTTGCGCGAAGGCATTCGCCGCCTGGCCGGGGTGCTGCGCTGACGCGCCCATTCGGACGGGTTAGTAATGCGGTGGCGGATCTTCCTCCGGGACGGGCCGGATTTCGGCCTGGAACGATCCCCTGATCTGCTCCCGCAGCATCTCCACCACCTGCTGTAACTCACTCAGCTTGCTTTGCTGGCCCGCAAGCGCCTCGTTCAGTTCCTGTATCAGATGTTCCTGAAAAGACAGTTTGGTCTCCAGCTCGATCAGCCGCTCTTCCAAACCCGCCTTTCCATACCGGTCCATTAGCCGCGGAAATACTGCGGGTCAATCTGATAGTGCCGCAACAGCTTGCGCACGGTATTGCGATTCAGCCCAAGCATTCGGGCGGTCTTGATCTGATTACCGCCGCAACGCTCCAGCGCCAGCATCAGCAGGGGAGGTTCCGCCTCTTCCAGCAAGTGCCTGTGCAAATCCACGGCCTCGGCATAACCCAATTTATCCAGGTAATGCCGCATGCATCGACTCACGGCTTCGGACAGGGTTTCCTCGGCCTGGGAAATGTTGTCCCGATTGCCCAGCGCCAGAGCGACATCGGACAGGGTAATCGCCGCGCCCGGCGTTAACAGCGCCAGCCTGCGCATGACATTTTTCAGTTCACGCACATTGCCCGGCCAGTCGTATCCCCTGAGTAATTCGATGGCCTCATCCAGCAGAATGGGCGCGCGCATGTTCAGTTCCTCGGATGCGGATTGCAGCATGTGCGCCGCAAGTTGGGGAATGTCATCCTTGCGTTCGCGCAAAGGGGGAATATGAACGGGAATGACGTTTAGCCGGTAATACAGATCCTCACGAAAGGCGCCCTGTCTGATTTTATGTTGCAGATTCTGATGCGTGGCCGCCAGAAGCCGGACGTTGACATGCCGGTCCTCGCGGCTGCCGACGCGCTGAATCGCACCCTCTTCCAGCACGCGCAGCAGCTTGACCTGAAGGCTTGCGGGCATATCCCCGATCTCATCGAGAAACAGCGTGCCGCCATTCGCCTGCTCGAAGCGGCCGGGGCGGGAACGATCGGCGCCGGTAAAAGCGCCTTTTTCATGACCGAAAAGTTCCGCTTCGAGCAGGTCGGCCGGAATAGCGGCGGTATTGATGGGCACAAACGGCTTTCCAACCCGGCGGCTTTGCTGATGCAGCACATGCGCCACCAGTTCCTTGCCGGTGCCGGACTCGCCGGTAATCAGCACCGTCAAATCCGATGCTGCAACGCGCCCGAGCGTGCGAAACAGTTGCTGCATGGCAGTGCTGCGGCCGATGATCATACCCTCCCCGGCAGGGGCCTTCTCACTTTTCACATCTTCCGGCGCCGGCTTGACGCGGCGCGCCAGCGCCCGCACCTCATCCAGATCAAAGGGCTTGGGCAGATATTCCATGGCGCCCACCCGATAAGCCTGAGCGGCATGATCGAAGGTGGTTTCCGCCGTCAGCAACACCACCGGCGCCGTAAAATGCCCCTGTTCCAGTGCGTCCATGCCATTGCCGTCCGGAAGATAGACATCAAGGAAAATCAGTGAAAAATCTCCATCCTCCAGCGCCTTGTCGGCTTCCCTGAGTGATCCGGCCTGGACAACGTCCATTCCCTCTCCGGCCAGCACGCGGGCCAACACCCAGCGGATGCCGGCATCATCATCCACCACCAGCACGCGCATCAGGTCGCACTCCCGATCGGAAGATGCATGACAACCGTGGTGCGGCCGGATGTAGATTGCAGCTTGACCTGGCCACTGTGTTCCAGCATCACGCGCTGGACCAGCGCCAGCCCCAGACCACTGCCCCGGGATTTGGCGGTCACGAAGGGTTCAAACAGATGTCCCTGGATGTCCTGTGGAACGGGCTCACCGTCATTGCTGATACGTACTTCAAGCACGGGGCCTTTATGGCCGGGCAACCTGACTGTCGGGTCCACACGGGTTTGCCATTCAATATGACGCGCTCCTGCCTCAAGTGCGTTCCTCCACAGGTTTTCGATCGCCTGCCTGAGACGGCTTGCATGCGTCAGCACGGCGGGCAGGCTGGGATCAAACACGCGGCTTAGAAATATCCCGTCCACGGGGCGGCAGACTTCATCGATCAGCGTATGAATATTAACCGGTTCCATCCCGACCGGAGCACGGGGCCCGAGTTGGAGAAAACTGTCAATACGCTCCCGGATCCGGTCCACCTCGCCCAACATCATCTCAATGGCTTCCTTTTGCTCCCCGTGCGGGGACTGCTCGGACAGCCATTGCGCCGCGCCGCGCAGGGCGGCCAGGGGGTTTTTTACCTCGTGCGCCATTTCCAGCGCAATTCTGGCCACGGCTTCCGCCATTTCCTGCTTTTTTGCCTGCTGCTCAAGTTCCTGCCGGTTGGCTTCGGGCACCATCAGCAGAACAAAACCCTCTGCCACCGGTCCGATATGCAGCGAGCACGGCGCTCCGCTTACGCGTTCACACAGGCCGTGCCCCGAAATAGGCTCCCGGCACCCGGGCATGCGCTCCAGCATAAGGCTGATTTCCGACTCCGGTGCAAACAGGCTGCTGATCGGATGACCAAGAAGCGCCCGCTCTGAAATCCCCAGCACGGCCTGAGCCTCCACGTTGGCGCCGTGGATACAACCGTCTTCATTCAGCATCAGCAGGGGAAGAGGAAGAGAGGAAATCGGGACAGAATCAGACTGCATGTAAATAGTCTCCGATTTTCGCGCCAGCGCGGAAAAAGGCTCTTGCCGCTTCCACCTGCGCCTGCCAGTCCGTCAGCGACTGGAAATGGCGCCGGAACCCGGCCGCACCGCTCATGCCCCGGCTGTACCACATCACATGTTTTTGAACCAGCCTGGAAGCAATGTGCCTGCCATGATGCTCCGCCAGCGCCTGCATATGCTCATGGACCACTTGCCAGCGGCCGGCGCCATCCGGCCCGACCGGAACAGCCTCACCCAGCAATGCGGCGCGCACCTCGGCCAGCACCCACGGGTTCCCCTGTACGGCACGACCGACCATAACGCCGTCACAGCCTGATACGTGCAGCATTTTCCGGGCGGAAGCCGCATCCACCACGTCGCCATTGCCCAGCACGGGTATGGAAACCGCATCCTTGGCCAGTCCGATATCTTCCCAGCTGGCCCGGCCGTTGAACATCTGGGTGCGGGTGCGGCCATGCACGGTCAGCATGCGAATGCCGGATTCCTCAGCAATTTTCGCGATACGTGACACGTTTTTTGAGGCCTCGTCCCAGCCTGTGCGCATCTTAAGCGTCACGGGCAATGTCACGGCGCGAACCACTGCCTCAAGAATACGCGCCACGTGAACTTCATCCTTCAGCAGGGCCGAACCGGCAAGCTGTTTACAGATTTTCTTCACCGGGCACCCCATGTTGATGTCCACAAAATCAGCCCCCTGGCATGCCGCCCAGCATGCCGCATCGCGCATGTAAGCCGGATCGGAACCGGCGATCTGAATACCGACGGGATGTTCGTCTTCTTCGATTTCAGCCATGCGCTGCGTTCGCATGCGCCCCTGCTCCACCGCCCGGGAAGCGATCATTTCGGTCATCATCAGCCCCACCCCGAACCGCTTGCAGATACGCCGGAAAGGCAAATCGGTAATGCCCGCCATCGGGGCGAGCGCCAGTGGCACATCAATACGGATATCGCCCAGCATGAAGGCCGGCCCTGGGCCGCCCTTTGTACACAAATTACCCTTTATAGTCCCCACGGACGGGTCAGGTCTTGATACATGGAATGGATTGCACATCATTTAGGCAACCCTAGGGACCCACCGGACTTATGGCAAATTAACCGCGCGGCTTGAAGCACGCCGCCAAAACAGACAGATTCACCGCATGGACAGGATTCGCTGGCAAAATACCCGTTTTGTGCAGTCTGTGGCGGACCTGCGCCATTTTCCCGATATTCCGCTGCCGCAGATTGCGGTGGCCGGGCATTCCAACGTTGGCAAATCAAGCCTGCTCAATGCCATCTTTGAACGCAAAAATCTCGTCAAAACATCCCGGGCGCCCGGCTGCACGCGCCTGCTCAATCTGTTTGATGTTGATGGGGCACTGTTGCTGGTCGACCTGCCCGGTTATGGCTTCGCCCGCGCTCCGAAAAAGGAACAGGCCCGTTGGTCGGTCCTGATTGAAGAATACCTGTGTTCGATACCCGGCCCGAAGCTGGTGCTGATGCTGCTGGACATCCGCCATGGCCCCAAGTCCTCCGATCTGCAACTGATCGAATGGCTGAATGCGCAGGGTCTGCGCTGGCAGCCCGTGGCTACCAAGGCGGATAAACTGTCCGGCAATGCCCGTGCGAAAAGGCTGCACGAAATGACGCTTGCCCTGGGCGGATTGCCTGCACCGCTGCCGACGTCCAGCCTGCAACGGCGTGGCATGGAGGCGTTGCGTCAACTGCTCGAAAGATCAGGTGGACGTCAATGCAGCCAGACCAAGGCAAAATATGACGATCGCGATATACCCGCCGAAGGGAACGCTGGATGTGCGAAGCCGGTAGGCGCAAAACGGCGCAAAAAATGGTGAAAACATGGCAACCTCCTTGTCTCTGTCGGGGGGGGAAGCTAGGTCGTTTCAGTCAAGGGGTATGTGCGCCGCATCACGTTTCCGCATCAACTGAATTTTACCCAGACCGGCGCATGGTCGCTGGGGCGCTCACGACCCCGTTCATCCACATGAACGCCGGCGGCGGCCGGCTTCAGCGTCGATGTGGCCAGAACATGGTCAATGCGCAAGCCCCAGCCGCGGCTGAACGCATTCAGGCGATAATCCCACCATGAATACATGCCTTCATCAGGGTGTAGACTGCGCACGGTATCCACCAGCCCCATCTCCAGCAGCTTGCAAAAGCCGCTGCGCTCTGCGTCCGAGCACATGATCTTTCCATGCCAGCGTTTCGGGTTGTATACGTCGATATCCGCCGGAGCGATATTGAAATCGCCCAGCACGATCAACCGGTCATTCACTTTCAGTTCCCGCTGCAGGAAACGTTCAAACCCCGTCAGCCAGCGGAACTTGTATTGATATTTCTCTGAGTCGACTTCCTGACCATTGGGAATATAAACATTAATGATACGTATGCCATTGACGGTTGTGGCCAGCATCCGGCGTTGCGGATCATCCAGATCTGGAATTCCCGCCATGATGTTTCCGGTGCGGGCCCTGCTCAGGATGGCCACGCCGTTATAGGTTTTCTGGCCGGAAAAGCAAACGTGATATCCCGCCGCCTCAATTTCAGCGCAGGGAAATTTCTCATCCGGCAGTTTGGTTTCCTGCAGGGCCAGAATGTCCGGCTGATATGCTTCAATATAACGCAGGACATGCGGCAGCCGTACATTCAGCGAGTTGACATTCCAGGTTGTAATCTGCATGGCCCCATGCTGGCCGCGGGAAAGGACCGCCGCAAGCCGGTGGTGCCGGCCCGTATATTGCATGGATGCAGCAAACGCACGCAGAGTGTATGATTTCACCCATGCGCAACGTTATTCCCATTCAGGCGGAGAATGGAGAGCCCATGGCTGGCAAGCCCGGGTGGCTCAAGGTGCGCGCACCCCTGTCTCCCGAATACCTCAGACTGACCGGACTGATGCGGAGCAAGGGACTGAACACGGTGTGCGAGGAGGCTGGCTGCCCCAATATCGGCGAGTGCTGGAAGCATGGATCGGCCACTTTCATGATCCTGGGCCGGGTATGCACCCGCAGTTGCGCTTTTTGCGATGTCACTACGGGACGGCCCGGTCCGGTCGATACCGCCGAGCCCGCACATCTGGCCGAGGCCGTGGCAACACTGGGATTACGACATGCCGTCATTACCTCCGTGGACCGGGACGATCTGCCTGACGGCGGTGCGGACCATTACGCCGCCGTGATTCGCGAACTGAAGGCAAGGCGGCCGGAAACCACCATCGAGGTGCTGACGCCCGATTTCCGGCGCAAACCGGCGGCCTGTCTGGAAACCGTGATTGCGGCGGGACCGGATATCTTTAACCACAATCTGGAAACCGTGCCGCGTCTGTACCGAAGGGTGCGACCCGGCGCACGGTATTTTACCTCACTCCGCCTGCTGCAACGGGCCAGGGAACAGGATGCAACCATCGTGACCAAGTCCGGCATCATGGTCGGTCTGGGCGAAGAACGTGACGAAATCCTTCAGGTGATGGATGATTTGCGCGAAGTGAACGTGGATATTCTGACCATTGGCCAGTATCTTCGACCGTCGGTACGGCATCACCCGGTGATGAAGTACTGGACGCCTGAAGTGTTTAACGAACTGAAATACCTGGGTGAAAAAAAAGGCTTCAGGGCGGTGGCCGCCGGCCCGCTGGTGCGCTCGTCCTATCATGCGGAAGATGTATTTGAAGCCGTCCGGGCACTGCAAAATACGAGGGAAAGGAAAAATTGATCATGGGAACGGATGCAATCGAGGAAAGCCTGGCCAGGCTCGGACTGAGAAACCTGGAGCGTATTTACTGGAACACGCCTTCGCCCGCCCTGTATGAACGGGCCTTGCGCCGGCGGGAGGCGCATCTTTCACATCGCGGACCGCTTGTCGTCCGTACCGGGTACTACACCGGTCGCGCCGCCAACGACAAGTTCATCGTGGATGAGCCCACAAGCCGGGAACATATCTGGTGGGGTGAAATCAACCATCCATTTTCAGAGCAGTGCTTTGAAGTGCTTTGCACCCGGGTATTCCACTATCTGGAGGGACGGCAGGTGTTCGTGCAGGACTGTCTGGCCGGAGCGGATCCCGATTACCATATTCCCGTCCGCATCATTACCCAGGATGCCTGGCACGCGCTTTTTGCCCGCACCATGCTGATCCGTCCCGTGGATACGGGGCTTGAAGTGGGTGTGGATGATCCGAAATTTACCGTCGTGCATGTACCGCATTTTCATGCCCTGCCGTCAAAAAACGGCACCAATTCCGAAGCCTTTATTGTCCTGCATCTGGGCAAGCGGCTGGCGCTGATTGGCGGCACCTCCTATGCCGGCGAAATCAAGAAAACAATTTTCACCCTGATGAATTATCTCCTGCCGCAGGAAGACGTTCTTTCCATGCATGCCTCGGCGAATGTCGGCGAGGATGACGACGTGGCCGTATTTTTCGGGCTTTCGGGTACGGGTAAGACAACCCTGTCTTCCGATCCCGGGCGCCATCTGATCGGGGATGATGAACATGGCTGGAGTGATAAGGGCGTGTTCAATATCGAGGGCGGTTGCTACGCCAAGGTGATCCGGCTCGACCCCGAAAAGGAGCCCGTCATTTACAATATGACGCAGCGCTTCGGCACGATTCTTGAAAACGTCTGCCTGGACATCAAATCAAGGCATGTGGACCTTGATGATGAAAGGATGACGGAAAATACGCGTGCGGCCTACCCCATTACGCATGTGCCGAACGCTATCTATCCGGGCGTGGCCGGGCATCCGAAGAATATCGTGATGCTCACCGCCGACGCCTTCGGCGTATTGCCGCCCATCGCCAGGCTGACGCCGGAACAGGCCAAGTACTATTTTCTGCTGGGATATACGGCCAAGGTGGCGGGTACGGAAGCCGGCGTAACCGAGCCTGAAGCTACCTTCAGCCCCTGCTTCGGCGCACCGTTCATGCCGCTGCATCCCGGCCAGTACGCCCGTCTTCTGGGTGAAAAGATCAAACGCCACGATGTCGATTGCTGGCTCATCAACACGGGCTGGACCGGCGGGCCATACGGTGTGGGTCATCGCATGGACATCAATGCCACGCGTGCGATGCTGGCTGCGGCGCTGACGGGGAAACTGGATGACGTGCCTTATCGGGAACATCCCGTCTTTCGCCTGCAGATGCCCGAAACCTGCCCCGGCGTGGAAAGTACAATACTCAATCCGGCCGGCGCCTGGAATGATGCGGCCGCCTATGAGGCCAAGGCGCATGAACTGGCCGACCGGTTCCATGCGGCTTTTGAACATACCGCGGGCGATTTTGAACCGGAACTGGCAACCGCCGGCCCGGTCTGAACCGGAGGGCGGCGCTTGAATAACGTGAGGGTTAAATTGAAACACTTTTTCTTTTTATCTCTCTGTACGTCGATGCTGTTGCTTTCATATCAGGCTGACGCCGGGGAGACGCCGATGTCGTCCAATCATCTGATCCACGAGTCCAGCCCGTATCTGTTGCAGCATGCGCATAATCCGGTGGACTGGTATCCGTGGGGTGAGGAAGCGTTTGAAAAGGCACGCCGGGAAGACAAGCCAATCCTGCTTTCCATCGGTTATTCCACCTGTCACTGGTGTCATGTCATGGAAGAAGAATCCTATTCCGATCCTGAGGTGGGAAAAATCCTCAATGCTTCCGTGGTCGCCATCAAGGTGGATCGCGAGGAACGGCCGGACATTGATCAGGTGTATATGCAGGCGGCGCAAATGATGACCGGCTCCGGTGGCTGGCCGCTCAATATCCTGATGACGCCGGACAAACACCCTTTTTATGCCGCAACCTACCTGCCAAAAAATACCCGCTTCGGCCGCATCGGCCTGATCGAACTTGTCCAGCGCGTACATGATTTGTGGAAGACGGACCGGAGCAAACTGCTGCAACCGGTGGCCCGGCTCAAGGATGCGCTGACACGTATGAACAGCGCGCAATCCGCCGATGCCGCTCCGGACCGGCACGTGATTGACGGCGCTTATCAGGATCTCGCCCGGAACTTTGATGCGGCACACGGCGGTTTCGGCGGCGCACCCAAATTCCCGTCAGCCCACAACCTGCTGTTTCTGCTGCGCTACTGGCAGCAGACAAGTGATAAAAAAGTGCTGGCCATGGTGGAACAGACGCTCACCGCCATGCGCGCCGGCGGCATGTATGATCAGATCGGCTTTGGCTTCCACCGCTATTCCACCGACGATCACTGGCTGTTGCCGCATTTTGAAAAAATGCTGTACGACCAGGCCATGCTGATCATGGCCTATGCCGAGGCCTGGCAGGCCACGGGCAAGGCAGCGTATGCCGGGACTGCGCGGGAAGTCATCGCGTATGTGCTGCGTGATATGCGTGACCCCCGGGGCGGTTTTTACTCCGCCGAGGATGCGGACAGCGAAGGGGTGGAAGGAAAATTCTATGTCTGGACGGCGCCGGAAATGGAAGCCGTCCTGGACAAGGCGGATGCAGCCTTTGCCGAATCCGTTTTTGGTGTCGGGGCGAAAGGCAATGTTGCCGACGAAGCCAGTGGGCGGAAAACCGGCGCCAATGTCCTCTACCTGGCACATCCGCCCGCATCGGAATCGGACAGGGTCCGGCTGGATCACATCCGCAAAAAGCTGTTTGCCGTGCGCGAAAAGCGCGTTCATCCCTTCCGGGACGATAAGATTCTGACCAGCTGGAATGGTCTGATGATCGCGGCGCTGGCCATTGCCGCTCGCAGCCTGAATGCGCCGGAATATGCCGTAGCGGCGCGAAAAGCGGCGGATTTTCTGTTGCGCCGTCTGCGCCGGAAGGATGGTCGCCTGCTGCACCGCTTTCGCAACGGCAGGGCTGGCCTGGCGGCGCATCTGGATGATTACGCCTATCTGATCTGGGGCCTGATCGAGTTGTATGAAACGGATCTGGATGCACGCGATTTACGTACCGCGCTCGCGCTGAATGCGGATATGCTGGCGCATTTCCGTGCGCCGGAGGGCGGCCTCTATTTCACGGCCGACGATTCGGAGGGTCTTCTGGTGCGCCCGATGGACGGCTATGACGGCGCCCTCCCTTCCGGCAATTCCGTCGCCATGATGAACCTGATGCGGCTTGCCCGCATGACGGGCGATGCCGCCCTGGAACGGCAGGCCTCGGATATCGGCAGGGCATTTTCTCGGGATGCCGTCCGCCAGCCCTCGGCTTTTGCTCATATGATGTCCGCTCTCCTGTTCGCCGAGGGCAAAAGTTACGAGGTGGTACTCGTCGGAGAAATGGATTCGGCGGACGGCAAGGCGATGTTGCGCGCCATTCGCAGCCGGTATTTACCCAATAAAATTGTCCTCTGGCGCTCGCCGGGGGCGGCGTCAGGGGAGATTGCCGCCCTGGCGCCATACACCAGGGGACAAAAGGCCATGCACGGCAAGGCAACCGCCTATGTGTGTGAAAATTTCCGTTGCAGGCTGCCTGTCACCGATCCGGCGCAGATGCTGGCATTGCTGGACGGCAAACAGGGAAAATAGGTCGCTACTCGGCTCAGCCATGATGTGCCCGATAACGGCATCAAACATGATTGCATATCATTCGTCTCCCCATGCCTCCAGAAACCTGGCAAGATGGGGGCGTGATGCAGCTTCGGTTTCCAGGTAATTGCGCAGGCCAGGAATGACGCGGGCGTAAGCGCCCTTGCTCAATGCGCCGTTGAACAGCTGCCAGCGCAGAAAGAGCAGCAGGGTGGTGCAGACATCCGTTTCGCAATAATTCCGGATGGCCTCGATTTTGCCGGCCTCAAACAGACCGCGCACATCATCACCGGCCGTATCCAGTTTGCCGGGGATACCGAATACCGTGGCCACTTCATGCATCGAACAGCGTGCCGAAGCGCCGTAATCCGAGAAGACCTCCATCAGATCAAGGTGGTATTCATTCGAATAGCGCGCATCGTAGCTGTTCCAGCGGTCACCCTCTGAAAACCAGCGGGGACAGGCAATCTGATGTGCCATGCCGCGATATTTCAGCACCGGCGCGTCAAAGCCGCGGCCGTTGAAACTGACCAGCCTTGGGGCGCGCTTTTCAATCAGACCAAAAAAACCCTCCAGCAGTTCCCGCTCGCTGCTTTTGGGCTTACCCCCGCTGGCGATGCGGCGGATCACCATTTCAGGACCTGCTTCTCCCGGCTCATACAACAGATGCGCATAACTGATCGCCACCACCTGATGGAAGGGCTGGCGTGGAAATGTATTTTTACCCCCTGTTTTTTCCAGGAAATAATCTTCCAGCGCATCGCGGGCCTCCGCATCCGTCAGTGCGTCGCCTCCCAGCAGGCGCCGGGCGGCCGAAGCATCCGGTACGGTTTCAATGTCGAAAACAATAACATCACGGCGCATGATGATGATCCTCCCGCTTTTTAATCAATGCTGCTACACTCGCATCCATGAAGATTCTGGTCGTGGAGGACGAGAAGCGCGTCGCCCAGTTTATCCAAAAAGGCCTGAAGGAAGAAGGCCATGCCGTGGATTGCGCCTACGATGGGGAAGAAGGCGGCTTTCTGGCCGAAGTGAACGAATATGATCTGATTATTCTTGACCTGATGCTGCCAAAGCAAAGTGGCGTGGCCGTGTGCAGGGAAATACGGGACAGGGGCGTGAGCACGCCTGTGTTGATGCTGACCGCCCGTGATTCCGTCGAAGACAAGGTGCGGGGACTGGATGCCGGCGCCGACGATTATCTGACCAAACCGTTCGCCTTTGAAGAGCTGGTGGCGCGCGTGCGTGCGCTGCTGCGCCGCAGTTCGGAAAGCAAGGCGCCCATACTGAAGATCGCCGATCTGGAGCTGGATCCGATGCGCCGCCGGGTCACGCGCTCAGAGAAGCCCGTCCGTCTGACCAGTAAGGAATACGCCCTGCTGGAATACATGATGCGCAATCCCAACCGGGTGCTGTCCCGCACGCGCATCGGTGAACATGTATGGGACATGAATTTCGACCCGGAAAGCAATGTCATTGATGTCTATGTCAGCCATTTGCGCAACAAGGTGGACAAGGGCTTTGAGCCGCCGCTGATCCACACCCTGCGCGGGCAGGGATATATGCTCACCGCCGACGCACCTCCTGCGTGAACCTTCTGTCCGTCAAGCCGTTTCAACTGCGGCCCAGATGGTTCTTTCGACTGATTTCCACCTTTCGTGGACGCCTGGCCCTGCTCTACATGGCCGTGGAACTGTCGTTGCTGCTATTCGCCGGCGTGCTGTTGTATGTTGTCTTGTCCAATCAGATGTTCTCGGCCGTGGACAAACAGCTGCGTCAGCAGGCGTACGCCATCAGCCATGAACTGGAAGTCTCCCGTTTCTATCACTGGAATGCCGAACTGGTAAAATTTTCCGCCCATTTTCTGGGATCGGTCCAGCTGGTGGGCGCTAATGGCATGCTGCTTTTCACAACCGACCGGGGATTGATCGGGCGGGGCGGCAGCGCCGTGACCGAAGCCTTGCAGCACGCCATGGAAGACCGGATTGCCTTTGTTTCCACCCGATCCCTGTTACGCAAGGACAATATACGCGTGGTTGCCATGCCCGTACATCGCGCCGGCGGCGTGGTCGGCGTCATCCTGCTGGGGCGCAGCACCGGGGAAATTCATTCATTCCTGGAACTCATGTATCTGGTCGGCGGCCTGCTCGGGCTTGTGTCCATGCTGGTCAGCGCCTATGCGGGTTATGTCATGGCCCGGCGCGCCCTGAAACCCATGGATGAAATCGCGGACGTGGCGACACGATTTGCCGCCGGTGACCTGTCCCAGCGCCTTCATCTTTCAACGCCGGACCGGGAAATACGGAATCTGATGCGGACGCTGAACAAGATGTTCGGTGATCTTGAGTCCAGTATTCAGGCCCAGAAACGCTTTACCGCCGATGCATCCCACGAGCTGCGCATCCCGCTGACCATCATGCGCGGAGAAATCGAGGTGGCACTGCTCAGGAAGCGGCGTCCCAGGGAATACGAGGAGGTGCTCGGGCAACAACTGGAAATTATCGACCGCATGCAACGTATCGTGGATGGCCTGCTCACGCTTGCCAGGGCCGATGCGGGGCTGCTGGAACTCGCCAGTGACGAAGTGGATTTAACCCTGCTGCTGCAGGAAGCCGGCGATCAGCACCTGACCCTGTTTGTCAGCAAGGATATCCATCTGGAAATGGATATTGCGGATGGTCTGACCGTTAACGGTGATGCGGATCGTTTAAGCCGGGTGGCGTTTAATCTTCTGAACAATGCATACAAACATGCGCCACGGCGCTCTCGCGTATATTTCAGGGCCTTTGTCAGCGGGGGCAAGGCCGTGGTTGAGGTGGCGGATGAAGGGCCGGGTATTGCACCGGAGCACATGACGCACATATTCGACCGCTTTTACCGTTCCGATGAGGCGAGAAGTCGCGAGGCCGGCGGCGCTGGCCTGGGCCTTGCCATCAGCAAGCGCATTGTCGAGGCGCATGGCGGAGATCTGGGCGTCGAGAGCACGCCCGGCAAGGGCACGCTGTTCCGCTTCTCGATACCGCTGGCGGAGCGGAACCCCGAACATACTGACCGGCTGAAAAGGCCACCTGCACGAAAGAGGAAAGGCAAGGCCGGCTGAAAGTGCAACAGCCGGCCTCGGATCAGTCACACGCCTGAGCGGCATTCGGCAGGGAGACTGTGGGGGCTTATTATGGTTTGCGGCGAGCAGGAGCATTGGCCAAAGCCCCAGAAAAAGAATGTGTTCATCTCAGGCTGTAACGGGTAAAATGCACACAATGGCCCCCTCATCAGACGATATGATCAGTCAGACGCTGGCGCAGCTTGTCAAACGGCAAATTCCCGACGCAGAGGTCGAAGTGCGCCTGTTTGCCGGCGATGATCATTTTGAAATGCAGGTGGCCTCACCGGCATTTGCCGGAAAAACAAAGGTGGCGCAGCACCAGATGGTCTATCAGGCGCTGGGAGATTACATGCAGGGACGTATCCATGCCCTGGCCCTGACAACCCGTACGCCGGAACAAAAAAAGGAGTAAATCATGACTGACCCCGTTCATGACGATATTGACAAACTGGTGCGTGAACATGATGTGGTGCTGTTCATGAAGGGCACGCCGCAGTTTCCGCAATGCGGCTTCTCGCAACGCGTGGCGTCCATCCTGCAGGCTTCAGGCGTGCCTTTCACCTCGGTCAATATTTTGCTGGACGATGCCATACGCGAAGGCATCAAGGCCTATTCCAACTGGCCCACCATTCCGCAACTCTATGTCAAGGGTGAATTCATCGGCGGCTGCGACATTGTTTCCGAAATGCAGGCGTCGGGGGAGCTGGAAAAATTGCTTGCGCCATTGCGGCAGCCTGCTCAAGCCTAATTCCCTGTCTGCGTGCAACGCACAGGCAGGCGAACCTTCATACAATATGCGGGTTAAAAGGCGGCCGCCCGTCGGCAGCCGCCAGCGGCTCAAGAGAACCGCTTTATCCTACTTCTAGACGTCCTTGCCGGCGGTGTCAAATGTGTCGCAGGGCGCCGCGTATTCCAGCGCTTTCTGATAGCAGTGTGCGGCCTGCACCCAGTCGGCCGCCTCGGCATGCCAGTCACCAAACGTCCGCCAGGCCATGTGGCCGGGATGCGTTTTGATCAGTTCCTGCATGTGGTCCATGGCCAGGCCGTTCAGGTCGGCATCATGAGCGAGTTGCGCCCGTAACCAGGCGCGCGCCGGCGTCATGTGCGCATCATCGGCATTTTCCAGCTTGCGATAGGCCTTGAGGGCATCCTTGCGCAGCAACGCATGAAGTGCGATGGCAATGTCTTCGTCATCATGCTGCTCCAGGTACCCGGACCACAACCTGCAGCATGCCGACACATCATCTTTTGCGCACAGCGCCCTGCCCAGCGCCAGCAATATCTCGCCGGATTCCGGCATGAGCCGGTGCGCCTTGCGAAGATATTCCAGACCATGCTCCGGCTGCGCCTGCGCCATCTTCATATAGGCGCCAGCCAGCCGATTCCGGATGGTAGCCGCCGAGCTGCCGCCGCGCTTCCACACCTGCTCCAGTAAATGTGCAAGCGCCGCCCAGTTCTCCTCTTCCTCCGCCATGTCCATTTTACGTTGCAGGGCCAGCGGTGCGCCCGGATGAACCCTGAGCCAGGCTTCAAGATGTGCCTTGCGCATCGCCAGGTCCGGACGAGGCGTAGCGTCGGGATCGGTCACGATACGTGCCTTCAGCGCGGTGAGAAGCGGATTATTATCCGTGGAAGGCATGGCATGACCGGCGGCGGGGGTGGCAAGCGTGCGCAACATGGCTGCACCCCAGGCCGGCACGATACCGTGCGTCTTACGGAATATCCTGGCGCCAAGATCGCCGCGTGTATCTATCAGCTGGGCCAGGCCGTCCCGCAGATGGGATTCCCTGCGCTTGCGCCCGCCCGATCGCAGCGCCTGCCACACCTGCCCCGGCCCGGCCACAATGGCGGCGGCAACCCGGCGCAGCACCCAGAATACGCCCAGCAACAGCAGCAGCAGTAAAACAAGCGGCCCCTGACGGGTTTCAAATACCCAGCCGAAGGCCTCGATTTTGAGAGGTTGACTGGCCACATCGGGAAATACGGCCAGTACGCCGGCCAGCGCCAGCGCCAGGATAAGCATAATAGCAATGCGCATCAGCGGCCCCCGCGCACAAATATGTTCTTTTCCACGTGGTACCGGAGCGTACCTGCCGGCGAGGACATCATAAGCGATTCAGCCAGTCGGCGGCTGTTTTGTGCATCGTGACCATATCCTCGCGGATCCCTTCCAGTTGTTCAGGCAGGCCGAGTTCGGTTTCATCTCCGAAGTGCTTGCGCAGGTCGGCAAGCAGGTGACGCCATGCCTTCTTTTGCGGCCATACACCGACAGCCAGTGCCTGGGCGGCACCCACA
This sequence comes from uncultured Zetaproteobacteria bacterium, assembly GCA_964628185.1. Taxonomy (GTDB): domain Bacteria; phylum Pseudomonadota; class Zetaproteobacteria; order Mariprofundales; family Mariprofundaceae; genus CAZVLQ01. The sequence continues at coordinate 43,908 of CAZVLQ010000005.1, read as the reverse complement.
AGCCTGTCGTGCAGCGCTGCCTGCGCCTGTTGCTCCGGCTGTGGCATACGCCGAAGATGAAACTGGCCTGTCAGCCATGCAAAAAAAGCATTGTCCGGCCTGGGAAGCACATCCGGATGTTCCGGCATGGCCAGCGTGGCCGCCAGTTTCTTCAATTGCCGCCGCCATCGCCTTGTTTTTTCAGCATCCACAGCGGCCAGTTTCTGCATTTCCTCCGCTGTCGCACGCTCATCCTCAGTGAGGATCGGCAACAGAGCGATATCACGCCAGTTGCCCGCCATTTGCACGAACAGGCCGTCCTGCCCGGTAATCCGGCGCAGACGTGCACGCAACTCAATCTGCTGCCTGACCCGCAATTGCCGGAGCAGACCGGCCTGCTCATGTTGAAGGGCCTCGGTCTGCTTTCGAAGATCATCCATGGCGGCCATCAGCGCCCGGGCCTCATGCGAGGAGAGGGCCGGAGTTGCAGTCTGTCTGTGTAAAGAGCCGGCCTGTACGGATTCGGCCGTCCGGGAAGCGACAGGCTGCTCGGGCTCGGGCGGCGCCGGTCCGGACTCGGGTTTGGGAGCGGGTTCAGGTGAAGGCGATACGTTTATCGTCACGGTTTCCTGGTGCGATATGCGCCCCTTCAGGATATTCAGCCAGCCCTGACGCGTATCTTCCGGAACAAGAAACCATGTCAGCGGCAGTGCCGCTAAAAGGATCAGCAACAGCCACAGCCCGATCCTGGAACCGGATCGGGTGGCCGGTGCAGGCGCACTTTTCCCGGCAGGAGCCTCAGACTGCTCCGGTGTGTTTTCTACCGTAGCGGCACTGCTTTGATCATCGGCATGCTGTGCCTGCTCCCTGGGAGGCCCGACCGTATTTTCAGCCATGCGTCAGCCAGCGCGCCACGTCAAGTGCATGGTAGGAGAGAATGATATCAGCGCCGGCACGCTTGAAACCAAGCATGGTTTCAAGCACCACGCGCCGCTCGTCGATCCATCCTTTTTCCGCCGCGGCTTTAACCATGGCATACTCGCCGGATACATTGTAGACGGCGAGCGGCAACTCGGTGGCCTCTTTGACATTACGGATAATGTCCATATAGGCCAGCGCCGGTTTGACCATCAGCATGTCCGCGCCCTCGGCGACATCAAGCCTCGCCTCGCGCACAGCCTCGCGGGCGTTGGCCGGATCCATCTGATAGGTGGCGCGATCACCGAAGCTGGGGGCTGAATCCGCCGCATCCCGGAACGGACCAAAATAGGCCGATGCATATTTTACCGCATAGGACATGATCGGCACCTCCTGATAGCCCGCCCGGTCCAGCCCGGTGCGGATGGCGGCTACCATGCCATCCATCATGCCGGAGGGGGCGACCATGTCCACGCCGGCTTCGGCGTAGGAAAGCGCTTCCTTCTGCAGATTGGCAAGCGTGGCGTCGTTATCCACGGTTTCGCCATGCAAAATACCGCAATGGCCATGATCGGTATATTCACAGAAACAGGTATCAGCAATAATGCAGGTTTCCGGGGACGCATCCCTGGCGGCACGGATGGCTTTCTGGACGATGCCGTGCCTGTCCCAGCCGGATGAGCCGGTTGCATCCTTTCTGGCCGGTATGCCAAACAGGATTACGCCCGGAATACCAAGCGATGCGACCTCTTCAACCGCCTTGCCAACAGCGGAAAGCGGGATCCGGGATACACCCGGCATGCTGACGACCGGAACGGTCTCGGAAATGGTTTCATCCACAAACATCGGATAAATGAAATCGTTCACGGAAAGCACGGTTTCCCGCACCATATTTCGAATGGCTGTGCTTTGCCTTAAGCGACGGGGACGGATCACGCGCTCCATTTTGTACATACAGACCTCCGTCAGGCTTTATTTTGCCGGTACCAGGCGGCAAGGCCGTCAAGCATGGAGACGAAACTAGCTTCTTTTGCCACGACCTGCACGTCCAGATTCATGCTCACGGCCGCAGTCGCCACCTGACGGCTGATAACGACAACGGCCGGCCGGCCGGCCAGCCGGGCATCACCGATACGTTGTACGTAGTGGCGGGCTGTTCTGGCACTGCCGAGCAGCACCGCATCAATGTTCCCTTCCTTCAGGGCCCGGATGATGTCGTCGGCATCGTCGTGCGGGCAAACGGTGCGGTAGGCCGGAACCAGGCGCACATCCACGGCGGCGGCTGCCAGCGCATCCGGCAGAAAATCGCGGCCTTCCTCGGCTCGGAAAAAAACCAGGCGGCGAGGCAATCCATGGCTCCGCCAGCCGGCAAGCAGGCCCTCCTGCGACGCCTGCCCGGGCACCCATGCCGGTGTCACGCCGTGCCCCCGCAATGCCGAGGCCGTACGACGGCCAATGGCGATGACCGGAATATCCCGCAACGCGGAAGTAAAGACGTCTCCCATGGCTTCGGCCGCGCAATGCACGCCGTTGGCGCTGGTAAACAGGGCCTGAACATCCCTGCCTTTCAGTAACCCGAAGCCCTTGCGCACATGATGCGGCAGACACTGAACCGCCAGGCATGGAAGACAGAGCGGTATGCCGCCCCGATGCCGTATCTCATTCGCCACGGCGGCGGTCTGCGTGGCCGCCCGGGTAATCAGAATATGCTTTCCGGTAAGCTCGCCCATGACGCCCCATCCTGCATCAAGCCATGCCACATATCCATGCGCGCCAGTCCATTGAATCGTTGCCGAAAACATGTAGTATAAAAATATGAATACTGAAAAATTAATGGAACGGGCGAGAAACGTCCTGCGGGATGTGTTCGGGTATGAAAGCTTTCGCCCGGTGCAGGAAGACGTGGTCGCGGCCATGCTGCAAGGCGAGGATGCCTTCGTGCTGATGCCGACCGGTGGCGGAAAGTCACTCTGCTATCAGATCCCTTCCATTGTGCGAAAGGGCACCGGTATCGTGGTATCCCCCCTTATCTCCCTGATGAAGGATCAGGTGGATGCGCTGGTCCGCTGCGGGGTCAGGGCCGCCTATTACAATTCGTCGCTCAAGGCCGCCGCTGCCAAGGATGTGCTGGCAAGGCTTTCGAGCGGCGACCTTGATCTCCTGTATGTTGCGCCGGAGCGGCTGCTTTCCAAGGGCTTCCTCAAAACCCTTGAGCGCATCAAACTCGCCCTGTTTGCCATTGATGAAGCCCACTGCGTGTCCCAGTGGGGTCATGATTTCAGACCGGAATACGAAAAACTGGGGAACCTGCGCAATCTTTTCCCCGACATCCCGATCCTGGGGTTAACCGCTACGGCGGATGAACACACGCGCGGGGATATTCTGCAATGCCTGCATATCGAGCATGCCAGGCAGTTCGTTTCCAGTTTCGATCGCCCGAATATCCGTTATCTGGTGGCCGAGAAACGCAAGCCAATGCGCCAGCTCCTGCAGTTTCTGCATGACTGGCAGGGAGAATCGGGCATCATTTACTGCCTGTCGCGCAAACGGGTGGAGGAGGTCGCCGTATACCTGCAGCGGCAGGGTATCCGTGCCGCCGCCTATCACGCAGGCATGCCGGGACGCCGCCGAGACAAGGTGCAGGATGACTTTCTGCATGACCGTATCCGCGTGATTGTCGCCACGATTGCCTTTGGCATGGGCGTGGACAAGCCGAATGTGCGCTTTGTCGTGCATCACGATGTTCCCAAAAGCATAGAAAGTTATTATCAGGAAACCGGGCGCGCCGGCCGTGACGGCATGGAATCCGAAGCGTTGCTGCTGTATAGCTCGGGCGACGTCAATCTTGTCCGCCGGCTGATTGACAATGTTGAAAGCAAGGACCAGCGCCGCATCGAAATCCATAAACTGAACAGCATGATCGGTTTTGCCGAGGCGCTGACCTGCCGCCGCCGTGTCCTGCTCGGCTATTTCGGGGAACGCCTGGCCGACCCGTGTGACAACTGCGATATCTGTCTGAATCCACCGGAAACATTTAATGCGGCAAATGAGGCCAAGCTCGCCATTGACTGTATCCGCGAACTCGATGAGCGCTACAGCAAAGGCTATGTCGTTGATATCCTGCGCGGTGCCAATACCGCCCGTATCCGCGAACGCGGGCATGACAAGCTTGCGAGCTACGGCACGGGCACGGGCATGGGCGCGGATGAATGGACCTCCATCCTGCGTCAGCTTATCCACCGCGGTTATTGCACCCAGGACATCAGCCAGCACTCCGCCCTGAAACTGACTAAGCAGGCGGCGAAACTCCGGCGGCGGAAAACGCTGATGCTGGCCCAGTACCAGCCCGGCGTCAGACGCGGCTTCAAGCGCCCGATTGTAAATCGCAATGATCCGGTGTTTGCCGATTTAAGCAGGCTCAGGGGTCAGATGGCCGAAAGCGAAGGGGTGGCGCCCCATGCCCTGTTCAATGACGCCGCACTGGCCGAAATGAGCCAGAAGCGCCCTCAAACGCTGGATGATCTTTCCACCATCAGCGGCATGGGCCAGCACAAGCTGGACACCTACGGTGAGTCTTTCCTGCACTTGCTACAGCGGCATGCGGATGACAAGCCTGAGGACGGGCATGTTGCGAAAGCCCCGGAAAAACCGGCGCGAATTCAGATCAACCGCTCCGTGACAAAAGACAGTCAGTTGTTTACCTGGGAATTGTACAAAAAGGGCGAAAACACCGGGAGTATCGCGGTGCGTCAGGGGATCAGTGAATCCTCGGTCATGAAGCACTTTATCGCCCTGGTCAAGGCCGGCTATGAAGTGGACGTACGCTCCCTGCTGGGTGAGGCATTTGATGCCGTGGTCGCGGCACTGGAAGAGGCTGACGAATACATGCCCTTATCGGAGATCAAGCAGGGTCTGCCCGTTGCGGTGAGTAACGAGGGGTTCCGGCTCGTGCTGGCATGGCGCGAGGCCTCCATGGGGGGGTAGCGGAGCCGCTTGCGGCTTATTCCTTCAGCCACACGTCAAGCTGTCTGCTGCGTTCCAGCGCATACAATTCATCACAGCCACCCACATGACGGTGGTTGATAAAAATCTGCGGAATGGTACGGGCGCCTCCGCTTCGTTTTAGCATTTCATCCCGTTTGTCCGGCTCGGCCTGAACATTGTATTCAATAAAATCAAGGCCTTTCTTTTTCAACAAAGCCTTGGCGCGCATACAATAGGGACAGAAAGCGCCTGAATATACTTCAATCAAAGCCATATATGAGTCTTACTCCTTGCCGGGCAACCGCGCCAGCGAAAATGCGCAGGCGGAATATCCCGCTGATTTCAGCGTGCGGCATGCATAATGCAGTGTCGCTCCCGTTGTGCAAATATCATCCACAACCCAGATGCGGCCCCGGCCGTCCAGCTTGCGGCGGTAGTCGTCATTGAGGCGGAAGGCCTTACGCAGATTTTTCCAGCGTGCACTACGGCCGAGGGCGGATTGCCGTTGCCGGGCCCCCGCCCGGCGCAGGATACGCCAGTCCATGCGGCTGCCGGCCACATGGCATATGTTCCTGCAAAGATCGGCGGCATGATGCCGGCCCGCCTTGCGCATGCGTGATAATGGCATGGGTACGGGCAACAGCAAATCGTCCGGAGAAAACAGGGTGGTCAACCGGGCCTGCGCTGCGCGCATCAGCCAGTGCACACCGGCATCCCTGCCTTCCAGTTTCCAGGCCAGGATCGCGGTACGGACAGGCCCGGCATAGGTGTAAAGGCTGAACGTACGCAATTGCGGAGGCGGCTTTGTCAGGCAGCGGCCGCAGGGGCCCGGCACAAGCTCCGGCGGCAGGATGCTTCCACACAGGCGGCATGTATGCACGGGCCAGACGCGTATTTTCCCGGCGCAGTCCGTGCAGCACGTATGGTGCAGCGGGACCGGCGCCCGGCAGAATACACAGACCGGCGGAAACAGGATTTTCCATAAACGGTTAACCCGGCCCGGAGCAATAGTTGACAGCAAGTGCATGGCCACCAGCATGCCCGCCATGCCTGACAGCCGCAACCGGTTTGCTCCCGTTCCCGAATCACGCCGGCGTATTTTCCTGAATTCACACCGCTCCGGTCCGCGGATTACGGTGGACGGCAGGGAATTGCTCAATTTTGCTTCCAACGATTATCTGGGGCTTGCCGCGCACCCGTGCATCAGGGATGCCGCCATCGGATCCATCCACCGGCATGGTTTTGGCAGCGGCGCCTCGCGCCTGGTGAGTGGCGATGCCCCCGTCATGCACGAACTGGAAGACGCCCTGGCCCGCTGGAAGGGGTTTGAAGCGGCGCTCGTCGTGGGCTCGGGCATGCTGGCCAATATGGGGCTTGTCGATGCACTGGCGGCGCGTGGAACGCGGCTTTTTTGCGACCGGCTGAATCATGCTTCCCTGCTGGATGGCGCCCGTCTCTCCCGGGGAACGGTACATCGGTATCCGCACCTTGATCTTGCCCGGCTTGAATGCCTGCTTGAGGTCCACGCCGCACCGGGCCGTATCATTGTCAGCGACGGCGTGTTCAGTATGGACGGCGACTGTGCGGATGTGCACGCACTGCTTGAGCTGGCGGAACACCACGACAGCCTGCTGGTGCTGGACGATGCCCACGGCCTGGGCGTGCTGGGGCCGGATGGACGGGGGCTTTCGTTCGAGGCGGGCGTTCAGGGGCATGCGCGACTGGTCGAGGTCGGCACCTGCGGCAAGGCGCTGGGCGGCTATGGGGCGTTTGTTCTGGGGACAACTGAACTGATCGAGGGCCTGCGTCAGCGCCTGCGAACCATGATCTATTCCACCGCCCTGCCTCCCTGCATGCCCGCCGCGACGCTGGAGGCCCTGCGCGTGATGCGGGCGGAAGCGCTGCCCCGGCGTCTGCAAAAAAATGTTCGCCTGTTTCTTGATCTGGCCACCCGGCTTGCGCTGCCGCTGGCGCCATCCCGCACGCCCATCCAGCCTCTGATTCTCGGTGATGATGAAGCGGCGATGGGCGCTGCGTCCAGGCTGCGTGAGCATGGCTTTTTCGTGGCGGCCATCCGTCCGCCCACGGTGCCGGAAGGAACCGCGCGTCTGCGTATCACACTTTCCGCGGCCCATACGACCAAACAGATTGAACATCTTGTCTCCGCCCTGGCCCGGGTCATCCATCCTTGAGGCCGGCGCTGGTATTCATTCACGGCTGGGGCCAGTCGGGCAAAACGTGGCACGATCAGGTCCGTCATTTTTCAGAGGCCTGGGATGTGCGCATCGTGAACCTGCCCGGACACGGCGGCGCACCGGATGCGCCCGCGAACCGCTGGCCGGATATCCTGATTGAGACCCTGCCGAAGCACCCGTCCATCCTCATCGGCTGGTCGCTGGGCGGCATGTTGTCCCTGCAACTGGCCCGCGCCCGCCCCGACAAGGTGGCCGGTCTGGTCCTGGTCTCGTCCACGCCCTGCTTCCGTACCCGTACGGATTGGCCGTTCGGCTGCCCCGATGTGCAGTTTTCAGCCTTTGAACATGCCCTGAAGCAGGATGCTGAAAAACTGCTGGCGCACTTTTTCGGCCTGATGCTTCAGGGCGATACACTGAACCGGGATCAGCACGACGCCATCGTGAGGGCGGCGACGGACCACGCTCATACGCCAACTCCGCGGGCGCTGAAAACCGGCCTGACGCTTCTGGATACGCTGGACCTGCGCCCGATACTGGCCGACATATCCGCGCCCGCCCTGGTGCTGCATGGCAGGCGGGATGCAGTAATTCCGCTTCGGGCAGGCCGTTTTCTGGCCGGCCGGATGCCGACAGCCCAACTGCATCTCGTGGATAGCGGCCATGCCCCGCATCTGACCCGTTCCGAAATCTTCAATCACGCCCTGGAGGCATGGTGTCTGAATATCACATAAACCCGCAGCATGTTCAGCGCGCCTTCCGGCGTGCCGCCTCAAGCTACGATGCGCATGCCGTCCTGCAGCGCGAGGTTGCGGATCGCCTGCTCAGCCATATTGAATTCACCCGCTTAAGGCCCGCCCGCATTCTCGACATCGGCTGCGGCACCGGCTATTTCACCGGCCTGCTGCGGCACCGGTTTGCCCGCGCGCATGTCGCGGCGCTGGATATCGCCCATGCCATGCTGGATATCGCGCGCCGGCGGCAGCCGCGTCGTATGCCGTGGCGAGGCAAGGCAGGTTTTGCGGTGGCGGATGCCGTGGCCCTTCCCTTTCCCGATGCCTGCTTTGATCTCGTCGGTTCGAATCTGACCATGCAATGGGTCCCGACGCCACAACGGATGCTGGCCGAAATGCGGCGCGTGCTGGCACCGGGAGGGCTGATCCTCTTTTCCACCTTTGGCCGCCGCACGCTGTCGGAATTGCGGCAGTCGCTGGCCTCAATCGCGCATGAACGGGCCGGACTGGTGCTTCCCTTTCCCGATGTAACCAGCCTGGGCGATGCCCTGATGCAACAGCCGCTGGAACTGCCGGTAACGGATACGGACCTGTTTACCCTCACCTACCCGGATACCATGGCCCTGGTGAGTGAACTAAAAGCCCTCGGCGCCTCATCCAGCGGCATTGAAAACAGACCGCCCGGTCTGTACGGACGCGATCTCCTGCGCCGGCTTGAGACGGCATACGGCGCCTCCCACCGCATGACCGACGGCCGTATCCGGGCCACGTTTGAAGTGCTGTACGCCCAGGCCTGGTATGCCGAGGCGCCTCGCACTTATGACAGGGCGATACCGATTCAGGTGGAACATGGGCGCTAGTATTTTCATTACCGCGACCGACACGGATGCGGGCAAGACCTTTGTAACGGCGGCCCTGACGCGCGCACTTATGGAATCAAAACCGGACGTCTGCGCCCTGAAACCCGTGTGCTGCGGCCGCACCGACGGGCGGCTCAACCCGGATACGGAAGTGCTGCTGCGGGCGCAGGGGATGCAGGATGCGCATAGCGATGCAATCAACCTGTATAATTTTGCCGCTTTCACCGCCCCGAATGACGCGGCGGCGAAAGAGGGCAGGCGTGTCGAACCTGAAAAACTGATGCACTGGTGCGCCGCCAGGATAAAAGAACACGATATTGCCCTGATCGAAGGGGTGGGCGGTCTAATGGTTCCGCTGGCGAAGGATTTTCTGGTCAGCGACTGGATTATGGCCATGCCCGATGTAACGCGCGTGCTGCTTGTAGTGCGATCACGGCTCGGTGGTATCAACCACGCCCTGCTGAGCCTGGACAAACTGCACCGCATGGGGCGCGATCCGGCCTGGATCGTGATCAACGACGCCGACCGTTACGGCAATCAAACGGTGCGGCATCACGCCGAAGCCATAGCCCCGCGGCTGAGACCCGGCACGCGCCTGCTGAGTCTTCCGCACCAGCCGAACATGGCGCACGCCGCGGCTTCCTCACAGATTCAGGCGCTGGCCGCCGATATCATGCAACTGACGCACCGCGCAGTAGATGTTCCCTAAGGCCGGGCTAGAAGGCAAAGATCGCATCAATACCGCCCGAAAACGACTCCCAGTTGACTTCATTCAGGCGCGTGGCGGATGACCCTCCGGTGGCCGGAAACGTCGTATCCGTTCCATTGCTCGCCTTATATTTTCTGTACCGGAAACTGGCATCCAGCGACCAGACGTCCGACAGCTTTTGCGCCACATCCGCACCAACATCAATGCCGTAGCCCGTTGCGTCGTGCCGGAAGCTTACGGGGTGCGCCAGATCAGTGCGCAGATTCCAGTCCGCCTCGGCGCTGTAGGTGATGAAATTGTAGGCGAAATTGATTTTTATACGTGTTGCATCCATATCCATGCCGGCGTCAAAACCAAGCCATGGCGCCGTCCATTGGGCATCATAGCGGCTGTCCAGACCGGAAAAGGCGCCGGTTGCCGGGATGGTTTGGAATCCGTCCCTGATGCGCAGATTCTGCCTGTGGATGGCCCAACCGACCAACGGTGTCAGGAAGTAACCGTCACCCAGTCTGTAGCCGACGGCAGTGGATACGTCCCACACGTTGCCGGCGCCCGCATCGTTGTTGGAGCGTGAAAATTCCAGTGTACGGTTGTCGCCGTTAAAATCGGAATCCTGATTGTCGCCCGTCACGATCCAGCCGTAATCGGCATTGACCCTGAAAACAATGCGATTCATTTCGATTGCCATGCCGGTATCGAGCTGGACGATACCGAGATTGTCCCATGTCAGTTCGGACAGAATGTTCGGCGTGGCTGTTCCCGAAAGATCGGATGCAATGTTCCAGTTCAGCTGGTCCGTACGATAAGCGGCACCAACCTTAAACGACGTATCCGCGCCGGCCATCGCCGGTTGCATCGGCATGACCACCCATGCAATCAGGCACATAACTCTTTTCATCATACGGTACAAGCCTATGCCTGACCAACAGACATGGCATCAACAGGCGATAATATAAACCTGGTCCTTATCCTTCCCGGCCGCTGAAGGCCAGCAGCAGGGCCAGCATGGGCGGCGCCGAATTGATGCGGCCTTCATACACCCACTGCATGGCCTGTTTGCGGCTCACCCAGCGGCAGCGAATGTCTTCATGTTCTGCCGCCACCCCGCCGCCGCTGCCGCAGGGATGATCCGCCGCCACCTCGCCCATGAAAAGGTGAATGCGCTCGGATGAACCGCCGGGCGTGGAATAGTAGCTGCCAAGGGCTTTAAGCGTTTCCGGTGCATATCCCGCTTCCTCGATACACTCGCGCCGGGCGCAGGCCTCGGGGTCTTCCACCGCATCGAGCATGCCCGCCACGATTTCTGTCAGCCAGGGGTCTTCTCCCCGTGCCGCCGGTCCGATACGAAACTGCTCGATGAGCAGCACGGCGTCTTTGTCCGGATCGTACAGAAGCACGGCAACGGCATCACCCCGCTCCAGGTGCTCGCGCACGATGGACAGCGTGCCGCCATCGAAGCGCTCATGCTCCACCGTGTAGGCGTCGAGGCGGAAGAAGCCCCGGTACAACGGGCGTTTTCCCTTAATGTGATAGTGCATCTGCGTTTCCTTCTTCCTTTGGCTTGTTCCGGTCCCCGGGGACCGGAATCAAAACATAGTCGATGAACATCATGCCACGGCGTAGGATGCAAATCATGTATTACGGTGAAAAATTCAACAGCATCAGCCACCTGCTGGGTGCAGCCGCAGCCATAAGCGGTCTGGTGGTGCTGGCGGTGACGGCCGGCCGGAGCGGGGATGCGTGGAGAATCGTCAGTTGCAGCATCTATGGCGCCACGCTGGTGCTGCTGTATACCTGCTCAACGCTGTATCACAGCATCCAGGGCCGCGCCAAGCGCTTCCTGCGCAAACTCGACCATGTGTCCATCTATCTTCTGATCGCCGGCACCTATACGCCGTTCACCCTGGTCAGCCTGCGCGGTAGCTGGGGCTGGACCCTGTTTGGAATTGTATGGGGGCTGGCCTTGCTCGGTGTCGTGCTGGATATTCTCCATCATGACGGCTCGCGGGCCGTGCAGGTAGCCATCTACCTGCTGATGGGCTGGCTGATTGCCGTCGCTATCCCCAGGCTTTTCCAGGCATTGCCTGACGCCGGCATCGCCCTGTTGGTGGCCGGCGGCCTTTTTTATACCGTGGGCATCATCTTTTACGGAATTGATGAAAGGATGCGCCATGCGCACGGCATCTGGCACCTGTTCGTACTGGCCGGCAGCACCTGCCACTACTTTGCCGTGCTCCTCTATGTTGCCTGACTATTCCGTTGAAATGCTTTTGACTAGTCCTTCCCCTTGCGCTTCAAAAAAGCCGGCCATCTTCTTACAAAGTTCTTGCGAACGGCGTTGCAATGTGCCTCATTGACAGGAAGGCGATTGGAACCAGCCCGGCAAAAAAACACCCCGCCGAATGACGGGGTGTTAATCAATTCAGCCTATACAAGCTGGGATTTATTCAGGAGAAACGTTCTGCGCCTGAGGGCCTTTCTGTCCCTGTTCGATGTCGAACGTTACTTTCTGGCCTTCCGCCAGAGTTTTGAATCCTTCCGACTGAATGGAAGAAAAATGCACGAACACGTCATCACTGCCGTCGTCCGGAGCAATAAAACCATAGCCCTTGGATTCGTTAAACCATTTAACTGTGCCTGTAGCCATAAAAAAATACCTCAATTACATTATCAATAAATTTGCATGCATGTGATACGAGGGAATTACCAGGGAGTAAAATCGGGAGAAACCTTCCGAGACAACCAAAAATTCATCTAGCACCATGTGCTGCGCTGCGCACTATAAACGTTCCCCGGAGAAAAAGCCAGCATCGTATTGCTTTGACTCCGGTTACACCACGGGTTGAGGCTGGCACCCGCCTGTGCTTGAACGCATGCAAACAGGTGATGCCGGAGTGCTCTATCAGGAAATAAAGCATAGGCTTCGCTATAGTTTACAGCCGATGGCGCGTATGGATAAGCCGGATACCTGAACGGAGGACCCCATGGACAAAAAGGCCAAGATTCAAAATATGGCGCTATTTTGCGACTTTGAAAATATCGCACTTGGCGTAAATGATACGAAGTATGCCAGGTTTGATATGCAGAAAGTCCTCGACCGGCTTCTGCTCAAGGGCAATATCGTCGTCAAGAAAGCCTATTGCGACTGGGCCCGTTACAAGGAATTCAAGGCCGCCATGCATGAGGCGTCCTTTGAGCTGATTGAAATTCCTCATGTGCGTATGTCCGGCAAGAATTCGGCCGATATCCGCATGGTGGTTGATGCGCTTGATCTCTGTTACACGAAATCACACGTTGATACTTTCGTCATTATCAGCGGCGATTCCGATTTCTCACCACTGGTCAGCAAGCTCAGGGAAAACAACAAGGTGGTTATCGGCATCGGCGTAAAAAATTCAACCTCCGACCTGCTAATCGCCAACTGCGATGAGTTTATCTTCTACGATGATCTGGCGCGTGAAAGCAAGCAACCATGCAAACCGGGAAAGCCAGCCGGCAAGGCAACGTCAAAAAAGGCCGCGTCCGGCGAAGAGGAGAAGAAGCAGGAAGCCCTGGATATGGTTATGGCGACGGTCGAGGATCTGTTCAAGGAGCGCGGAGAAGAGGAAAAGGTATGGGGATCCATGGTCAAGCAGACGCTTAAGCGCAGGAAGCCCGGGTTCAATGAGGCCTTTCACGGCTTCCGTACCTTCGGAAAATTGCTGGAGGAGGCCGGGGCGCGCAAATTACTGCAACTGGAACACGATGAAAAATCCGGGGGTTATATCATCAAGGGCTTCACGCATGAAGAGGGTTAACCCGCATATTGCATCAGAAGCAAACAAACCGATATAAATGAACATAAAAACTCACCACGGAGAAAAAGAACCCGAATTTCATTTCTCTGTGCCCCCTGTGGTGAAAAAGTGGTATGAAGCTAATTTATGGGTAAAGGTCGGGGCCACCCGCGGCAATCGTCATGCTTCGGGCGCATGGTGGATGCGCAGTGTTTCTCCAAACAGGCGTGCCGACAGCAGGAATGTCAACGCACCACCCGGCACGGCCATGCCGATCCAGAAAACCTGCATGGCCTTTTCATGCGCGGGAAAGGGCCAGAAATAGCGCAGTGCGAGCAGAAACAGCAGCATGGGGATACAAGCGGCCAGTGCCCGCAACATGCGTTTTAAGCCGGCGGCGTCCAGAAGACGGGCATGCCTTTTACGCAGATGGCGCATCAGCATGCCTGCATTGACGAAGGATGCCAGCGAGGTGGCCAGCGCCAGCCCGACATAGCCCAGCGGCCACATCAGGATCAGCGCCATCAGAATATTCGCGGCCACGCTGATACCCGCATAGCGCATGGGCGTGGTGGAATCCTTTTCGGCATAACAGGCGGTGGAGAGCACGCGTGTCCAGCTGAATGCGATCAGACCCAGAGCATAGGCCTGCAGGGCGTGGGCGGTGGCAATGCTGGCTGAATGCGGGAAACGGCCGTGCTCGAACAGGGTCGTAATAATGGGTTCGGCCAGGATAAACAGCCCCAGTGTGGCCGGCAGGGTGATCCACGTCAGCCAGCCCAACCCCTGGCGAAGTTCCCGTAGCGCCACATCCGTCCGCTGGCGGGAGAAATGCTCGGACAATGCCGGCAGCAGGGCCGTACCCATGGCGATGCCGAACAGGGCGAGCGGCAATTGCACGATTCGATCCGAATAGTAAAGATAGGAAACCGCGCCCACCGGCAACAGCGTGGCCAGAATCGTGCCGACGAGAATGTTGAGCTGCACCGCCGAGACGCCAAGCACGGCCGGTATAAACAGCTTCAGCGTGCGGCGCACGGGTGGGATGCGCGCCTTCCATGTGGGCCGCGGCAGCCAGCCGATGCGCTTCAGGGCGGGAAACTGGATGCCCAGTTGCAAGGCGCCTCCGGCAAGCACGCCGACAGCCAGCGCCAGTGCCGGATTGTCAAACATCGGTGCCAGCACAACAGCGGCGAAAATGAGGGCCACATTGAGCAGGGCCGGGCTCGCCGCCGGCACGGCAAAGCGGCGGTAGCTGTTCAGCACGGCCCATGCCATGGCGGCCAGGGAAATCATCGCCATATAGGGAAACATCCAGCGCGCCAGTGTCAGGGTCTGTTGCCAGCGCTCCGGCTCATCATGAAAGCCGGGGGCGAATATCAGCAGTAGCAACGGCATGAATGTCATGCCCAGCACGGTGAAGACAAGCAGGGCCGCAAGCAGCAGACCGGCCAGCGCATTAAGAAATGCATGCGCGGCATCTTCTCCCTGCCTGCGTTCATCGGAGAGAACCGGCACCAGCGCGACGGTCAGCGTACCTTCGGCAAACATGCGGCGGAAAAAATTGGGCAGCCGAAAGGCCACAAAGAACGCATCGGCGAGCAGCCCGGCCCCCAGCACACGCGCCAGCAAAATATCACGCACAAAACCCAGCACGCGTGAAACCAGCGTCCAGCCGCCCACGGTCCCCGTTGTTCTGAGCAGGCGACCGCTTGCGCCGACATTTGACTTGTCCTCGCCCATGATGATAATCCGCCGTCCTTTTGTATGTTCCTGACCGTAGATTCGCGAGCCTACGCATGTGCATACAAAGCGGAAGGGGGTGATGTTTTCCATGCCTGGAATCAAGGTAGATTCCGACGACGCATTCGAGCTTGCGCTAAAGCGTTTCCGCAAACAGGTGGAGCGTGCCGGCGTAATCAGTGAGTGCCGTCGTCGCGAGGCTTACGAAAAGCCCTCCATTGCACGCAAGCGCAAGGAAGCCGCGGCGCGCAAGCGTCTGATGAAACGCCTGCGCCGCATTCGCCATCGCGAAGCGCGGAATTATTAGGCTATAATCAAGCCGGGCCATGCGCCCGGCTTTTTCATTCGATCACGGAGCGTCATATGCTGATTCAACGCATTACCGAAGACATGAAAGTTGCCATGAAGGCGGGTGACAAGGAACGCCTTTCCACCATTCGCATGCTCAGGGCGGCCATCAAGGACAAGCAGATCGAGCTGGGTCACTTACCCGACGAAAACGAGCTGCTGGCCCTGATCGCCAGGCTGGTCAAACAGTGCAGGGATTCCGCCCGTCAGTATGCCGAGGGCGGCAGAAGTGATCTTGAGGCCAGGGAACTGCGCGAGGCCGAGATTTATACGGCCTATCTTCCCGCGCCCCTGAGCGCCGGGGAAGTCGAACGGATGATTACGGATGCGATTGCCGAGACAGGCGCCGCCAGCATGAAGGACATGGGCCGTGTCATGGCGGCAATCAGGCCAAAGGTTCAGGGCCGGGCGGATATGGGCAAGCTGTCTGCCATGGTCAAGGCAAGACTGGCCTAGCCCGTATATTGCACAAAGGCGGACATCTGATGGACATGATATTACATTATATCAATGGCCTACACAGAACCAAACCACTTTATCCGTGGTTACACTTTGTCCTATCCGGTTTCAGACCCGATCAGGCTCGGCATCCTGGCCGCTCGGCCTCAAACCATAGCTACGGCTATGCTTTGTCGCCCGATCAACCAGCCTGCCAAGCCTGCTCAAGCCTGAATTCCGAATCCTTCATGCAATATACGGGCTAACGCCGCAAATAACCGGCGGTAAAAGCAGGATTACAAAAACATATAAACCACCCAGCGTCTCATGCATTTAAAATCTCCTTCTTGTGAAAAGTAAGCTTTCGCTTCGCAAATGAGAGGCGAGCGAAGCGAGTCCCTCTTGATTTGACTGGTTATGACCCCATCCCTTTTCTCATGGGGAAACCGCACACAAATTTACATCCCTAATAATGGCCCGTTTATCTTCAGCCATTCTTTCGCATCCCTGAAATCAGGACAGGTATGCTCTATCAGCTTCCAGTATGCTGCCGAGTGATTGTGGTGGATGAGATGGCAGAGCTCATGTACCACCACATAGTCCACCACCGAATGCGGAGCCATGATGATGCGCCAGTTGAAATAGACGCGGCCATCCTTGTGACAGCTTCCCCAGCGGCTCTTGTAGGTCTTGACACCGATCCTGGCAGGCTCAACCCCTAAACGCTCAGCATGGCGTATTGTCTTTTCCTGCAGACGCTTCACCGCATGTTCCTGATACCAGGCCGTGAGTTGCCGGATAATATACTGCTCTCTATTCTCACTTGTCAGATTGAGTGGCACATATACATTGAGCCGCCCCTGGCTGAGAGTCGCTGGCCTGGCTTCCCCTTCTACCACCTTCAGCCTGTAGTTCCGACCCAGATACGTAAACGCCTCGCCACTGACGAATTCCTTCGGCTTGTGCTTCTCACGCACTTCCTGATTGAAACGCAGCTTGCTACGAATCCACCGTGTCTTGCTCTTCACAATCTGCTCAATGCTCTCCTGCGGCAGCTTGTGTGGTACAATAATGACCACGGCATTGTCCGGTTTCACGCTGATACTCGCTGTCTTGCGCCGGGGACGGCGAATTACTTCATATTCAAACTCAAGCATTATCAATGATTCCCAAACTTCGTTTTAGCCAGTTCCATGCATGAGTCGATAAGCGCTTTCTTCTTGCGGCGGCTCAACTCCACTCCGGCATCCAGCAGCATGCGGCCGATGTCGCGCCGGAGCCGTTTCACTTCATCATGCTTGTGGAAGAAGCCGACAATATCCGTGCGCTCATCCAGCAGGCCCACCATTTCCTTCGTCATCGTCTGCATATCCGGTGCAGGTTCCGCCACCTCGAACGATTCGCTGTGCTCATCCAGCAGGTTGTAGTAGGCAAACTCCGTCTCGTTCATGCCCAGATCATCCGCGCCCCGCCCGTGCGCATCCCTGATCTCTGCACGAAACAGTTCCAGTTGCTCCGCCATTTCTTCCCAGCGGTCGTGACAGGCATCGATATCGCTGGCGTCCACATCCCTGAAGTAGCCCATCACGCGGGTGTGCCGGGCCTTCAGCGTCGGCAGTTCATCCTTGATACTCTTCAGCGCGCCCGCCACATCCTCGCTGGAGAACATCTCCAGCGCTTCGGTGAGGTAATCGCTCAGGCCGTAGTAATCGACAATGAAGCCTCTGGACTTGCCTTCATGCGTCCGGTTCACGCGGGCAATGGCCTGAAGCAGCGTGTGGTCGGTCAGCTTGCGATCCAGATACATCACCTGACACACCGGCGCATCAAAGCCGGTCAGGAGCATGTCTTTCACAATCAGCACCGATAACGGCGACTCGGACAGCGGTTTGTTGAAGTCCTCAATCGCTTTTTTGTGCCTGGCGCTATCGGTATAAGGCTGCAATCGTGGCGGGTCATTGTGGTCGCCCGAGATGATGGCTTCGGAGTCCGGCCCGCCCACCTCATCCAGCATTTCCTTGTAGGTGACGGCGGCATTACGACTGTTGGTGACAATCATCGCCTTGAAGCCATTGGGCTCGATGTGCTGCTTGTAGTGTTTGATGATGTCGAGGCATATCCAGCGGATGCGCTGCGGCGCTTCCAGCACGGCTTTCTCGGTGCCGTATTTTTGCTTGATGGCCGCTTTTTCTTCCTTGCTCTTGTCGGCGAAGCAGGCATCAAACAATGCATCAAGCGAATCACCCGTCACCCTGGTTTTGGCTTCGCGTCCCTCGTAGAGGATTTGCACCGTCGCCCCGTCCTCCACCGCCTTCTCGATGGTGTAGGTATCGATATAGCTGCCGAACTCGTTGATGGTCTTCTCGCTCTTGATGAGCGGCGTACCGGTAAAGGCGATTTTCGGCGCATTGGGCAGGGCGATGTTCAGGTTCATGGCCAGCGTGCCGTAATGGGTTCGATGCGCCTCATCAATCAGTACCAGTATCCTGTCGCTGGCATTCAGCTCGGTGAAGGCTGCTTCCTTCTCCGCCTCCTGAAATTTCTGCACCATCGCCGTTACAAGGTCGGAACTATCCCTGGCGAGCAGTTCCTTCAGCGAATTCACACTCCCGGCATGGTAAACGGTCTCGCCCTGCGTGCGCTGGAAGGTGGCGGTGAGCTGCGCATCGAGTTGGGTGCGGTCGGTGACAAACACCAGCTTGTAGTCTTTCAGTTCCGGGTCGCGCCGCATCCGCATGGCGAGGAACACCATCGTCAGCGATTTACCGGAGCCCTGCGTATGCCAAATCACGCCGCCTCTATCCTTGCGGCCTCCGCCGGATTTCAATCGCTTCATGGTCTTATGCACGGCCCTGTACTGCTGATAGCGGGCGATTTTCTTCAGCGTCCTGCCGTGCATTACTTCATAGACGGTGAAGCTTTGCATCAGATCGAGGAAGTGCTCAGGACGGAATATACCCGCCAGCATGATGTCCTGACCCGTCGCATCAGACCCAACGTCTTCTCTGGGTATGGGATACGGGTCTTTCCATTCCAGGTAATGTTCCATGAGGCTGCTGATCGTGCCAAACCGCGCCTTGTCCCGGTGCGTGGAGACCATCATCTGGTTGTACCAGAAGAGCCTTTCCGCGCCTTCGTCTTCATGTGGATTGCGCAGATTCGCGTAGCGCATCAGTTGGTTGATGCCCGCCTCCATCGGGTTGGTGATGTAGGGTGATTTGCATTCGATAACGGCCAGCGGCAGGCCGTTCACAAAGAGGATGATATCCGGGATGATGTTCTGGTTCGGCCCGGCAATCTTGAACTGATTCGTCACCAGATATTCGTTGTTTGCCGGGTTGTCGAAATCAATGATTTGTACCGTCTGGCTCTTGCGGCCCTTGCCCAGGTCCTGCTCGGCGGATGTATAGCCCACCAGCGTTTCGTAGATGTGCTGATTGCTCTCCATCAGCGTGACCTTCTGCGGCTGA
Source organism: uncultured Zetaproteobacteria bacterium (assembly GCA_964628185.1). GTDB lineage: Bacteria > Pseudomonadota > Zetaproteobacteria > Mariprofundales > Mariprofundaceae > CAZVLQ01. The sequence continues at coordinate 24,757 of CAZVLQ010000005.1, read as the reverse complement.
ATCAGCTCACGCGCCACGCTGTGCAGGTTGATCTCGTTGATCCACGGATTGATGCGCCGGATGGCGGCCCTCAAGCGGCCTTCCAGCACCACATCCTTGAATGTGCCGCGCTCGGGCTTCGCTGCTTCCGGGCTCAGCGCATCCCCCGGCACATAGTCCCAACCCTGGCGCTGGAGCTGCTCAATGGCTGGAAGCTCTACCTTGCTGAACTCGTCATTTGCCATCAGCGATTCTCTTCATCTCAAAATAATCTGCAAATACTTCACTGACAGTCCTCTCTGCAGACGTAACTTCATCGTCAGACAGCATTCCAAACAACTTCCGCTTGCTCTTCGATAAGCGTCCACCATTCTGGACACACAGATTGACCAGCAACGTCAAATCCTTATCCGGCATCCCATGGCGCTCATCAATGATGCGTTTGGCTTCATCAAATGCTCTCAGGTATTCCAGCTCTTGTGGCAAGCGGTGCGTTACAAATTTCTCAATGCAGTGATAGATAAACTCTGCCTGTTCCGTAACATCGGCATAGCGATACAGTTCAGTCGTATCATTCAGCAATTCGACATTGTAATCCGCCGTAACAGTCCATTCAGAGCGGTCAAGAATGGGAGCCGATAGCTTTTTTAATGAATCAATGTAGGCGTCCATCTGATCAAGCAGTTCGGATGAAACAGGAACCTTGCCCAGTTGGTGTAACAGGAAGCGGTGAATACGCCCATTCCCGTCCAGGAATGGATGGATGGTGACAAAGCCGTACGCCAGCGCCGTAGCCGCAGCAACAGGATGGCGGTCAAACATGCGGCCATAAGCCTCCAGCCATGCGCCCATCAAGTCATTCAGGCTATCGGGGTGCGCACTGATATGTTCGGGCAGTGGCGTAGCATCAGGCAGGCGGTCACCAATCCAGCCAAAATCTGTCCGCCAGCCATTATCAGGGTTGGAAACAAGCTGCTTCTGCATCTCAAACAGCTTGTCGGCATCGAGTTTCAAGTCCATAAACGCACGAACCGTCTTCATCCAGCGAACGGCACGGTTATCAAACTTCTCTTTTTCAATTTCAAAGCTGCTCTGGGAATCCCTGGTCAGCAAAAATGCTTCTGCTCTGCCGATCAGGGGATGGCTGGCATAGGCATCCTTCATTTGCCTGTGCAGTTCTTTTGCATCGAAGGCCTGCATCGCAGGCGTCTTGCGAACCAGCCAGCAAAAGCCGGGGACTCCCGGCATATTGTTGCGAACCTTATGCCGGAGAGAGTGGGCTGCTTTTGCCGTGTAGTAGAATTTTTCATCCAGGGCATCAATGTAGCGGTACTTGGTGTCTGCATCAGGCAGGTTTAATGTCCTGCCTGTCAGCCACTCATAAAGGAACCACGCACGTCTGGTTTGCACCCCCTGGGGGTTCTTACCAATCCACTGCTCCAGTTCCTTGCTGTTACACGCATTGAATAATGCCTTGAGGATGCCGAGATTCAGGTTTTCATGCTTGAGTGCAAAAAGAAGATGCTCCGCCAGAGTGTCTTCAGGCTGATACTGCGGGCGAAAAATGCGAGTATCCGGACTCTTTGCTCCCCCGATCTTTGAAACGGGATGGGGGGAGTCAATATCCAGTTTATACGTGCGTTTTAGCCATTCATAACCGCAAAACTGTACGCTCATAGGTAAAACTGTACGCTAATTACTTTTAGAAGGCAAAAATGTACGCTACATACGAAACAATGCACTGATGGTTGAGTTATAAATGGCGGTTTTATAACCCATTGGCGTATCAAATCCGCGAAACAAGACCTGACCCCGGTAGCTCTTTATTTGCGGGTAAAGCGCCGGGTTAGCCTGCCATGCAGACCTTCTATTTTTTTACGCAGTTCGGCCATGTTGCCGTTGTTTTCCACGATATAATCCGCCACGGCGCGCCGCTTTTGATCATCGCACTGGCGTTCGAGTATAGCCTGAAAGCGCGCGGGGCTGAAATCCCTGCTGCGCAGCACGCGCCGGCGGCGCAACGCCTCGTCGGCCAGCACCGCCACGACCGCATCCATGCGCGAAGCCCCGCCGGATTCGATCAGCACGGATGCCTCGATCAACACGTAAGCCGCCTGCTGGCGGGCGACCCAGTTCTCAGCCTCCCGCCATATCAGCGGGTGCATGATCCGGTTTAATCGCGCGGTTTTTGCCGCACTGGAGAAACAGGTGCCCGCCAGTCTTTCCCGGTCCAGGCTGCCGTCGGCGCGGAGGATCTCCCGGCCGAATGCCGCCGCCAGCCTGGCGGTATTTTCCGGCCGCGCGCTCATCTGCCTGCCCACATGGTCCAGATCCAGCACCGGCACGCCATGCTCGGCGAATATGGCGGCCACAGCGGACTTGCCACTGCCGATGCCGCCCGTCAGTCCCACCCGCGCTATTCCGTCCATAGCCTGCCGGGGCAACTGCCTCTTGCCGGATTCCGGGCGGAACGGGGCGGCCAGTCGCCGTTCATGAATTTTGGAAGAATCCGAAATACCAGCTCATTAAACCTTCTCCCCACAGCAGCCAGACCATGCCGGCAGCCGCAAGATAAGGACCGAACGGGATCGGCGTTCGTGCATGTCTGCGGGCAAGCAGGAGATAAAGACCGCCGCAGACCGCGCCGGAAAAAGAGGAAACAAAAATGATCGCCGGTAGCGCCTGCCATCCAAAAAAAGCGCCCAGCATCGCCAGCAGCTTGAAATCCCCGTGCCCCATACCCTCTCGCCCGCTCACGGCAAGAAACAGTTTCGCCACCAGCCAGAAAATACCATAGCCGCTCACCGCGCCGATCAGGCTGGCCAGACCGTGGCCGGCCAGGCTGGCGAACAGCATGCCCAGGGCGATCCCCGGCACGGTGATCGCATCGGGCAACAGCCCTTTTTCCAGATCAATCCAGGTCAGCGCCCACAACAGCGTGGCCAGGATCAGGGCGCTGACCAGCGCCAGGCCCCAGCCGAAATGCCAGGCCAGATATGCCCATGTCGCACCCATGCATAATTCCAGCAGAAAATAACGCATGGGAACGGGATCGCCGCAGTGCCTGCACCGTCCTCCAAGCCTGATATAGGAGAGCAGGGGAATGTTGTCATACCAGGCGATGCTATGGCCACAGGCCGGGCAGTGACTGGATGGAAACACAATGGATTCCTCCCTGGGCAGGCGGTACACCAGAACATTGGCAAAGCTGCCGAAAATCAGGCCCAGCACGGCGCAGGCCATGATCAGAAAAAGCTGAGGAGTCACCCCGGGAGCCTATCGGAATTCAGCCCGGACTATTCCCACTAAATTACCGAGGCCATCTGGAAGATCGGCAGGTACATGGCAATCACCAGACCGCCGATGACAACGCCCAGGAAGGCCATGATGAGAGGCTCCATCAGCGTCGTCATGCCACCCACGGCGGTATCCACCTCTTCTTCATAGAAACTGGCGATTTTGGCAAGCATTTCTTCCAGGCTGCCCGTTTCCTCGCCGATGCCTACCATCTGCGTCACCATCACCGGGAACACACCGCTTTGTTCAAGCGGCACGGCCAGCGTCTGTCCCTGACTGATCGATTCCCTGGCGTCGCGCACCGCCTCCTCGATCACCTTGTTTCCAGACGTTTCGGCCACGGTATCAAGTCCGTCCATGATGGGTACGCCCGCGGCCATGAGCGTGGAAAAGGTGCGGCAGAAACGGGCGACGGCCGCCTTGCGCAGCACATCGCCGAGCACGGGCAAATGCAGCAGCAACTTGTCGATTCGGTAACGTCCCCGGGGCGTTTTGTAAAGGTAACGGATGCCGGAAACCATGGCGACGGGAACGGCAAGTACGACGTACCAGTAATACACGAATACGTTGGAAATAGCCATCGCCAACCGGGTTGGCATGGGCAGTTCAGCGCCAAAATCAGCGAACATTTTGCCAAATACCGGAATCACGAAAATCATCAGAATGGCTGTTACAATGAAGGCAACGGCTACAATGGCGGCCGGATAGACCATGGCCGACTTTATTTTGGACTTCAGGGATTGCGCCTTTTCCTTGTAAATGCATAGCCTGAGCAGAATGGTGTCCAGAATGCCGCCCTGCTCACCCGCATCAACCAGTGAACAGGTCAGACGGTCAAAATGCCTGGGGAATTGCCGCAGGGTTTGCCCCAGGGGAGCGCCCCCCTCCAGATGCGAGCGTACATCCTTGAGCAACTGGCGCATCTTGCCGTTGTCCGTACCACGTTCGGCCAACTGAAAGCATTGCACCAGCGGCAGGCCGGCATTGATCATGGTGGAGAGTTGCCGAAAAAAAATCGTTATCTCCTTTTCACTGATTGTTTCCGGAAGAAGCCTGATTTCCGTCGGCTTTTTTTTGACCTTGACCTCCACCAGGTCACGCCGGCGCAGGGATGACAGGGCGATACTGCGGTCAGCCGCTTCGATTTCACCCGATTGCGCCTGACCGGCCCGCGTCTTGCCCTGCCAGCGATAGACTGCCATCAGTCCGCCAGCGTTACCCGCAGGCATTCATCCAGCGAGATGAGGCCTTCCCTGACCTTGGCAAGCGCGGCCTGGCGCAGGGTTTGCACCCCGTGCCGCGAAGCAACCTCACTGATCTCATCCGTGTTCGCGCCCGCATAAACCGCTTCCCTGATCTCCGGAAAGACCGGCATGACCTGGTAGAGACCCACACGCCCCTTAAAGCCCGTGCCATTGCAGGCGGCGCATCCCTTGCCCTGCAGGGGGTGATACGCGTCAACCTCATTTTCCGGTACGCCCGCATCGATTAGCGCCTCGATCGGCACCCTGACCGGCACGGCGCATTCCCTGCACACGCGCCGGGCCAGGCGCTGGGCTGAAACAAGATTCACCGCCGAACCGACGAGAAATTTCTCCATACCCATATTGACAAGACGACTCATGGTGGACGGCGCGTCATTGGTATGCAGCGTCGCCAGTACGAGATGGCCGGTCAGCGCCGCCTTGACGCCGATGGCGGCGGTATCGTAGTCGCGGATCTCACCGATAAGAATAATATCCGGATCCTGTCGCAGGAAGGAACGCAGGACGGCGGGAAAATCCAGCCCGATAGCGGCATTGATATTGACCTGGTTGATACCCATGAAATTGAACTCAACCGGATCCTCCGCCGTACAGATGTTCACGCCGGGCTGATTCAGTTCAGCCACGGCCGAGTACAGGCTCACCGTCTTGCCGGATCCCGTCGGGCCGGTCACCAGCACCATGCCGTAAGGCTGGTGAATGGCTTCCTGGAACTGGCGCTGGCCCTGCTCATTGTAACCCAGTTTGTCCATATCCAGTTGCAGACTGGCGGGATCGAGCAGACGCATGACAATTTTTTCTCCAAACAGGGTCGGCAGCACTGAAACACGAAAATCCACGGTTTTCGCCCTGGACAGGCGCAGCTTGATACGGCCGTCCTGAGGCATGCGCCGTTCTGAAATATCCATCCGGGACAATATCTTGATACGCGACACGATGGCGCTGCGCATTTTCACCGGCGGCCGCATGATTTCGTGCAGCACGCCGTCAATACGGTAGCGAACCCGCAGAACCTTTTCGTACGGCTCCAGATGAATATCCGATGCACCGCGCTTGATCGCATCCAGCAGAACAAGGTTCACCAGCTTGACGACGGGCGCGGCCTGCATTTCCGACGCCAGCGGGTGCTCGTCCAGTTCCGTTTCGGCGATATCCACCACTTCCATATCACTGGCGCCAAGGTCGGCGAGCACTTCATCCATCTGCCTGCCGGATTCCTTCATATCTTCCAGGTGGCGGGCGAGCTGACTTTCAGACGCAATCATCACTTCAACCTGGCAGCCGCTGATAAAGGCGATTTCATCCAGGGCGTGAATATCGTAGGGGTCGGCTACGGCCAGCGTCAGCACATTGCCCGTCTGCTTGATGGGCAAGGCAAGATTCTTGCGCATGATATCCAGCGGAATCCTGGCGATATCGGAAGGCACCTTGATTTTATCCAGATCCACGACCGGGCGGCCGAAATGCCTGGCGATAAATTTGGTGATTTCCTCCTCGGAACATAGCCTGCTCTTGAGCAACTGCGATATCAGCGTTTCACCGCTGAGGTTCATTTCCCGGACCACTTCATCAAGCTGCGCGTGACTTATCATGCCCTCGCGCAGCAGAAGATCACCCAGCCGTGTGGATTTCACGCCATCCGCTCCCATGCGGGCAGCCCGGCGGCGGACCTGCCGAGCCTGGCCTCCAGCCAGCGCAGTACGGGCAGGCGGGCAGGTTTTTTTTGCTGCCAGTAATGAAAGGAGGCCGCACCCTGTGCAATCAGCATCGGCAGGCCGTCGAGCGCCCTGCAACCCGCCTGCCGTGCCGCCATGACAAATGGCGTGTTGCCATCCGGTACATAGACGGCATCCACTGCCGAACTTTTTCCACAAAGCGAAAACGGGAAAGTCCGCGGCATTTCTCCCAGCCCGATGCTGGTTGCGTTGACCGCAAGCACGGCCCGTTCACAGGCTTGACTGACCGCCTGCTGTTCCCATGCGACCGGTTCAACGGACATGTCCGGATATGCCCGGCCGGCGTGGTCAATCAGGCTGTGAAGCCGCTCAGGACTCCGGTTGCAAATCCGGACTGTTTTCGCTCCTTCCCGGGCCAGGGCATGCAACATGGCTCTCGCCGTCCCTCCGGCTCCGAACAGCAATACGCAGGCGCCGCGGACATGCGCGTTCATGCCGTGCAATACATCGCGGAATCCCTGCCAGTCCGTATTGACCCCCTGCCAGCCGGCGCTTTCGTGCCTTAAGGTGTTGACGGCCCCGATACAACGTGCATCGGCATCGGCATCCACCCTGTCCAGCACGGCCTGCTTGTGCGGCACGGTAATATTCAACCCCGCCACGCCCGCGGCCCACAATCCATCCAACACCTTGTCCACATTCTCCTTCACCACGTGAAACGGCACATACACGGCATCAAGCCCGTACTGCTCGAAAAAGCGGGCCTGAAAGACCGGTGACAGGGAATGCGACACCGGATCACCGATAACGCCGTATACCGTTGTTGTCCCGCTAAGCTCCATTGTTGAACCGGAAACAGGCCGTGTCAAAGCGTGCAATGTTTCATTCAACGGTCACGGATTTGGCAAGATTGCGCGGCTGGTCCACGTCCGTTCCCCTGGCGCGGGCGACATAGTAGGCCAGCAACTGCAAGGGAATAACAGCATATAACGGTGTCGTGAAATAATCCCCCTCCGGCACGCCGATCACCGCATCCACATCTTTCGGCCAGTCGCCTTCCGGCAGATCGGTGATCAGGATCACCCTGGCGCCGCGCGCCTGAACCTCTCTCAGATTGGAAAGCACTTTTTGCAGATGATATTGCTGCGGCGCCAGCACAACAACAGGTATCTTGTCGTCAATCAGCGCAATGGGGCCGTGCTTCATCTCGCCGGCGGCGTAGCCTTCCGCATGCAGATACGATATTTCCTTTAGCTTCAGGGCGCCTTCCAGGGCCAGCGGATAGCAGGGCCCTCGCCCCAGAAAAATGGAACCGTGAACCGTGGAAAACAGGGGCGTCAGCGCCGCTACTTTCTCTTTATGATCCAGCAGCAAATGCATCCCGGAAACCCCGTTCCGCATGGCCTGGATACGCGCAAGCAATCCCGCCTCGTCAATGACGCCGCAACCGTGCGCCATCTTCAATGTCAGCAGGGCCAGTACGGCAAGCTGTGCCGTGTAGGCCTTGGTTGAGGCGACGCCGACCTCCGTGCCGGCAAGCAGATGAATCACACCATCGGCCTCCCGCGCAAGAGAGGAATGGGCCACATTACACAGGGCCAGGGCCGGGTTGTCCGGCGTCTGCGACTTAAACATGCGCAGCGCTTCAAGCGTATCCGCCGTCTCTCCGGACTGGGACAGGGCGACCAGCCATGTGTCGGAACCAATGACCGGATTGCGGTAACGGTATTCACTGGCCATATCCACTTCGACGGAAATCTTCAGATAGCGTTCAATCCAGTAACGCGCCGTCAGCGCCGCATGATAGGATGTTCCGCAGGCAACCATGACCATGCGGCCGGGAAGCGTTTCTCCGTCCAGCAATGGCGCATCGGGAAATTCAATCCGGTGATTTTTGACGTAGGCCTGCAGGATATCCGCCAGCACGCGGGGCTGCTCATGAATTTCCTTTTCCATGTAATGGGCAAAACCGCCCTTGTCCACGGACAGGGCCGCCTGAGGTATCACCCGCCATGCCCGCTGCGCCTCCTTTCCGTTCCGATCCCATATCCGGCATGCCTGCATTGAAATATAACCGCTGTCGCCATCCTCAAGATAGAACACCTCATCGGCCAGGCCTGAAACAGCCAGGACATCGGATGCGGCATAGACGGCGTCTTCGCCGCGGGCCAGCAGCAGGGGGCTGCCTCGACGGGCGAACCACAGGCGTTCCTGATCATCTGCCATGATCGCAACAATGGCGTACGCCCCCTGCAACCGCCCCAGCGTGGCTTGCCATGCACGGGCCGGATCCTTCTCCGAGTCGAGCAGGGAAGCCATCAGCCAGGGAATCACCTCGCTGTCCGTCTGGGACAGAAAACGGGCGCCGGACGCAGTCAGGCCGGCTCTCAGCTCGGCATGGTTTTCAATAATGCCGTTGTGCACCGCCGCCACTCCGGCGCCGACATGGGGATGGGCGTTTTCCCGGCTTGGCGCACCGTGCGTGGCCCAGCGCGTATGACCGATACCGATGCGGCCGGTCAGGCCTTTCCTGCTCAGGCTCCGGGCAAGATTCACGAGCTTGCCCGGCTCTTTTCTGCATGCAAACCCGTGCGGCCGGCGCACGCATATGCCGGCGCTGTCATAGCCCCGATATTCCATGCGTACCAGTCCGTCCATGATCCGGTCCTGAATATCATGCCGGGATGCCACGCCGATGATGCCGCACATCAGACTGAATCCATAATCACGTCAGCGCGATGCCTTGCGCGGTCGTTTCCAGCCGGAAACGTGGCGCTGCTCCGTGCGCTCGGAAAGCGTCAAACCTCCGGCATCGACGTTTTTCGTGATAATGCTGCCGGCGCCGACCGTGGCATCGGATTTGACCTGCACCGGCGCAATCAGCTTGGTATCGGAACCGATAAACACCCGGTCGCCAATCATGGTTTTATGTTTGTTCGCGCCGTCATAGTTGCAGGTAATCGTTCCCGCACCGATATTGCAGTGATGACCCATTTCCGTATCGCCGATATAACTTAAGTGATTGATCTTGCTGCCGCGGTTGATAATCGAGTTCTTGATCTCGACAAAATTCCCGATATGGACTTCCTCATCCAGTTCCGCGCCGGGCCGCAGGCGCGCAAACGGACCGATTTTTGCGCCCATGCCGACATTGCCGCCGTGAATATGACTGAAAGCGGCGACGTCCACCTGATCGTCAAGCCATGCATCCACCAGCACGGCATAGGGACCAATACGGCACTCGTCTCCGATTCGGGTCGAACCGATCAGATGACATCCGGCCTGAATGACGGTATCCACTCCGATATTCACCGTTGCCTCGATGCGCACGGTTTCAGGCGTTTCAATTGTCACGCCGTTCATTTGCCAGTCGCGGACAATACGCCGCTGCATTTCACCTTCCACCTGCGACAGCTGCACCCGGTTGTTCACGCCCGCCATTTCGAAGGCGTTCTCCATGTGCACCGTTTCCACGGACTGCCCGTCCTTCAGGGCCAGGGGCACGATGTCCGGCAGGTAATACTCACCCTGTGCATTCCGGTTTCCAAGCTTGTGCAACAATGCGAACAACAGTGCATGCCGCACGCAGTAAATACCACTGCTCACTTCCCGGATTCCACGTTGTGCATCCGTGGCGTCTTTCTCTTCTATAATTGCGCTGACCCGCCCCGAGGAATTCCTGACAATACGGCCATAGCCATGCGGATCGTCGATTTCGGCCGTCAACACCGTCACCGCGGCATCCTTTTGCCGGTGGGCGGCGACCAGCCGTGCCAGCGTCCCGCTGCGCAGCAGGGGCGTATCCCCGCACACAATCAGCACATCGCGGACATCACGAATTATGTTTTCACATTGCCTGATTGCATGCCCCGTGCCCAGTTGCCTGTCCTGAATCACCCACTCCAGGTTTCGGGGCTGCCCGACATGAGCGCGCACCTGATCCGCGGCATGACCCGTGACGACGGCAATAGCATGGGGACGCAATTCCTCCACCGTGTGCAACACATGATCAATCATGGCCCGGCCCAGCACCTTGTGCAGCACCTTGGGCGTGTTCGAGCGCATGCGCTTGCCTTTGCCAGCGGCCAGCACACACACCTGCAAATCAGGATGATGCAATTCCGAAATCATGTTGCCTCCGCTTCATTCGATCGTGTTATTGATCCAGCAGCCAAAAGGGTGGCACAACGGGGCAAGCCTTGCAAAGTGTGCGCACGGAATTCGCGCATCACCATGCACAAACCGCATATTGCATGAAGGATTCGCCTGCCTGTGCGTTGCACGCAGACAGGGAATTCAGGCTTGTATCGATTGACGGGAAAGCCGCGAATTTTGGTAACTGTCCAGAGCTGGACATCCACCGGTTTTAGTCCCGGGAACCCGGAAACCTGAGTCGTTACGGTTAATGTTTCTTTTTCTTTTGCAGCCAGGCCAGGCGCTGGGCCATGATTGCCAGCTCGGCCTCCGCCAGGGCATAATCCACGCTTCCCTTCTTGGCCTCCAGTGTTTCCTCCGCCCGGCGCTGGGCGGCCAGGGCCGCCGCTTCATCCATATCCGTGGCGCGCTCGGCCGTATCGGCCAGTACGGTGATCATATCGGGCTGCACTTCCATGTAGCCACCGGAAATAAATACCTCATCCACGCTTTCGCCATGCGTAATGCGCAGTTCACCGGCCTTGAGCTCGCTTAAAAGCGGCGCGTGCCTGGGCAGAATGCCCAGCTCGCCCGCAGCCCCCGGCGCCACCAGCTTCTCGGCCGCTCCGCGATAGACCTCGCGTTCGGCCGTGGCGACCAGCACCTGCACGGTTGCCGCCATCAGCCCCTGGCCTCCATCTTGTCGGCCTTTTCAACGGCCTGTTCAACGGAACCGACCATATAAAACGCCTGTTCCGGCAAATGGTCGTATTCCCCGTCGAGAATGGCCTTGAAGCCCCGGATTGTGTCCTCGCGCTTGACGAAAATACCCGGCGAACCGGTAAAGACCTCGGCCACATGGAAGGGCTGGGACAGGAAGCGCTGGATTTTGCGCGCACGTGAAACGGTCAGCTTGTCGTCATCGGACAACTCATCCATGCCCAGAATCGCAATAATATCCTGTAATTCCTTGTAGCGTTGGAGCGTACGCTGCACACCGGTCGCCACCTCATAATGTTCAACACCGATGATCTTGGGATCAAGCTGACGCGAGGTTGAGTCCAGCGGGTCCACGGCGGGATAAATGCCCAGCTCCGCAATCTGGCGGGACAGCACGATGGTGGAGTCCAGGTGGGCGAAGGTGGTCGCCGGCGCGGGGTCGGTCAGATCATCCGCCGGCACGTAGACGGCCTGAACGGAGGTGATCGATCCGACCTTGGTCGAGGCAATGCGTTCCTGAAGACGGCCCATTTCCTCGGCCAGGTTTGGCTGGTAACCCACGGCGGAAGGCATGCGGCCCAATAGCGCGGATACCTCCACGCCGGCCAGTGAATAACGGTAGATGTTGTCGATGAACATCAGCACGTCGCGGCCCTCATCGCGGAAATACTCGGCCATGGTCAGCCCCGTCAGCGCTACGCGCAGGCGATTGCCCGGCGGCTCGTTCATCTGGCCGTAGACCAGCGCCACCTTGTCCAGCACGTTGGATTCCTTCATTTCATAATAGAAATCGTTGCCCTCGCGGGTGCGTTCGCCCACGCCGGCGAATACGGAATAGCCGCCGTGCGCCTTGGCGATATTGTTGATGAGTTCCATCATGTTGACGGTTTTTCCCACACCCGCGCCGCCAAACAGACCCACCTTGCCGCCCTTGGCGATGGGCGCCATCAGGTCGATCACCTTGATACCGGTTTCGAGAATTTCCTGCGCCGGCGCCAGTTCCTCAAAGGTGGGAGCCGAGCGGTGGATCGGCCAGCGGTCCTCCGACGGCACATCCTCACCGTCAAAGTCAATGCCGCTTCCAAGCACATTCATGATGCGACCAAGCGTGGCCTTGCCCACCGGTACCTTGATCGGGTCTCCGGTATCCTTCACATCCATGCCGCGGCGCAGGCCATCCGTGGATCCCATGGCAATGGCGCGAACCGTGTTGTCACCCAGATGCTGCTGGGTTTCCATGGTGAGATGTGCTTCTTCAATAACCAGGGCATTGTAGATGGACGGCAATTTTCCCGCCTCAAAACGGACATCCACCACCGGACCGATCACCTGTACGATTTTTCCAACACTCATCTTCTCTGACCTCTCTGCCAATTCACTGTCTTGTATAATTTATTGCGCCGCGGCACCGCCGGCGACGATTTCCGCCAGTTCCTGCGTGATTGCGGCCTGCCGCGCCTTGTTGTATGTAATCTGCAAATCCTTGACAATGCTGTTGGCATTGTCCGTGGCGCTTTTCATGGCCACCATGCGCGCCGACTGTTCGCATGCCTTGTTTTCGAGCACGCCATGATACACCAGCGCTTCAAACGAACGCCTGAGCAGTCCGTCAAGCACTGTCTGGGCCTCGGGCTCATAGAGATAATCCCAGTAGCCCGGGTGCGAAGGCTCTTCAGGCAGGGGAAGCGGAAGCATGCGCATAATGCGGGGCGTCTGGGTCATGGTGTTGACGAATTCGCTGTAGAGCATATGCACTTCATCGAGATCACCCGCAAGGTAGCGCTGTATCGCCAGTTCGGCCGCACCGAGGATGTCCGTCAGTTCAGGGGAGTCCGGTACATTTTCCACGCTGCCGATGACATCCACGCCAATGCGCCGCATGAACGCAGCCCCGCGCCGGCCGATACTGATGGCGTCAACCGCGGCCTTCTGCGCCTTCAACGTCTGCAACGCCAGCCGCAGGGCGTTGGTGTTCAAGCCGCCGCACAGCCCCTTGTCCGTCGTGATCAGGATCAGGCCGGCACGTTTGATGTTTTCACGGTGCGTAAAGAAAGGATGCCTGTACTCGGGATGGGCCTGCATCAGATTGGCAATCACCTGCGCAATGCCTTCGGCATAGGCGCGCGCGGTCAGCACGCTTTCCTGAGCCTTGCGCATCTTGCTCGCCGCCACCATCTGCATGGCATTGGTGATTTTGGCGGTATTCTGAATGGCCTTGATCTGACCCCGAATCTCTTTGGCTGACGCCACCTGTTACTCCTCTATCCCGGCATCATCAGAACCAAACTGCGAAAAGAGCGAACCACAAAGGCACAAAGGCACAAAGTGTAAGGGCATCAAAACCTGTTTTTTCCTGCTTGCCAATGAAATATCGAACATCATCAATGAATCACTCCGTCCCTGTTCCATTATTCTTCGTACCTTTGTGGTGAGCTTGTTTTTTAATAAGTGCCATTGGCCTTGAAATCAGCAATGGCTTTGTCCAGGCCTTCCACCACATCATCGCTTAAGGCGGATTCAGCATCCAGTCTGGCCATCAACTCAACCGCGTCGGATTTCAGGTAGGCCTGGAACGCCTTTTCGAAGTCACGGACCTTGCTGACTTCCACGTCATCCAGGGCGCCGGTATTCAATGCATACAGGCTGGCCGTCATCTGAGCCACGCTCATCGGCGAATTTTCATCCTGTTTCAGGACTTCAGTGCCGCGTTTGCCGCGCTCGATCTGTTTGCGTGTCGCTTCATCCAGGTCGGAGGCAAACTGGGCAAAGGCCGCCAGTTCCCGATACTGGGCAAGGTCCAGGCGCAAACCACCGCCAACCTTCTTCATCGCCTTGGTCTGGGCGGCGCCGCCCACGCGGGACACGGAAAGACCCGCATTCACGGCCGGGCGCTGGCCGGCGTTGAACAGGCCTGTTTCCAGAAAAATCTGGCCGTCGGTAATGGAAATAACGTTGGTCGGAACAAAGGCGGACACATCGCCTTCCTGCGTTTCAATGATCGGCAGCGCCGTCAGCGATCCCGTCCTGTCTTTCACCTTGCCCTGCGTAAATTCTTCTACGTATTTCTCGCTGACGCGGGAGGCGCGTTCCAGCAACCGGGAGTGAAGATAGAACACGTCGCCCGGATAGGCTTCACGGCCGGGAGGCCGGCGCAGGATCAGCGATACCTGCCGGTAGGCCCATGCCTGCTTGGTGAGATCGTCATAGATGATCAGCGCATCCTCTCCCCGGTCGCGGAAATATTCACCCATCGTGCAGCCCGTGTACGGGGCTAGAAACTGCAGGGCGGCGGACTCCGAAGCGCTGGCCGCAACAACAATCGTATGATCCATCGCTCCGTGTTCCTTGAGCGTGCGCACCACGCCCGCCACGGTAGAGGCCTTCTGCCCCACCGCCACATAAATGCAGGTTACGCCGGTGTCCTTCTGGTTAATGATGGTATCCAGAGCGATGGCCGTCTTTCCCGTCTGGCGGTCGCCGATAATCAGTTCGCGCTGGCCCCGGCCGATCGGAACCATGGCGTCAATGGACTTGATGCCGGTCTGCAACGGCTGATCCACGGATTTGCGCCAGATCACGCCCGGAGCGATCTTTTCCACCGGGTCTTCCCGCGCCGCCTTGACCGGTCCTTTCCCGTCGATGGGCTGGCCCAGGGCGTTAACAACGCGGCCTTTCAGCCCGGGCCCGACCGGCACGGAGAAAATCTTGCCGGTGCACTTCACCTCATCGCCCTCTTTAAGATGCGTGTATTCGCCAAAAATCACCGCGCCGACGGAATCTTCCTCAAGATTAAGCACCATGCCCATGGTTCCCTGCGGGAATTCCAGCATTTCTCCGGCCATGGCGCCCGAAAGCCCGTGAATGATGGCCACGCCATCGCCAATGCTGATCAGTGTGCCGATATTGGCATCAGCGGCTCCGGCCTCAAAGCCCTTGATCTGCTCTTTGATAATCGAACTGATTTCCGCCGTATCAAGTTTCATTTTATTACCTCAGATTCCTGTAAAATCCACTGTTTTTCCATGCCAGCCCGGTCAGGACAGCATGGCCCTTTTCAAGCCCTGAAGACGTGTGCGCAGGGAGTAATCCATTTGCCTGTCACCAATCCGGATAACCAGCCCCCCCAGAATGCCGGGGTCGCGCTTAACGTTCAGTTTCACCTTGCGGCCGATAGCCTTGCCCAGCACCGCGGTAATTTTCTCCTTCATCTCCGTATCAAGTTTGATAACCGAGATCACTTCAGCTTCAACCTCGCTTGCCGCCTGTCGCTCCATTTCTTCAACCATCCCGGCAATCTCGGGAAGCAGTTCGGCCTTGTCGCGGGCGCAGAGCATCTCCACCAGTCGCCTGACCTCTTTCGACAGGCCTCCCGCGGCCCTGTCAATTATTTCAGCCTTGGTGACGGGTGGAACCTGCGGCATGGCCAGCAGATTCAGAATTTCGCTTTCGCCGACAATCCCGGCAGCCCTGGCCAGGGAGGGCCTGATCTTTTTCCCTTCCCGCCCAAGTTCGAACAGGGCACGGGCATAGCGGCGGGAAATGGAGCGCGTGCTCATGCGTGACCAATTTCCTTGCTGACGACTTCATCGATCAGCCCGGCATGCCGTGTTTCGTCCAGTTCGGCCTGCAATACGCGTTCAGCGGCCAGCATGGCAATATCTGCGACTTCCTTGCGCAGTTCCTGGCGTGCCTTGTTAATTTCAGCGCCCACTTCCTCGCGGGCCGCCTCTACAATCTGCCCGGCTTCAACACGTGCCTTGTTGGTAATTTCTTCCTCGATTTCCGCCGCACGCCTTCCGGCGGCGGTCAGGATATCCTGCGCCTTGAATCTGGCCTCCTTCAGCTGGGATTCCACTTCAGCCTGCGCCCGGGCCCTGGCCTGCTTGCCGGCATCCGCCGCCGCCAGCCCCTCCGCGATTTTCGTTGCACGCTGTTCCATCAGCGTGCTCAGCGGTCCGTACAGGTATTTCTTCAGCAATCCCAGCAGTGTCAGAAAAACGACAATCTGGCCGATAAACGTCAAGTCTATGCTCATATTTTCACCTCGCTCGCGCGGACTTTAGGCCAGCCTCGATTAATGGAACGGGTTGGCGAACAGAAACCACAGCGCAAACGCCATAATGATGAACGGGAAAGATTCCATCAGGCCGGCGAAAATGAACATGTTAAACATCAGTTGCGGGCGCATCTCGGGCTGGCGGGCAATGCCTTCCAGGGTCTTGGATGTGATCAGGCCCCAGCCGACAGCCGAGCCCAGGCCCGCGGCAGCCAGAATCACGCCCACGGATATCGCAGTCGCAGCGGTAATAATTGTGTGTGCATCCATGTTACTTCTCCTTTTCTTCGAGTACGATTATAAAATCAGTGTTCCACCGGCTGGTGCGCAATGGACAGATACACCACGGTAAGAATCATAAAAATAAACGCCTGCAGCAGACCGATAAACATATGAAAAACCGACCATGCAATGCCGACGAAAAAGCCTGCCGTCATGGCCAGCGCACCTCCACTCAACAACAGGAAGGCAATCAGCAGAAAGATCACCTCTCCGGCGAACATATTGCCGAACAGACGAAAGGAAAGGCTCAACGGCTTGGCGAATTCCTCCACCAGTTTCAGAATCAGGTTAAGCGGAATCAGCACGACGCCAAGCAGCTTGACCAGCGGATTTTTGGCGCCAAGCAGCAGGCTGGCAAACGGCTCAAGCAGCAGTTCCTTGCAAAAGTGAAGCGGCTTCAGCTTGAATTCGTAATACAGCGTCATCAGGAACACGCAAACGGCCATGGCCACGGGCAGGTTCAGATCGTTGGTCGGCACCTGACGGTAATGCGCAAGCCCGAACAGACCGGCGATATTGCCCGACAGAAAGGCCGGAAAAATATCCAGCGTATTGCACAGAAAAATGAAAACAAAGATGGTCAGTGCCAGCGGCGCGATATAAGGATTCCTTACCGGAAAGTTGTCCTGCACGGTATCATCCACAAAACCGATCACTGATTCCATGAAATTCTGGGTGCCGGAAGGTGCGCCTGCCGTCAAACGGCCGCCAAGCCATCTGGCGAAGAATACCAGCAACCCCGCCACGAGAATCGTGGTCAACATGGTGTCCAGATGAATTTGCATGAACGGATTGGACTCATCGAACTTGTAGGTCCAGTAGTGCAGATGCTCCGCGATTCCTCCGCTATGCCCCTCTTGCGCCAAGCCTTGTGCTCCTCATTCAGGCTCCTGGCCTGTTTTTTTTCTTTCATCGCCCGCCCGGGCGACGGCGTAAACATAAACTGAAACCTGCGCCAGAAACAGCCCCGCGGCCACCGCAAGCAGATGCAGCCCAAGCCCGAAGGCCAGAAACAGAGCCGCCAGAACGGTCATCAGGCGAAGCGTCGCGTTCACATACAGCACCCGCTGCCCCTGCTCCGGCCCAAGTCCCGCGGCAAGCTTGATACGCCGCAGCAGCCAGGCGCCATTGAATACGGACAAAGCCACGCCATAGACCAGACTCAGCGCCATCATGGGACCGGACCACAATAATGCCGCAATGAAACCGGTCAGGCCCGCAAATGCCTGACAGTACAGCACGGCCCGGATGCCGCCCACGGGCCAGACACCTTGCCTGCTCATGCCTTTGTTAATATCCGGGCATGAAGGTGCGACAGCCGGATCCCGTCCGCATCGCCGCACCCCCTTGAGGGCGGCGATTTATACCATCGGACACGGTATTTTTCAACAATGGATGTTCCGGGGGTTTATTGTGTGCGCGGTTTTGAAACGAGCCCTCATCTTGTGCGCCGGATGTCCGTTTTTGCGCATCTGTTCGGGTCAGGGGCCGTAGACGGATCGCAGACCGTCGAGATAGTCGTCAGCCCGTGTTCTGCCGTTACCGACGCTGTCATCCGGCTCCAGCCCGAGTTCACGCAACGAATCCCGGGCATAGTTTCGTTTTTCGACCTTGCTCATCAGCTTCCAGTCCGATGTATCCACGATCCCGTCTCCGGTCTTGTCGAATCGGGCGTCGGCCGACTGGCCGGCCTGCGCCAGGGCACATGCGGGAATCGCGATCAACAATACCAGGGGGAAGAACCGTCGCATCTAGTAGCGGTAATACTCAGCCTTGTAGGGGCCTTCCACAGGCACGCCGATATAATCGGCCTGCTCCGGGGTCAGTTGCGTCAGCTTCACGCCGATCTTGGCAAGATGCAGGCGCGCCACCTCTTCATCCAGTTTCTTGGGCAGGGTGTACACCCTGTTCTCATATTGATCGGTACGATTAAACAGCTCCATCTGGGCCAGCGTCTGGTTGGAAAAAGAGTTCGACATGACAAAGCTCGGATGTCCGGTGGCACATCCCAGATTTACCAGACGACCCTGGGCCAGCAGGGTGATACGTTTACCGTCGGGAAAAATAATCTGATCCACCTGCGGCTTGATGTTTTCCCATGCATACTGTTTCAGGCTCGCCACGTCGATTTCGTTATCGAAATGGCCGATGTTGCACACGATTGTCTGGTCCTTCATCGCCGCCATATGATCATGGGTGATGACATGGTAATTGCCGGTGGTGGTCACGAAGATATCGCCCAGCTTGCAGGCATCGTTCATGCGCACCACGCGGTAGCCTTCCATGGCGGCCTGCAGGGCGCAGATCGGATCAATTTCAGTCACCCACACCGTGGCGCCGAGCCCGCGCAGCGACTGCGCGCAGCCCTTGCCCACGTCGCCATAGCCGAGCACGACCGCGATCTTGCCGGCGATCATCACATCGGTGGCGCGCTTGATGCCGTCCACCAGCGATTCGCGGCAGCCATAGAGGTTGTCGAATTTCGACTTGGTCACCGAATCGTTCACATTGAATGCCGGAAACGGCAATTCACCGCGCTCCTGCATCTGATAGAGACGATGCACCCCGGTCGTCGTCTCCTCGGTCACGCCTCGGATGGCGGCGCGCCGCGCGGAATACCAGCCCGGCTGTTCGGCCAGGCGCTTCCTGATCGCACCGAACAGAGCCACTTCCTCCTCGCTGGAGGGGTTGTCGAGCACGGTCGGATCGGCCTCCGCCCTGGCGCCGAGAATAATCAGCAATGTTGCGTCACCGCCGTCATCCAGGACCATATTCGGCATGCCGCCGTCCGCCCATTCCATGATACGGTGGGTAAACTCCCAGTATTCCTCCAGGCTTTCGCCCTTGTAGGCGAATACCGGGATGCCGTCGGCGGCAATGGCCGCCGCGGCATGGTCCTGGGTGGAAAAAATATTGCATGAAGCCCAGCGCACCTGCGCCCCCAGCGCGGTCAGCGTTTCAATCAGCACCGCGGTCTGGATGGTCATGTGCAGGGAACCGGCTATACGCGCGCCCTTAAGCGGCTGCTCCGGCGCATACTTTTCCCGTATCGCCATCAGGCCGGGCATCTCGGTTTCGGCGATGGCGATTTCCTTGCGGCCCCATTCACGCAGGGAAAGATCGGCAACACTGTAATCGTTCATGGTTTCTTCCACGGCACTCATCCCGTCCTCCGTTCTATAGACCTGTATGATTCACAAACCGGCGGCATCGCGCAATGCGGCCGCCCGGTTTGTGCATTCCCAGGTAAATTCGGGTATTTCACGGCCAAAATGGCCATAGGCCGATGTCTTCGCATAAATCGGGCGCAACAGGTCCAGCGTTTGTACAAGCGCCTTCGGCCTGAGATCAAAATGTTCGCGCACCAGTTTGCCCAGCCTGTCATCATCGACCTTGCCGGTGCCAAAGGTGTCGACCATGATGGACAGGGGATGCGCCACCCCGATGGCATAGGCCACCTGCACCTCGCAGCGCTCGGCCAGGCCGGCGGCCACGATATTCTTGGCCACATGCCGCATCATATAACAGGCGGAACGATCCACCTTGGTGGGATCCTTGCCGGAAAAGGCGCCACCGCCATGGTGGCCGAAACCGCCGTAGGTATCGACGATGATCTTGCGTCCGGTCACGCCGCAATCGCCCACCGGTCCGCCGATGACGAAGCGGCCGGTCGGATTGATATGAAATTTGGTCCCCTCATGCAGAAGTCCGGTTGGGTCCAGCACCGGCTTGATGATGGCGTCCATCACCGCTTCGGACAGCGCCTTGTGGCTAACATCCGGCTCATGCTGGGTGGACAGCACCACGGCATCGACCCCCACCGGCCTGCCCGCCTCATAGCGAACCGTCACCTGTGACTTGGCATCCGGGCGCAAAAAGGTAATGTCTCCTGACTTACGCACCGCGGCCTGCTTTTCAACCAGCTTATGCGCCAGATAAATCGGTGTCGGCATCAGTACGTCCGTTTCGTTGGTGGCATATCCGAACATCAGTCCCTGATCGCCCGCACCCTGGTCCAGATCAAGCCCTTCGCCTTCATTCACGCCCTGGGCGATGTCCGGCGATTGCCGGTCCAGGCTGACCAGCACCGCACAGGACTCCCAGTCAAAGCCCATATGGGATGAATTGTAACCGATCTCCCTGATGGCCTCACGTACGACATCCTGATAATTCACCACCGCCGACGTCGTAATTTCTCCGGCCACCAGCGCCATGCCGGTTGTAACCATGGTCTCACAGGCCACACGGGCATATTTGTCCTGAGCGAGAATCGCATCAAGCACGCCGTCGGAAATGCGGTCGGCCACCTTGTCCGGATGCCCCTCGGATACGGATTCACTGGTGAAAACAAAATTACGGCTCATATTGCTGCATGCTCCTTTTTAGGGGGACTGGTATTTTGTGCCTCCGCCCGCCGGGTGGCAGCGCAATCTAATCATCGCAACCGCTAAATGGAAGCTCAGGCGACAATTGACGGGAAAAGGCTATTCATGGACTTGCAAAGAATTTGGGTTAGCATTGTGACCCATGGGAAATGCCATGCTGAAAGGTCTGACAGGGAGACACACAACGCCCGGCGGCTGGTCGGTGGATTTAAGGATTATCAGCAGCACACCGGAAATTCCATCCGACATTGCAAGCACTTATGCCTCCGAATCCGAAGCGATAAGGGAAATGTGGAAGCGCTACGAATTCATCGTCAACACTTCCAGGGATTCCATGAACCTCATCGACAGAAATTATATTTACCGTGCTGTCAACGATGCCTTTTTATCGGCGCTTGACAAAACGCGGGAAGAAACCCTTGGCAGGAGCGTGGCGGATATATGGGGCAAGGAAACCTTTGAGTCGGCCATCAAGCCCTGTTTCGACCAGTGCTTCAAGGGCAATATCGTTCAGGTGGATTTTTCCATTGATGTCCCGAAACACGGGCTATCCTATTTTAACGCGACGTATTATCCGTACTACAATGCCAGCAAGGAGATTACCCATGCGGTGGTGGTCAGCCACGACATTACCATCCGTAAACAGACGGCGAAATGGCTAAGGTGCATTATTGAGGGTACGTCAAAGGTGACCGGCGAAAATTTCTTTCGGGAACTGGTGCGCCATGTGGCGGCAGCCACCGGAGTCAAGGTCGCCTTTGCCGCCGAACTGCTGTCCGAGGAAGATTTGCGGGCACGCTCCCTGGCCATCTGGGAAGCCTCCGATCTCAGCCAGGGCTTTACCTGGAATTTGAGGGACACCCCTGGCGCGGACATTATGAATGGGAACACCATGTTTTTCACGGAAGGGCTAAGGAAAAAATTTCCCAACGACCCATGGCTGAAGGAGACAGGAGCGAAAAGCTATCTGGGCATTCCGTTTCAGGATTCATCGGGAAATATCACCGGCTATATTGGCATCATGGATGATAAGCCGATGCGTGGAAAGGAAGAGCTTGAGCAGGTCTTGCGCATCTTCGCCGAGCGGGCCGGCGCTGAACTGGAACGCGAGCACATAGAGAAGCAACTTAAACTCATGGCACACCACGACAGTCTGACCGGCCTGGCAAACCGGTTCCTGTTTTTTGACCGTCTGACGCAGGCACGGGCACAGGCGCGCAGACGCGGGGAAAATTTTGCCGTATTGTTTATAGACCTTGATAACTTCAAGGATATCAATGATATGTTTGGTCACGAAACAGGAGACTCACTGCTAAAAGAAGTGGCAATCCGCCTGCGTGGCTGTGTTCGTGAGGTGGATACCATAGCCCGCATTGGCGGCGATGAATTTACCATCATTCTTACGAACACTCAGACGCCGGCCGGTATCAGCGTCATTGGAAAGAAAATCCTCACCGCACTGGCCCGGCCCTTTTCGCTATCAGACGGAAAACAATATATTAGCGCCAGTATCGGGATCAGTATCTATCCCACGGACAGTGAAAACAGTGATATGCTTGTCAGACAAGCTGATGAGGCCATGTATAAAGCCAAGCATGACGGTAAAAATACGTATCGTTTCTGGAGACGGGAACCGGAAGGGTAGCTCCTTTCCGGCGCGGGTCTCATACAATATCCGGATTAATGATGCTGCGGCATCAGGGTGCGCCAGCGCGCGTAGCGGCGTTTCAAACCGGCGTCATCATACGGCTGAAACGGTTCGTCCGTATCCGTCCCGTACCAGCCGTCGGGACTTTCAGCCAGCAAAAAGGCGCAACCGCGCGCCGTTGCTTCGGCCTGGGCGGAGCGCATGACGGGAATACCGGAAAGATTCGCCAGCCGTTGACACAGTCCATCCATGCTGGCCAGGCCACCGCTGATGCGTATGGCGGAAACCGGCGCCGTGTATGGATTCATGCCTTCCAGATTGAACTGCAACAGAAACGCAATGCTTTCGACGATGGCCACAGCCCGTTGCCACGCCTTCCCCTCTCCGACAAAACGGCTTTCAAATGCCGGCTTCCAGAACGGCGAGCCAAGCCCGGCCACACCGTTGAGAAACAGGGGCGGTTCCACCTCCCGTTGTAGCCATTCGGGCAGATGCTCCGTGATGTCGTGAATGCCGCAGCGCTCTTCAAACCAAGCCAGCGCACAGCCCGCGCCGTTCACCGTGCCCTCCAGCGCATGGACGCATGCATGCGCATCCTGATACGCCACCGTGCGTAAAAAACCGCGCACGCCCTCCGGCGGCGCCCGCAACAGCCGCTGCACAAAAGCGCCTGTTCCCACATTGATGTAGGCGATATCCGGTTGCGGAAGGCCCGAGGCAAACAGGGCGGCGGGCAGATCGCCCATCACGATCTTCAGAGGGACTTTCCGCCCGGCCACATCCAGGCAACCGAAATCGTGACAGCTCGGGACGCACCGCGGCAAAGGCGGGGCCGGAAGCGAAAACAGTTCAAGCAGAAACGGATCCCAGTCCAGCGTGCGTATATTCCACAGCAGCGTGCGGGAGGCATTGCCGGCATCCACGCACAGGGGACGTTCCCGCAGCAGGCGAAAGAGCAGAAAACCGGCCAGTGGCCCCCACGCCAGGTCACCGTCTTTCAGCGCCTTTCTCACGGCGGGAAGATGATTCAGGCACCAGGCCAGTTTTCCCGCACCGTAATGCGCCGACGGAAACAGGCCCGTCCTCGCCTGGATATCAGGCCATTTCGTGGAGAAGCGATCCATCCAGTCCGTCGCACGGCGATCCTGCCAGCTTATGACGGGTGAAAGCGCCCGACCTGTTCTCCGGTTCCAGCACACAACACTGGAGCGCTGCGTGGCAAGTCCGGCCGCCCCAACACCATCGGCCGCAACACCTTCCATGGCCTGTTGCAATGAAGCCACAACTTCCTCGGGATCATGCTCAACCCGGCCCGGCCGCGGATGCCGGCTGGACACCGGGCACAGGCGGCTTGCAAGCGCTTGGCCCCCTGCGTCAAAAATCATGGCGCGGCTGGCATGACTGCCCTGATCCAGTACCAGGTAACGATCCGTCCGATTCATGAAAGATGTGAAAGATGTTCGGTGAGCTGATCAGGTTCGCCATGTGCGGCGTCTGGCGACCACATCCCCGACAATAACGATGGCGGGCGATTGCCCCGTGAGGCGGCCGTCGGCCGCTTCGGCCAGGGTTCCGAATGCCTGCGATTCTTCGGCGCAGCTCACAGACCGCAAAATAGACAAGGGCGTGTCGTCCCGCATGCCGGCGCCGAGCAGGCGATCCGCAATCCGGGACAGATTTCTGGTTCCCATATAAATGACCAGTACGGGGAATGCAGCAACCAGCGCACGCCAGTCAATGTGGGACTGTTCGTCGGCTTCATGGCCGGTGAGAAAGGCAAGGGTTGAATTGACCATCCGGTCCGTTACCGGAATGCCGGCCATGGCAGGGGCGGCCAGACCGGAAGTAATGCCGGGAATCACACGGAACCGCACGCCGGCATCGGCCAGCGCCCGAATCTCCTCACCACCACGCCCGAACACGAACGGGTCGCCGCCCTTGAGCCGAACGACGCGTTTTCCCGCGCCGGCCAGTTGAATAAGCTTCTTGCAGATGTCCGTCTGGTTTGCCGAGGGTCGGCCACCGCGTTTGCCGGCGAAAATACGCTCGGCATCGGCCGTGGCCAGCGCCATCACGGCATCCGGGATCAGGGCGTCGTACACAATCACGTCACAATCCCCGATCAGCCTTACCGCCGCCAGCGTCAGCAGCTCGGGTGCCCCGGGGCCGGCACCGACCAGCGCCACTTCTCCCGCCTGCAACGGCGCATCAAGCCCGCGGGAGGGGTCAGGTCTTGTTTGGCGCATTTTCATCCCCTTGTTTGATCAACCGGCTCACCGTGGAATGATGTAATCCTGCATAATCCGCGAGCATCT
>CAZVLQ010000004.1:0-105737 GCA_964628185.1 uncultured Zetaproteobacteria bacterium | reverse complement strand
ATATAGGAATAGTCATGTGGTGGATTGGGCTCTGATAAATCCATCTCAATAGCCTCACTTTTAAGCCGGTAGTAATTAAAGGTCGATCAAGCGAAAGGACAATGTCGTTTTCTCGTAAAGCAAACCGATGAAATTCATCTGCTATCTGTTCAGAAACCCTCGCGACTTCAACCCAATGAATCGTATCGTGTCCAACATTCACATTCCGAACTACGCGAACTCCTTTTCCTTTAAACCAAGTGCTTTTGAAAGCGTAACCATTTTGAAATGACACTTGATCACCAACAAACCCTTTCGTCGACCCACTTGTGCATATCAGCTTGCCGCGGACGGCGAGGTCGAGGATGGTGGCACGCAGTTGTTTGAGGGTGTCCAGGGAATCGATCAGATCATCGAAGCGGACATGGATGCGCCGCCAGTTGGCCGCGAAGACCTCGGCATCCTCGCTCTCCACCAGCGCATGCAGCGCCGCCTCGGTCGCCCGGCCGCGAATCTCCGCCCGCCGCTTTTTCGCCGCCTCCAGCCGGTCGCACAATCCCATCAGCTCATCCACCTTCGCCACAATCCGCTTCTGCTCTGCGAGGGGAGGAAGAGGAAATAGAGCATCGGTTAAAAAACTAATCTTGATATATTGAATCACTCCCCCGATTGAAATCTCACGAAGCTTTGCAGCGTATCTTTGAATAAACCTATAAATATATGGGACTGACAACAGGTTCTTGCTTGCTTGCTCAATGATGTATGTCCGTTGGTATGCCTCGAACTTTCCGTTGTAGTAATTGACATCAAAGTTTCCGTTCCCTGCAAGTAGGACGCACTCACAGTCATATGCGAAGCGATCAATTCGCAAGGGGTATTTAGCGCAAGTAAAAAAGGGATATTTCCCACTTGGGGAGCTTGCATTTGCATCTAATTTCCCTGTGCGGATTACCGTCACATTGCCCATTCGAGTCCATTGCCACTGTGGCGGCAAATCATAGGGGATTTTATCCCTCATTATTTCCCCACAGATAATTTTCTTTCCTTTGCGTCTTTGCGTCTTTGCGTGCTGCGCTTTTTCCTTTTCAATCCGCTTCAGCAGTTCGCTGGCCGGTTCGTCGTTCGGGTCTTGGGGAACAAGCTTGCCGCGCACGGCAAGGTCGAGGATCAGTGCGCGCAGCTTCTGCACGCCGTTCGGGGCATCGGCGATATGACCGAATTGGGCGAGAAACTCCTCCGGCGTCATTCGTCGCCCGCCAGCACCTTCCAGTGACCGCCCTTGGCCGGACCGACGCGCTCAAGCTTTTCGCTCTCCCGTAGTTTTCTGATAGCACGCTCAACCGCACTTTCCGATTTTCCAATTTGTATCGCGACTTCCGGAATGGAAAGTTCAGGCTGCTGTCGCAGTACATTGAGTATCATATCCGGCGTTTTCCCCGGCGTTTTCCCCGGCGTTTTCCCCGGCGTTTTCCCCGGCGTTTTCTGGGTAGTTTCCCCCGACATCTCTCCAGAAACTTGCGGCAAGGGAATCGCTGTCCGAAAGATGTCGCCTTCCTCCAGTATCGGCAACGCACCCGAATAGAGCTTGCTGAAGCGGAACAACTTGCGCACGCCGGAACCCAACTCATCCGCCCGGCCGATCTCCTTGAAAAACCGCGCCATCACCGGATTCTTGGGGAACGGCGAAAAATTGGCCGGATCAATCAGCCCGTGACCGTGCGGCTTGTTGCTGTTCTCCGTGCGAACCTGTTCCTGCTCGATAATAAGTTTGGCCGGAAACGGATTCAGGAACTCGCGATGAATCAGCAGATTCGCTACGATTTCGCGAAACAGGTGATCCCGCAGGCTGATGCGCTGATCGCCCTCCAGATGGAACGTGTCCGGCAGATGCTTGGCCACAAAGGCCATCAACCGGTCATAGCTTTCGATCAGATTGGTGCGGATATCATCGCGGTCATCATAACGATCCAGATTAACCCGCCGCAGAATTGCATCCGTTCGATGGTGCGGCAGCACCGACAGAATCACATCGTCCCGCCCCAACAGCAGAACGGCTGCCAGGGTGAATCCCCATTCGCCTGTTTGAAAGTTCCGGACATACAGCTGAGCGCTCTTCATCAACGCCATATCGTCCATGGTCAACCAGGGATGATCCGGACGTTGTCCACCCGCCATCTTGCGAGCGCGAACCATTAAATTTGAACGCAGGTCGGAAAGTTCCACATAAGGGTAGATGCGATTTTCGGCATATTGATTCTGTTTGCGCAGATAGAGCGCGGCGACCTGATTTGTGTTGTCTGTGATATCAAAGTCGCCGTCCTCGTTGCGGTCGTAGATGCGGCCCTTGCAGCGATGCACCTGTGAGCTTTCAGGCACTGGAATATGGAGCACAATCTTCCCGTCTATCTCAACCTCTTCCACGGAAAGGTAAAAGGGCGGTGAAATCTTCTGCGAGTTGTTCATCGCGGAAACGAAATCCTTTTTGATGCCTGGCGCGGCTTCCGGCGGCACGCCGCGCACGGTTCCATCATCATTAACGCCAAGCAGCAGCTCTCCGCCGCCACGATTCAGAAATGCGCATACCGATTCGAATACATCCCTGTTCAGGGCGCGCTCGCAACGCTTGAATTCGACTTGCAGACCCTCGCCCTGCTGCAACAGCCTTCTGATGGCGGCCTCGTTCATGTTCGCCCCCATAAAAAAAGTAACCCGCCAAGGATACGCTTTCGCGCATGGCCTTTGACGGGTTTTATCACCGCATATCGTAGCCTGTATTGCACTGTATTCAACAGCAAGATCATGCTCGTACGCTCTCCAGCGCTTCGGCCAATGCCTGCTTCAGTTCGCTGCGCGCCGATGCGAGTTTGTCCAGAATGGTTTGATACTCGGCCAACAGTGCTTCCGGGTCGCCCGGCCCCTCCTCGACCGTATTCAGATTCTTGATGTCGAGGTTGTAGCCGGACTCAATAATCTGCTTGACCGGTACTCGCCAAGCCTGTTCGGTTTCCTGACGATCCGACCACCACGCCTTTTCCGGCTCAAATTCCTCAATGCGCATCGGCTTGGTCTTGGAATAGGATTTATAACCCTTCGGGTATGGATGCTCGTAGTACCACACTTCTTTGGTCGGCTTGCCCTTTTCAAAGAACAGCAGATTCGTCTTGATGGAGGTGTACGGGTTGAACACGCCATTGGGCAGCCGCACGATGGTGTGCAGATTGCATTCGGTGAGCAGCCTTTCCTTGATGCGGGTTTTGATACCCTCGCCGAACAGCGTGCCGTCCGGCAGCACCATGGCGGCGCGGCCACCGGGCTTGAGCAGATGCATAATCAGCACCAGAAACAGATCAGCGGTTTCCCGTGTGCGGAAGGTGGCCGGGAAGTTCTGCTCGATGCCGTCCTCCTCCATGCCGCCGAACGGCGGATTGGTGACAATCACATCCACCCGATCTCTTGGACCATAATCGCGTAAGGGGCGGGACAGCGTGTTATCGTGTTTGATCTGGTCGGGTACCTCGATGCCGTGCAGCAGCATGTTCGTCGTGGCCAACAGATGCGGAAGCTGCTTCTTTTCCACGCCATGGATGGAGCGTTGCAGCACCTGACGCTCCTCCACGCTCTGCACCTGTTTGCGCAGGTGTTCAATCGTACAGGTGAGAAAACCGCCGGTGCCGCAGGCCGGATCAAGCACCGTCTCCCCCAGTTGCGGATTGACCATATCCACCATGAACTGCGTGACCACGCGCGGGGTGTAGAACTCCCCGGCATTGCCGGCCGATTGCAGGTCTTTCAATATCTGTTCGTAGATATCGCCGAAGAGATGGCGATCGGTGGATGAGGTGAAGTCCACTTCATTGATCTTGTTCGCCACCTGGCGCACCAGCGTACCGTTTTTCATGTAGTTGAAGGCATCTTCGAAGGCGCGCTGCACCACCATTGCGCGGGCATCGTCGCCCGACTTGGCGGTCAGGTTCTTCAGCGTCGGGAACAATTGGTTGTTGATAAAATCGAGCAGGCTGTCGCCGGTGATGCCCTCGGCATCCGCCGCCCAGTTGCGCCAGCGCAGATGCTCGGGGATGGGCGAGCGGTAATCATCCTGCATCAGTTCAAGTTCCATTTCCTGATCATCGAAAATCTTCAGGAACAACATCCACGCCAGCTGACCGATGCGCTGCGCATCGCCATCCACGCCCGCATCCTTGCGCATGATGTCCTGAATGGACTTGATTAATCCGGTAATACTCATAACTGTCCTAGTGGTGAAACCGAATCATTGATTCAAAAACTCTTCAATATTTGGGGTAATGCCAGAAGTGTTTTGAAAGCGTTCGCTGTTAGAAAGTGGTATACGGCACTCTCGAAAACAGTCTGCTACACATTCCCCCCAATCAACTTGTTTTTTAGAGTTAGCGTTAGCCCAAGTAAAAAAGTCTCTTCCTGGATGCCCATCAGTTGTGTTAACAATCAGGGAATTTAGCCAAGGAAGGTCATTCTTCACACAGTAATCGCCAAGAAAGCCTGCATAATCTCGCAGGTCTTCAAGTGGAATGCCGAACACCTTGTTTAGCTCGTTATATTCTACCAGCCTCTTCTTTTCGGCAGCCACTAGCATGAAGCGAACAAGGACAATAAATTTGTCTCTATTTAGTTTCTGTCGCGTTAAATTTCTTCTCGCCATATTAGACTCCTATTCGAACCTTTATAATCTCTAGTTCTACGCCGCAGTGGATTGATACAACTGCTCTTCCAACTCCTGAATCGCATTCTGGAACGATTCCTTACCGCCAAAAGCCCGCACAATTTCCACAGGCGATCCAAACTGGTTGATTGGTTGTACTTTCAGCACGCCCATATCCTCTATGTTTTCAATACCGCCATCGGCATATTTATCGAGCAGTGCTTCGAGTACGGCCCTGGCTTGCTCGCCGTATTTGGCGAAGTAGTGCCGCTTCTTCACGTTCTCGGCCCGTTCCTTTCGGGTTAACGGCGGCTGGCCAAAGGCGACGTGACAGATCAGGTCGAACGGGTCGAAATCCTTGCCGACCTCATCGGCCAACGCATCAAACAGTACGCCCTGCTCCGTTAACTCCCCGATGATTGCCTGTTTCTTGTCGGCTTCTGACCAGCGGCGTACAAAATCATCCAGGGAATCGAACTCTTCAGTCACAGTCTTGCGCGTGTAATCATTCAGCGATTCAGTAATCAGCTTGCCGTCCTTGCCGTAGTACTGCTCGCGCACCGATACGATATCCACTCCCACATCGTCCACGACATAACGCACGGGTTTATGCGGAGGCTCATCGATAATGATCTCCTCAATGGGATCAGCGCCGTCGTTACCCTCTCCGGATGCTTCTCCCCCTTCCTCGTCAGGCGGGACAATCGGCTCATCCTCTTTCGGTTCATAAATTTGCACCGGATCGCCATCGAAATCAGGATCGGCGAACAGTTCGGTGACCTTGCGAAAATCCATGATGGTGAAGTAATACTTGCCGTAGTCCTCATTTACCCGTGTACCACGACCGATGATCTGCTTGAACTCCGTCATCGACTGGATACGCTGATCCAGCACAATCAACTGGCAGGTCTGGGCATCAATACCGGTGGTCATCAGCTTGGATGTCGTGGCAATCACCGGATAGCGCGATTCGGGATCAATGAAATTATCCAACTCCGCCTTACCTTCATCATTATCACCGGTAATACGCATAACGAACTTCGGATTATCACGGCAGAGATCGGCATTCCCGTTCACCAGAGCCTGACGCATACGCTCGGCATGGTCGATATTTTCACAAAACACGATGGCCTTGGCATAGGGGTTGGTCGCCTGCATGAACTCGGTCACCTTCTTCGCTACCAGATCGGTGCGCTTTTCCAGCACCAGAGAGCGGTCAAAATCGCGTTGATTATAGATTCGATCCTCAACCTCCTGACCGTATTTGTCCCGCTTGCCCTTCTCTGGTCGCCAGCCGGTCAAATCCTTGTCCAGATCAATGCGTACGACCTTGTACGGTGCCAGGAAACCATCCTCAATGCCCTGCTTCAGTGAATAGGTATAAACCGGTTCGCCAAAGTAGTGAATATTGGAAACATCCTCGGTTTCTTTCGGTGTGGCCGTCATGCCGATCTGGGTGGCCGAATGAAAATATTCAAGGATCACCCGCCAGGCAGAATCCTCGGCGGCACTGCCGCGATGGCATTCATCGACGACAATCAGATCGAAGAAATCGGGCGAGAACTGCTTGTAGATATTCTTCTCTTCCTCATTTCCTGTCACCGCCTGATAGAGCGACAGATAGATTTCGTAGGACTTGTCCACCTGACGCTTGCTAATTTTGGTCATGGCGCCACCGAATGGTTTGAAGTCATTGGTCTTCGTCTGATCTACAAGAATATTGCGATCTGCCA
This sequence comes from uncultured Zetaproteobacteria bacterium, assembly GCA_964628185.1. Classification (GTDB taxonomy): domain Bacteria; phylum Pseudomonadota; class Zetaproteobacteria; order Mariprofundales; family Mariprofundaceae; genus CAZVLQ01. Next base: position 99,347 of record CAZVLQ010000004.1, on the reverse strand, counting down.
GGAACAGGATGCGTTTCTTCGTTCCTGCCTTCCATAATCGCCAGATAATCTGGAAAGCGGTCAGCGTTTTGCCAGTGCCTGTTGCCATCGTCAGCAAAATACGGCGCTGCCCCTTGGCTATGGCTTCGATAGTCCGGTTGATGGCAACCCATTGATAATAGCGTGGTGACTTTCCACTGCCATCGTGATGATAATCCTGCGACAGCAGTTTTTCGGATTCATCATCCGCAAGCCCCTTGGCAATGCAGTAGCGTCGCCATAACTCATCAGGGGAAGGAAACTCGGCAAGCGTCAATTCCCTCTCAACCGTTCCAATGGAACCGACCCGATCATGCTCCAGAAAACCGTCGCCATTGGAACTATAGACAAACGGGATATCGAGCGTATCGGCATAGGCAAGCGCCTGCTGCATGCCATCGCCAATGCTGTGTTTGTTGTCCTTCGCTTCAATCAGGGCAATCGGGATATTCGGCTTATGATAGAGGATGTAGTCGGCACGTTTCTTTTTGCCGCGACCCACCAGCTTGCCTCGCACAATGATGCGGCCTGCCGTGAAGGTAACCTCTTCGCGAATCTGATGCTGCAAATCCCAACCGGCATCGACAACGGCCGGCGTGATAAATTTACTGCAGATATCGCGTTCGCTCAAGCGCATCTTTACCTTCTGCTATCATTTTTCATTCGAATACCCCGGTAAGGCTGAATCATGGCCTCCTTCCCTCGTTTATTCAAAACCAGATTTGGCTGAAAAAAGAGTTATTCACATTTCTGCATAATTCATGGCCGGCGCGGGCATCATCATATCCGCATTGAGTTCCATTGCCGGATTGGTAGCTTCAAGCCCGTGAAACATTCCCGCCATGCCCAACCCTTAAGTGAACTGCGGCACGCCATTGACGCCGTGGATGAACAGTTGCTTGCCCTGATTCATGAACGGGCGCGGCTGGCGGGACAGGTCGGGGAACACAAGCATACGAACGGCGATGCGCCCTTTTATGTTCCCAGTCGCGAAGCGGAAATTATCCGCCGGCTGCTGAAAAAAAACCGTGGCGTGATCCCGGATGCGGCCCTGCACGGCATCTTTCGCGAAATTATCGGCGCCTGTCTTTCACTGGAGACCCCTCTGACCATCGCCTTTCTGGGACCGGAAAGCACATTCACCCATGTGGCGGCGCGCAAACAGTTCGGTTCCACGGCAAGCTATATCGCCTGCAGGAATTTTGATGAAATATTTGATGAGGTCGAATCAGGCCGCGTCACCTACGGCGTGGTGCCGGTGGAAAATGCATTCGAAGGCGCGGTCACGCACACGCTTGATCTGTTTGTGGATCGGGATGTCTCCATCTGTGCTGAAATACTGCTTGGAATTCACCATCACCTGCTGGCGGTGACCGAAAAGCTGGAAGAGATTTCGGTGGTATATACCAAGGCGGAGGTGCTCGGGCAATGCAGACAATGGCTGCAATCCCACCTCCCGCACGCGCATCTGGAGGAGAAGGATTCCACGGCCGCGGCAGCCGAGCAGATCGTACAACAGGATCACGCCGCGGCCATTGCTTCCCTGGAGACCGCTGAACGTCTGGGCCTGAATGTGTTGAAGAAGAACATCGAGGATCACCACGGCAACACCACCCGTTTTCTGGTTATCGGCCAGCATGATTCACCGCCCTCGGGCCAGGATAAAACCGCACTGGTAATGTCCACGACGGACCGGCCGGGCGCCCTGCATGATTTACTGGAACCGTTTCACAAACGCGGTATCGGCCTGACGCGCATCGAATCCCGCCCCTCAAGAAAAAAAATGTGGGAATATGTGTTTTTCGCGGATTTACAGGGGCACCGGAGTCAGCCGGCAGTGGCGGCGGCGCTGGAAGATATCCGCACCCTGCCGGACAGCTTTCTGAAAGTGCTGGGCTCCTATCCCGTCGCAGAACCATTGTAATATTGCCGGTAATTGTCCGGTAAAAAAATACCGAATAGGGTCTAACTTTCCTGTAGACATTATATTGCGACGTAATATGTCGTATTCCTTGTTATACTCATGCGCATGAAACCATACTACCTGTCCAAATCCAAATTTATCGCCGGGCTGCAATGCCCGAAACGGTTATGGCTACAGGTTCACAAGCCTGATCTTGCCGAAGATGAAGAGAGCCTGTCCATTCTCAATGGTAATGAGGTGGGCGAAATGGCACGTCGGCTGTTTCCGGGCACTCTTGTCGAGTATGACGGTGGAATGAATGCCGCTTTGAAGGAAACGAGCCGGCTGGTTGCCGATCCATCCGTTCAGGTTATCCATGAGGCTACCTTCTGTCACGACGGACTATTGGTTCGCGTTGATATTCTGGAGCGTTCCCTTGCCGGTTGGATTCTGACGGAGGTAAAGGGAGCCACATCGGTTAAGCCCTGTTACATCCCTGATGCAACGGTTCAGGCATGGGTGCTGCAAGGCTGCGGACTCAAACTGGCAGCGGTGCGCCTGATGCATGTGAACAACCGGTTCGTTTATCAGGGCGATGGTAATTATGACGGGTTGCTGACTGCTGAAGACATTAGCAAACAGGTCGATGCACTGATTGATTCCATCCCTGGTCAAAAAGATTCGTTTGTAGCCATGCTCAATGGCAATGAGCCTGCCATTGAAATGGGCAAGCAGTGCAGTGATCCTTATGCGTGCGAATTTTGTCCATATTGTTCGCCTGATGACTCGCCGGAATATCCTGTAGCCATTCTCCCCAATCTCCGGGAACCTAAAAAGAGTGGGCTTATTTCAAAATATGCAGATGTCCGGGACATCCCGGAAACGGAGTTAAACAACCCGAACCATCAGCGTGTCTGGCGGGCAACCTGTGCGGGAAAAGAGGAAGTGGATATAGCGGAAGCCGCCGTACTGAAGGAACTGCCGTGGCCTCGCTATTACCTTGATTTTGAAACCATCGGGCTTGCCGTTCCGCGCTGGAAGGGTGTACGCCCTTATCAGCAGGTGCCGTTTCAGTGGTCCTGCCATATCCATCATGAAGACGGGCGGATGGAACATGTCGAATTTCTGGATTTATCCGGCAATGATCCACGGCGGGCATGTACTGAATCGCTTGTGGAACACCTGGGCCGGGATGGTGTGGTGCTGGCATACAATGCCGGTTTTGAAAGGAGTGTAATCCGCAGCCTTGCTGATATGTATCCGGATTTGAGCAATGAACTGATGGGTATCCATGACAGGATTGAAGACCTTCTGCCGATCACCCGCCGTGCTTATTACCACCCCTCACAGAAAGGATCGTGGTCCATCAAGGCTGTTCTGCCTGCACTGGCGCCGGAACTCAGTTATGCTGACCTGGATGGCGTCAAGCATGGCGGTGATGCTCAATTAGCGTGGATCCAGGCAGCAAACGCCGATTCGAAGGAAAGAGAGAAAATTGCCGGGCAACTGCTGGAATACTGCAAGCTCGATACGCTGGCAATGGTGAAGATTGTGCATGCGCTAATTCAAAAAAACATCTCAATGGGAGTTGATCATGTCCGAAACTAGAGTTTCGCCTTCTATGAAGGAGTTTATTGATAATGCCATTTGGAGTTCAAGCATTGCTGGTGCATTTCAGCGGGGGAAAATTTACTGCAAAGGATCATCTCTTAGCGATAGTCAGAAGATTGCCTTCAAAAACAAGTTAAAAGAGATCGTTAAATCCCAAACAGTCGATGTGGGTGCTACTAAAAGTGGGTGTTTCGTTAAAAAGCTGAAAAACATCCAAGATCGTATCAATATAATGATAAAGGGTGACGAATATTCAGAAGGGATTAATGAGTTTCGGTTTGGAACTACCCAGAAGTTGGTTAATCTTTACTTAAAGTACCAATGGTGCCTCGGTTGGCGGAATGAACCACCACACTGCCCTTTTGACGGTATTATTTTGGGAAAAAGGCTAGGGCTTCCAGATAAATGGACAGAGTCTGATGATGTTCGTGACTATCTCATCTGGGTAGAGGCTGCCAAGAAAAAAGCTTCATTAGAAGGAAAATCCATTGCTCAATGGGAATTAGAAGCTTGGAATAACTGGCTGGAAAACCTGTGATGTCTAAAAAGAAAAACCTCAAGGTCGGTACCATCAAGCAATCCGAAATCAAGGTCCGTAAAAAGAATCCGCCGCCTTCGCAGGTGCAGAAGTCATCCAGGGACTATGATCGCAAGCGTCTGAAACGGAAGACTCGCCAGGAATTGGAAGATGCGTAATTTTTGCGCTACCGCGGGCATTCAAACTTGCGTCAGACCTTCTATATTTATAAGATTCCACGAAAGTAATCATGTATTATATAAATAATAATAGATTACTATCGGAGATGCTATGGTTTTAAGGGAAGTTGCCGACATTATCATGCACAGGATGAATGATCGAAAAGTGATTATTCTGCTCGGAGCGCGCCAGACCGGGAAGACCACCCTGATGCATTATATTACGGACCGGATGGATACGCCTGTCCTGTGGTGGAACGGCGACGAAGCGGACATTCGCCGGCTATTGGACCATGCCACCTCCACTCAAATCAGAAACCTGATCGGTTCACGCCGCGTACTGGTGATTGACGAAGCGCAACGTATTGAAAACATCGGCCTGTGCCTCAAGCTGATTGCGGATCAATGCGATCAGGTCAAGGTGCTGGCGACCGGATCATCCGCTTTTGAACTGGCCAACCGTATCAACGAACCCTTGACCGGCCGCAAATGGGAGTTTCACCTCTATCCGCTCTCCTGGCGGGAAATGGTACGGCATCATGGCGAGACGGAGGAGCGGCGCTTGCTTGAGCACCGGCTGATCTATGGTTTCTACCCCGATGTCGTCCTCAATCCCGGCGATGAAGCCGCCCTGTTGTCCCAACTTGCGGACAGTTATCTCTACAAGGACATTCTGACATGGGAGCGGATTCAGAAACCGGATCGTCTTGAGCGTCTGGTGCAGGCCATTGCCTTCCAACTGGGGCAGCAAGTTTCGTATGCTGAACTGGGCCGCATGTCCGGACTCGATCAGGCCACGGTGGAACGCTATATCTCCCTGTTGGAAAAGTCGTTCATTCTATTCCGGCTGGGCGCATTGAGCCGGAATCTTCGCAGCGAGTTGAAGAAAAGCCGGAAAATCTACTTTTATGACAATGGAATCCGAAATGCCATCCTCCACAATTTCAATCCGCCCGCCTTGCGCAGTGACACGGGGGCATTATGGGAAAACTTTCTGATCTGCGAACGGCTCAAGTGCTTGTCCGCCCGGGGTATTCAGGTCAGCCGTTACTTCTGGCGCACCCAGGCGCAACAGGAGATTGACTATCTGGAGGAGCAGGGTGGACAACTAACGGCATGGGAATTCAAATGGAACCCCAAGGCTAAAGCAAAATTTTCTAAAACCTTTACGAGAGCATATCCTGATTGCGTTACTGCGGTGGTGACGCCGGATAATTTTGAATCATTTCTCATGCCGGAATCGCAAGGAGATGGATGATGAGTGACACCCTGATGCGCCAGTGGCAGATGCTGCGGCTGGTTCCGCGATATCCGCTCAAGATTTCCACAGCCGACCTGAAGCAGAAGTTGGCCGATGAAGGGTTTGATACCACTCAGCGTACCATCCAGCGCGACCTGGTCAGGCTCTCAAGCATCTATCCGCTCGCATGCGATGAAGAAGGCAAACCCTTCGGCTGGTCGTGGATGGCGGAGGCTGATGTGATGGACATCCCCGGCATGGATTCGCATACAGCCCTTGCCTTCTGGCTGGCCGGCGAGCATCTGGAACCGATGCTGCCCAAGGCCACGCTGCGGCAGATGCAGCCGCACTTCAGGACAGCGGCGCATGTGCTGGACAATATCTCCGCCGATAAAGGCGCGCCTGCATGGCGGGGCAAGGTGCGCGTCCTGCATCGGGGGCCGAAGCTCAAAGCCCCCGCCATTGACGCCGATGTGCAAAATCAGGTGTATGATGCCTTGCTGCGCAATCGCCGCCTTGCCGTTCAATACCTTCCTCGCGGACAGGATGGCGGGAAAGAATATGAAATCAATCCGCTCGGGTTGGTGCTGAAAGACGGCATCATCTATCTGGTTTGCTCGATGTGGGATTATCCTGATATTCGTCTGCTGACGCTGCACCGGATGCAGGAGGCGCAGGTCCTGGACAAGCCGGCAAGTGCCCCTGATGGATTTAATCTGGATGACTATATCTCTTCCGGCGAACTTGATTTCGTTGTGGGAGGGACGGTTAAGCTCAAGGTTCTCTTTTCCAAAGATGCAGCTTTCCATCTGGACGAACGTCCACTTTCAGACGATCAGGCTATCGCAGAGCAACCCGATGGCCGCATGCTGGTTACAGCCACGGTGCAGGACACATCCGAACTGCGCTGGTGGCTGCTGGGATTCGGCGATCAGGTTGAAGTGCTTGAGCCAGCTAAACTGAGACAGCATTTTGCAGAAATCGCGGCCGGCATGACTCGCGCTTATTCATAACCAGGATGGCGCCATGGCCGGGTGATCCAGGGGGGAACAACGACGCAGGGAGCAAGCCCTGGCCCATTTTCCACTCCTTATTTGACTTCACGCTTCTGTGAACTATATTTCACAGATACCGGAGATCAGGAAGTATGCTGATGAAAGCGGGCTTGTGCCTTTTGATCGCTGGATTGGAAAATTACGCGATGTCCGCGCAAAGGCGCGCATCCTGAACCGAATTGACCGGCTTTCTCTCGGGCTGGAAGGTGACTGGAAATCTGTTGGCGATGGCGTAAGAGAACTGCGCATACCGGAAGGCAAAGGGTATCGCGTTTATTACGCATGGCATGGCGAAACAGTCATTATCCTTCTTTGTGGCGGTGATAAATCCAGCCAGGATGCGGATATTGCCAAGGCGAAGAAATATTGGAGGTTGTATCATGGGTAGCACGGCATACAAGACATCGGACTATCTGAATACGCCGGAAGAGATTGCGGCTTATATCGAAGCGGCCATGGAGGATGGCGACGAACGCATCATTCTTCTGGCGCTGCGCGAGGCGGCAGATGCAATCGGCGGCATGACTGAACTGGCTCGGCGCGCCGGATTAACCCGCGAAGCGGTGTACAAGGCGCTTGGCCCCAATGGGAACCCCCGTTTTTCCAGCCTGTTGGCAATCCTGCATGCCTTCGGTCTTGGTCTTGGCGTGACGTTTCGGAAAGCGGCCTGATTCAAACTGGAGCAGAAAAGGGTTGCTTGTTATCTCATGCGGTGCGCACCTGTGGTGCCGTCATTGCCGTGACAGCAACGGAATGGCCCGACGGGGATGGTCAGATTGAGGTTCAACCGCCAAGGCGCCCGATTTGAAAACGTGACCACGCAAGTCACCTGACCTGAACTGAGTTCATAGCAACGGGACATCGCTATATCCGGCGTGAGGATTGCGCCATCGAAACAGCAGAGAGCTTTTCCCGCCGGAAAAAAGTGACAAGCTTGATCCAGCCCATTTGTCAAACTACTCCATCAAGAATTTCATGCGTGGAAAATTTAAGTATTTTTAGTAGATCACAAAGCTTCTTGCCTTTACACTTCATTTTGTATCCACAACACGCAAGAGCAACGGGGCAAAACTTGCCTGTGGCTGGGCTGCATACACTTTCGAAGCATTTGCCTTTTCTCGCACCGCTTTTGATGGCTGCTCCAATCGGGCAAATGTCGCAGTTATCTACTTCGCACATCCTAGGAATAAAATCATACGTTATATCAAACTGCTCTGGGTAGTTGCCCTTCCACCCCTTAGCTTTCTCAAATTCATTCCGGAGGACATAATTCAACGGGTCGGTACGGTTTTCCAGAACCTTTTCATCACAAAGGCAGGCTCTGAACGTCGAATTGTTATTCCATACATCTCCCGGGAGTTCCAGGTGGGACAACATTTCTGTGAACACACCTTCATCTACAACCCCACCTTCCACCAGAAGTGCTTGAAAAAGTTCACTGAACTCTGGATGTTTGAGAAAATCTCTCAGTGCGCACCACGCACGCTTCTGGCTGAATCTCCGGCTATTCTTATTGTTCCTATAGAAGCTTATGAAGCCGCTTTCGAACTCTTCATCTGTAAGCGCGCTGTTAACTTTCTGTGATTTATTTTCGGCCCATCCGATATCCGCATCTTGCGGGTGATCCTTTGTGCGCCTCCCGATATCGTGATAGGTAAGCAGGTATAATGAATACAATAGTCTGCCAACAAAATCTTCCTTGTTGTGATGCTTTTTAACTTGGCTGACGATAAACTTGGAAAAACACCTGTCATGATATTTTTCGAGGTAATGAAAAGTCGCAAGAAAAGAGAAAAAATCAGAGGGATAGTATCGAGACCTGAATGACACATTCCTTTTTTTGGTCCTTGTCTGGTTTTTCTCGTATGCCTTCGTCCGGGAATTCCCCTCAGACTGGGAGGCGAATCCCCAACCTTCTTTACCCAAAAAGAAAAAGCTCTCTTCCCTATTGGAATCAAGAACCTCCAAGCCTTTCTTCTTGAACGCATCAATCATTTCGGAATACACATATCCGCCTACCTCCCAGATTTTCCGGGCAGGCATCTGCCTGTCCGAGACATAACAGATCCAATGAGTCAAAAGCTTCGTGTCATTATCCAATACATGTTTGTAATAGTTTATTAGAGGCCTGCCATGAACAACGGCCTCGTGCGTGAAGCTTTCATAACGAGCATCGTCAAAAAACTTCATTATCTTAAAACCGGCTTCGGTTTTCTTATTCATGTTCTCACTCCCCACTTCCCTTTATCAGATCATATGCTTAAGATGATGCGACAATGGCAACGCGATTTGGACGGGGGCGGTCATTTCCTCTTCTCCTGTTTACAAATGCCGGGTTCTCTCTGAGCCCATTAGCAGCTTTCACCAAAGAACATCGACATCATAATCGGCAAAGGCCTCGTCGATACTGATTAGCTTCAATCCCTCGCATTGCGCCTGGGCGATGAGCATGCGATCAAACGGGTCGCGGTGATGCGGCGGCAGCACACCTGCGGCAAGCCCGTGTTTGAAATTCACATTGAGCAGAGTAAATCCATTATCCTGCACTTCGGCCAGCACACGTTCCGGGTCAACACCCAGCTTCCCCAGCGCCTGTTTGATACCGATTTCCCATCCACTAACGGCACTGACTGCAACCTGATTGACCGGATTCGCAATCAATTCGTGCGACTTTGGACTCAGCTTTGGGTCATCCGCCAGCCACCACAGCAAAGCATGTGTATCCAGTAACAAATTCACGATGAACGCCCTTCAAAGTCGAGCAGCATGTTATCAGGCAAAGGAGCATTGAAATCATCCGCCATTCTGATCTCTCCCTTCATGCTGCCGGGCTTTCGGGCGCAATGAGAAATCATCACCAGCTTGGCCACCGGCCGGTTATGGCGGGCGATAATCACTTCCTCGCCATGCTCAACTTCATCAATTAAACGCGACAGGTTGGTCTTGGCCTCATGCATATTCACCTGTTTCATAACGACCTCCAATGAACCGGAAACACATCTTAGCTAATAATGGTTTAATATGTCAATCGGGATGATCGCCACTGCAACCAGATGTTTTGACAATAAGCAATGCTTCGCCACCACTTCTGAACCGGACAATCAGAATGGAAAGCATCGCGCAGCAGGCTGTGCCGATGACTGGAACGGAAAACATCATCCACTGAGTTGGCCTGCACTATTCATAAATGCTGCCGCGCCCTTGCTTGTTCCTTTGACCGCACCGAATCCCTCGTCGGTCGTCCGTATGCACGGCTACGCACTCCTTCCTCGGAATCCGTTGCAAACAAATGCCCTGCGCAATCTTCACGGCGATTCATGAATAGTGCAGGCTGTATGCGCGTAATAGGCAGTCAGGACTATGGATGCACCGAGGAACATCAACCATTGCGGCAGTGATAATCCGTCCGTCTTGCGTGTTTTCAGGGTGAGCCGAAGCTGATGGATATTGCCCACTGTATAGATGATGCCTGCGAATGCCGCTGCGGCCTGCCAGAAATCAACCATCAGAACATCCCATACTTCAGGGCGAAGCAGAGCATGGCAATAGCCAGTTCCCGGCGGCAGGCGATGGTTGGGTCGCGCAATATATGGTTCAGCAAAATCATTGTGGAAGCAGCGGAGGTGATTGCGATGTCATACTCCTTAAACTCCCTGAACTCATCCTGCTCAAAGCGTTTCTGAATCCGCTCGATGAGCGCGTCATATTCCATATTCGGGCTGAAATACTGATACACGGCGACCATGCCATCCCAGAGGGCGGTTCGATAACCGGCGGAGATGTCGCAAAAGTTGATATATTCCGGAAACAGCGCGTCCACCACGGCATCCACATCATCCACGGGGTCGGATACCATCCCGATGAAGTTGTCCAACGCGGACGCATCCCCCGCCTGCAACAGCAGCTTCAGGGCGGCCAGCAGATTGTCGCGGTGATCGTCAAACGAGTCCTCAATTTGATCGTTCAACCAGTCGGCGATGTCCTGTGTCACCCGTATGACGGGATAACCGGTGCGGCACTCCAGGCGCGCCGTTTTCCCATAGACTGTTTTCAGGGCGGCATGTAACGTATTCATGCGATTTTCAAAAAAGGCGGATGCCTCCAGTTGTTCATCCGGTTCATCGTCATCACAGTGAAGCTGAAGGTAAACGGGCTCCTCATAGACCGGCTCGTTTTTGTAGAAAATGGTGAGCATGCCGCCGGAACAGTCGGACTCGAATGTGAGATTGTTAAAATGAAATCCTTTTTTCAATTCATCCTGATTCAGCTTTCTGAACCGGGACATATCAACCGGTTGTGGATAGGGGCGACTCCCTGGCTGAATCCCCGGATCGCACAGACAAACCACATCGTCCGCATCCTGCGGGTGCAGCACATCATGGATTGTCTGCCTGGTGAACTGGCCGGACTTGAGATTGAAGACCACGGCGCCATCATGGACCAGCGGCAATGCGCCAATATCCGCTGCCATCAGGCGTTGAATATCCTCTTTGGCGATCATCATGCGATTCGCCTGTTTTCCGGCTTGAACTCGGCGGTATGCATGCCAAAGTGAATCCCGTCCAGTTGAATCGGATTATCGGCCTGCATCGCAGGTTTTGACACCTTTGCGTTTGCTGCCGGATGCGCTCCTGATTCCTGTTTGGATGCTGTATCTGATGTCGACGAACAACCCGGCAGCGCAACGGCCAGGGTGAAAATAAACATCGTTAGAATTCTCATATTAAACCTCCTCCTGTGTGATGGAGTGAGGAGGATACGCAGCACAGCGTCAACGGGTGTCGCACTGTTTTTGTTCAGGACAATCCCGCCGAAATTCACGTCATTGCACCGCTTCGTTTCAATGCGACACTGGATGACGCAATACCCGTTAGGCTTTCAATAAAAATCAGGAGGCAGATATGCATAGCAACACAGACGCTCATGCGCCCATAAACAAGAAGGTGGCTCTGGTTGGCGTTGGCGGCGGCGGAATGAATACCCTCAATGAGATATTAAAGGGGAATGCCCCTGTTGCCCGCTTGATTGCCGTGAACCGGGACCAGATGGCGATTAAAAAATCGAAGATTCAGCATAAGGTTTATCTGGATGCCCCGAAGAATTCACCCGAAACGATGCAAGGGGATGTTGCGCAAAGAGAACCTGATTTCAAAAACTTGCTGGACGGCATGGATGCTGTTGTCCTCGTAGCCGGGGTGGGAGGAATGACGGGTTCGTATGCCACGCCGGAGATTGCCCGCATAGCAAAGCAGTGCGGACTGACCGTTTGGGCTGTGGCGACTATCCCCTTTCGCTTTGAGGGAGAACAGCGAGCCAGAGAAGCGCGGAAGGGGATGGAACTGTTAGCCGGCCATACGGATTCCGTCATCTGCGTGAACAATCAGGACTTGATCAAGGCATCCGCAGAAGACACATCCATGCGTGCGGCATTCAGACGCGTGGATACGGCGGTGGCGGAAATGGTGGCGATGATCGCGGAACATGGGGAACTCACCGGGGAACTTCTGAGCAATCTGCCCAAAGGATTCTCTTTATTTCCGGATCAATCCAACGGTTTTACAACCACATCCAACCCCTGTTCCCGTCTCAATTCCACTGATAATGCTGAATCTCAGGGAGAGGAGTCGGCCCCTAATGATTCCTATTGCTCATTTTGCGGCAAACCCCAATCCGCAGTTAAACGGTTGATCACCGGCCCGATGGTCTTTATTTGCAACGAATGTGTGGATCAATGCGTGGAGATTCTGGCAGAGGAATCTGACTGAGAGTTTAAACCTTTGATTCAACATCCATGGATTTGTGCAGCACTCGGATGATTTCGATAACCTGGTCCGTACCTTGTTTGTAAAAGATGACGTGGCTGCCTTGCGGAAACTTGCGGTATCCGCTGGCAATAAAATTACAAGCCATGCCAAGCGCCGGATTTTCGGCGATCTGCGAGAAACAATGATCCAGTTGTTGAAGGTAGAAATTCCTTTGCGTCACGCCCCATTCTTTTTCAGTAAAACGTCCAATCGAAACAAGATCACTTTGCGCTTTGGCCGTAATCCTGTATGCGGGCGTCAAGGCGTTTTGCCATCAAGCTGTTGTATGAGTTTCTCGTAGGAATAATCCGCAAAACCGCTATTTTCACCCTCTGAAAGCATGGTTCGCAGCGCGTCCAGTTTGGTTTCACTGGATTCAAGCAGCCGTAACCCTGCCCGTATGACTTCACTGGCCGAACCGTATCGCCCGTTTTTCACCCGTTCAGTAATAAACGCATCAAAATGAGCATTCAGGGAAACACTTGTATTTTTAGCCATGAAAGCGCACCTCACATATACCAGATATTGGTATCTTAGACGCTGGCGTATTATAAATCAAACTCGCATAGGGTTGAATGACCAATGATCGAGCTATGAAAGCAAAGTGAATACCTGGACAGTCCGGAGGCTATTTCCGGATACCTTACGGCGGCGTTTGGAGAGTTTCCTGCGATACGCACGATGGATATACTGTTGATATATCCACACCTTCCATTATTATTGAGCTATGGACGATGGAGGTTATGATGAAATCAGCAAACACTACAGTATTCAAAAGCAATCGAACTCAGGCTGTCCGATTGCCTAAAGCAGTGGCTTTTCCGGAAACCATCAAGAAGGTGGAAATTGTTGCCGTCGGCAATACCCGGATCATTACTCCGGCTGGCGAATCCTGGGATTACTGGTTTGACGGGCCGGGCGTATCGGATGATTTCATGGTTGATCGTGATCAGCCGGGAGATCAGCAGCGGGAACCCCTTTGACTATGCTGAAATACATGCTGGATACCAATATCGTGATTTATACGATCAAGAATCGACCATCGCAGGTGCGCGAGCTGTTCAAGAGGCATGAAGGGCAGATGTGCATTTCTTCTGTTTCACTTGGCGAACTTATTTATGGCGCCGAACGCTCCTCCCAAACAGAACGCAACCTGGCGGATATCAACGGACTGGTTGCACGTATGGAAGTCGCTGCATTTGGAGAGCATGCCGCGGAACATTTCGGCCAACTCAGGGCGGAGCTATATAATATCGGCCACCCTATTGGCCCTTATGATATGATGATCGCAGGCCACGCAAGATCAATGGGACTGATTCTGGTGACCAATAATATAGCGGAGTTTGAGCGCGTTCCGGGGCTACGGCTGGAGAATTGGGTATAATCGTATGCAGCAAAAAATGAAAAGCTGATTTTTGGTTTTTTTATTAAACTATCTATCTGTTAGCTGGAACAATCCAGACAGCAAGGCATAAGCCTGTGCGTAAATCGGGCAATGTTTTTCTTCTCTTGGCCCGGCCACATTAAGCACTTGTACATGACAGTAATGGAGCCAGTGCAACAGTGAATCCGGGTCTGCCGCGCCATGCATCTTCCCGACTGCCTCAGTGGTTCCGGCAGGATTTAGCTGACAGATTGTAAACGGCTTGCCCAGTTGCTCGCAGTATTTAATGGTCAGTGCCGTGCCACCGGCTGGATCATCGCGACAGATGATCAGGGTGGCATCGGAATCGCGCACATTCCATTTCGTGCGTGTCTGATAGGATTTTCCTTGGGTTTCAATCAACGGGTATTTGACCGGAATCTCGCCATCCATCGCTCTGCGCCCGCGAGGGCACCAGCCGCCAACAGCAATTCCAAGCGCCATCGCCACATCCAGCGCCGCACGATCCACGCCGGTTTGACCGCCGGAAATCACTTTTTTTAGCGGTGTGTTAGCGGTATCGCCATGCTCTTGCATCACCTGTCTCTTTGATCGCATAATTCACCTACAGGTATATCGAATTATATGTTTGGCGTATCAGTTTCTCCGATTCCTGTAAATGGTCGAAACGGTGCGAGCCGCCGGGAAAGACCACGACCTGACCAATATCATCATATCTCTGTTTGGTATCACGGTAATCAATCATAATCCTAGAATCCTCAGTTGGAAGTGCGTGCAGGGTGTAAGATATTGATTTGAAGGGCGTAACGGAAAAACTCGTCGTCACCTTGTTGGTGATAAGCATTTTTCCCTATAGCAAAGCGAATCAAGAGCTTGCGCCATGTGCGTGCTGCCAACTGAAGATTCTAGGATAATAGCCACCCAGCGAGGAACCGATCAGCATGAGATCGCCATCATCGCGGGCTTCAATAAACGTTTTCAGAAATGGAATCGCCTTGACTGGCTCATGGGGAATATCCGGCGCCAGCACCCCAATGTCCGAAAACATCTTGCGTGATTTAGCTGATGAAACCAATGCCGCCTGCCGGTTGGTCGTCCTTGATGACGCATTCCTCTTTTAGTCCGGCAATCAGTACATCCGGCGTGGCGTCCTGTCCCAGAATCGCCAGCCGTTTCTTCACGGCGGCAAAGTCGCCCGGTGCCAGATTGCGCATGGCGGTGATGGATTGACGGTCTTTGGCCGTTGCCTTGCCGACGCACTCCTGTTTCAACATCTTCCACGCCTGATCGGGTGCGAGATAATCAAACTCCACCTTGATGGCAAAGCGGCGCAAGGATGCCTGATCGAGATCGTCCATCAGGTTGGTGGAGCAGATAAACAGGCCATCGAAGTTTTCCATCTGCATCAGCAGTTCATTCACCTGCGTGACTTCCCATGAGTGATCGGCTCCCCGCCGGTCACGCAGAAATGAGTCCGCCTCATCCAGCAGTAGTACAGCATCTTCCCTTTTCGCCTGCTCGAACATCCGGGTGATGTTCTGCTCGGATTCTCCAAGCCAGCAGCTCAGAATATCCGATGCGCGTTTGGCGAGCAGCGGCTTATCCAGTTGTTTGGCGATGAATCCGCCCAGCGTGGTCTTGCCCGTTCCCGGCGCACCGTAGAAACAGATGTTGCCTTGTCCGCTTCGCTTCAGTCCTGCAACCATGTTTGGAACATCAACATTGGTGTTGAGATAACCCAGGCTGTAGTGCGTGGCATGGCTATTCTTGCGAACAAGCGGCTTCTGACCCATGGCCCTGGCGCTGTTGCCCAGTATGCGCTCCAGCGTGGCCTCGGCTTCTGCCTGATCCTTGCAGTGCAGTCGTTCCAGCACTTGTCCGGCCTTGGCAATCTGGGCGGGGGACAGTTCCTCATGTTCCGCCAGCCGTTGCATGAACGGTTTACTGACCGGCGTATGGGCCAGGCGCGTGCGTACAATGTTCAGGCGCACGGAGCGGGGTGGGGTGTTCAACTCCATCGCGTAATCGAAGCGGCGCAGAAAAGCCGGGTCAATCTGATTGATCTGATTGCAAATCCAGATGGCGGGCGTGGGATTCTCTTCCAGCGCCCGGTTGATCCAACCCTTGTTTTCTCCTGATTTCACTTCCATGCCGAAAAAAGAGAATGCGCGGGCGGGGAACACATCCTCAACCTCATCGAACAGAATCATGCTCTTGCGGTCACCGGAGAGCATCTGCTGACAGAAGCGGTAGCCTTCAAGGCGACAGCGCGAGCGGATGGGATCGCCGTCCTCGTCCTCAGTTTTCACCTCAAACAATGCGGCCTTTAACTTCTTCGCCAGCAGCCGCGCCAGTTCCGTCTTGCCCGTGCCGGGGGAGCCGTAAATGAGGATATTGACACCCTTGTCCCTCTGCCTGAGTGCCACCTTCAACAAATCATTCAGAATATCAAAATCTTCACGGACATGCGGATAATCAGCGGCGCGTAGCGTGGTGGGCCGGGCGGGCGTCAGAAAGTGCATCAACAGGGATTTCTCATCAGAATTATCCGCCATCAGGGCTTCACTCAAGCCGTCCATGGATTCAAGCTCCCTGTTTCCGCCATGGTTGCTCCGTATCTTGATCAAACCGGACACCCGCAACGGAGATATCCTTGAGAATGATTTTTTGACCTCGCCGGGAGCTGCATGCATGGCATGACCCAACGTAGCATACAGGCGGGCTTCCGTGGGCATGGGAATAATTCTGAGACAATCCTTCAACGGACCATAGCGTTCACAGAGTATGATAAAGGCCAGCACCTGCTGTTGCAGCGGCGAGATGGAAAGGCGCTTCGCCAGCATGGCGATATTATAGAACAGGGTGGAAGACGTGCTGATGCGCTTTTCACATTGATCCCGCAGTGTGCGCATCAGTTTTTTCAATTCCCTGACGCTGATCTTATCTTCATCCACATCCTGAAGACTCAGAAAGTCCGACACATCGCTGTCGCGAAATCCCCGCCGCGTATCAAAGAAGCCCCGAAAAGCTGCGCTGCTGCCGAGCAGCATGCGCAGCATCCATGTGGTGATCAGGGCATGGTATTCATCCTGCGTATCAATTACGGGTGCTGAAATCCTTCTTTTTCGGCGAATCGGCATGACAACCTCCTGTAAATAAAGCTTTGTCAGGGGAGATGGTACGGCACAGTGCGACAATTGGTGTCGTGTGTGTTTTTATTATCTGATGAAATGAATTTCAGGCATGCTGGTAGCTGTATATTCTCGCGTGTCTGCTAAAGTAAGCGGCCTTGATTTTCTCAGGAGTTGAAAACGAATTTATGAATATTGACTGGTCCCGGCGCGCCGTAGCGCAATGCTCCCGCCTGCGCCCTTACGTGCCGGGCAAGCCCGTTGAACAACTGTTGCGGGAAAAGGGCGTCGCGGAAGCCGTCAAGCTGGCCTCCAATGAGAATCCTTATGGGCCGCCGCCTGCCGTCATCCGCGCCATCAGACAGGCCGCCGGGGGCGTGTGCCGGTATCCCGACGGCAGTGCCGGGGAGCTCAGGGCCGCGCTTGCGGCCAAACACGACGTTGGAGTGGGAAATATTCTGCTCGGCAACGGCTCCAACGAAGTGCTGGAACTGCTCATTCGCACCTTTGCCGGTCCCGGTGATGAAGTGGTCTATTCCGAACACGCCTTTATCGTTTACGCCCTTGCCGCAACCGCTGCAGGCGCCCGGGGCGTGGCCATACCGGAAGCGGACGGCCTTTCTCACGATCTGGATGCCATGGCGTATGCCGTGACCGACCGCACCCGGCTTGTCTGTATCGCCAACCCGAACAATCCCACCGGCAGCCTGCACGATCTCACCACCCTGCAGGAATTCCTCGACCGGCTGCCCCGGGACGTGCTCGTGGTGCTGGACGAGGCCTACCACGACTATGTATGCGATGAAACCGGCGATGCCGTCGGCGGCCTCTCACATCCGGGACTCATAATCTGCCGGACGTTTTCCAAGGCCTACGGACTGGCCGGGCTGCGCGTGGGTTATGGCGTGGGAAATGCGGCCATACTTGGACTGGTGAACCGCTTTCGCGAACCGTTCAATGTCAATGCGCTTGCGCAGAAAGCCGCCCTGGCGGCATTGAACGAGCAGGATTGGGTACGCGGGAAGGTGGCCGAAACCCTGGCTGAAAGGAAAATACTGGAGGCGTTTCTGGCGGATCAGGGCATGCTTGGCGCAAACTCGCACGGAAATTTCGTGCTGCTGAAGCACGCAGACGCCGCAGGACTTTTGCGTGAACTGGAAAATCAGGGCATCATCCCGCGCCCGCTCACGCCCTACGGCATGCCCGAATGGCTGAGGATTACGGTGGGAACACCAAAGGAAAACAGACGATTCATGCAGGCTGTAGAGGAACTATCGTCATGATGCAGGATCACGGATGAAGGAAGAACATATCGGGCATCTGGTCATCATCGGCGTCGGTCTGATCGGCGGTTCGCTGGCCAGGGCGTTGCGGCAGGCCGGCATGGTCGGGCGCATCACCGGGGTGGGGCGAAATCCGGCCCATCTGAGCCGGGCCCTGGAGCTGGGCGTGGTGGACAATGCCGGCACGGACATCCGGCTGGCGGTGCGGGACGCGGACATGGTGCTGATCTGCGTCCCCATGGGCGCCTACGCGCCGGTACTGACGCAACTGGCGGATCATCTGCCACGACAATGCATCATCAGCGATGTCGGCAGCACGAAACAGTATGCCATCGACATGGCGCGGGCGCATCTGTCCGGCGGTCAGATGGCGAGATTCGTGCCGGCACACCCCATTGCCGGCACCGAACACTCCGGCGTGGAGGCCTCCTTCGCGGAACTGTTCAAAAAGCGGCTGTGCATTTTAACGCCCGCCACGGAAACCGGCCCGGAAGCGATACAAGCCATTGAGGCCATGTGGAAGGCGGCCGGCAGCACGGTGATGCGCATGGATGCAGGCGAGCACGATGATTTTCTGGCGGCGGTCAGCCACCTGCCGCACATGCTGGCCTATGCTCTGGTCAATGCCGTACGCAAAGCGGAAAATGACAGCCACGATCCCTTCCGCTTCGCCGCCGGCGGCTTCAGGGATTTTACGCGTATCGCTTCCTCGCCTCCGGAGATGTGGCGCGATATCGCACTCTCCAACCGCAAGGCACTGCTGGACAAACTGGGCGCCCTGCAGGAAGAACTGGACCGACTGAAAAAAGCACTGGAGACCGGTGACGGCGAGTGTTTGCTCGCCGATTTCAGCCGGGCCAGACAGGCGCGTAACAACTGGCTTGCCGACCATGGCGATGCGCTGTGACCTCAAACTGCCGTGATACGCTGATTGCGGGGCCGGCCACGGGACCGCTCCGTGGTGACATTGTGCCGCCGGGCGACAAGTCCATTTCACACCGTATGCTCATCCTGTCATCGCTGGCCGACGGTATTACGGAAGCCGGGGGATTTCTGCCCGGCGAGGACAATCTCGCCACCGCCCGCATCCTTGAACAAATGGGTGTATCCATCGAATGGCTGAATACGGCAAAAACAGAGCTGCGCATTCACGGCATTGGCCTGCATGGCTTACGGGAACCCGATGATGTGCTCGATGCCCGCAATTCCGGCACCTGTGCCCGGCTGATGGCGGGCATCCTTGCCGGCCAGCCGTTTTACAGCGTACTGACGGGCGATGCCTCGCTGCGCACGCGCCCGATGCATCGGGTAACCGAGCCGCTGCGCCGCATGGGCGCCGCCGTTGACGGACGCGAAAATGGAGGACGTCTTCCCCTCACGATACGCGGAGGAAGCCTCACGGGCATACACCATGCATCCGGCGTGGCCAGCGCCCAGGTCAAAACCTGCGTGCTGTTGGCCGGCCTGTTCGCCCGGGGTGAAACCGTTGTTGAGGAACCACGCAAAAGCCGGGACCATACCGAACGCATGCTGCCCCTGTTTGGTCAGCCATTGCGGACCGAAGGCCACACCGTTCATCTGCTTCCGGCAGGTGGCCTCCATGCGCCGGAAGCACGCATCCGCATTCCGGCCGATGCGTCATCCGGCAGTTTCTTCGCCGTCGCCGCCAGTCTTGTTCCCGGCTCAAAGGTGCGCATACAGGGCGTAGGCGTGAATCCCTGCCGCGACGGCTGGCGGCGTATTCTGGCGCGCATGTCCGCCCGGCTCGAACCGGAAGCACGCCCGACATCCGGAAACGAACCGCTGGCCGATATCACGGCATCGTATGCCCGGCTTTCCGGCTGTGTCCTCGGGGCCGCCGACGTGCCCGACGCCATTGATGAATTCCCCGTTCTGTTCGTGGCGGCAGCCCTGGCGGATGGTGAATTTATCCTGCACGGGGCGGAGGAACTTCGCGTCAAGGAAAGCGACCGCATTGCCGGCATGGCCGCATCACTCATCGCCTGTGGCGCTCACATTGAAGAACATCCCGATGGCGTTCACATACGCGGATGTGCGCGATTGCCCGGGGGCGCGTGCATTGATGCGCATGGCGATCACCGCATTGCCATGGCCATGAGCGTGGCCGCCCAGTGCGCTGAAGCGGAAATCAGGATTGAACATGCCGGCGCCATCGCCACTTCCTTCCCTGATTTTGTCCCCGTAGCCCGACGGATCGGCATGAATGTCCGCTGGGAAGAGGAAGCGTAAATGCCGGAATGGACCCCTGTTAAAGGACTCCAGGTTGCCATCGACGGACCTTCCGGCTCCGGCAAGGGAACGGCAGCCGCCATGATTGCCGCCGAAACAGGCCTTCCCGTACTGGATACCGGCCTGCTTTACCGCTACATCGGCAGCTGCGCCCGCAGGCTGGGAGCAACCCTCACATCGGAGGCATCCGTACTCGCCGTGTTTGATCAGTGCTTACAGGATATGGACTGGTGTGAAAAAGGTATTCTTGTCCGGGGAGAAAACGGATCAAATCAACTCCGTGATGAAAAAGCGGGTGCGGACGCATCCATGGTTGCGGCCATGCCTGAAATACGCAAGCGGCTGCTGCGGGTGCAGCGGCGACTGGCCGAGCGGGGATGCGTCATGGATGGCCGTGATATCGGCACGGTGGTATTGCCGCATGCAAAAGCCAAATTTTTTCTTACCGCAACCTTGAGGGAACGCGCCCGCAGGCGCTGGACGCAGTTGCAGGCAGCCGGTAGCGAGGCTAGCCTTGACGACATCCTGATGGAAATCAGGCTGCGTGATACGCAAGATGCCGGGCGCAAGCATTCCCCCCTGGCACAGGCCAGAGATGCCGTGTGCATTGATTCAACCACCATGCGAATCGATGAGGTGGTGGATCGAATGCTCACGATCATGGAGCGTAGAGGACTCGTCCGCTGAACGAAAAATTGCCAGTGAGGTTTCAGGCAGATATGAACATCGCAAGAAAACAGGTCCCGGCTTCAACACAGGAAGATGCGGACATAAAACCGATATCGCCCGCTCATGAGGCTACGGAAGACCAGAGCGAAGAAGAATCCTTCAGGAAACTGCTTGAGGAATCACTGAAGCAGCATCCCATGGCTACGCGCGGACAAATTGTCCGTGGCATTGTGGCCAGCCTGGACCATGAGTCCGTCATGATTGATATCGGCGAAAAGGTCGAGGGAAGCGTTCCCGTGCAGGAATTTGAGCAAATCGGCAAAACCGTCCCCGCTGTCGGGGATGATATCGAAGTGCTGGTTCAGTCCATGGGAGGAAAAAACGGCGTCAGCCTGTCCGTCCTGGCCGCCCGTCAACGCAGTCTCTGGAAACGTGTTGAAGCGTCGCTGGCTGATGGCGACAGCATTCCCGCCATGATCAAGTCCGAGGTCAAGGGGGGCGTGCGCGTCGATCTTGGTGGAATGGAAGCATTCATGCCCCGCTCTGAAACAGACATCAATCCGGGACGCGCCACCAAAAATCTGCTGGGACAGAAGGTAGATGTGGTCGTCATTTCAGCAAGCCACAAGCCTGAAAACATTGTGGTGTCCCGCAAACGCCCGCTTGAAAAAATACGCAACGAACAACGCCGGGCATTTTTCGCCTCCGCATCCATCGGCGACAAAGTCAGTGGAGAAATCAAACGTCTGACTGATTTCGGTGCATTTGTTGATATCGGCGGCGTGGACGCATTGCTGCATATCTCCGATATCGCATGGCGGCGGCTGAAACACCCGAGCGAAGCGCTACAGGTTGGCCAGACAATTAAAGCGGAAATCATCAAGCTGGATGAATCCGGCGGCAAGGTGTCCCTGTCCATGCGCGTACTGCAAACAGACCCGTGGAAAAATGTACCGGGGAAATACCAGTCCGGCATGCGACTGACCGGAACCGTGCGCCGCCTGCTTGATTATGGCGCCATGGTAGAACTTGAACCCGGTGTGGAGGGCATGATCCACCGCTCCGAACTGAGCTGGACGCGCCGGGATGTTAAACCCTCCCAGGCGCTGACCGAAGGCGATGTCGTGGATGTGGCCGTGCTTGATGTGGATGCGGAAAAACGGCGTATTTCCCTGAGCCTGAAGGAGATTACCGAGAATCCGTGGCAGGCGTGGATGGCCGGCCACCCGGCGGGTACCCATGTCAGGGGGGCTGTGCGCAGCATCACAGACTTCGGCCTGTTTGTTCGGCTGGATGCCGAACTGGACGGGCTGGTACATATCGGCAATCTGTCGTGGCATGAACCGGGTGAAAAAGCCATCGCGTCTTACGGCAAAGGCGATGAAGTGGAATGCGTCGTACTGGGTGTGGACGTTGACAGGCAGCGTATTGCGCTGGGTATCAAACAACTGGAAAACGATCCTTTTGAGGTCTTTCTCGGTAATGCCAAACCCGGAAGCAGGGTGCAGGGGAAAATCGTCGCGCTTGATGCAAATGCGGCAACGGTTGAAGTGATGAAGGGCGTCACCGCCCGCCTGCCCTTACGCGAAGTGCCCCGTGAACATGAGGGGCTGAAACCCGATTCGGTGATTGAGGCAAAAATCATTGAGCTGGACCGCAAGCACAGAAAGGTTGTGCTTTCCATTCGGAGAATGTTGCAGGATGAGGAAAAAGAGGCCGTGCGAAATTATTCACATCGCACCGGAACACAGCACATGCCATCCGCACTGGCGCTGGAACTACAGCGCAAGCTTCTGAGCAAAAACAAAAAAGGTTAGACGCCTGGGACAGGGGAAAAAAGGAAGAGGAGAGACGTTATGACCAAATCGGAGCTGGTAGATATCATCTCGAACCGGCAGGACCAAATCACGCGCCGTGAGGCCGAGGTTGTAGTCAATACTGTTTTTTCCGCCATCGGTGAAGCGCTTACCCGGGGGGAAAGAGTGGAATTGCGTGGCTTTGGCAGCTTTTATATCAAGCAGAGAAACCCCCGTATCGGCCGAAATCCGAAAACGGGCGCGACCGTTCAGGTTCCGGCCAAGGTTGTCCCGCAATTCAAGCCCGGAAAGGAATTACGCGAACGGGTGGATAACGCCACCTGACCTTTCTTCCTTTTCCCTGCTCCTTTATTGTATTCCGGGTGAATGATGATCACTTCAAGTAATGACTGGATGACAAGGGGAACAGGATGAACTGGATCAATGCAATTTCCGTCGTTCTTCTCACCACGCTGGCTACGATGTTCGCGGCCGTTAACGATACGAAAATATCCGTCGGCTTTGCCGGCTTTACATCCGGGAAAATACCGCTTTATGTTCCGATATTTATTGCATTCCTTCTCGGTTTTCTCGGCGGCATGCTTGCCTTGAGCTTTTCGCGTCGGAAACACAAGGCCGAAATTAACCGGCTGCGCCAGGAAAACACACTTTTGCAAAAAGAGGTTAATAATCTCCGCAACCTTCCCCTGCAAGACGAGACATGACCATCGCTATCGGGGTGGCCGGCATTCTGGTGGTTGCCGCCATTGCCTTTTGGTATCTCTGGCAGGAGCAGCAAAAACCGGACGATCGTGCCATGCAGGAAAAAGAAGATGCGCGCATTTCTCCCCTGTTACGTGGTATCAACTACCTGCTGTCCGACAAGCCGGACCGGGCACTCAAGGAACTTGTCCGGGTGGCGCGCCTGCAAACCGAAACAGCCGAGGTCTATCTGGCCCTGGGGGACATGTTCCGCAACAAGGGCGAGTTCGGGCGTGCAGTTCGCATTCACCAGAACCTGCTGGCCCGCCCCGGCCTGCCGAAAGAATTACATATGCAGGCGCAAATGGCGCTGGCTATGGATTTCCAGGCCGGTGGACTTCTGGGCCGGGCCCTGCAGCAATACGGCAAGGTGCTCGACATGCAGCCGACCCATATGACCGCGCTGGAAGCCAGCCTGCGCATCCGCGAACAGGGACATGAATGGGCCAGGGCCACGGAGATTCTGGACCGCCTGGATCAAATTCGTGGCGTCCCTTCATCGCTTCACCATGCCTACCTTCTAACGGAGATGGCTCGCGACAAGTTCGGTGAAGGCGATGAAGACGGTGCGCTGGAGCTCGTAAATCAGGCCATTGACCGAAACCCCGCCTGTGCCGCGGCACATATGCTGCTTTCCGAGATTGAATTAAAGCGTGGCGATGAAAAAGCAGCCATGACCAGCATGAAGCGGTTGCAGAAGGCCGCCCCCCGGTATGTTCCCCTTCTGATCCCCATATTGATGGAATACCCGGATACCTATGCCGGACATGGTGAGGCATTTCTCTCATCCTGCTGGAAAAAGAACCGGGATGAATTTCTGATGCTTGAATGGATCAAGACAATAAGCGCCAAATTCGGAAACGATGAAGCCAGACTTTTGATGAGCAAGACGGGATTTTCCCCCCACAGTCTTCGCAGTTGTCTGTCCATGCAGGCCATGATGGGTGACGACGATGCGTTATCCATTGCCTGCCGGCAGTGGCGAAAGCAGGCAAGGAATTTCATATGCAGCCATTGTGGCGTTGAAGTCACTGAAATGCGCTGGCAATGTCCCCAGTGCCATCAATGGGGCAGCATGCGACCCATCCAGGAAGAGGATTGATGATGCGCGAACGGTTAATGGTGGCGCTGGACATGCCTGACCGGGCCCAAAGCCTGAAAATATACCGTAGCCTTGGCGACAGCGTGGGCTGGTTCAAGCTTGGACTGAGGCTGTTTGTCGCCGA
Source organism: uncultured Zetaproteobacteria bacterium (assembly GCA_964628185.1). Taxonomy (GTDB): domain Bacteria; phylum Pseudomonadota; class Zetaproteobacteria; order Mariprofundales; family Mariprofundaceae; genus CAZVLQ01. The sequence continues at coordinate 74,519 of CAZVLQ010000004.1, read as the reverse complement.
GGGACCGCCACTGGTGCGCACACTGCTGGAAACTCACCGGGTCTTCCTGGATCTGAAATTTCACGATATTCCAAATACAGTGGCCGAAGCCGTCAGCAGCGCAGGAAATCTCGGCGTTCAAATGACCAACATCCACGCCTGCGGGGGCATCGAGATGATGCGGGCGGCCGCGCAGGCGGCCGCGGGCTATCCTGCCATGAAACTGATTGCCGTAACCGTGCTCACCAGTGATGCCATGCCCCCTGCAGAAGCGCGCAGGGAAGCCGTACGCAGGGCCGTGATGGCGCACGAGGCGGGGCTTTCGGGGGTGGTGTGCAGCGCCCATGAGGTGATTGAAATCAAAAAAGCCTGCGGTCCGTACTTTCTGACCGTCACGCCCGGCATTCGCTGGGGCGCTCAAGACCGCCGGGATGACCAGAAGCGCGTGGCCGACCCCGGCGCCGCCATCAGGCGGGGCGCCGACTACATCGTCGTGGGACGCCCGATCATCCAGGCGCACGATCCGCGCGCGGTGGCCCTTGAAGCGCTGGCCATGATGGAGGGAGTGGATGCCGCCCGCTGAGTATGAGACCATCCTGGCGCCCTGGGCCTGCCGGTCCGGGTTGTCGCGAGGACGCCGGTACCCGGAAACGGAAGCATCCACGCGTAATATCTTTCAGCGGGATCGCGATCGCATTATCCATTCCACCGCCTTCCGGCGGCTGGAGTATAAAACCCAGGTTTTCGTCAATCATGAAGGCGACCATTACCGGACCAGATTGACCCATTCCATCGAGGTGGCGCAGATTGCCCGTTCGATTTGCCGGTCCATGCGCCTGCATGAAGACCTGGCCGAGGGTGTGGCGCTGGCGCATGACCTTGGTCATACGCCGTTCGGACATTCCGGTCAGGATGCGCTGAATGCCGTGATGAAACCATATGGCGGCTTTGAACATAACCGCCAGTCTCTGCGTGTGGTGGAAAAACTTGAACATCGTTATAACGCGTTTCCCGGATTGAACCTGAGCTATGAAATGCGCGAGGGCATCGTTAAACATTCTTCTCCGCATGACATGCCGGAAAATGCCGACCTGGCCGAATATCATCTTTCGGAACAGGCCACGCTGGAAGCACAGATCGGTAACCAGGCTGATGAAATCGCCTACAACAATCATGATGTGGACGATGGCTACCGGGCGGGAATCCTGAGTATTGAAGGCCTGTGTAACGTACCCTTGTTTCGCATGCACTACGAAGAGGCGATTACGCAATGTAAGGACATGCCTGAACGGATCGCCGTCAACGAAACCATCCGCCGGATGATTAACTTTCTGATTACGGATGTGATCGAGGATACCGGCAGACGACTGAAAGAGGCTGGCATCCGCTCGCTGGCCGATGTGCGCGGCACGGAAAAGCCTCTGGTCGGATTTTCACACCGGGTGCGCTGCATGAACGCCGAAATCAAACGCTACCTGTATGAAAACATGTATCACCACTACCGCGTCATGCGCATGGCCTCCAAGGCCGGGCAGGTGATCCGGAATCTGTTTTCAGCCTACATGGAAAATTCGGCCATGCTTCCTCCCGGTCCCTCGGAGAAAATACGCCAGACCGATGATAAAACGCGGCAGGCCCGCGTCATTGCCGACTACATTGCCGGCATGACCGACCGCTATGCCCTGGATGAATACAGCCGCCTGTTTGATATCCACGCAAACAGTTAAAAAACAAGCCACCCGGCTTGCGCCGCTTTGTCGAACCCTGTACGTGGCTTCTCACCCACCCTCTCTCAGTCCTCAGTTAACTGTATACTGACGGCTGCCTGCTATTTATGGCGGAGAGGGTGGGATTACTCGGGCTGCGCCCTCGCCCTGCGGGCCGGCCTGTCGGCCGTTCAAACCGGCTTGCGCCGCTTTGTCGAACCCTGTACGTGGCTTCTCACCCACCCTCTCTCAGTCCTTAGCACTCAGTCCTCAGTTAACTGTATACTGACGGCTGCCTGCTATTTATGGCGGAGAGGGTGGGATTCGAACCCACGTGGCAGTGTTACCCGCCCAACCGATTTCGAGTCGGTGCCGTTATGACCGCTTCGGTACCTCTCCATGCGCGATACGCGGGGTCGCGAAGCATACGGACCTGTAAAGGGATCGACAAGATAAGAACCGCAGGCCCTACACTCCGGCTGAAGCGTTCATGCCTCGCTGAAATTTCCCAGCCGCCGCAGGCGGGCCTGGCGCTGTTCGAGCAAATCGGGTAGCGGCACCTCAAGCAGTTCAGTCAGCGCCTTCTCCAGCACGTCCGCCATCAAGGCGGCAGCCTGCTCCGGGTTTTCATGCGCACCGCCCATTGGTTCGGGAATCAGGCCGTCGATCAGGTTCATTCCATCCAGATCACGCGCGGTAAGCTTTAACGCTTCGGCGGCCTGTTCGGCATACTTGCGGTCGTGCCACAAAATAGCGGCGCAGCCTTCCGGAGAAATGACCGAATAGGTTGTGAATTCCTGCATGTACAGGCGGTCGCCCACGCCTATGGCCAGCGCACCGCCCGATCCGCCCTCACCGATAACCGTGCAAATCACCGGTACACCGAGCGTGGACAATTCCATCAGGTTGCGGGCAATGGCCTCGCTTTGTCCCCGTTCTTCGGCATCCACTCCCGGCCATGCTCCGGCCGTATCGATAAACGTCATCACCGGCATCGCGAAACGTTCGGCCAGGCGAAACAGACGCAATGTCTTGCGATAGCCTTCCGGCCGCGGCATGCCGAAATTGCGGCGAATCTTTTCCTTGGTGTCCCGGCCCTTCTGGTGACCGACTACCATCACCGGTTTTCCCCTGAAACTGGCGGTACCTCCCACGATAGCGGCGTCGTCGGCAAAGGTGCGGTCGCCGTGCAGTTCCTGAAAATCCTCGAAAAGCAGGGGCACATAATCCAGAAAATAAGGACGGTCCGGATGGCGCGCAAGCTGGGCAAGTTGCCAGCGACTCGCCTTGGAGTAAATCTGTTTGATCAGTTTGTCGCGCTTGCCGCGTAACTTCTCCACTTCCTCGGCAATATTAACGCCGGCATCCTCGCCCATGCCCGAAAGCTCCTCGATCTTCGAGGTCAGCTCCGCGATGGGCCGCTCAAAATCCAGGTAACTACGCGGCATACTGCCTCCTTTCTTCCCGCTTCTTCTTTCCCTTCCCGGCCTTGCTCTCGGGCTGCCAGGTCCTGCACACGAGACGCACTGCATCCACACCGAACCAGGCGCGAAGACTATGTTCCACTTCCCTATTCCAGCACAGTGTTGCGGTGGACGAAAGCACGGCCTGACTTCCGTCCGCAAGATCAAGCAGGAACCGGACCCTGGCATGGCCCGGATTCTGCGTGACAAGCGCCTCAAAATCGGTGATTGCCTTTCCATCCCATGCCAAGGCACTGGTCGAAATGCAAACCCTGTCAATCTGAGCGGGAAGTACGGATTCCAGTGGCTCGACAGCCTCCGCAATCAGCGATATGTCGTCACGCGAGCGATCCACGCGCACGGCGGCCAGCAAGGCCTTTTCTCCGTCGAGATATTCGGCTGCGTCGCGATACAATCCGGCAAAGCAAACCATTTCCGCCCCAGAGCACAAATCCTCGACCTGTACAAAGGCCATCGTCCCCCTGGCACCCCGATGCGTACGCACGCTGCTCACACCGACGGCAAGCACCGCCCTGGCGCCATCCGGAAGTTGTTTCACGTTCGCCAGGTTGGCGTTCGTCAGCCCTTCCACCCGCCCAAGATATTCTTCCAGGGGATGACCTGTCAGGTAAAATCCAAGCACTTCGCGTTCGTGACTAAGACACTCGCCTGCTCCCCATGGTGTCACATCGGGAAAGCAGTCGTCGGCTGCACCCGAATCCACCCCCTCGAACAGCGCCGATTGCCTGGCCTGTATATCGTGGCGCTTGCGGGCTGCAATCTCCATTGTCTCACCGAGGCCGGCAAGCGCCGCGCGGGCATGCGGTATCAATCCCTTCAAGGCGCCTGCCTTGATCATGGCCTCAAGAATACGCTTGTTGAGTGCGCGCGGGGGCAAGCGCATGCACATATCTTCAAGAGAGGTGAATGCCTCTCCCTTATCCCGGATGCGCATCATCTCCCGTACCGCAGCTTCACCTATCCCCTTGACGGCCCCCAGGCCGAAGCGAATAGCGTTTTCCCCTTCCGGCAGAAATTCCCAGCCGGAAGCGTTGACATGCGGCGGGAGAATGGAAATGTCCATACCACGGCAATCGGATACCAGACTGGCGATCTTGTCACTGTTGCCCATATCGCAGGAAAGCGTGGCCGCCATGAATGCCTGCGGATAATGCGCCTTGAGGTATGCGGTCTGGTAGGCAATCAGGGCATAGGCGGCTGAATGGGATTTATTAAAGCCGTAACCGGCGAATTTCTCCATCAGGTCAAAAATGTGCTCGGCCCTGGCCTCCGAAATCCTGTTCCCGAGCGCGCCCTGCATAAAAATTTTGCGCTGCTTGGCCATTTCCCCGGCCTTTTTCTTACCCATGGCCCGGCGCAACAGATCCGCCTGGCCCAGTGAATATCCCGCCAGAACCTGCGCGATCTTCATCACCTGTTCCTGATAAAGGATTACGCCATAGGTCTCGGCGAGAATCGGCTCTAGCTGAGGCAGCGGATATTCGACCTTTCTGCCCCGCTTGCAATCGATGAAGGTGTCCACCATGCCGGATTGCAGCGGGCCGGGCCGGAACAATGCGACCAGCGCGACAATATCCTCAAAACAATCCGGTTTCAGGCGCAACATCAGGTCGCGCATGCCGGAGGATTCAAGCTGAAACACGGCGCTGGTGCGGCCCTGCTGCAACAGGGCGAAGGTCTCGGGATCATCAAGGGGAATCAGGGTAAGATCAAAGTGCTTCGCGGCCTCATCAACTGCATGCCGCCGCAACAGTTGACAGGCCAGGTGCAGAACGGTCAGCGTCTTCAGGCCCAGAAAATCGAATTTGACCAGGCCGACCTTCTCGACACATTTCATATCCCACTGCACCACCGCGCCCTCTTCACGCGGCTCCTTGTACAGAGGCGCGGTTTCCACCAGGGGATCACGGCCGATCACCACGCCCGCGGCATGCTTGCCGGCATGACGGTGCAGACCCTCCAGACGACGGGCGATTTCAAACAGGCGGGCCACCTCCTGATCCTGCTCAAGCATGGCCTTGAGCCTTGGCTCGGCGGCCAGCGCCTTTTCCAGCGTCATTTTCAAATCATTCGGCACCAGCTTGGCGATGGTATTTACCTTGGCGAGATCCATCCCCAGCACCCGCCCGACATCGCGTATGACCGCCCTGGCCTTCATTGAACCATAGGTGATGATCTGGGCGACATGGCCGGCCCCATATTTTCCGGTCACATAACGGATGACTTCATCACGCCGGCTCATGCAGAAATCAATGTCGAAATCGGGCATTGAAATCCGCTCGGGATTGAGAAAGCGCTCGAACAGCAGGCCGTAGCGAATCGGATCCAGGTCGGTGATGCGCAGACAATACGCAACCAGCGAACCCGCACCCGATCCACGACCCGGGCCAACCGGAATATCCTGCTCCCTGGCCCAGCGGATAAAATCCGCCACAATCAGGAAATAGCCGGGAAACCCCATCTGCTCGATGATGCCCAGTTCAAATTCCAGCCGTGCCTCATAGTCATCGCGACCGGCCCCGGGCGACCCCGCTACAATCATCCCCCAGCGTGCATCAAGGCCGTCTTTCGCCAACTGGCGGATGTACAGTTTCAGATCCATGTCTTCCGGCGGCTTGAAATCCGGCAACTGATAGTTACCGAACTGCATATCCACGTTACAGCGCTGGGCAATGTGCAGGCTGTTTTCCAGCGCTTCAGGCACATCCTCGAACATCTCGCACATTTCCGCATAAGACTTGAGGTAATTCTCGGGTGTAAAATGCCCGCTGACGTCATCCGCCAGCATGCGCCCGTCCCTGAGCGCCAGCATCGCTTCAAAGGCATGGAAATCCCCGCGCGCAAGAAAGTGTGCGTTATTGGTGGCTACGAGTGAAATGCCGGTCTCATGCGCCAGTTCAATCAACTGACCATTCAGGGCTTCCTGTCCGGCCACGCCATGGCGTTGCAACTCAAGAAAAAAATTGTTGTCCGGAAAGATGTCGGCGAATTCCAGCGCGGTCCTTTTGCCCGAGTCCGTATCTCCCCGCCTGAGATGACGCTCAACCTCACCGTTCCAGCCGGAGGAAAGCGCAATCAGACCTTCCCCGTATTCACGCAGCAGGGCCTTGTCCACGCGCGGTTTATAGTAAAATCCCTCCAGATAGCTGATGGAAACGAGCCGCATCAGGTTGCGCCAGCCATGATTGTTTCGCGCCAGCAGCAGCAGTTGCGGATACTTCGATCCGCGCGGCCCGGCACTCACCCGCTGCTTATGATCCTCACACAGGAAAACCTCGCAACCGAGTACCGGCTTGATGCCGCGCCGAATTGCTTCGCCGTAAAACTCCACCGCACCGAAAAGATTGCCTTGATCGGTCAGGGCGATGGCCGGCTGGCGTAATTCCGCCGCCTTGTCCAGCATGGCCGGAACGGACATCGCACCCGACAAAAGTGAAAAATCAGAGTGCACATGAAGATGGGCGAAGGGAGCAAACTGCATGCCCCAAGCCTAGAAGCCTGCGGGACTCAGGGGAAGCATCGTGATCAAAACAAGTCCGGCAATTATTCCTGTCACTGTTGCTGATTTTCCTGCTGCTGTATTTCGCCTTCCACTCATCTGGGCGGGCATTGCTGATCATGCTCAATGTTCCCAAGGGCTGATCGGCGCATTCTGCTATCGTTCGATACCAAAAACAGGTGCCTGTGTTTTGACATGACTAACTATATTAGCTAAGTTATTGGCTACACAGGAGCCTTCTATGCACCAGGTTAATATCCATGAGGCGAAAACCCATCTGTCGAGACTGATTCAGGAGGTCATGGCCGGTGAAGATGTCATTATCGCCAAAGACAACAAACCCGTCGCCAAGTTGGTATCGCTGGGCAGGCAAAAACCTCAACGCCAACTGGGAACAGCAAAGGGAAAAATGATCATGGCTGATGATTTCGATGCACCGCTCGATGATTTTACACCCTACATGCCATGAGGCTGTTGCTCGACACGCATACCTTTATCTGGGCTGCAACGCTGGATGAACGACTGAGTCCAAAAGCCCGTGATCTGCTGCTGAACGTGGATAATGAACTGTTTCTCAGTACGGCCAGCATCTGGGAAATAGCCATCAAAACCAGTATCGGAAAACTGATTCTCAAACAACCAATCGAACAAACCATTAATGAACAGATCCAGATCAATGACTTGCGCATCCTGAATGTTGAGCCCGTCCATGCCATGGCGGTGGCATCGCTGCCATGGCACCACCGCGATCCTTTTGACCGCTTGCTGGTTTGCCAGAGCAAACTTGAGAACCTGACAATCCTGGGCTGCGATACAGCCATGGATGCTTATAGCGTCTCGCGTATCTGGTAGTAAATCATGAATGCCATTGTCATCTATGCAGGCGCGGCCCTGGCGGAAATCGCGGGCTGTTTCGCTTTCTGGGCCTGGCTGAGACTGGGCCGCAGTGTCTGGTGGCTGTTTCCCGGCATGGCGAGCCTCGCGCTGTTTGCGTTTCTGTTGACGCGGGTGGATGCCGCATTTGCCGGTCGCGCTTATGCAGCATACGGCGGCGTGTATATCGTCAGTTCGCTCATCTGGCTCTGGCTGGCCGAAGGAAAGATACCGGATCGGTGGGACACGCTCGGTGCTTTCGTTTGCCTGATCGGCGCCGGAATCATTCTGTTCGGCTCAAGACCGGCCATGCATTAACACCAAACCACCCATATCACTCAGGAGTATCGGCGTCTCCTATTCCAGAGACAGACCGGCGGCCACCCAGTCTCTTTTCCCCCCGGCAAAATGGAACACTTGGGTATAACCCAACCGCTCCAGCCGTTCGGCGGACAGGCCCGCGCGTCGGCAGGCGGCGCTGGCGCAATAGACTACCATCGTTGCGTGAAGGTCGGGAAAACACTTGGGCGCCTGTTCCATGATATCATCGGACACCATGTTGACCGCACCCGGCAGATGACCAACTTTGAATATGGATGCCGGCAAGGTATCAATCAGGATGAAGTCGCGGCCATTCTGTTGCCAGGCACGCAGGGTTTCAGCATCTATGTTATTTATCATCAGCCTTCCAAGGCCGGGCGCTGCGGCAGGTATTTATCCAATCCCCACAACAACAATCCGAACAGCAGATGCGGCATAAAAGAGGCGGGAATCAGTTTGGAACTCCTTTTTCTTTGGTGGCAGGATCGTCAGCGCTATCTGCAACCACGGTGTCATCAGCTTCGCACCCGCTTGACGGACATGCCGGACCGCACTTTTCGGCGCTGTCGGCGCAGCAGGCCCCAACGAGGTTGTCAGCCAGTTCAAGCAAATCCGGGAAAACAGCGGAATAGACAATGAACTGTCCCTGGCGTTGCGAGGTAATCAGGCCGGCATGGACCAGTTTCTGCAGATGAAATGTCAAGGCATTGGCGGCGATATGTAGCGATTCGCCCAGCTTGCCCGCCGGCAACCCTGCCGGACCGGCCCTCACCAGCTGACGGATCACAGCAAGCCGGACCGGGTGGGCGAGCGCTGCGAGCTTGCTGGCTGTGAGATCGTCAGGTAACATTTCTCAACTTTACATGAGTTCATGTGTTATTGAAATTAAAAATTTCGACCACTTATAATCGGGTCTCCTGTTTCCCGCAAATCTGCTCTTGACTCCATACCATGGTCAGGGGTTTAGATTTGCGCTCATCGCGAAATATTGGGGATTAAAATGTACAAGAAAGTTGTTCACGCTTTCATCGGAAGAACCTCACCGGCTACTGAAATGCCCGATAGCATCCGGGAGGAGCGCTCTTGGCGAAACCCTTTGAGCACCCTATCCGGAGCCACATTGCTTGCTTTTCTGACCCGGCTGCTGTGCCCCGCCTGCTGGCCAGCATATGCGGGGCTGCTAAGTTCCATGGGACTTGGATTCCTGTTGCAGAAGGCCTGGCTGCTGCCGCTTACCATGATCACCCTGGCGTTCGTCATCGGGTCGCTCGCCTTCCGCGCCATGGAGCGCAGGGGTTACGGTCCCTTTTTCGTGGGACTGCTGGGTTCAGGTGCATTGCTTGCTGGTCAGTTTGTCCTCACCTCAGGGTCAGTAATGTCCAAGTGGAGTATTGATGGGGGCGCTATATTGCTGGTAGCAACATCCGTCTGGAACGGATGACCGTGCAAAAGAAGAAGCAGGGAGACAGGCGCGTGTCCGTCATGTTCACCTGAAACTGCAGGGGCTTGACTCCATACTAAGGTACAGGGTTTAGACGTGCGGCATGCCACAATGGCAAGGAGGTAAAGTCATGAGTAATAAAGAAACGTACAAGTGTCCGGAATGCGGCTGTGAAATTGAGCGCCGCGAGGGTGAAGGCGAAGTGTGCCGTTGCTCGAAGTGCGGCACGACGATGGATGCCGAAAAAGCATCGCAGCATGGGCAGCAAGAGCAAAAATCGGGCTGTTCCTGCTGCAGTTGACGGGTAAGGCAGCGCTGCTGAATCGGCTTACCGCCCGGCTCAAACGCCACCGTCGGCACATGGCCTGGGCGGCAAGCCTTGCCGTCTCGGCACTGCTGATCTACTGGCTGCTGAACGGATTCAGTATGGGCCGGTTTACCCGGCTGCTCATGGAGTCCTATCCACCGGCCATCGCCCTGTTATTCATCGCCTTCCTTATCGAGCAAGGGCTGCGGGCGTGGAAATGGCGTCTCGTGCTGGACAGCCGTACCCGCAGTGTCGATCATTTTCTGGCGACCATGGTGGGCTACCTGCCGGGGCTGACCATAGGCATGGGAAGCAGCGTGCTTGCCCGCGCCTGGATCATCGCACAAAAATATCGCCTGCGTACCGCAACGGTCATCGGCAGCGTGGTCGTGGATCGCTTGATTGACGCGGCGGTCTTTGCCGTGATCGCGCTTGCGGTCTTGTTCCTGCCCATGCCGCCGGGGCTGTCCGGCGCGGGCGATGTGGCGGTTGTCGTCACTATTTTTGTCATCATAAGCGGCGCCGCGCTGTTTGGCGGGGCGGTGTGGAAGTGGCGCGTCAGCCAATTCAAGCAGCGGAAGGGGAAGCTTCGCCGATTGATCCCGGCTCGCATCAGTGTCTGGCTTTCCCGCCATGCTGAAACCTTTTCCGCCGGTCTCACCTGGCCCAGCGCTGCCGGAAGCCGGGCACTCGTCATCTTTGCCGCCCTGGCTATCAAGGCGATCGCCGTCAGTGAGATGCTGTGGGCGGGGTGGGCCGTAGGGGTGTGGCTGGCACCCGGTGATTACCTGCTCATCATGGTGTTGTTGGGCTCTCTCGTGTTTCTCGGCTTCTTCATGCGGGTGCCGGGCAGCGGTTTGCTGGCCGGCATCTTTATGCTGACGCTTTTCGGCATCAGCCGGGAGCAGGCTGCCGCCATGATGTTGCTCACGCAGGGCAGTTTCCTGCTGATGACCGTGATGTTTGGCGGACTGGGCTGGTGGATGAGCGATATGCGCGGTCCCCTGCTGCTGCGCCATGACAGCACACCGCGTGGTTCCTGAGCCCGTAATGCTCACCTGGAACCGCGGGGGCTTGACTCCATACCTTGGTATAGGGTTTATGCTTTGAGCATGACAAGAAGCCAAGGAGGTTGAATCATGAACAGAAAGCGAAACATCGAAGTCTTCAGCTCGGGATGCCCCGTCTGCAACGAAGCCGTGGCGCTGGTTGAACGCCTGGCCTGTGATGATTGCGAGATCACCGTACTGGATATGCACGATGCACAGGTTGCAAAGCGGGCGGAAGCGCTGGGGGTGCGTTCCATCCCGGCCGTCGCCATAGACGGCAGGCTGGCGGATTGCTGTGCCGGCCGGGGCGTGGACGCCGATACCCTCATCGCCGCCGGCATCGGTCGCGGCTGAGAGCGGCGACATGAACCGGACCGTAGGCTGGGTCGCCAAGGCCGCGGGCGTGAACGTGCAGACCGTGCTCTACTACGAACGCCGCGGCCTGCTTCCCAGAGCCGTCCGTTCGCCGAGCGGCTACCGCCTGTTTGATGATGAAGCGGTACGGCGCATCCGCTTCGTGAAACGGGCCCAGGAACTGGGTTTTTCCCTGAAGCAGATCACAGCCCTGCTGGCCTTGCAGGGAGAGCAGGACGCGAGCTGTGCCGAAGTCAGCGCCATGGCAACCAGCCATTTTGAGGATATTGAACAGAAGATTCATGACCTTGAGCGCATGCGGGAAGCACTAATCCCGCTTGTGAATGCCTGTCCCGGCAAAGGATCACTGAAGACGTGTCCGATTATGGACAGTCTGGATAAATCCGATGACCAGGAGGTCTCCTAGTGTTCGGAAAAATCTCAATAGGTGGCAAATCCGCATGCATGATGGCTGCTGGCCTGTTATTGCTGGCAATGCCCCGGGATGCTATGGCGCATGACCCGGTTTTCGGGTTGGGTCCACATGTTATCTACGAGGGTGGCGTGGAAATATCGCCTGAACTGGATGCCAGTCAATCAGCCAGCACACGCGGTCAGGACCTGGGCTTCCTCAACGTCGCTTACGGCATCAACGCCGATTTGACGGTCGGTACCGAATTGCCATGGACATTCAAGGAGAATAGCTATGGACAGGCCAACGGACTGGGAGATTTGCGTTTATTCACCAAGTACCGTTTTTGGCACAAGGATGCTCCCGGCGTGGTAGATTCAATGGCTGCGCTGCTGAAAGTGAAGTTCGACACATCCAAACAAGGTGCACCCACCGTCACGAAGCCAGCACTCGGCGCCGGCACCACCGATGTCATTCTGGGTCTTACTTATGGTCATGAAAGTCTCAAATGGTATCGCTGGGCGAGCATTCGTTATCGCCGCAACGGGCACAGCGGCGGGAAAAAGGTGGGAGACAAGGTGTTGATTGATCTGGTGGCAGGTTGGCGACCAACCATGCCGGAATACCTCAAACCGGATATGGTATGGTTGCTGGAATTAAACGGTGAATATGGTCGGCATGGCAGTCTGGACGGCGTGTCTCTGGTCAATGACGGCGGCACGGAACTCTTTTTGTCGCCAGGCTTTATGTGGACCGTGCGTAACTTTGCAATCAAGGCGGGTGTACAGCTTCCTGTTTTCAGCAACCTTAACGGCATCCAGACCAAAACCGATTACCGGGCCAAACTGGAACTGGAATGGCATTTGTGATGCGTGATGTGTTCTTCATTGGGCTTGTTACGGGCCTGATCGGACTTGCCGTTCCTGCTCAAGCGGGTCCAATCACCTTCAACAGCGCTCTGCCCGTCGCCGATGGCATGAGCATTTTGCGCAGTCAGGTCAAGCTGACGCGAAAATCAGGGGATGCCACGTCGGCAGGCCGGGTACTGAATGTCACCGCGGCCCCCGTGGTGCTGGCCTTCGGCGCAACTCCAAAACTGGCCCTGTTTGGGGTGTTGCCCTATGTGGACAAGCGCCTGGACAAAACCGTGAACGGTGCACGCATCCGGCGCGATGCGCAGGGCATTGGTGACGCCTTGTTCTTTGGCCGCTATACCGTAATTCAGGTGGATAAGCCCGGCGACACCTTGCGCATTGCGCCGTTCGCGGGCCTGAAAACACCCACGGGCTCACACTCCCGGACGGATGCATTCGGCCTGGTTCCGCGTATCCTGCAACCCGGTTCGGGCTCCTGGGATACGTTTCTGGGTGTGGCCGTCACCCGGCAAACGCTGGATTGGGAGTTTGACGCAGCGGCCAAATACCGGTTTAACACCGAGGCTTCGGGATTCACCTTCGGCGATGAAGCGAGAGCGGATGCCTCGTTTCAATACCGAATATTCCCGCGCACGCTTGAAAATACCGGCGTACCCGCTTTTGTCTATGTCGTGCTGGAGTCCAACCTGATCTGGAACGGCAAAAACAGGGATTCAGGCGTCACCGACGCCAACAGCGGCGGCCTGACATGGAATCTTGCGCCGGGACTACAGTATGTCACGGATCGTTTCGTGCTGGAGACAGCCATTCAGATTCCCGCCGTGCAGAATCTGAACGGCACGACCCTGGAATCGGACTGGGTCTGGACGGCGGGCTTCCGCTGGAATTTCTTTTTTTAGGAGGTACGGCAATGAGAATACTACGATTATTATTGATGACCGGGCTGCTACTGGCAGCACCCGTCACATCCGTATTTGCACAAGACGCGAGCGAGCCGTCCGCCACCATTCGGGTGGATGGCCTTTCCTGCCCCTTCTGCGCCTATGGGCTGGAGAAGCATCTGAAAAAGATCGCTGGCGTTGAAGGCGTCGAAATCAACATGAAGAGCGGCAAGGCTATTGTGCGCCTGAAACCGGACGTGCAGGTAGATGATGCGGCATTGAAGACCGCCGTGAAGAAGGCCGGCTTTACCGCCCGCGGCATCACGCGCCAATGATATTTTCGAGACTGATATCGCCGAAGCTGTTCGGACTATTCCTTGCAGTTCTGCTCACCGCCTGTACAAGTGCAACCCCGAACGCGCAAACATGGGGCGGCAAGGGCAGCCTGCCGGGTCAGTTCAACGAGCCCTTTGATGTCGCGGTGGATCAACAGGGCCTCGTGTATGTCACCGATGTGCGTAACCGGCGGGTGCAGGAATTCGATGCGCACGGAACATTCCTTCGCGCCTTTGGCCGGAACCTGTTTGAAAAGCCCGGTGGAATCGGCATAGGACCGGACGGCGGCATCTGGGTGACGGATTTCGACCTGGATCGGATCTTCCGTTTCAACAGCAAGGGAAAATTGCTTGATGCCTGGGGAAAAGCGGGAGACGGCTCCGGGGCGTTTGACGTACCGGCGGATATTGCGGTGGATTCGAAAGGATTTGTGTATGTCGTGGATGAATACCACCACCGCATCCAGAAATTTACGCCTGACGGACGCTTTATCCGGGCGTGGGGAAAGAAGGGCAAGGTCAATGTCGTCCTCTCGGCTGTCAACTTCCTGCTGCCGACCATGCGCCGGAGTGAATTTTATTATCCCTCGCGCATCAGCATCGGGTCGAATAACCGCATCTATGTGTCCGATGCGTACAACAATCGCGTGCAGGTATTCGATACCGACGGCCGTTTTCTGCAAAGCATCGGCGGACTGGGTCTGTGGGGCGGACGTTTCCGCGTCGCGGCGGGTATTGCCGTGGCCCGCGACGGATCATTGTTCGTGGGCGATTTCTACAACAACCGCATCCAGCATTTTGACGCCGGCGGCCGCTTTCTTGCCGCATGGGGAGAAAGCGGCAACAAACCGGGGCATTTCTCCGGCCCCACCGGCGTCGCCGTGGATACGCAAGGCAATGTGTATGTCGCCGACTGGGGCAATCACAGGGTTCAGAAGTTCCCGTCTGCGGGTCAGGAAGCCAAACGCCTCAATTCCGCATCAGAGCGGCGCAAATCCTGACTCAAATTATGCCCAATGGACAATAACAGACGCATACCCAGCTCATGGTGCTTGCGGCAGAAACGTTTCAGGGCATCATGTTTGAGTACGGTCAATCTGGAATCTTCGATGGCCCTCGCATCTGCCGCACGCGGTCCCGGTTCCAGAAATGCGATTTCACCCACGGTCATGCCAGGCCCGAACCTGGCCAGACGCAGCTTTCTCCGCTTGCCGTAAGGCAACAGGACCTCCACATCACCGCTGATAATCACGAAAAGCTCCGACCCCTGATCGCCGCAGCGGAACAGGTATTCCCTGGCGGGCACCTCCACGGTATGAAAAAAAGGTTCCAGACAGGCGATTTCATCTTTACTGAATCCCGCAAGCAATTCGGAATCAGCCAGTTCGACACACGAAACACCATGCACATCCTTCTCCCCCAGAGCCTCAAGCAGGTGGTCTTCGGCATATTCCAGCGCACTGTCGGAATCCGCAAATGTGCGCAGGTGAACATTGGCATGATAGGGGACAACACGTTCATGCCGGTGCCCTTCCCGTTTGACCAGGCCCATACTCCTCGGAATATGCGCCAGAATCAGTTCGCCGCCACGTTCACGCATCATGCCGGACATGTGTTCAATCAGGCGGATGGCCGTCAGGTCCACCTGATTGACCCGCCGCATATCGAGAATAATGTATGTTGCCTGCGTTAAATCATCAGCCATCACCTCAAACAGACGGTCTGTTGTGCCAAAGAAGAGGGTTCCCTTGAGATCATAACCAACAATCGCATCCGGATTGCCGCCCAGCAGCTTGCAGGCACATTTTGGACGCCGGCGTAATGATTTCCGATCATTCAAGTTCCACCTGCGATGTACCACGGTGGACTGCATCTGGGTGCGGATGAATTCGACCGCAGCCAGTGCAACGCCCAGACCCACTGCAACCATCAGGTCGTAGAACACCGTCACTCCAGTCACGGCCAGTGCAATCACCCCATCCATGCGGGCCTGTGGCGTTTTAAGCCACAAGGCGATGTCTTTATCGAACATGCTGAAGATGGCCACATGCAGGATGATTCCGGCGAATACGCTGATTGGCAGAATGGATGCGACGGGCCCCATGAACAGAATCAGGATAATAAAACAGACCCCCGTAACCAACCCGGCCCAGTCACGCCCCCCACTTCCAATCGCCACCAATGTCGCTCCAGTTGTACCAGCCCCCGCCATACCACCGGAAACCGAGGCCAGTAAATGGCCTATGCCCTGCCCCATCAACTCCCGCCGGGCGCTGTGACGTGCGCCGGTGGAAACGTCGGCCACCACGCTGGTTAACAAAGTGTCCAGCGAAGCCAGAACCGCCAGCGCAAGTCCGGAGCCCAATATCAGCAACCAGGGAAGCTGATGCATTGCCGGCATTTCAAAACCAAAATGGATAGCGGAAACATGCGGCAGGCTGCCGACTACCCATCCTGCCGGCAGATGCCCGGCCTGTAGCATGGAAAAAGCATGGAATGCCAGTGTGCCGGCAATCAGTCCCAAAGCAGTGCCGGGAATCCTTTTGCACCAACGCGGCAACCAGAACATCGCCACCACTGTTACACTTGCCGTTGCGGCGGGAATCCACGCGCCCTGCCGCATGGTTAACGCCACATCCCCCCCCATGATGGCCTGACTCTGGGACATCACCATCAAAATACCGGTCCCCGTCATAAATCCGGATACCACCGGATAGGGAATAAATTTGATGAGATGCCCCAATTTCAGAACGCCAATCAGTAACTGAATGAAGCCGGCCATGGCCACAGTCAGCAGCGTTGCCGTAACCAGTGTTTCGCCCGAAAGCCCCAGCGAGTTCAAAACTGCGATACTTCCGGAAAGCAGTACCAGTGTTGGGCCGGTAGGCGCACTAACCAGGCCCTGCGTGCCAAAAAACAGACCGGAGGAAATACACAGGCAGGCAGCGGCAACTAATCCCGAAAGTGCGGCGGCGGCGGGATCATGCGTATAGGGCGTCCATAGCGTGATACCGAAGGCCATCGCCTGTGGCAACACCAGCGCCGAGGAGGAAATTCCGCCCCAGAAGTCGCCGGCATGCAGGCGTTTCAGCACTCGCGCAATCCGATCATCCCCGGCAGGCCCCTAAGCTGAAACAATCAGCGACGGATGGATATCTTCCGGCACGGGCTGCCCCAGCATCTCAAACAGGGTGGCGGCCAGATGCGACAGTCCGGGGGTTGTGTCAATGTCGCCTGATCCGTCCGGCTGGCGAAGGGTATAGGAACCATCATAAGCGGGGTCGAACAGGATGCAGGGCACGGGGTTCAGCGTATGCCTGGTGGATGCCTCTTCACCGCCATCCATGGCCTTCACCGTCATCACTTCGGCATTGCCATGGTCCGAGGTAATCAATGCACTGCCATCCGCTTCCTCCAGCGCCTGTACGATTCGGCCAACGGCGGCATCCACTGCTTCCACGGCCCGTATCGCCGGTTTGATCTGACCGCAATGGCCGACCATGTCCGCATTGGCGAAATTAATCATGCCAAAGCCGTACTGACCGGAGTGGATGAGTTCCACCGCCTTGTCCGCAATTTCCGCCGCTTTCATGGCCGGTCGCGCGGCAAAGGAGATACCCTTGTCCGACGGAATCAGGATATAGTCCTCCATGCCGGCATCCAGCGGCTTGCGATAGCCGCCGTTGAAGAAAAACGTGACATGGGGATATTTTTGCGTTTCAGCCAGCCGGAACTGTCTGATACCCAGTTTCAGGATCCGCTTGCCGAAGGGCGCATCTACGCTGGCGGGCCCCATCAACTGCAACTGTGGCAGGTTCCGGTCCTCGTCGTAGACCATCATGCCGGCAAACAGCACATCCGGCCGCCGGCCCCGGTCAAACCCGTCAAAATCGTCAAGACAGAAGGCTTCGCTGATCTCAATCGCCCGATCGCCACGGAAATTCATCATGATCACGGAATCCCCATCCTCCATCACACCCACGGGCCGGTTCCTTTCATCGGTAATGACAAAACCCGGCATATCCTGATCGATAATATCCCGCGTTTGCGCACGAAAATGCTCAATCGCCTCAATCGCCGAGGAAAAGTGCGCATCGGACACGCCATGCACATGTGCCCGCCAGCCCGCCGCAACCTTGCTCCAGTCGTGATCCCGATCCATGGTGATCACTTCACGCCCCCCGCCCGAGGCTATGCGATAATCACGGCCTTTCTGGCCGTTAATGGCGGAAAATGCATCTTCAATGCGTGCTACATAATTCTGCGCCGTCCGGATTCCTACGTCGCGCCCGTCAAAAAGCGCGTGCAGACGCAACCGCCGTATCCCCTGTTCATGCGCATAGGTGATGACGGCAAGGAAGTGTTCAATATGCGAATGCACATTGCCGTCGGATAAAAGCCCCAGCAGATGCAGGGTGCTCCGCCGTTCCAGGCAATGGCCGATGACGGCCTTCAACGCCACGGAAGTAAAAAACGAGCCATCGTTAATCGCCCTGTTAATGCGCGTCGGACCCTGATCGAGAATCAGACCGGCGCCCATGGTGAGATGACCGACCTCGGAACCGCCCATATCCTTAACCGATGGCAGGCCGACGTATGGCCCATGCGTCAACAATCGGGTATGGGCGTTATCACGCCACAGGCGATCCATCACCGGCGTCGCCGCCCGGGCAATCGCATCCTCCGGACCACCGGAACCCATGCCCCAGCCGTCCAGAATAATCAGCAGGACCGGCCCGCGGTTATAGAAATGTTTTGCAAATGACATAACAACTCCAGGCTGAAATTGGAGCGGGCCACGCTAGCGAAATCGCGCCTCCGGGTCATCCGGTATATGAAAAATAGGCTCAGCCTACCTGAGGCGCAAATACGAAGGGATCACTGTGGATGTTCTGCATCGTGGCGCCTGAAAGAAAACATGCGCGTTTCAGCGCATCCACGATGGGAGGATCCCCGCACAGATAAATACGCCAGCCGGCAAGATTCTTCATGTTGCTCTGCACGATATCGACGATATTCCCCTGAACGCCGCCCCGTGGCGTCTCTCCCTTCAGAACACAGGGCGTATATGTCATGTTTGCGGACGCACTTGCCAGGGCATACATTTCATCCATCATGTACAGTCCGGGCGTGGCGAGGCTGGCATGAAAGAAATGAATCGGCCCCGTATGCTCCTGCGCCAGGGCATTGCGCATAATGCCGTAGAGCGGCGCCAGTCCGGTTCCCGTCCCGATCAGCAGCAGGCTCGCATCACGATTGCCCGGAAGATAGAAACAGTCCCCGCTGGGCCCGTAAAATTCCAGTTCCTGGCCCACTTCAAGCTCGTCAAAAATCCAGTTGCTCATACGGCCGTCAGGGACGCGTTTAACGTGCAACTCAAGTTCGTTCTCGGATGGCAGACTCGCCAGTGAATAACTGCGTACCAGTTCATCTCCCGGACGAATAAGATTAATAAATTGCCCGGCACGATATTCGAAGGCGCTCCCGCAAGTCATACGCAGGCGCAAAACGCTTTCATTCATTCTCTCTCTGGAGACCAGGGTCGCTCGATTCCTTACCGTAGCGCTGTCCACCAGGGAGATTTCAATATCGCTTTCCGGCTCACAAACGCATGCCAGGAAATAGCCCTGGGCGCGCAGGGTGTCCTTGATGCCGTTTTGCGCCACGACCGGAGGCACCCCGTTGACGGCCCTGACCATGCAGGTCTGGCATACCCCGCTGCGGCAGGACGAAGGCAGCATCACGCCATGGCGCATCAGACAATCAAGCACCCTTTCGCCTGACCTGCATTCATAGCTTTTGCCTTCAAAGGTAATCAGAGGCATTCCCTACACCCTCCCCCCTAGAGAAAAGCGGGATTCTGCACCCAAGAGGATGCAAAATCCCGCTTTGGCTCAGTCCGAACGAAAATCAGCGGTCAAGCACGTCGTCTCGCGTCGTTTCTGCAATATCAATCACCTCCCGTGTTGTACCTTCATCCACGCCAAGTTCGGCCAGGGTTGAACGAAGATGTGCCAGAATATGATTGAAATGCGTATCGTTCAGCCCCATGTCATGCACCAGGTGTTTATGACCCTCGCGCATGTCCTTACCGGTATAGTGATGCGGCCCGCCGAACACCATGGTCAGGAAAGCCTTCTGCTTGGCCGCCTGCTGCTCCATGTCCACGCCTTCAAAGAAGGGCTTGACGTAAGCATCAGCCAGTACGCGGCGGTAGAAGATATCCACTGCGGCATCGATAGCGGCGGCGCCGCCAAGACGATCATAGAGCGGCTGTTTGCCACCGGCATAGGCGGAACCGCTGTCGGACTCCGTCGCGGCTTCCGGTGAGGACCTGCCGGTCATCAGAAAAATCACAATGATTCCGATAAGCAGGATCAGGGGTAGTAAAATGCCAAAAAAGCTCATATCGGCCGCCCTTAACGATCCAGCACATCGTCGCGCGTGGACTCGGCGACATCAGTCACTGTCTTGATCAGTTCCGGCGCTACGCCAAGTTCGGCCAAGGTGGAGCGAAGATGGCAGACGACATGATCAAAATGTGAATCATTCAGCCCCATCTCATGCACCAGATGCTTGTGGCCCTCGCGCATATCCTTGCCGGTGTATTCGTTCGGACCACCGGTCACCATGGTTAGAAACGCTTTCTGCTTGGCCGCCTGCTTTTCCATATCCACACTTTCAAAAAAACGGTTGATATAGGCATCCGCCAGTACACGGCGGTAAAAGACGTCCACCGCGGCGTTAATGGCGGCTTCGCCGCCCAGTTGTTCATACACTGTACTCATAATTATCCCCCCTCGATTTTAAATCCGCATGCGGTTTACGCCATGCGGGATGTAACATTATGCAGACTGGACAAACATGTCAAAATGAATATATGTTTTGAGTATGCAATTGACGCTGTATACGGATTATTCGCTGCGCGTGCTGATTTATCTTGGTACATGTCCGGCCAGGCTCGTCACGATTGGCGAAATTGCCGAATCCTACGGCATTTCCCGCAACCATCTGGTCAAGGTTGTCCATCATCTCGGGCAAACCGGCTATGTGCATACCCTGCGTGGAAAATCGGGCGGGTTGCGGCTGGGGAAACCGCCGGAAGAGATTGTGATCGGCCAGCTGGTGCGGAAAACCGAACCCAACATGAACCTGCTTGAATGCTTCGACAAGGAAATCAACACCTGTCCCATCAGCTCTGCCTGCGCACTTAAAAGCGCCCTGTACCAGGCAAAAAGAGCCTTTATGGAGGTGCTGGATAGCTACACGCTGGCCGATGTGCTTGAAAACAAAAACAGTATCAAGAAAATGCTTTCACCGTCAGCCCGCTGACGGCCCCGAGGCTGTTTCCGGCCGCTGCCGGATGGCGTCGATACGGCCAAACCCGGATGGATTAAAGTGCATGGCTGGCGGCCGGCGGGTAGCACGGATGATCCCGGCAATCCGCCGAATCGCTTCCCGGCCCATGGGCCGGGGAATCTCGCCGGACATATATCGCCCCTGTTCCAGCGCCGTCAGCCAGCCAACCGCCGCGTTTTCCCGCAAACCGGGATACATGTCGAGCAGGCCCAGCGGAGAAAGCCTTGCCGGCAGATCAAGCATCCGCTTTAAACGTTCAAACTGTTCGATGCTGCCGGTGGCGGATGCCACCCATCCCGTGGAAACATGCCGGCGTTTTTTTCGCCTCAAAAACAGTGATGCAGCACGCGCCCGCAACAGCCAACCTCCCAGCGTCACAAGCCACAACAGAAAAAAAGCCACGGCCAGCCACCTCCACCAGACGGGAACGCCCGGCAGCGTTACCGACCCCGCATGGACAAGCGGTGCGCCAACATGAAGCACGTCATTTTTCTCCATTTTCCCGGCTGGGGATACAGTCAGGTGTAAGGCATCAGCCGCTGTCTTTTCGATGCGCCCTTTCACAGGATTGAAATACGGAACAGTGATCGCCGGAATGTCGATGGAACCGGCGTGCTGGGGCAATGCCACCAAACGCCATAGCGCATGCACCACCATCCCGGCAGGTGTTCTTTTCACGGTTACAGCAGGCGTTTCCGGGTAGGTTTTAAATGTGCCCGGGATGTGCATAAGCCGGCTCATATCCGGCAGGGATGCGGCCTGCAATCCCTTGCCATGCAACGTGATTGTCCAGGTCACCGGCTCCCCGGCAACGGCCTTCGGCTCGGAAATACCGGAGTGCAGATCAAGCAGGCCAACCGGCAAATTTTCTGCCTGCACAGGCAGCGCCCTAACATGAATGATCTGGATTCCACCCATGGCGTGCCTGGATCGTACAAGATTTTTCCCCGCACCAAAACTCTCCATGCCGGCGGCCATACGTCTGACCCTGACAAATTGCAGTAATCTGGCGGAGACCCGTGGCGCCGCAATGGTGAAGCGGCCGGCCTGCCGGGGAAACAGTAGATAATCATAGGTCAGCGTGCGCACCCGGCGTCCCGAAACAATCCGTTCACCCGGTACTTTTTCATGCACCTTTTGTACAAGAAACCGAGCAAAATCAGGCAGTTCAATGCGGGGAACGCCCAGAAAAGGGCTGGTGCTGAAGATGACAATCCGGTAATTGATTTGTTGCCGCCGCCAGGCTGAATGCCTGTCCGCATGCGTTTCAATCCACAAGCGGGTATCATCCACTTCCCCGCGTTCGGCAAGCATATGCACGCTGAAAGACCGGGTCACAAGCATTTTGCCATGAAAAAGCGTGTGCAGTACGGGCACCTTCAGCCGCCCCGTATGTCTGGGCCCAAGCTGGAAATGCTTTTCAAACCATGCTCCGGATTGATGCGTAGAGGCTTTGGCGATTACATAGAAATTTTTCTCCAGCAAGGTGGTATCAAGAGGAAAATCGGCATCACTGCCAAGAAGACGAACGGACAGCAGGATGGTGTGATCCCGGCCAATCCTGTCGTGGTCCACGAACGCCTTCAGATCGGCGCCCCATGCGCGATAAGGCAAAAACAAAAGAAAAAGCACCAGCAGACAGCGCCCTACCATGTCGGCCCCCGAGGCGTGAAAATGCCGCGGGTGGCGGACAGCCGGTGACGCAGAAAGATATCAACGCCCTCGTCCACCATGCCCAGTTCCCTGGCCGCCTGCCCGGAACTTATACCTTTTCCCTGCCGGCGTTGTCCGCCGTGATGAAGAGCCCGCCCCTTGTCCCCGCCTGCTTTTGCAGGTGCGCCCTGACCGGGAACCGCCCGCGCCTGCTTCCGCTGCCGCCCGCGCCCGCCCGGCGTATGGGCTGAATCTTCCGACCTTGCAGGCTTGTCACCGGCCTGCGCCTGGCCGCCGGTTTGTGATGATCCGTTTCCCGGAGAAGGTATATGAAACGGCAGGGAACGTAAGCGCTTTTTTTGATCCTGACTTTTATTCCGCTTCGGTATCCTTTCAAAAGTATGCCCGGCCCTGTCACGCCCCTGTCTCTCGTGTGCATCACCCTCCTTCGCCGCAGGCGTCTCCTTCGCCCGCCGCTGTAGCAGAAGCCGGTTCACCACTTCCAGGTTATGCTGCGCCTTGGCATGCGCCGGATTATATTTCAGCGCTTCACGCCACGCCATGCGGGCCTGGGAAAACTTGTCCTGCGCATAAAGGCTGTTGCCCAGATTATACCAGATGCTGGCCATATCATCCGGTTGCCGTGTGGATGCCATCTCCAGCGCCTGGCGCAAATTCTGCTCGGCCTCACGCCAGCGCTGCAGGCGCATCAACGCGGTCCCCCTTCCGAACAGGCCCTTGCTGCTCATATCCCAGTATGCAAGCGAACGCTTGAAATCACCGGCCTGCCATGACCGCCAGGCAAGCTGATTGTCGCGCAGGAACCACCCGGCATCCGCATCGACCGCAAAACAGCAGGCAAGCAGCCCGCCCAGGATGCAATACGCGGCCGTCCTCAAGGTTTCGGTCCCGTCGCCATCATGTCATCCACTTCCGCATGTTCCGTTTCCACCACCATCCCAACAGCAGCATGGCGGGCAATAACGCCCAGGCATATTCTTCGCGCCAGCGCCCCCGCGTGCGGGAAGCCGTGCGCGTCCGTTCCACCATGCGCCGGACACCGTCGTCATAAAGCGTATCCCAGTCCCTGTCATCCCAGCGAATGCGTGCATACTTGCCGCCCGCCGTCCGCGCCAGCATTTTCAGATGAGACTCCCGCAGGCGGCTCAGTACCGCCCGACCATGATCATCATGCACAAAATAGCCTCCTCCGGCCGGTACCAGTCCACCTTCGGGCGTGCCTGCACCAAGGATAAACAGGGGAATATGTGCATCTCTCAACCGCAGCGCAGCGGCTATTGAGGCATTCCGGGCATAATCCTCGCCGTCGGTGAACAGCACTACCGCCCGTCCACGTCCATGCGCCGCATGCAACGATTCAAAAGCGCGCGTCAGGCCCAGTGCCAGATTGCTTCCCTGATTCGTAATCATGTCCGGCGTCAACTGCCCCGAAAACCGCATCACCGCGGCATAGTCCGAAGTGAGCGGCGCAATGGTGAAGGCGCGTCCGGCGAAAGCGACAAGGG
Source organism: uncultured Zetaproteobacteria bacterium (assembly GCA_964628185.1). GTDB lineage: Bacteria > Pseudomonadota > Zetaproteobacteria > Mariprofundales > Mariprofundaceae > CAZVLQ01. The sequence continues at coordinate 50,465 of CAZVLQ010000004.1, read as the reverse complement.
CGATGCGGTCGCCATTCAGCCGTTGCAAAAAATCATGCAATTCCTGCTGCACCCGGCTCAGCCGGTCAGGTTTGATATCCCGGCTTCGCATCGATCGCGAAACATCCATCACCACGGCTATATCCGCGCCTTCCCGGAAAACCGTCTGTTGTTCATGCAACCAGCGGGGACCCGCCAGGGCAAGTGTGATCAGTATCAGCGCCATCCAAGGTATAAAGCCGGCGACCACGGTGGCCGGCGTTGCGGCCGTTGCTTTGCCACGGACTACGAGCGGCCACAAACGGGGATCTGCGTAGCGCGCCAGTCGTGCTGTCATGCCAGGCGACAGCCCGGGATGACGCTTCCATGGCAACGCACCCGTCAGCAGGACAGGCAGAAGATACAGCCAGTACGGGACCCGCCAGTTGAACTGATGCGCCACCAGCAAAAGCCATTGATCAAGCGTCTCCAGCATCAGGGCAGCGCCGCCATACCGCGCCCGCGAATCAACGCCAGAGCGAAGACAGCCAGACCGGCCCAGATCAGTTCCGGGTACAATTCGACGGATTCAAAATAGACGGTATGCTGATCCTCCACCTTTTCCAGGTGACTGATCCGCGCGGCAATGCTCGCAAGTGCGGAGGTATCCGTGGCGCGGAAGTAAGCGCCTCCCGTCACCTTTGCAATCGCCTTCAGCTCCCCCTCATTGAGGCTGCCTGTATTCCGGATTAAACGGTCATCCAGTCCCGCGGCGATATGCCGGGGCAGCCGCGCCCCGACCCCTACTGTATAAATACGGATACCGAATGCCCGGGCCAGACCGGCGGCATGCACGGGGGTTATGGCACCCGCATTGTTGCGGCCGTCGGTCAGCAGAACAATCACCTGGCCGCCGCTTGATTGACGAATATCGGCAGCCTGTTTCAGGTGTTTCACGGCCAGGGCGATGCCCTTGCCGATGGCCGTGCGTTCACCCACCAGTCCCAGCCGGGTAGCGTTCAACAACTGCCGGACCAGGGCATGGTCATAGGTCAGCGGCGTCTGGACATACGCATCCTCGCCAAACACGACCAGCCCGACGCGATCAGCCGCGCGCTCCTCAATAAATGGTGCCAGCACGTGCTTGACGGCCCGCAGCCGGCTGATGTGGTGGCCTGCCAGTGAAAAATCCCTGATTACCATGCTGCCGGACAAGTCCACCATCAGCATAATATCCCTGCCCTGGCGACTCACAGATACCTGGCCGTTTACCCATTGTGGCTCAGCCAGAGCCACGCACCAGATCACCCATGCCGCTGCCACAAGCCAGCGCAACAGGTGCGGGCTCGCCATACGGGAAACGACAAACGATTGCCGCAGCCATGCCGCAGCCGGATGAACCACGGCACGCGGAGCACCGCGCCGCTTTCGTCCACTCCAGAGGAGCCAGGGGAGCATCATCACTGCGACCAGGCCATATGGATGCTGAAGATGAATGTGCCCGAGCAACGTCAAGGCCGCGTCTCCGGGCCGGATGCCCGGCTCGCCTCATCCTCGGGCAAGCGTTCAATCCACGTGCGCGCCGCGGCAATCCAGCCGGCCCGCCTTCCGTCTCCCTGTTGCCTTGCCTGATGTGATGAAACGGGAGACCGGTAGCGCATGTCCAGCTCCCGCCAGAAACATTCCCATTCATTTGCATTGTCTACGATGCCCGGTGCATGCACATACGGCCAGCATCGGCCGGTCGCACGGGAATCAGCCAGTGCCGCCCGCAGGATCTCGTTCAGCCGGTATGCTACCTCGCGCGCATCCGCCGTATCCCGGCGTTCAAGCTCCCGCAATGCAGCCAGCGCCTGCAAACGAACGGGAATACGCCCGTAACGCCGGGACGTCATACGGCGTTTTAACCACAGGGCTGCAATCAAGGTCAGCGTGAGAAACAGCGCCATGCCGAGCAGCCACCAGCCGGGCGGCAACGGCCACCAACCCGGAGAAAAAGGTGCATCGGGACCTGCGATGGCTGGAAGGGAAATCGGCACGGTCAAAGGCGTAAAAGACCGGCCAGTCCACCGAGCCGGATCGCCGGATCATCTGCAGTGGATACAGGCCAGCAAGGCGTATACGTATTGGAAAAATGACGCCGCAGGTCCTCCAGATGCGCTTTCCAGCAGGCGGCATAGGCTTCCCGGCCACGCCGGCTTGCCGTGTCAATCAGAAACGGCGTGTCGTCAAGCGGCCCGGCTACGCGCACCGGGCCAATATCGGGCATGCCGCATTCCCGTGGATCAAATATCCGGACGGCCATGGTCCGGTGGCGCGCCGCCACTTGCTTCAGTCCTCGCCAGTCATCATCACCCCAGTTCATGAAATCAGACAGGACGACCACAAGGCGCCCCGGAGGCATGGCGCCGAGCAGCCGGCGCCATGCCATAGGGCGCCGCATGCAATAATCGGACGAGTCTGATGAAAGAAAATCAAGCATGCGCCAGATCATTTCCCGCGGCATGGATGGAGGAATTTCCAGCCCTCCCGGATCACCGCACAGCAGGGCGCCGGCGCGATCGCCCCGATTCATCGTGGCAAAGGCAAGCCATGACGCCACGCGCACGGCCTGTGCCAGCTTGGTTGTTTTGGCCGAGCCGAACAGCATGCCGGCGGAAACATCCATAACAAGGATCATGACCTGCTGGTGTTCCTCCCGATATACCTTGACATGCGGCCTGCCCGTCCTTGCCGTCACCTTCCATTCCATGGAACGAATATCATCACCCGGGGAATAGGCGCGCACTTCCTCAAACTCAAGCCCGCGTCCGAGAAAACGGGAATATGCAACATTGGCAAGGCGTTCGCTGCCGCACCAGGATCGCCACTTCCGGACATGTCCCGCCTGCGCTTCCAGCGCGGCCAGCTCCTCCCGTTTCGGGAGAAATTTCCGATGCAACTCCAGACAATGGTCCATGATATTACGGAACGGGGACCACCTCGAGCAGTCGCTGGATCAGGCGGGGCTGACTCCAGCCTGCGGCCACGCCCTCGAAACCGAAAACAAGCCGGTGCTGTAATACATCCGTCGCCAAACTCTGAACATCGTGCGGGCTAACGAAATCCCGGCCGTCAATCGCGGCATGCGCCCGGGCGCATGCCGCCAGGGCGATACTGGCGCGCGGCGAGGCGCCCAGGGCGACCACGCCTTCCAGTTCCGAGTCATGGTCAGCAGGCTTGCGCGTGGCCGCCACCAGATCAACGATATACCCCTTCAGTTCAGGAGCCATATACAGACTGCGGATCTCCCTTCTAAGGGTAAAAACGTCACAGGGGTGGATAACGGGCTTGATCGGAGATTCCGATTCATGCTCCTCATGCATGCGGAGTATGTCCATTTCTTCATCCCGGCTGGGATAATTCAGTCGTAACATCATCAGGAAGCGATCCATCTCGGCTTCCGGCAAGGCAAACGTTCCTTCCTGTTCGACCGGATTCTGCGTGGCAATCACCCAGAACAGCTCCGGCAGGGCGTATGTGGTGTTCCCCACCGTGACCTGTCGCTCCTGCATGGCCTCCAGCAGCGCCGACTGGACCTTGGCAGGCGCCCTGTTGATCTCGTCGGTGAGAAGAATGGAATGAAAAACGGGGCCGCGCACGAACTCAAAGGTGGAATTTTCCGGACGAAAGACCTCGGTGCCGATCAGATCTCCGGGCAAAAGATCCGGCGTAAACTGGATACGATGGAAATCCGCATCGATGCAGTCGGCAATGGCCCGAACCATCGTGGTTTTGGCCAGACCCGGCGCACCTTCAAGCAGTAAATGGCCGCCAACCAGAAGGCCGACGAGCATCCGGTCGACAATATCCCTTTGCCCAACCACACGGCTGCCGATACTTTCCCGCAAATCGGCCAGCACGGAAAGGTCCGGAGCCTGATGTTCCGCCGCCTGCATGTTTTGCACCTTCCCCCCCATAAAGCGAATCTAGGCCTGCTCCCACACCCTTGCAAGGGCGTGGAAATATACATAAATAATCCAAGGTTACGTATGGCCTTACCGCCCGCTTGTTCGTCAGGGAATGGCGGTTACAATGACGACGAAGACCGATGCCACAATACCAAGGAGTGCCCATGGCGCTGTATCCGGAAAAAATTTCTGCCCGCCACTGGGGCCTGGCGGGCCTGTGCCTGCTGTCTGTCGCTTATCTTGCCCTGTGCCGGTATGACCTCTACGGCGTTGATGAAGGAGCGGCCCGCGGCCTGTTGCTCGACTGGTCTGTTGCATCACAAATGCTGAGCCCAGTTGCAGTTCTCGGATTTCCGGACATGCGCGCATTGCTGTTCGCGCCCCTGGACGTTCACTGGATCGGAGATATCATCGCCGCAAAAGTCCTGACCATCTATCTCACCCTGGCCGCTGCCCTTATGCTGTACCGCTGGGCTGAAAAAAACCTGGGTGATGAGACGGCGCTTCTTGCCACCGGCCTATGGCTGATTTCTCCCCTCACCATTTCCCAGGTCGACAGCATTGGCGCCGGTAATTACCTCATTCTCTCGGCTATTGTCTGTCACTGGCTGGAGAGCCGCTTCCGCGCCACCGCGCAGACGGTCTCGACCTATTATTTCATGCTTCTGCTGGTCACCGCTTTTGCGGCAGGCATGCACCCCGCGGGCCTTGGCATGGCTATCGGTCTGGCCTGGTACTGGCTGCGCAATGATGGCGGTTTCCCAAAGAAGCGGATTGCCCTTTTGTCCGGTATGGGGCTGATGATTGCGTTTATCCTTACATCCAGGATGGGCTGGCCGGAATTTAATCTGTTCGGAAGCCCGTTTCCGGCACTGGCCGGCGTCCTGACGGGAGATACTCTCGACACGCCCGCAGTCGGGCCGGCCATGATTGTGCTTGCATTGCTTGTGCTTGTAGCTGCCGCCGCCATGCGCCGCACGGGTGACGGTCTTTTGGCCACCATGATGATACCTGGCATTGTCCTCGGTGCTATGGCGGCGGACCTGGCATGGGCGCAACTTGTGCTTGTCATGATTCTTTTTGAAGGGATTCATGCCCTGATCGGATTCAACTCCCGCTTCAGGAGCACCGGCCCGCTGGCCCGGCGCGGCATCACGGCCGTGGCCGTAGTTGCGCTGTGCACGGCCTTCATGCTGATGGACAAGCAGCGCTTTCTCTTTATCCACGCCGGACGTCTGCATCCCACGGATGAGGTCATCGCCGGCCTCGCTGATTTATCCGCATCCCGACAGGGAAACTTCCTGGTCGCCAGTCAATGGCCGGGACGCACCATGCTGGCCACGCGCAGGGGAGCCTTGCCTCTGCCGCCCTTAAAGCAGGACCCGGATGCCTTCCTGCGCCAGATGAGGGGCGTCGCCTACATGGTATTTGATCACAATAACAGCCACAACAGTGCCTTAAGCCGACAGGTTGCGGAACTCAGCAATCGTATCAAAACCGTCAAAATACTGAGTGGAGGGGTAATTCTTCGATTGCCGGCAGACACCGGCGATCGGTCGAATGCCAGACCCGGCGGGCAATAAAACAATCTTCATGCACAAAGGATGCGGCCCGAACCATGCGTAAAATACAAACAAGGCGGAGGTTTCCCTCCGCCTTGTTTCTATCCTGCCAAATCCCCGGGCCTTCCCGGCCCGCAAGCTCGCTACAATTCCCCTGAGTCCGACAGGCTCCTAGTACTGACCGCGCGGCGGGGCCTGAGGATTGCCTTCCGTATACGGCAGGGCGCCGGTCAGGAATGCGGCGACATCCTGCATATCCTTTTCAGCCAATGTTCTGGCCACCGCACGCATCATACCCATCGGATCATTGGCGCGGCTGCCATCCTTCCAGGCATGCAACTGATTGAGAAGATAAACGTAACGTTGTCCTCCCAGCATCGGGAACATGCGACCCGCGCTGCGTGCATGGAAGCCGTGGCAACTTTTGCAGGCGATAATGCCATCCGCGCCGTATTCCACAATCATACGACCGCGTGAACGGTCGCCAACCTTGACTTCACCCGCCGTCTGCAGCGCACGCAGATCCGAGCCGAGAAAGGGTGTTTTCAGGGAATGCACGTAGGTATCCACATCCCGCCTTTCCTGCGGCGTCAGGGCCTTGGCGATATCATTCATCACGCCCAGCGTATTATCCGTGCGCCGGTCATGAGCAAAATCCTCCAGTTGTTTCAATTCGTAGGTAAAAACCTGGTTGGCCAGCCGGGGCGTACCCATATCATCGCTGCCCAGGCCATCCGTCCCATGGCAGGTCGTACAGGCGGGGACATCCTCCCCCTTGCCCTGGGTGAAAATTTTCCGGCCATTATCTACATTTCCAAAAGCTTCCGATTCGGCGGCCTGAACCGACGCGGAAGCCACCAGCATGACAGCTGCAAAAGCCGTCATACTGATCAATGACACCAAATATCGCATGACATTACCCTCCCTTGACATGAATAATATTATACCGGCACCGGATATGAACCGGCCCCGCTTTATCTGAATAATCTGCTATGGATCGACTAGAAACCCCTCGTTGTCGATTAATGTAATCCCTGTCTGTTAATCGCGCTGTTTCCCTCTGTTCATTCCGGTGCGAAGCATGAGCAGCGCCCAACCGAAAAACAATACAAACGTCCAGAAATAAAACGCCCAGACTGTCCCGGATTGAAAATTCACGGATGCCTCAACAAAGTTCTCCATATCCACCTCCTCACATATGTCGAGCAGCATATCCTAAGCCTGTCTTCCCGTGTAATGCAAGCGCTTATTTGCTCCGCGAGGTTGCGCAAATAATATAAAACCGCCGGTACGGACCGTGCTCCCGTGTTCTACGGCATCAGCAATCCCCCGCTGAGAATGACCAGCGCTCTTACACCCAGAATTACCCTTGCCTGCTGGGCATGAATATCACGCGCTTCCCGATCGCCACGCCACAGTCTCAACCCTTCCCTTATCTGGAAAAAATACAAGGTGAAAAGCAGAATATCCAGCCCGACGTGCATCCACACCAGAAAATTGAATATACCCCCCTGTTCAATCAGACGGTGGGGCCAGTTGCGCGCAAAAAAAAGATAAAAAGGGACGCAAATATCATAGAGCATACAGAAAACCATCACACTCGCGTGCCATGCCCGCGGACGATGAAAGCGGTACGCCGACAGCATTAACAGATAGCTTAAAGCGGAGACAAACAGAACCGGCGATGAAAACACGTATTCTCCCTTGCGTACAGGCCTGTCCCGTAAGCAGAACTGATCCTCCGCTTGCTTGCATCCATGGCGACTGCCGCTAGGCTCTACCCATGCCATCGGAGCATCGTTATCTTATCAAGTTTCTCGTTACTTCCGCCATCGCCTTTTTTATCGGTACCCTGCACGGCCTGCTTCAGGTCATTCCGCCCGTACGCGCATGGCTGGATTCCATCGGCAGCCCCTACGGCGGCCCCGGCCACATGATTGACCCGCTGGCGCATGCGCACATCAATCTCGTTGGCGGCGTTACCATGCTCGGTATGGCCGTGACGTACTATATGCTGCCGGTCATTACCGGCAAGTCCCTGCATTCCCATCGCATGGCCGAGCATTCTTTCTGGTGGACCCTTATCGGTGTTGGCAGTTTCTACGTATTGCTGCTGATTTTCGGCGCCCTGGAAGGCTACTTCTGGCTACATGATCCTGCGGCTGTTCCCGCCATCCATTATTTTTACGGCCCGCTGATCTCCATTGCATCCACTGTACTCGCGATCGGATTCTGGATCTATCTGGCCAATGTGATACTGACCGTCAGGGATATTCATCATACTTGAATGATGGCGCTTCCCTGCGGTTGTCCGGAAGAGTTCCCTGACTGGAACGGCCAGGATGTCAATATCGGCGGCTGGCTGGTCCATGAGCAACCGGCCCCGATGTTCATGCATTTGCCCGTCGCTTTTGATCTGTACCGCCAGCGCCAGAATGACAGTATTGCCATGCTCGAATTAAAGGAGCGCTGGCCGGGGTTCGCACTGACACGATCCGCCGCTTTCCGGGGCAGCCACATCCGTCTGCTCGAGGATCAGGCATGCCCGGCGCGGCGCGTGCATCGCATGCCGAATCCATTCCGTTTGCGCGTCGCCCTGCATCATGGCGATGTTGGCGGCCTTCGTCCCCTGATACGCCGGATGCAAACTGAACTTGTGAAAAGCGGGCATATGCCCAGGGAAATCTACCTGGCCTATTTAACTTGTCCCGCATGCGCCGACGGCAGGGGAGGTGGCCTGATTATGCTGCTCAGACACTGGACGCCCAGCGAAAAACTGAAGCAACGACTGAAAAAACAGCAGCCTAACCCGCATATTGCATGAAGGATTCGCGTAATTGCGGGCCGGGTTACCTGCGGCTTACCTGCCGTAGCCAGGCGATAACATCGGCGCGATCACGCGCCTGCAGGGGCGGCATAAGCATGGTTGTATTGGACTTGACCTTTCTGGGATTTGAAAGCCAGGCATCCAGCGCACGCGCATCCCAGCGGGCAAAGGGAACGCCGGAAATGGCAGGCGCCCGGCCGTAAACCCCCAGCAGCCCCGGCCCCAGTTTCCGTTTCTTCTGATTGAGGAAATGGCAGGGCTGGCAACGCACCTTGGCCACCACCCATCCCCTGGCCGGATCACCACCTGCATGGGCAGTGCCGAAAACCGGATACGCCAGCATGAAAATCGCCAACAGCCCGGTAAAGCGGCTCATGAATGACCACCCTGCCCGGAAAGCGGGAACCGCAGCTCGGTTTCCTTTCCCTGGTACGTTAGATGGACATACAGGATTGCACGGGGAATTCCGGATACCGTCAGGGCGCGCCGGAAAACATCGCTCATACCATCCGGCATGGCCTGGATCCATTCAGCATCCGGATGCAGGCGATAACGCACGATCATGCCGCCGGGCAGCCGGTGCCCCGGCGGCCCCTGAACATGGAGAAGAAACTCGTTATGCCCGGTCTGCACCGGGTGCGGCCGGGTCTCCAGACGAATTTTCCATTCACCCCATTGTCTGGCCTGGAAAAAAGGCGTGCTGTCACTGGCGCAGGCCGTCAAGAACAGACACAGCGCCAATCCACAGCCAGCGAGCATGCGGGCCGCAAATGGACACCCGTCTCGGGAGAGCGAATAAACGTTTGTTATTTCCTGCCGTACGCTCATAAAACCGGCCGGGGAGATGGACGGTTACAACTTTGCGTTGGCACGAAGATACGCCAGAATTTCGTGTCGTTCCGCTTCCGATAAAGCCGGAAGTCCGGCGTCCAGACGGTGCCGGTTCATGCGCAGCACCACGCCCGTCCACGCACGACGGGAATGCAACCGCGGAGACGGGGGGACATGGCAACGTGAACAATACCGCGTTAGCACGGTGTCTTCCCGGGAATCCACCCGCGTTGCCGTGGATTCATCCGTGCGGGAAGCGCCGCCACAACCGGCAAGAAGCAGGCAGAGTACAAGCGCCTCACCCCCCCTGATCCGTATCATCTTTTTCCGGGTCGTTGTCCAGGCGCCCGCCAAGCCTGGATCCATACAGGCGGGTCATAAAATAAATAAATATGCTTCCGGCCACAATCCATACCACGGCGGCAATAATGCCGATGCTCCAGTGCGACCAGTTGAACGCCATGCCGGCACGCCTTCCAAAGAACGGGAAACTCAGACTGATGGAAACAAAGATTACGGCAATAATTACCGCGATAAACCATCTGGGAATCGGCTTCTGGGCCGTGGGAATCGCATCCACCATCTCCCAGTTTTCCAGCCCCCGCTTGAGGCGGCGTTCTTCATCGGAGGCATAGCCGTAGTGGGCGTCCATCTCCCGTTTCTGCTCTTCCGCGGAAAGATCGCGGGTATTCGTATGCTGCCTGCCTTCGCTCATCCGGTATCTCCAACACTGTAATATTGAACGGGAAAGTCCTGCTTCCAGCCATCATCGCTCATGATTCGAACAACAAACCGGTGCAGCCCGTGCCCGATAGCATCCGCATGCAAATACAGCGAGACATTCGTCATGCCCGCCGAATCAAAATGTACGGCATTCCGCTGCAGATTATACTGTTTCACTGCAAGTCCCCGAACCGCAATATGCAATGTTGCCGGACGATAGCGCTTGTTGGCCACGTGCACGACATAAGCATCCATGCCTGTATGGCGGGCGCCGATATTGCCCACGCTGATATGATAGGGACTGTAATACGCCACGCCGAACACAAGCAGGACCGCTCCGGCCGCCATAAAGGGAAGCACGCCCTTCAGACGTCCCGCCATACCCGCCATGTGGGACGGTGATTCATCTTTTCCGGGAAAGATATAGGAAAGCAGGCCCCCGCTATCCCTGTCCTCGTGCAGACGCTCGCAGGCCACGATGCATTCACCACAGGCAGTACAGCCCGAATAGACCTCCGTATGTCTTGGATCCAGCTCAACCGCGCACGCTGCGGCGCAATAACCGCATTTCACGCATTCATCCGCGCGGGTCCGGTCGTAACCGATACGCATGGTCCGTGAGGTCTTGAAGGAATGCTGCCAGACACGGTAAATACAAAAATAACGGCACATCAGATGGCGGATAAAGACGATATCGATCAGCATGACCACGACAAAAACAAAGTAAATCCAGTAAATGGAAACAGGCATGCCGGCATCGTGCCGGAATGTGACAAAATGCCAGACAGCCCGTGGCGGGTAAAAATAGAGAAGCGGCACCATGGCAAACAGCATCCCCCCGGCCAGAAAGACAATGCAAAGCCTGATCCAGTTCGATGCCCCCTGTTTTCTGGCCGCCACCTGCACGGGCCGTCCATCCACGGAAAGTCCTGCCTTACGGCCAAGCAGGCGATGCATTAAACCCGTTCCGAGTTCCGACAGCAGTCCCTGCGGGCACATCCAGCCGCAGAATACCGCACCAAACCACGAATAGGTCAGCACCAGCACGCTGGCCGCGAAGAACCAGAGACCGATCACAATGGCGAAATCGGAGAACCACACCTGGTAGCCGCCGATCACAAAGGCCCCGGTCAGGATATCAATTCGGAACAGCCCCATGATCGGGGCGAGAATCAACAGTAAAAGAAAGGCCAGCTGGGTGAAACGCCGCAACATATGCAGGCGTTCCGGCCGACGCCTCCCCGCCTGCCTGTCGACGGGAGAATCAATGTTCATAACCTGCTGTCGCATGTCTGGCCGGTAATCCTCACGGTTAATGCTGGGCCGTCAGCACTTCCGGGTCAAGGGGCGCCAGCTTTCGCAGGCGTATCAGCAGTCCGGCGGCCTGACGCCGGTCACCATGCGCACGCAGCAGATGCCAGAGGGCACGCAGCGCCGGAACATGATCGGGCCTGACGGAAAGAACCCGCCGCCAGCCCTTCTCCATTTGCGCACGGCTTAATGAAACACGCTCAAGACGTCGCACCATGGCGTCGGCCAGGGCAAAGCCGGCCCAGCGATCATGCGTATTGGCTTCATACGCCAGACGCAGAAATTGCGGTACGCTGCGCGACCTGCCGGAAAACATCGCCTCCCACGCATGCATCATGGCATCCGTGGCCAGGGCGGCGCCCGCCACGGCGCCCGCATCTTCGGCAGCCACATGCCAGCGGTGCAACAGGAACTCGGGCTTCGGGCGAACATGCAGCAACCAGTCGAGAATAGCCGCCACGTCCAGTCGGCCCTCCACCCGCGCCCGGGCAAGCCGGAATTCCACCACCGGGGCCCATTCGTCCTGCACGGACGTATCAAGATCGGGGATCGGACCCAGGTCACGCCCCAGCCATGTCTGCCAACCCTCACCCCCGGTCAGGGAATTTCCATGCTTTCGCGCCCATGCCCGGATGGCCCCGGCGCGGGGCAACGGCCCGCGAAACCCGGCCAGGGCAAGGTGGAAACCGTCCAGCAACATCGTGTTGCGGGGGAAAATCCGGTGAAACGTCGCCAGCACGATCCTGAGGCTGGTCATGTCGAACTGGTTTAGCGCCAGCCACTGCACATAGACGCCCGTCGGACTCAGACGATCCCGCACGCGGGCAAACTGCTGTAGCGAAAGCAGCAAACCACGGCCGGCCATGTCCGGATGAAACAGGTCGCCGACAATGACGTCATATTGCCCGGTCCCGGTCTTCAGAAAGCGGCGGGCGTCGTCATGGCGAACATCCAGCCATTGCGGCGTATCGCCATTGAAGCGCCCGAACCATTCTCCGGCTGCCAGTATCGCCCCTTCCGACAATTCAACAGCCGTTGCCGAGACCCCCGCGACCTGGTGCGCGACCGAAGCGGTAATGCCCGTGCCAAGGCCAAGAAACAGCGCTGTTTTTGCCCCGGGATGGAACAGCAATGGCAGGCGCCCCTGATTTTTCTGCACGGCTACGGCGGTAGGATCGGTGGATGCATCCACGCGTTGCAGATTATTCAGCAGGATACGTACCCCGTTCGGACGGGCCACAACATGCGTCATGGACACCGCATCCTCAAAACGGAAAAGCTCCCGGGTATTGCCATACTGATGTGGCAACATCCGTGCAACCGTTGGCGGATTCCAGGCTAAAGCAATCGCCGGCATGGCGAGCAACATCAGGATGCGGGCGCGCCTCGTACACCAGTACAAACCGCACAGCGCCAGCGTTGCCGCCGCCACACACACGGCCGCATTGCTGCCGAACCACGGTATCAGTATCCAGCCGGCGGACAGTGCTCCCACGGCAGCGCCCAGGCTGTTGGCTGCATAGAGCCATGCGGCCGCTGTCTCCTTACGCTGCCGACGAACGATCAACGGCAACCATGCGCCCAGCGCCATGGTTGCAAGGATCGTCACGGCCGCCATCACAAGCCCCTGCAGCGACAACGCCGTGAACAGACTGGAAAAGTGATTTGATTCCATCCAGGCTGCCATCCTCGGCAACAGCGCGAGAGGCAACAGGGATGCCAGGGCCGCGACCAGTGGAATGAGGCCAAGCGCTCCCGCTCCGATACGCCTGGAAATCAGGCTTCCCAGGGCGATACCCAGCAATACGACCGCCAGAATAACGCCCAGCACATATTCCGTTCGCATGAAAACCGCGCTGTACAACCGCGTCCAGCCAACCTCAAGAATCAGCGCGGCGGCACCGACACCGGCATAGGCCGCCAGTTCACCCCATGCCGGCCTGCTTCCGGCAGTCTCACCGTATGCGCCGGTATTCGCCTTTTTCCAGGCGCTGGAAAGAGCGATTGCGACAGCACCGGTCAGCAGGCCCGCACCGGCAATCAGGCGCAGGGCAACAGCCCAGCCCAGCCATGGCAGCAGGGCCAGCGGTGCAAGCGCCCCCGCCACGCCTCCCAGCGTATTGTATCCGTAAATGCGGGCGACGCCGGCGTTCGTCTGTTCCAGAGCACGCAGCATGGCGGGAAACGTCAGGCCCAGGCCGGTGGCGGGAAGCAGCAGCAGCAGCACGCATGCCGCAACATGGAAGGCCATCCATCCTCCCATACCCAGATGCCCGGCCACGGCTTCAAAAGCCTGCTCCAGAAACGATGCCGCATCCGGCATAAAAAGCGAAACCAGTGACACGCTGATTTCGATGACGCCAAACAGACGCAGGGCCTGCACGGCATCCATGCGCAGCCTGGCGCCAAGGCCGCTACCAAGGCCCAGTCCCGCCATGAAGGCGATCAGTGTCGCCACCAGACCAAAATTACTGGCCCCGCTCAGGGTGGAAACCAGCCTCATCCACAGCACTTCATAGGCCAGCGCCGTGAATCCCGACAGTCCGTAGAGCAACAGCGGCCATACCACAACCGGCTCTTTGGTCACGGATTCTTTTGTCACCCTGTCGGCCGGTGAAGATGTTTCAGAATGCTTTTTTCTTTTTGATTTATCAAAAGGGAAAAAACCAGATGATGGCCGTCACCGCATGGGCAATGGCCAGGGTCAGGGTGATGCCCGCGGAAAGCATATGCCAGACAAACACCTGTTTACCCCCCAGCACCATGGCAAGGCCGAGTCCTGCCGTTGTCAGCAGTCCGGTCAGCAATCCGGCACCCATGAGAAAAAGAATCTGGTGTTTCCTGCGCGCCTGAACCTGTAGTACGCCCGTTTCGTCTTCATGCAGCTTGTTGAACGTCTGAATGGCCCGCAAATCCTGCCGCATTGAACTTTCGGGCTGTACCGCGACCTGTTCCGCCGCCATGAGCGCATGGCAAGGCGCGGGCAGAAACAGAAACAGCATTAACAGGGAACCGGCTGTCTTCATTCGCTCTGGCCATTCTCCCGCGCCACATCCCTGCGTGGCGGCTTTTCCCCGGCATGGCCTGCCTTCGATCTGTCGCGGAAACGCCACGAAAGTACAATAATCAGCGCGAATGGCACCATCACCAGCGTGAAGATAAACAGGAAAACATGCCAGACCGAATCGAATGTGACATGCAGGAAGCTGTATTCACCGAGCACTCCGGCCAGGGCATGGCCGGGTAACAGCATAAGCATTCCCGCCATGGCGCTGCATACCGTCAGCCGTCTAATGTTGTTGCACATACCCTTTCCCCCCGGTCTGACGACTCCCCTGCAATTCATGCGCACATCGGAAACCGACAAAATCCCCGGCATCTCCGGCCAGGGCATAATTTCGATGGTAGGTGGCCGTGGAAAAGGGATCGCTTTTCCATGATCCGCCGCGTAAAGGCTTGTAATGCTCGGGCGTACCGTATGAATCACTTTGCCCGGGCATAAACATCGATGCGGGCGCATGGCTCCCGGGGTAGGACCTGAAATCATCCGCCACCCACTCAGCCACATTCCCCGCCATATCCACGGCGCCATAGGGGCTTGCCCCTTCAGGATGCGCCAGCACGGATGTCGTACGGCCGTGATTGTTGTAGGTATTCAGCAGCTTAGGGTTCATATGATTGCCCCATGGCCAGCGCCTGCCATCGACACCGCGTGCGGCTTTTTCCCACTCGGCCTCCCCGGGAAGGCGCTTGCCGGCCCATGTGCAATAGTCCGCGGCGTCCTGCCAGTAGACCATCACCACCGGATGCAACTCAAAACCTTTCGGTATCGCACCCTGTTTCCAGTGCGCGGGCGCCCTGTGACCGGTTTCCGCCACAAAAAGGGCGTACTGGGCGTTGGTCACGGGGAACTTGTCTATCCGATAGGCGCCGGTATGCACCGTATGCCCCGGTTGATCCTGAATATCGCTTTCCGGGCGATCCGTACCCATGATGAAATTTCCGGCGGGAACGTCCACTTCCTGAGCAAGCTTCTTCCACAAGTCATCGCGCAGCAGTGACTCCGCCCCGGCAACGGTATAAGTGGAAACCTTGCCACGCGTCGTTTCATCCACAAACTCACCGGCAGCCTGAATATGCTTGGCCACTTCCGTCTTGATGCGCGCATCATAGGTGGAATGGGCGCGCATTTGTTCCACCCGGCCGGAGGCAAGAAAAACGGTGTGTATCGCACCGACAATAAAAGTGCCCGCCACACAGGTCACCAGCGTGGCCGTCAGCAGACGCTTTCTGTGCCTGCGTCCTTCCGGGGTCAGATTTCCGGCGCTCCATCGCAACGAAGGTTCATGACCGGCCATTACTTTCCCTCCGGCAGTGGCCGTTCCCGGCCATAGATACGCTTGTTTATCACTTCACCGATCATCCCGCCAATGGCTGATGATTCAATGGCCAGAATGGCAAAAAATCCCCACCAGCCGAGCGGCATCAGTTGGCTCCCGGCCGGCAGATGCACGGCATGCATGGAGGCATAATAATCCAGCCCGAGCACCGGCAGCGGTGGAAAATAGGCAAGAATTTTCCCCCCCAGGCCGTAAACGGAAGAAACAAGTATCCCCGCGAATCCGGACAGCAGAAACAGGCCTGAAAACCAGCCCAGACTGAAATAGGAAAGGCCGGTAAACAGCTCAATGCGCACGCCGAGCAGGCGCAAACCGAAATGTTCCACCAGTGCGGCGGCTGCCAGTGCAAGGCTACCGCGAAGAATGCTTGCCGGCGTCCACCATGGAATGACCAGTGAGCTTTTCATACTCGGTCTTTCTGACCTCCTTCAAGTACCAGTCCTTCACCTTCAGGCTTGCCATATACGCCGCGAGCAGGCGCCGCTCCCGCTCGGGAAGCGTTGCATACGACGGCATACGGTATTTGGGTTTCAGGCGCGATGACAGGATAGCCTGAGGATTTCCGGCGGTAAAGTAGCGATAAAACCACGCCTCATCACGCAGTGAGCCGATACCGTCCAGCGGCGGCGACGGTACCGCCTGCATCATATTGCGCACGGCCCAGAGCGTGTGGCAGTCACGGCAGCGCTCTCGGCGGATAATATCGGTGGCGGACCGGGCAAGGTCCGGGGATGCCGTTGAGTAAAAAGGTATGCCGGGATCCCCGCTGACGGGGTGCTGTTTCAGGTTTACCAGCCTGTTTGCCGCATAGACCAGGACCACGACGGCAATCAACAGCAATATCCCTTTTTCACCCCGCCGAAGGGCCATGAATCAGGCCTGCTTTTTCTGACGTTCCCGGCGTTGCCGCTCGAGAAATTCCTCACGCAGCTTCATCTGCTCCGCCATCACCTCACGGCTCTTTTTGTATTCTTCGGGATCCATTCGATCCTTGTCATTCTCGTCGAATACCAGATACTTGATATCCTCATCGAACTGTTTATTTTTGTAGGCCCAGCGCATGCCGATCATGGCGGCTATCACAATGAGCGCGCCGGATATCAGCCATATATAAATCGTCCATCCCTCACCCAGGCTGTTAATAAAATTGCTCATGATTCCTCTCCTCTAAAAACGTTCATGCTGAAAGATTACAGTGAATCGCCCTATAACAGGAATCCCTGCAGCAACTGTATAAATGATACCACCAGACCGAGACCAACGCCGAGCAGTATAATCGAAAGAAGCACATACTCCCCTTTTTTCATGGCGCCCCGGCCCC
This sequence comes from uncultured Zetaproteobacteria bacterium, assembly GCA_964628185.1. Classification (GTDB taxonomy): domain Bacteria; phylum Pseudomonadota; class Zetaproteobacteria; order Mariprofundales; family Mariprofundaceae; genus CAZVLQ01. The sequence goes on along the minus strand of CAZVLQ010000004.1, from coordinate 33,582 downwards.
TGCGCATATACAAAACCACGGCAAAGGCATACAGCATCATGCCAAACACGAGAAAGGAAAAAATACCGATACGCCACTCAGGGCCGACAAGGTCGTCAATACCGTAAGCAAACGCATTTCCCGGAAAGAAAAAAACGGGTTCAGACGCCATTAAAAAAACCAATGCCGCGGACCTTGTTATCTTCAACATATCAATAATTACAGCATAGACGGTGAGTGGAAACAAGAAGCGCATATCCGCGCCCGCGCCCAGAGAACATTTGATTCCGGGAATTTGATCTGCTAGATTCCCGTGATCCGTTTGAAGGGAGGGTGAAAATGGATCTGAATTCCCAGCTTACAACTTTTATTATCGCTGCGGTTATCTTCTATGCCGCGGTTGCCCTGTGCTATTTTACGGCAGGACCGGGCATCAAGCGCATGGAAGATCTCGACCAGAAATAAAACACTGCTTCATGAATAAAAGCGCGCCTTGAAGGCGCGCTTTTTTTGCCCTGTAGCCCACAAAAATGCGGCGCCATACAGGCGCCGCATTTTCACTCGATGGCGGATATCCGACCCTTGTCTCAGAAAGACCGCGTCCTTGGATCGGGCGTTCCCTTCTGATGTTTGTCAATAAAAAAAGCGTAACCCACGGGCCCCAGCAAGGCAATCAGGATAACGCCAAATCCGGCCAGCGTAGGCATATCAAGATCAATCATAGAAATATCTCCCTTTGATTCAGTTTCAGATGCATCAATGTGCTTTACTGTGATCAGGCTGCCAGGTAATCGGCGGCAGGCCCTTCACCATAAAGAACACGGCGATGCAGAAATAAGCCACATAGAAGACGTCAATGGTGTAGCCGACATCCCACCATGGCTGCTTGCGTATTGTTGTCCCGTCCGGGCGTGTGGTTCCTTCAAAATTCTGCTTTACCAGATTCGGTCCGATGATTGAATACTCTTCAAGATCGGAACCCTGCTCACGCAGTTGCCGAATCTTCGGTGCAATATAACGCAGATGATCCATATCCATCGAATGCTGCTTGCGTTGAAAGGCATACTTGGAGCGGAAATGGCCCAGGCGATCCTCGATCATCTCCATGGCTTGCCGATCCGCCTGATATGGTGTCAGATCCTTGTTATTCAGCACCTGCTGCACCTCGCTTGAGCCCAGCAAGTCCACGTAGTCGGCATAAAGCGCCGCCACCGGCCGCTGTCCCCACAGCGGAAAGGTCAGCATGAATGCCGTGGTAATAATGATGGCCAGGAGTACGGCAATCGGCGCCGGCACCGGGCGATTGTTTTCAGTGATACCGCCGAGGCTTTCTCCCTCCCAAACATCCTGGGCGGTAAGATTCTGCTCGTGTGTCGTGACCGTGTAAAAAGGCCGGTCCAGTCGAATTCCCATTTTTTTTCCTCCCTCTCCTACTTGAGATCCAGCAGATAATCAATCAGAGATCGTGCCTCGCTGTCCCTGGCCGGCATCGGTACATCCGGCGGGTAAACGCGCTTGCCCCGGTAGTAATCCAGATAGTCAGCACGCCATTTGGCGAAGTCAATCGGTTTACCGCTGGCATCCTTGTCGCCCCACAGATAATCAAACCTGGGCATGATCGAATGCGGCTGCACCAGGCGTGGATTGAACATGTGCATGATCATCCATTCGCGTGAGCTGTTGCGGCTGCCAACGTGCAACAGATCGGGCGCCTTGCGGTCGGAACCGAACGTGGTCGGCGACTGGCCGTTCAGGTCGCCCACGAGCGGTGGACGTCCAAAGGTCTGCCAGTCCTGCGTCTCCTCAGGCAGCAGGGTATGGCACCACCAGCAGCCCTCGCGCTCAAAAATCGTGCGCCCCCTCGCCGCGTAGGAACGGTCAGCATTCGGAACCGAATCCAGGACGGCGCCGGGTTTCCAGCCGCGCGTCGCGGTCAGGTTGACGATATAAGGCAGTTCCTTTCCCTTGTAGACCGCATGTCCTATGGTGAAAACGGCGCCCTGCGATTCATCGGCTGATTCCACCCGGCCACGCTGCTTGCTTAAAGATATCACGCCTTCATCCGACAGCACGCGTGGATGCTTGACGGTGCTCGGAAATGCGTCGCCCGCCCTGTAGACATACACCGTCATGGGCGATTTAAGCGCGCCGCCGCTGACCGGATCCTTTTTCAGGATTGCCTTGACCGGCTTGTGCCACTGCTTCAGAAACGGATCGCTGTAGGTAAACCCGTTGTTGCGGCCATAGGTCAGGGTCTTGTCCATGCCGTAATCATTTGGTCCTCCATGACTGGTGATGTACATGGTCGGAAAAAAGATGGTAATCATCATTGAAAAACTCAATGCGAAGCCAAAAAATATTGCCCCCAGTTTATATTCTCTAAATGCCACTGTAAGTCCCCCCTGTACTTTTCATCTAAAATCGGATGCCGTAATCCGGCATGAACAGGCGGAGCCGGCCAATACGGCCGGCTCCGCCTGCTTCACATTAACGCTCGTAGGCCAGCTCGTTCGGAAGGCGGCCCTCCGGCACCTCTCGACCGTATTTGGCCGTCATATACATATTATACAGCCACACAATGTTGCCGATAAACACCATCGTGCCGCCAAACCAGCGACCGATCATGTACGGGTGTTCGGCAATCACGACATCCACGTACGGCACCTCGAAGACCTTGCCGGCGCCCTGGATCAGCCCGGCGATGGTCATCGTTACCCAGTAGATGGCAAAACCGACCAGCAACATCCAGTAGTGGAAATTCTGCAAACTGTAGGACCACAGCTTGCGCTTCAGGAGCGTCTGCATGCCGTAAACCACGGCAGACACCTCGGCGAAGGTCGAGAAACCAAGCAGAGCCAGGTGATCATGCGCCACGATCCAGCCGGTACCATGGATGTACCAGTTGATGGCGCGCGTCTGTTGGAAGCCGCCCTGCATGTTCAGTGGAATCGCCAGCAGCGCGGACGTCCCCGCGTAGCGCACCTCGATATTCTCCACGAACATGCGCCAGCGGCCCTGCATGGTCAGCATGATATTGCACACAAAGGCCATGGCCGGCACCAGAATCAGCACCCCTTCCACCGAGGCGAAGGACTTCAGCCATTCCGGCAGCGGCGAACCCATCAGGTGATGCGCCGCCGGCGTGGAATAGAAGATCACCAGGGACCAGAAATGCAAATGGCCCACGCGGTGGGAATACAGCGGGTTGCCGGTAATCTTCGGAATGATGTAGTAACTGATCGCCGCCGCCACCGGCGTGATCAGCAGACCCAGAATGTTATGGGCGAACCACCATGTCATATAGGCCTCATTCAGGCCGGTCAGATGGAAAAATTCGGGCAGGTTGCCGATCAGGAACACGATCACGGTCATGAAAACGGAAGCGGCGAAAAACCAGTTGGTCGTATAAATGCCCTGGGTTCGCCGCGTGATAATCGACATCCAGACATTGATGCCCATCGGAATTACGATCAGGAACGCGATATACAGATCGATCGGCCAGATGAAGTCGGAATATTCCCGGCCGGACGTCATGCCGCACCACAGGGTGGACAAACCCAGCGCCAGGCCGACATTCCAGAAGAGCACATTCCATACGCCCAGCTTCTCGGACCACAGCTTGGTGTTGCCCAGCGCCGGCGTGATGTACATCCAGGACATGGCGAATGCGCCCACGATCCAGCCGAAGATCACCGTCATCACGTGCACCTGGCGCATGTGGCCAAAGGCGAATGCATAATTTCCGGTGACAAAATCCGGAAAAGCCAGCTTGGCGGCATTAAAGGAACCGAGTCCGGTGCCGACAATAAACCATACGATTGAGGAAAAACCGAACAATACCGCCGCGGTGCCCTGTGGTATCTCCTCCTCTCTTGCAAACAGATATTTAAATGAGTTCATTTTACCTATCTACCCCCCTAGCTTCTTTAAACTTTTTTCGTAGATCAAACCCCGTTACTCCCGATCAGGGAAGCGACCGGGGTCAGGATTCCTTTTTCATCTGCTCGTCGTACAGCTTTCTCTGCTCGTACAGTTCGGGCCACACGCGGAATACGTACCAGCCAACCCACATGGACGCAAATGCGAGCAGAATCCCCATTAAACCAGCAACCAGTTGCATATCAATTACCTCCCCGCCGCATCTTCAACGGCTTCCATATCCTCGCCGATCACGGGCTGGCCCTCAATGTCCGCGAACTGCTTGAGCCCGATCGCCATGATGGCCCAGAAGCCCACGCCGAACAGAATCATCACGAAATTTTCAAAGCCCGCGTAGGTGACGGGATTATAGGCGTCAAACCCCCACAGACCCGCGGTGCTGTAGGGCGCGCGGCCCATGAAGTGGTTCATGCACACCACGAACACCGAGCCGTTCCCCATGCCCGTCGTCATACCCACGGCAAAAGCCAACAGTTGAGATTTTTTCATATTTTCCCTCCATCAATGCACTGAACGAGGGGCGCACAGCAAAGCCCCGATTACCCCAAAACCATCATACGGTGATACCCTCGTCTTCCCTCCCGGGAGACTATTTACACCGCCTTCTTAAGACGGAATTTCAGCGTTAAATGATGGCAATGGTCCCATAGAATAATGCAAACAACACCCCCCCGGTCGGCGCAACCTAGCACCGCCGGATACGCATGGCAAGATTTTTTGAGCATTCATTTATGCACACTTGACGCCGGTCATTCCAGGGCCAGCATCCCTGGCATGCGTCCGGTTATACTGTTTCTGTCCGGTGCGATTGCATCGCTTTTCATTCTCGGCTACGCCGTGCATATGTTCATCGGCGGACTTGTACGGCCCGCTACGGAGTACTGGATCATTGGCGCCGCCGTATGCATCGGCGCATCCGTCATTTTCTGGATGGCCTGGGATGTGCTGCACCGGCGCTAACCGGCATTGTTTGTGAATAGCGCGGGTTAATTGAAGGCTTCAAGCACCTTGTTGAGACGCGCATAACCGCTTTCGTTTTCAAACTGGCCGCGATGAAAAACGAATTGCCACTTTTTTCCATTCCGATCCATTCCGCTCAGACCAAAAGACCGGCCCGCGTAATCCTTGAAATAACGCACATCCCGGGTCAGGGACACCTCCTGGCCACCCTTTAAATGCACAACCACATTCCGCTTCCTGTCTACATCGAGGCGCATGGGGGCCCCGGCTAAAACCAGAAGACGGCGCAGAATGCGCGTGGTGCCGGCCACGGCAAAAAAACAGGCCATAAACCATAGCAAATAGGCCCAGGGAAGATGTTTGCCGGAATACCAGAAAGTAAGGCCGTAAAAAGCGAGGATGCTGACTGTAGGGATATAAAGAGCGGCATCCCAGATCACGCCGCGCATATCCGGACGCAAGGACTGGCTATCCACGGCGAGAATGCATGCCCTGTTCCACTTTTCTATCCGCGGCGGGCTGCTCTTTCTCCGCCACCAGATTCGCCAGCACGGGATCAATTTCCCCCTGCAGAGTGCGTCCGGGATACAGGCGGCGGACGGTGCCCCAGCGGTCCACCAGCACCGTCCACGGTTCTCCGCGCACCTTGAAAACGCGATAGGCTTCGGGGTTATAATATTCATCAAAATGAAGCACAACCACCTTGTCCCCATATTTGCGCATCAGCATTTTCAGCAGTTGCAACTGCTTGTCGCACTGGGTGCAGTGGGCCGGCGTGGCAAACTCGAGCACCAGCGGCTTGCCCAGTTTCAGGGCTGCATCCTCGGAGTATTTATACATATCGGATACAGGAAAATGGTAACTGGTTATTTTGCCCAGATCACCTCCCACGTCCGCCAGCTTTTTGGTATGCACGGCAGGCGCTTTTTGGCCGCGATGTATAATACCGCTGCCCATCATGAACTGGTCGCATGCGGAAAGCGCGAAACAGGCGATCACGGCCACAAGCAGGCGTTTCATTGCTCCCACTTCCAGACCGTGCGAAAAATATTGTATGCCCAGATGCAGTTGGCCGCGAGCACCAGACTGCCAAACAGGCCCACCAGCGCCAGCCAGGGATGGACCAGCGTTTCAACCTCGTTGGGAGGAACATGCATGCTGGCCGTGCCGCCAATCACGCCGGCGGTCGTAAAAAATACCACCATGCCGATCAGGCCCAGATTATGAACCCAGAAGTGCGCCTTTACCAGCCTCACACTATAAATGGGACGACGCACCAACCGGGGAATAATGTAGTAAACCCCGGCAAAGATGGCCATCTCCACCCAGCCGAGCAGATTGATATGCGTATGAGCGCGCACGATCAGTTTGCCGAACATGCGCTGATCCACGAAATGACGAAAATCCGCCATGCCTCCCATCAGGGCGCCCCAGGAAAACCCGATAAGGCTGTAGATCACGCAGGCGAATACAAACCACAGGATGTAGCGGATAAATTCCCTGTCCGTCTCCCAGGGAGCGGCCGTATTCATTTTTGCGCTCCTTCCCTGGCCACCTTGCGCATATCCCTGTATGCGCCGTGTTTCCACTTGTCCGGAGCAAAATGCTTCACCATCGAATCCACGAAGGGCGACTTGCCCTCAGGCGGCACCGGCGACATGGTGGAGCCACTATCCGCCCTGAGCTCGGACAGGAATATGGCGATGGCATGCAGGTCCTTCGCCGGATAGCTTGCAACATACGCCGCGGCCTTGCCCGATCCGTGATCCAGCGTACGGCCGACATATGTTTTTTCGGGCATGCGCAGAAAATCATACAGCCATGCCGCGCCATGCTTGGAGCCTTCTCCGTCCAGATCGGAACCGGGGCCCATGTTCGTGCCGCTGCGCAAGGCACGATGACAATCGGTGCAGTTACCCTTCCGGAAGAACAGGCGCATGCCATTTTTTCCTTCCTTGCTGAAATTATAATGCGTGTTGGAGGCAAACATGGGTTTGTCGGAATGATGCCGGATATACTCCATGATGCCGAATGAAATAACAGCCAGCACAAGGAAAATGGCCGTAACAATAAATATAACCCGTTCGCCGATTTTTACGGAAGGAAGACGTCTGGACATGGCGGCATTATGGAATGGTAAACGTCAAAGGCAAGGCCAGGGCTTTTGTGGAATGACGGGACGCTATGCAATATTTACGTTCCCGCAAGAAGCAAGACCAAAAAAAACCGCCCCGGAAAAGGGGCGGTAACATACCTGCCTGCAATCGTTTAGTTCTGGACGGATTCCACCACTTTGGCAAATCCGGTTGTCACCATGAATGTGAAAACTCCCGCTGCAAGCGTATACATCAAACTGTCTACTCTGTTCATTTCAGTCTCCTTTTGAATCTGTTATTTTGGGTCGGCCTTAACTATGGACCGATGCCAGAAAGCCACCAAATGATGTGATGGCGAAAAAGGTCAGCACGGCAGCTACGGCCGTATACATCAATTCCTTCATTTCATCCTCCTTTGTCAGGAATGGCGGATCGGGTCCGCCGTTTTTGTTCCTGGCCTAACAATAAACCGGAAAAATTAGGGCGGGATTAGGATAAGATTAGAAAGCATTAACCTTGCCTGCTTTTGTACAGGGCCTCGTCTGCCTTGCATCAGGCCGGCAAACATGGTTGCATCCGGCAAACAACGGGATGGGGTTCCCTGTTGCCATCGTGCTAATGACTCCTGCATATTCCATCCTTGGAAGGAGCCCCGTATGGCCGTAGGAATCGCTGAACTCATCATCATCTGTTTACTCGTGGACTGGGCCTTCCGCCAGCTCCGCCTGCCGGGCCTGATCGGCATGTTGCTGACCGGCATCGTCTTCGGCCCCTATGTGCTGGGACTGCTGTCTCCCGACCTGCTGGCCATCTCTCCCGACCTGCGCCTGATCGCCCTGATCGTCATTCTGCTGAGGGCGGGGCTTGAACTCAGCCGCGACACCTTAAACCGCGTCGGCCGCATGGTGGTCCTGCTTTCCGGCATTCCGGCCATATTCGAGGGTGTCACGATCACTCTTCTCGGACCGCATTTTCTGCCGCTCACCTATATGGAGTCCGCCATTCTCGGTTCCATCCTGGGCGCTGTTTCACCCGCCGTCGTCGTTCCCCTGATGATCGATTTCATGCAAAAGCGCATGGGCGCCGAAAAGGGCATCCCCACCCTGGTGCTCGCCGCATCCTCGATTGACGACGTTTTCGTGATTGTCATATACAGCGTGCTGATCGGCATGTACACCGGCCAGCATGTCAGTATCGTCTGGAAGCTGGCCGGCATTCCCGTCGCCATCGTGCTGGGCATCGCCGTGGGACTGGCCGTGGGATGGATACTTTATCGCCTGTTTGACCGCTTTAAGCCACGCGCGACCAAGAAGGGCCTGATCATTCTCGGTATCTCCATCCTGCTGGTGGATATCGAGCATCACCTTGAAGGCATCGTACCCTTCGCCGCCCTGCTGGCGGTCATGGCCATCGGTTTCATCATCCTGGAAAAACGCGAGCACCAGGCGCATGAACTGTCGGCTAAATTTGGCAAGATATGGGTATTTGCCGAAATTATCCTGTTCACGATGGTCGGCGCTCAGGTCAATATTCACGTGGCGCTGCAAACGGGGCTGGCCGGCGCGGCGCTGATCGCCCTGGGGCTGGTGGGCCGCAGCATCGGCACTTACCTGTGTATGCTGGGCAGCAACCTGACCACCGCCGAACGCATGTTCGTCGTCATTGCCTATATACCCAAGGCAACCGTCCAGGCCGCCATCGGCGCGGCGCCGCTGGCCGCCATGGCCGCCGCCGGCATGGGTACCGGACCGGGCGAAATTATCCTGGCGGCCGCCGTGCTGAGCATCCTGCTTACGGCCCCCCTGGGGGCATGGGCCATCACCCTTTCGGGCAACCATATCCTGCAAGTGGCGCCCCCGGAATTCGACCAGCCGCGCCAGGCGGCGCTGGAAAGCAAACCGCATACGGAAGATATTGTTTAGGCGGTTTTCTCCAGTATAGAAATACGGCGGCTGACCCCTGAATCCTTCGTGCAATATACGGGTCAGGAGCCTGTTTCGGACTTCTTCTGTTTTCGTCTGGATTCCAGCCAGTTTATGCGTTCGGAAAGCCTCTTCTCAAAGCCGCGGTCCGTGGGGTGGTACAGCGTTTCCGGCTTCATGTCTTCCGGAAAATGGGACTGGGCGACCACGGCATCCGGAGCATCATGAGCATACTGATAGCCCGCGCCGTGCCCCAGTTCCTTCATCAGCTTCGTCGGCGCGTTTCTCAGATGCATCGGCACGGGGCCGTCCTGCGTGTCTTTCGCCAGTCGCCGGGCCGCTTTCTCGGCCATGTAGGCCGCGTTGCTCTTCGGCGCCAGCGCCAGATAGATCGCCGCCGTAAACAATCCCTGCTCGCCCTCCGGTGAACCCAGGATGTCATACATGCGTTGCGCGTGAATGCAAACGGCAAGCGCATTCGGGTCGGCCAGCCCCACGTCCTCGGTGGCCATGCGGATCAGCCGCCGGACGATATAGCGGGGCTCCTCTCCCGCATCCAGCATGCGCGCCAGCCAGTAAATTGCGGCGTCCGCATCGGAATCACGCACGCACTTGTGCAGCGCCGAGATCAAATCGTAGTGAAAATCACCGCTGCGATCGTACTGCGCGGCACGGCGCGTCCAGTATTCCTGAACCCCGGCCAGCCCCCAGCACCTGTCCGATGCGGCCAGCCACAGCGATTCAAGGGCATTCAAGGCATAGCGCGCATCACCGCCGGCGGCGGCAGCAAGCCATCGCGCCGATTCCTGCTCAAGATCGAATTCCGGGCTGCCTTCCCGCAGCGCGGCAATACCGCGCGACACAATTTTCTCGATATCCTTCGCTTCCAGGGCCCTGAGCACGATGAGCCGGCAGCGCGACAACAGGGCATTATTCAGCGAGAAGGACGGATTCTCCGTGGTCGCGCCCACCAGCACCAGCGTACCATCCTCGATGAAAGGCAGCAGCACATCCTGCTGCGCCTTGTTAAACCGGTGGATTTCATCCAGAAACAGCAGGTAACTGCGCCCCTCGGCCCGGGCCCTGTCCACCACGTCCCGCACTTCGGCCTTGCCCGCGGACACGGCCGAGAGATGCACGAACGGCATCTTCGCCGCGGCCGCCATGATTTGCGCCAGCGTGGTCTTGCCCACTCCGGGCGGCCCCCAGAAGATGCATGACACGGCCCGGCCCTCGTCCAGTGAACGGGCGAACCACGATCCCGGCGCGGTCAACTCATCCTGACCCACCACCTCATTCAGGCTGCGCGGGCGCAGGCGATGCGCCAGCGGCGCCAGCTCCGGAGCGCCTGCGTGAAACAAATCCCGACTGTTCAGAGATTCCCTAGAAATACTTGGCAAGGGAAATCGACAGGACCTGACGACGATTCTTGTAGCGTCCGTCAAATCCGTTACTGCCGCTGACGGTGCGCGTGGGCGAGTAAACATAGGTATAGGCGGCATCAACATGTAAATTCAGCACGTCAGCGCCCGCTCCCAGACTGAGGCGGTGACTGTTGGCATCCACGATCCTTGCGTTAAAGCCGGCATCCCTCGTTGCCGCCTCATCAAAGGCATAGCCAAAGCGGAACTGGGCATCCTCGCGCCAGAACCAGGTCAGGCCCAGCATGGCTGAAAAGCTGTCACGCAGATCAAGCGGATTCAGGGACACGCTGCCGGCGGTGTTGACCACATCCAGATCATCAAAGGTGGACCAGCGCGTCCACGAGCCGTCCATTTCCACCCGAAAGCTGTCGGCAAATACATGCGTCACACCGAATTGAAACACATCCGGCAGCGATACGTTTACCTCCGCGTCTCCTGTCAGGCCGCCGGCGGCGGTGCCGGTGAGATTCAGCGTCGCACCCGAACGGAACATGACGCCGACGGACCATGTCGGCCGCGGCCGCCACATCCAGGCCACATGTCCGCCAACCGCGGTGCTCTCCGTGCCATGGAAAGTGGTCGAGGAGCTGTCCACGTCAATACGTCCCACGTACCAGTCCGGCCCGGCCGCGATGGCCATGCTGCTGCCCAGGGCATAGACCGCGTCCAGCGACAAATGGAAGGTATCCAGGCTGGTGCGTTGCGCCTTGCCGTTAAAGGCGCTGCCCCAACCCGTATTGGCTGAAAAGGGGAGATCCAGGCCCACCCCCAGGCCCCAGTGGCCGTCCAGCGGCATCCATGTGGTATAAATAGAGCCCAGATTGGTCGGACTTTGCGTATTAAACGGTGTGCCAGTCGCAGACGTCAATTGAACGGACTGGTCTTCAAAACGCAGCATGCCACTGAACATGACGCCGATGCCGGGCTGCCAGGCAATACCGGCGGGATTGTAGTGCACGGCGGAAGGGTCATCCGCCGTGGCCACAAAGGCGTTGCCCACCCCCATGGCCGGAGTAGCCAGATCAAGCGACGCCAGCGCCGCGGCCTTCGCATTCATAGCGGACATCATCCATGCCAGCATCATTATCGTGCACAACAGTCGTCTCATTATCATCCGTCCATTTCGCTCAGTTTTTCCCGTGCCGATCCATGCTCACCACATCCACCCCCGGCGGCGCTTTGAATGAAAAGACGCTCACAGCCGGGGGGCGAAATGAAAGCCGCAGCAGGCGGATACGGTTGCGGTTACCCAGCGCATCCACGCTTTCCACGTAAGCCAGTTGATGCTCCGAAATCCCCAGCCATACCTTCGTCTCCACGCCAATGCGCACATGATAACGGTGCGAAACCGCATCAGCCGCCAGCAGGATTACGTCATGCAACCCGATCCGGCCATCCAGCAACCGCATGATGGCCGGGTCAACGCCCTGCATGCGCGTCAGCACGGTCACCTGCATCAAATCGGGCTCATAATGCCATATCCGGCTGCCATCGCTGACGAACAGTTGAACATAAGGCCTGCTGTAACGCCAGCGGAACCGCCCCGGCGGCAGCACCGCAAGCGTGCCCTGATAACGCTGCCTTGAGCCGTCGGAAAAAAAAATCGTCTGTTCAAATTGACAGGAAAACCCTTTCGCCCCGGCCAGCCGGTTCAATGCATCCGCCAGTTCCGGCGGCAGCCCGGCCGCCATCGCCTCCAGCGGCAGGGTCAACACAATCACCAGCAGCATGCGACGCAACCGGAAAAATTTCACTCGCGCACTCCGCCACCCTCCGCCAGGCTTTTGGCCAACACCTTGCGCATGCCGCCGCTTCCGGGCGGCGTCACCAGGCCCTCATGCTCCATGCGCTCCACCATGCGGCTGGCGCGGTTGTAGCCCACGCGCAAATAGCGTTGCACCATGGATACGGAGCATTGTCCCTTGCCTATGACCAGCTCCACCGCTTCATCATACCTGGAATCATGATCACCGGCTGATTCCCCTTCTCCCGACGCGGCATCGGCCGCCTCAAACACCTCCTGCCGATACTCGGGTTCGCCCTGACCGCGCAAATGATCCACCAGCCCCGCCACTTCGGCATCCGAAACAAAAGCGCCATGCACCCGGCGTAGATCACGGCCGCCGGAAAGAAACAGGCAATCCCCCTGCCCCAGCAACTGCTCGGCGCCCATCTGATCGAGAATCGTGCGTGAATCCACCCGCGACGAAACCTGGAAGGAAATGCGGCTGGGCAGGTTGGCCTTGATCAGGCCCGTGATCACATCCACGCTGGGGCGCTGCGTGGCCAGAATCAGGTGGATACCGGCCGCCCGCGCCTTCTGCGCCAGCCGGCAGATGGATTGCTCGACTTCCTTGCCGGCCACCATCATCAGGTCGGCCAGTTCATCGATCACAATCACGATAAACGGCAAGCGCTGCGTCTCCTCTTCTCCGCGCGCCGCCTTGTTGTATGCGGTGATATTGCGCACCTTGGCGTCCGACATCAGACGATAGCGGCGCTCCATTTCAAAGACCGCCCAGGCCAGCGCCTTAGCCGCCTTGTGCGGGTTGGTGACCACGGGCACCAGCAGATGCGGTATATCCTCGTACATCGAAAGCTCCAGCATCTTGGGGTCCACCATAATCATGCGAAGGGCTTTCGGCGCATGGGTCATCAGCATGGAGCAGATCATGCCGTTGACCGCCACCGATTTGCCTGATCCCGTCGTACCCGCGATCAGCAAATGCGGCATTTTTGCCAGATCCGTCACCACCGGATGCCCGCCGATATCCACCCCCAGCGCCAGCGGCAACAGATGTTTCATACCGGAAAAGGTGGAGCTGGCCAGCACATCACGCATGTACACCGTTTCACGCTCGTCGTTGGGTATCTCAATGCCGATCACGCTCTTGCCGGGAATATTGCCGGCCACGCGCACGGCCACCGCGCTCATGGCTCGCGCCAGATCATCCTGCAGCGCCACGATACGGCTTACCTTGGTTCCCGGCGCGGGTTCGAACTCAAACTGGGTCACCACCGGCCCCGGCTGTACGGCCGTCACCTCTCCCTCCACCCGATAATCCATCAGTTTCTTCTCCAGCATCCGCGCCATGGCCTGCAGGGAGGCCTCGCTGCGTGCGCGCCCGCTGCGCTTTGGCGCCGTAAAAAGGGAAAGAGGGGGTAGCACGAAATCTCCCCGCGGACGGTCGTTCAGCGCCAGTTCTCCCTGCTGCTCTTCGCGGGCACGCCGTGAAACCTTCACAGGTGCCGATTTTGCCACCTTCGGCTCGGACCTGGGTCTGCGCGCCGGTCTTTCCAGCTTTTCCTCCTGCCGCTGCACGCGTGCCCGCATGCGGTCCCTGCGCCCGGTCAGGGCAAAGCGGAGCCGGCCCGTCTGCTGTATGACCATGGCGCCACACCACGCGGCGCCGGCAGCCACGCGTTTCAGAAGATGCAGCAGGGAAATATGCGAAGCGGCGACAAAACTGCTCAGGACCAGCGCCACGAGCAATACATCGCGCCCGACGGCGTGCAGGGGCTGGCGCAATCCCCCCGAAATCATACCCCCCAGCGCTCCGCCCGCGCCGGCGGGAAATGTGCCGGCTCTGGCAAACCATGACGGATGCGATGCGACCAGGGCGCACAGACCCAGCACCATCGGCAGCCAGAACAGGGACGTCCATCCTCCCGCCCAGGACCGCGTCCCCGTCGCCACCCGTACCGCGGTCGCCGCAAGCAGCGCCAGCCACAGCCAGGCGCAGAGACCGAACAGCTGATACAACATATCCGCCGCATAGGCCCCCACCAGGCCCGCCCCGTTCGCCACCGCCGCCGCCGTACCGTGATTGAACGACGGATCCTGCGGTGAATAGCTGTACAGGGAGACGGCCAGCGTCACCGTTACGGCCGCAAGGATCAGGGCCAGCGCTTCATGCATCAGGGTGCGAATATTCAAACCTCGATCACCACCGGCAACACCATCGGCCTCCTGCCATGCCGTTGCCTGAACCAGCGCCGCAGCCAGATGCGAATTTCCTCTCCGGCCGCATCGTCATCCCCGAGCAATTCCGGCCCGGTTTCCTCCAGGTGCCGGCGCAGCTCTTCCGCCGCGCGCGCGATCACCTCATCGCCCACTTCCTGATGCAGCACGCCGCGGGCCGCAAGCTCCGGCGTACCGGTCAGGCATCCTTCCTGGCGGCTTACCGTCACGACCACCATAATAATCCCGTCCTGCGCCAGCCGGCGCCTGTCGCGCAGCACCATGCCGTCAATCTCGTCCCGCATCTCCCCGTCCACGAATACCGCGCCGGCATGAAACGACTCGCCCGTACGCAGGCCGTCCGCGCCCACTTCAACGATCTGACCGTTTTCGACAATAAGCACGTTCTCTTCGGGAATACCGGCGGCCACGGCCAGGTGGCCGTGTTCAACCAGATTGCGGTATTCGCCATGCACCGGGATCATGAATCGGGGACGCACCAGCTGGATCATCGTCTTCAACTCATGCGCCTGGGCGTGCCCGGAAACATGCAGCGGCGCCTGGCCGGCATGCAGCACGCGCGCACCCCGCCGGTAGATATGATTAAACAGGCCGGTGATGGCGCGTTCATTGCCCGGAATCATTGACGAGGAAAAAATCACCAAATCCCCGTCCCGCAGCGTCATGGCGGCGAACTGTCCGGTTGCAATGCGCGCCAGAGCAGCGCGCGATTCGCCCTGGGAACCGGTTGCAATCACCAGCACTTCCCTGTCCGGCATGTCCGCAATCTGTTTAATGCCGACGAACTGGTCGGCTGCTGCATTCAGGCGGCCCAGCCGGCGGGCGATTCCCACATTGCGCTCCAGGCTGCGGCCGGCCAGTGCAATCGTGCGGCCACAGGCGGCGGCGGCGTCCACGATCTGCTGGATGCGGAACATGTTGGAAGAAAACGTGGTCACCACCACCTTGCCCGTACATGCGCCAAGCGCCTGTTTCAAGGCCGGGCCGACAATACGCTCGGTCGGACCGCTGCCGGCGCGCATGGCATTGGTGGAATCGGACAGGAGGAGCAATACGCCCTCATCCCCCAGGGAAGCGAAACGGTGCAGCGACGTGGCGCGGCCGTCAATCGGGGCCGGATCAAACTTGAAGTCTCCCGTATGCACAATAATTCCGACGGGGGTGCGAATAGCGATGGATACCGCATCCATGATGGAATGCGTTACGGGTATCGCTTCAATGTCAAACGGGCCGATATGGATGGACTGATTTTCCGGCAGGCGTCGCAGATCGGCGGAGTAATCCTTCACCTCGCTCATCTTGCCGCCCACCAGGCCTAGCGTCATTTCCGTGCCGTAAACCGGCACATCAAGATCCGGCAGCAGGAAGGGAAGCGCGCCGACATGATCCTCATGGCCATGCGTGAGTACGATGGCATGCAGCTTCAGCCCGAGCTCCTTCAAGGAGGAAATATCCGGAATCACCACGTCCACGCCATGCTGACCCGGTTCCGGAAAGCCCATGCCGCAGTCCACCATGACGGCATCATTCCCTAAGGCGTAAAGCATCATGTTCTTGCCGAATTCACCCACCCCGCCGAAAGGGAAAATACGAAGGCGGCCTTCATTCACCACGGCGTCTCCGGCGCTTGCGGTATCATTTACGCTTCCCGGCTGCCGGGCTTGACCGGCGGCAGCACGCCCTCACGGCACAGGGGACATGCCGAAGCCTCATAGGACGGCACATCCAGGCACAACAGGCTTTGATGCGGCACGTCAAAGCGCCCCGTCATTTCCGGAGCCCGGTCCACGAGCGCCAGCACGCGGACAGGATTGCCGCCGTGACGGCGCACCACGTCCATGCACTCGCGCACCGAGCCGCCGGTGGTGATCACGTCTTCCACTACCAGCACGCGCACTCCCTTTTTCAGGGAAAAGCCGCGTCGCATGGACATGACGCCCTGCTTGCGCTCGGTGAAGATAAAAGGAACAGCCAGCGTCCGCGCCACCTCGTAGCCGATGATCAGCCCGCCCAGGGCGGGCGAAACGACGATATCCACATCCCCGGCATGAACCGTAGCCGCCAGTTCCGCACCCAGGACCCGGGCCCGGGCGGGATCCATGAGCACCCTGGCCGATTGCAGATAGCGCGGCGAATGCCGGCCGCTGGAAAGGACAAAATGGCCAGTGAGCAAGGCGCCGGCATCTTCATAGACGGCTAACAACTGTTGTTCCTGCATAGAATCAATACCCGCATCAGATTTTGCGAGAGTGTATCAGCAATGCCGCGCCCCACAAACCCGCAGCCGGGCATTCATGAATGATGCAGGCTATAATGATCGCATGCGTCAGCCATTTTCCCTGCTGTATGTACTCCTGATCATTTTCGGCCTGGGCTTTATCCTGGCCTTTATCCAGGTCGGCCTGATCACCATCGCCTTCGACAAGCTGGGCCTGACCGCCACGCAGGCCATGCTGCTGCTTTTTTCGTCCCTGTTCGGCAGCGCCATCAATCTGCCCGTGACCAGCATCCGCGCCGAGCCACTGCCGGAAGACATGCCCGTCCCCCCTCTGCGCAGCATCCTGCGCCTGCCGCCCGTCCCGTTTACGGGAAAAACACTGATTGCGGTCAATGTCGGCGGCTGCATTATCCCGCTCGTATTTTCGCTGAACCTTCTGCGCAACAACCCCATCAGTCTGCTCGAAGCCGGCATCGCCATCGCCATCATCACGGCCATCAGCTATGCCGCCAGCCGCCCCGTACCGGGTATCGGCATCGGTATTCCGGCTCTGCTCGCGCCGCTGTCCGCGGCCATCGTGGCCTCCATCGTCGATGCGGAGCATGCCGCGCCGCTGGCTTATATCTGCGGCACGCTGGGCGTGTTGATCGGCGCGGATGTCCTGCGCCTGAAGGACATACGCGCGCTGGGGGCGCCCATGGCCTCGATCGGCGGCGCCGGCACCTTCGACGGTATCTTCATTACCGGCATTGTCGCGGTGCTGCTGGCATGAGGTGTATTGTTCCGGCATGAACATTACGGCGGTCATGCTTGATCTGGACGGTGTGCTGTACGTGGGTGATCAGGTGATTGCCGGCGCCGCGGACGCCATGCATCGCCTGCGGAATCAGGGACTGGCGCTGACCGGCGTCACCAACACCACCACGCAATCCAGGCGCGATATCGCCCAAAAGCTGGCGAGAATGGACATCCCGCTTGATGAAGAGCATATCCACACCCCGGCCGCCCTGGCCGTGGCGCGCATTGGCGGGCACACCGCGCACCTGTATATCCGTGAAACGCTGCGCGAGGATTTCGCGGGCGTACGTGAAGACCACCAGCATCCCGACTTTATCGTCATGGGCGACATTGGCGGCGAGGGCTACCCGCCTGAAACCCTGCGTGATATTTTTCTTCAGATCAGGGAAGGCGCACAACTGCTGGCCTTGCACAAGAACCGCTTCTGGCAGAAACGGGACGGTTTGCACCTCGATCTGGGCGTATTTGTGGCAGCCGTGGAATATGCCACGGGCCGAAATGCCATTATCCTGGGAAAGCCTTCGGCGGATTTTTTCCATGGCATTTGCCGTCAGATGGGCGCAGCCCCGGCCGATACGCTGATGGTCGGCGACGATATCGAGTCGGACATCGGCGGGGCCATGGATGCGGGCCTTGCAACCGCGCTGGTGCAAACAGGCAAGTATCGCGAGGATTTCGTCAATCAGACCGGCATCAGGCCGGATTTAACCGTCCCCTCCATTGCCGATCTTCCGGAAGCCATTCGCCTGCCCTGACCCCTGATCCTGCCGCGCAGCAGATTTCTCATAAATCCGACAGGCTCCCGATTTATTCTCATGGTTTCTTAATGTTGATGCAGGCATGCTTCGCCACCGGTCATTTCCGCAGGTGTAAATCATGACAACAAACGCACAACATCAGTCCGCCTTTGCCGCGCTGAACCTGATTCCCCCCGTGCTCAGGGCGCTGGAAGACGTGGGCTATGAAACACCTACGCCGATTCAGGCGCGGACCATCCCGCTCCTGCTCGAAGGCAGGGACGTACTGGGTCAGGCGCAGACCGGCACCGGTAAAACCGCCGCCTTTGCCCTGCCGCTGCTCTCCCGCATTGACCCGGGCAAGAAATCGCCGCAGCTCCTGGTGCTGACGCCGACACGTGAGCTTGCCATTCAGGTTGCCGAGGCATTCCAGCAGTATGCCCGCTACATAAAAGGCCTCCACGTGCTGCCGATTTACGGCGGTCAGAGCTACGATATTCAGCTCAGGCAGCTTAAACGCAGCGCTCACGTCGTGGTCGGCACGCCGGGACGCGTGATGGATCATATGCGCCGCGGCACACTGAAGCTGGACGGGCTGCAGGCGCTGGTGCTCGACGAGGCCGATGAAATGCTGCGCATGGGCTTTATTGATGATGTGCGCTGGGTTCTCGAGCAGACGCCGGATCATCGCCAGATCGCCCTGTTTTCGGCCACCATGCCGCCGGTCATCCGTAAAATCGCCCGCCAGCATCTTAACAACCCGGAACAGGTCACCATCAGGGAAAAACAGGTTACGGCGGAAACGATACGTCAGCATTACTGGATGGTCAGCGGCGGCCACAAGCTGGATGCGCTGACCCGTATCCTGGAAGCCGAGCCGTTTGACGCCGTGCTCATCTTTGTACGCACCAAAACGGCGACCGAAGAACTGGCGGAAAAGCTTGAAGCGCGCGGTTATGCTGCCAGGGCGCTGAACGGCGATATTGCCCAGAAGCAGCGCGAGTTGACCGTCAATCACCTGAAGAAGGGGCGTCTGGATATCCTGGTGGCCACGGATGTGGCGGCACGCGGACTCGATGTGGAACGCATTTCGCATGTGATCAACTACGACATTCCGCACGATACCGGATCCTATGTGCACCGGATCGGGCGCACCGGCCGGGCGGGACGCCAGGGGGATGCCATCCTGTTTGTCACGCCGCGCGAAAAACGCATGCTCTGCTCGATCGAGAAGGCGACCGGGAAGCGGATCGAAATGTTCCGGATGCCGAGCACGGAGACGATCAACAATAAACGTATTGCCGAATTCAAACAGCGCATTACCGATACGCTGGAATCGGAAGACGGTCTGGATCTCTTCACCGATATCATTGAGCAGTATCGTGATGAACATAATATCCCCGCCAGCGAGATTGCCGTCGCCCTGGCCAGGATGGCGCAGGGCGACAAACCGCTGTTGATGAAAGATGTGCCGGAAGACAGGCGCATGCGCAATCTCCCGCGTGGACGGGATGAGAATGACGATGCACGTCCACGCAAACCGAAGCACGCGAGGGTGCGGCGGGATAATGCGCCGGGACCGGAGCGGGGCATGGCACGCTATCGGCTGGAGGTGGGCGCCTCTCACGGCGTCAAGGCGGGCAATATCGTCGGTGCGATTGGCAATGAGCTCGGGCTGGAAGGCGAGTTTATCAGCCATGTGAAAATCATGGATGATCACAGCACCGTGGATTTGCCGGAAGGGATGCCCGGCTCGATCTTTAAAAAGCTGAAACAGGTTTGGGTATGCGGGCGGAAATTGAATGCTTCACTGCTGGCCGGTGATCAAGAAGCGGTGCAAAAGCGGAAAAAACACCGGGGTGCACGTGCTGAACAGCGGCCCGGAAGACGGAAGACAGGGGGCAGATGACCTTTGCCCTTTGCCCTTTGCCCCCTGACCTGCCTGCTCAAGCCGGATGGAGGTATTTATTTACAACTCCTGAGCAGGGGATACCGGAAACGCATCCGGTTTCCGGTGTTCTTCCGTAGCGGAAGCGTGGATGCCGGCGCGACCGTGGAACCGCCATGGGCCTCATTGATCCCGTTGACGGTCAGCATGAGTCTCGCCTGGCGAATATCCTCGCGCATGAATCCGAACAGGTCTTCCGTGGCGGATGCCTCGCGGCTGATGCGCGTGGCCACGATCCCGCATCCCCGGTAATGCGCATCCTCCCGGTACAACGCCCCGAAACCACGGCGCACCGCGGCGGATAGCCTCTTCAGGCTGTTCGTTGGAAAATTCAGCCGGATTTCGATGCCGGCCGTTTCGAACGATTTCAGCGTCAGAAACACGGAGATCTGGCGGGTCAGCAGATGCCTGCCAACCAGTTCCGAAACAAGCCGCATGGAATGATGGGACAGGTGGGCGGCGATGATATGCCTGTCCGTGCTCACCCCGCCCAGTGAAGCGGTGCGGGATACGCTTTTGGGCAGCGGCGCCTCCGTTTCCACGGCAAGCACGGACTGCCCGTTCAGTTCATGCCAGAGAGTCAGGCCGTGCCGGCCCAGCAGCTTCCTGACGAGGCCATCCTCCGCCCCGGCAAACGCCGCCGCCGTGCGAATGCCGAACTTGTGCAGCAGGGCCGTCCGGTTGCGCCCGACGCCCGGGATATCCGCCACCGGGATATCCGCCAGGAAACGGGCGATACGCTTGCCCGGCACCACCGTTGTTCCGTTCGGCTTGTTGCGCTCCGACGCCATCTTGGCCAGCGTTTTGGTATTGGCGACGCCGATGGATACGGTGATGCCGATCTCGCGTTCCACGCTTTGCCTGATGTCATCGGCGATCTGCCGGTATCCCCTGTGCCAGAGCGTGCGGATGCCGTTGATATCCATGAAGCCTTCATCAATGGAATAAATCTCGATATCCGGACTGTAGCGCCTGAGTATCGAGAACATCTTGCCGGACATCTGGCCATAGTACCTGAAATCGGGCGACAGGAAGGCCGCTCCGGGCGCAAGCCTTCTGGCCTCATACACGGACATGCCCGTCGTAATTCCCTTCGCCCTGGCATCATAACTTTTGGCCACGACAAAGGCGTTCTGGTTGGACAATACGCAGATCGGCCTGCCCCTCAGCTCCGGATGCCGGACGGCCTCGCAGGATGCATAAAAGGCATCCGCATCAATATGGGCGATGGCATTGTGCCAGTTTGTGGCACAGGCCGGGGCCATTCTCACAGCTTGCGGAACTGGCCCACGACCGTACCGTAAACTTCCAGGGAGCCCTGCGGCCGTATATTGGAGAAGTTGGGATTGGCCGGCTGGAGGTAATAGCCCTTCCTGTCCCGCTGGAGGTATTTGACGGTGAAATCCCCGTCAACAATGGCCACCACGATCTTCCCCGCGTCCGGGCTGGAATCACGCTCGACCACGAGCATGTCGCCGTCGTTGATCCCCGCCCCGGCCATGGAATCGCCCTTCACCTCGACAAGCACGGTGCTGGACGGATGTTCCACCAGATACTCGTCAATGGTGATGGCATCGCCCATGAGTTCGGCGGCGGGACTGGCAAAGCCTGCCGGTGCCACGCCCACCAGTGATCGTTCAAAGAATCGCGAGGCCGGCGACAGGCGGCCATCCGGCGACCGGTCAAGGTATCCCCGCAATCTGAGCCGGGCCAGAAACCTGGACACGCCGTTCTTGGACTTGATGCCCACCATTTCACCGATGCGGGCATAACTCGGAATCACCCTGTAGCGCGCAAAATAATCCTGAATCTTCTTCAGTCGTTCAGTGTCCTTATCCATGCCGCAAGTATAGTGTACGTTCGTTCACCAGGGCAAGCGATATCTTTCCGGACCCGGGCTTCAGTCCGGATCGCCGCCTGCGTATCACGCATCAGTGCAGCGCGGCGCGCCAGGGGAGGCGGCGCACGATTTCCGCCTCGGCCCCGGCCAGTTCGTTGAAACGCCCGTACACCGTCCGTTCGTCGAAGTAGCGCAACGCCATATCGGCGAACAGGTGCCCGTGCCTGGCCTCGGAGGCCCACAGCGATTTGTAGAACTGTTTCAGTTCCGCATCGCGGGCCGCTTCGCTGACCAGGCGGAAGCGCTCGGCCCCGCGCGATTCCACAAGCGAGAAGATCAGCAACTGATCGAGAAAGTGCGCGTCGCGCCCGTGCCGCTGCAATTTCAGCAGGGCCCCGATATAGGGGTCGGGGGTGTCCGGCAGCAGGGCAATATCCCTTTCCCGCATCAGGCGATAGCATTGCCGAAAATGCTCCATCTCCTCAATCGACAGATCAATCAGCGTGGGCAGAATTTCGCACCGGTCGTGAAAATGCACCACCATACGCATGACCGTGGCGCTTGCCTTGCGCTCACAATTGGCATGATCGGCAAGAAAACGGGCGAAGTCGGACATCGCCGCGTCCACCCAGCCGGGAGGCGTCGCATACCGTATATCCACCGATTTCTTTCCCATAAGCAGCCTCTCCCGTGCGCCATCTGAAACGCTATCTTGACCTGCAACAGGCGAAAGCGGCCATCGCAGCGCCGCCCGCAAACGGGCTTGGACTGATCATCGTCGTCCCCTGTCTGCGGGAACCGGCCATGCTAGAGCTTCTGGACCATTTGCGCAGCCGCGAGACGCTCCGATGCGCCGTGGAAGTCATCGTCGTGATCAATCACCCGGCCGGCGCGCCCGATGCTGTGCGGACCGCCAACATGAACACCCTCAAGCGGATATGCGCATGGAAGCAGGCGCGGAAAAGCGCGGACTTCCGGGTATATCCGCTTCGGGCCTTCGATCTGCCGCCGAAAAGCGCCGGCGTCGGCCTGGCGCGCAAGATCGGCATGGACGAGGCCATGCGCCGCTTCGCCGCCATCGCCAGACCGAACGGCATTATCGCCTCGCTCGATGCCGACTGCCGCGTATCGCGCCACTACCTGACCGCCCTGCACCGGGCCTTTGACGATAATCCGGCCATGCATGCCGCCACCCTGGCCTGGGCGCACCCGTTTGATGAAATCGCCGACCCGCGTCACCGCTACGCGATGATCTGCTACGAGCTGTTTCTGCGCTACATCGAGCAGGGCTGGCGCCAGGCGGGGCTGCCCTACGCCTTTACCGCCATCGGTTCCTGTTTCGCCGTACGCGCCAATGCCTGCGCCCGCCACCACGGCATGAACAGGCGCAAGGCCGGCGAGGATTTCTATTTCCTGCACAAGCTGGCGCGGGAGAAGCCCCTGGGACGAATCAGTCAGGCATGCGTCTACCCGTCGGCGCGGATGCGCGGGCGCACCCCGTTCGGCACCGCGCGCGCCGTCACCGACTGGTATCGCAGCGGCAGCAGTGAATGGCCGGTGCGGCCGCCGCAGTGCTTCTCCGACCTGCGACGCATGCACGACTCGCTCCCGGATCTCTATGCCGGTCCGACGGCGCGCTGGCTGGGGCGGCTGCCGCCTCCGCTTGCCGCCTTCCTCGATGCTGCCGGACTTGGACGGGCGGCGGAGGGGATGCGCGCGCACGCGGCATCTGCGGACACCTTCGAGAAGCGCTACTATGTCTGGTTCGACGGCCTCAAGGCCTGGCGCTACGTCCGTCAGGCATCCACGCATATCCCCGTCGAAGCGGCGGCCGCGGCCCTGCTGGCCATGGATGGCATCACTCCGGCCGCGACCGACGCCGAATCGCTGTTGCTGCAATACCGGCGCCTGTGACGCTCCGGCCTGCCCAAATGCCGTATTACAGCAACCATATCAAGGAGATATAAAAGCCTGATCCCGAAGCCATACGCTCTCAGCCCCGTTACAGGTGCGTCCCAATTCTCATTGCTCAGTGAAAAAGGCTCCTGACACCTTTTCTAGTCCGCCTCCCCCCATCATCAGTCCTTCAACCCGAGTTTCGCGGCTACATCCGCATAGTCCGGCGCTTCGGCATAGAGGCGCTCCAGATCGGCCCGCGCCTGCCTTGTGCGACCGAGGTCGGCAAAGGTCATGGCGCGCTCATAGCGCAGGGCATGGAGTAGTTCATCGCTGCGCCCCTTCCGGCGGCGCAGGGCAAGCGTCAGCGATTCTTTTGCTGCTTCGGCAAGCCCCAGCCTCCGGAGCGCCCTGGCCTTGTACAGCAGCAGCGCGGCATGGATGGGTGTTTTATTCTCTATATGCTGAACCAGGTGAATGACGTGTTTGGCGGCATCGGACTTTCCGTCTTTTCGTTCCAGCAGCAGTTCGCACATCGAAAGCAGCACCACGACGTCATCAGGATGCAAACGTCTGAGCGTTTCCAGACAATGCATCGCATCATCCATGCGGCCCTGCCGCTGATAGACTTCCACCAGGCCCAGCAACACCCCTTCACGGTTGCAGGTGATGTGGGCGGAAACTTCACCCGTGATCTGCAACATGAGTTCAGCCGATATGCCGTATTTATTGAAATGCCTGCCGAGCTTCTCGTAATCACGAGCCGCGGATGAAAGAAACCGTTCCGCCTCCTCGATCCGCTCCATCTTCAATGCCATGAATCCGGCCAGCCAGGCGCCGTCGGCCAGATGAACAGCCTGCTTGAGATGGTCAAACGCCTTCTCTTCATCGCCCAGGGCCAGTTCGCGGCAACCGTCCACCAGGGCTTCCTCATCGTCGGGCGTCACCAGCCGTTTGAAGAATCCCATCGTCAGCCTGTTTCGGGTGGCCACGGAGCCGGATGGCGTTGCTCTCCTTCCACGACCGCGCTTGTTTCCGGATAAGGTGTTGGTGTAAAAAAGGCCCGTGCCGGGAATCCCCGCCGTCACACGCCGCCCATGCGGCCCAACCGTGAAGTGAGCGCCGCGCGCGCCGAACGACAGCGACCCGCCCGTCTTGCTCAGGTTCAGGGTCACGCCGGGAGCAATGCGTATCCTGCGCCAGAAGCGGAAGCTCATGGTATATCCCGTGTGGAACAGACGGTAAACACCATCTCCCCCCTGCGAATGCGGTAGGGCTGCTTCACTACTGGACTGACCACAAAATTTTCACCCTTCGGGTAAAGCGCGCGGAATGCCCGGATCGCTTCCGGATTCAACTTGTCGGGATTGATCTTGCACTCCATGGTATCCACGCGGTCACGGCCGCGGCGAACGACAAAATCCACCTCACGATGCGATTTATCCTGCCAGTAAAACAGCGTTTCATCGCCAAAACGAAAACGCAATGTATCCAGCACCAGATGTTCCCAGAGCAGACCCCGGTCATCATCGCGAATCGTATCCCAGCCCTTTTCGAAGGTCACAAAACCGGTATCGAAGGCGTAACATTTCGGGCGGCTGACAATCTCCCGCTTGCCTCCGCCATGAAAGGGGCGCAGCAGATACAGCGCATGGGCAATCTGCATGGCCTCGATATGCGCCTTGACCGTAGGGCGACTCAACTCGCTCAGGTTTGCCAACCGGCTGTAATCCAGTTGTCCCCCGCTCTGGCGCAGCAGTAGCCGGAACAGGGCGAGAAACCCCTGCCGGTTACGGATGCCGAACAACTCCTGAATGTCCCGCGCATAGAAGCTGTCGATCCATTCATTGAAAAATGCGGGATGCTTGCGCACCGCCAGCAACGCCTCCGGCAGCCCGCCAAGCAACAGGCGGCGATCAAGATTGCGCACGCCAAACGGCTCGGCGCACTCTTCCCAGAGCACGGGACAGAGGTGAATCGCCTGCTTTCTCCCGGTGAGCGAGTCGCGGAACTTTCGGGTTGCGGCCAGCGTGGAAGAGCCGGTGGCAAGCACCTTCAGACGGGGATATTCGTCAGCGGCAATCTTCAGCAGACGGCTGGGATCATCAAGATGATGCACCTCATCGAGGATCAGCACGCCGCCCGGTTCCTGACTGCCAAGAAACAGCTCAGGATCCTCCAGCGCCCGCAGCGTGGAGGGCAGATCACAGTTCATGTACAGCGCATCGGGCAGCATGCGACTCAGCGTGGTTTTGCCCACCCTGCGCACGCCGGAGAGCCAGACGATGGAGCGGCGGGCCCATGCCTGTTCAATACGATTCAGCCAGATGGGACGCTTGATCATAGACGTATTTTACATATAGACGACTATTTGTAAATCATAAATACAGGGGCTATGCCCATTTTCTTCATACGGCATTTGGCAGGCATCCAGGGCTTAAACCCGGCTTTCTATCCTGACAGAGGGGGGGTTCCTGGCACCTTTTTATTTCCTGTCTGGGAACCATGCGCTAAAGTCGGTTAGGCATCTTTATTGACTTATTGTACCTAACGAACTATGATGGCATATATGGATGATCTGGACTTCACCGTCACCACCCTCTACAGCGAATTGATTGAGCGCCTTCGTGCTGATGCTGACATCCCCTCAAGCGGTTCCATTGTTACGAAAGATATAAAGGGACATGCGTACGATTACCACAGGATTTCCTACATGGGAAAACCCATACAGTTTTATCTGGGTGTATCCAGAGAAGGCATCAAAGAACAGCTACAAAACAGGGCGAAATTATGTTCCATGCTCATACGGGGAGGTGCAAATTCACCGGACAGAACCATGGCAACCACCATTGAACTTCTTGATGCCATAGGCGTCTTCAGAAAACAACATGGCGTACTCATAGGCTCCCATGCTTTTGCAACCATTGGAAACATGCTTGGCGTGGCCTGGGCATCCAAACTTACGCATACCATGGATGTCCATATTGGAAGAGATTTTCATGTGGCGGGAAGTGGCCTCATCCAGGTGCATGACGAACTTGCCAAGGCGGAATTTATGGAGGTTCCATCCTTGAATCACAAGCATCCAGCTTCATCATTCACACTGAAGAAACCCAGGATCAAGATTGATTTTCTTACACCCAAAAAAGGCAAGGGAAACGAGTCCCCCGTAAAGCTTGGCGGCATGGGCGTATATGCTGATGAATTACGTTTTCTTGATTATCTCATCGAAGCGCCCGAACAAGCCGCCGTGCTGACCAGATATGGTGTCCTTGTCAATGTGCCTCAGCCTGCCCGATATGCACTTCATAAATTGATCATCGCCATACGCAGGCCACCTACAGACGATGCCAAACGCAGGAAAGACATCCGGCAGGCGGAATCCCTAATCAAGGTACTGTCTGAACATCGTCCCGATGACCTTCGAGAGGCTTGGGAAGTTCTTCCATGGAAAAAACAAGCCCGAAAAGGAATAAAGATGTTGGATGAGGACTGTCGCAGCACAATCAATAAATACATTTCGGGATAGGTTTCTGCATTCGACATTCGGCAGGCATCCAGGGCTCAAACCCGGCTTTCTATCCCAGCAAGGTTCCTGGCACCTTTTTTTATTCCAGCAATGTGAAATTCAATCTGGAATTTGAATTTTTAGATTTGGGGTACTTCAGTTCAAAATCCAAACCGCTGAACAAGGCCCTCAATCGTCATGTTGTTTGCGAGATGATCGTGAGGGATCAGGGCATACTTCCAGGGCTTGCCGCCATAGGTCGCTGTGTGCGCTGAGGCGCGCTGACACCAGAGAACAGCCGCATCCTTCTTGGCCAGCACATCGACAGCACTCATCTGGTTGCGAGCCTTGGGTTCCAGCATGTATATCGTGTCCTCTGTTTCGGCCACGAAGTCCGGCTGGTACTCAAGTTGCTGGGCGCCTGATTTGTACCATAGCTGAAATTGACCCTTGGTTGGTCTGAACCATTTCTGAGAGCCGTGTTCAAGGATCACGGCAAGAATCCGTTCCGCTTCGGAGTGAAACTTCTGAACCGGGTACAGGCAGCGCTGAAATCCGCCAAACAGATATTTCGCCATATTGCTTTTATCCGTTGGAGAAACCTTGTAATCAGTCGCCGGTTCACTGACCGAGACGGTGTATGCGCATTCTTTGAGGTCAGTGAAACCTTTACTGATGATAACATCATAGCCCGCTGTTTCTTCCCAATAGTATTTCTGCATCTGTGCGTGAATCAGACCGGCAATATCTCGCCGATGCATCCGCAATACCTTGTGGACATCCTCTTCATCCGACAGATAGCTCTGCAAGTGCGCTACCGTCTGGCCAGCCAGATCGTAAAGCAGGTCGGCATGTTCATCGTAGGAGACATCATTACAATCCATCAGCGCACTGACGATATAATCCTCCAGCCTTTTCTCTTTGATGCCTCCGGAGCCGAAGCCAATCACCTCCGTTCCTCCAGTGCGAAGGTACTGCAACCAAAGATCATCTGATGGTGGTTGGAAACGCATTCCACCAAGATCGAGATCAAATGGCTTATAGCCTGAACGGACTTCACCTTGAGGCACAACCAGAATGCGGGGGATATCAATAGTTTGCTGAACAATAACCTCGGTTGTTTGGGCCACAATCGAAGCTACGTCAGGTTTCTCAACGACACCTTCCAGTTCCATTTGCGGCGGTCGATATATCTCTTCCACCGCCTTGCGAATCTCGGTCTGCACATCCTTGTTTTTAAGATGTGCAGCGCTTGGCAGTTTGTCCGGTTGGTTCTCCATCTTTTGGATCACATCATAGGCGATCCGGGCAACCCGCTGATCTTCAGGCTTCGTGAACACGGGTGCAGACTGCTGCCTGGCCACTTCGGTCGAAGCTGTCATGTTTCCGGTTTCGATACTCAGCATTTGCGTCACAGATGGCTGCGATACCACGGTCTTTGTTTTCCTGGTGATTTCATCGTCTGCAAGAATCACCTGCTGCAACCGGATCGGCGAATCAGACCTGTTCGCTTCATCAACAATTTCCTGAAACTTGTCATGCGCCACAATACTCAATCGATCAACGGCAGCCACACCGGTTTTATGTCCATAGGGCAACCGTAGGCCGCGCCCGATAGACTGCTCAATCAATGTGCGGGCGTTGGCCGCACGCAAGGGGACGATGGTATACAGATTGGTCACATCCCAGCCTTCCTTGAGCATGTTCACATGAATCACAATTTCGGTCGGTTCATCGTTGTGCTCAACCTTCAACAGGCGTTCGACCATTTCGTCTTCTTTCGCCCCTGTCTGGCTGGAATCAACTTGAATCACCTTGTCTTTGTAGCGGCCTTCAAAGAAGGCATCGCTCCGGATCAGGTCAATCAATTGTCCGGCATGGGTGGTTTCGCGGGCAATCACCAGCATGAAGGGCTTGACGATACGCTCGTCGGTTTCGCGGGCATAGGTTTCCAGTTGCACCCTGGTCTGCTCATGCAAGCGAATACCATCTTCCAGCTTCAGACGCTCAACCTCCTCCTGCTGCATACTCGCAGGGTTGAAGTCCTTGCGGGTCACTACGGCAGGTTCTTTCACAAAGCCATCCGCCATAGCCCTGCCAAGCGGGTAATCGAACACCACGTTCATGAAAGGTAGAGGCCCTCGCGATGATTCGATGAACGGTGTTGCAGTCAACTCAAGCCCCAGCAATGGCTTCAGATCATTAATGGCCTTCACACCAGCCGATGCACGGTAGCGGTGTGACTCATCCATCAGCAACACCAGATCAGGCAAAGCGGCAAGGTAGTCAAAATAACTTTCACCGATGTATTCGGAGAGCCGTTTGATTTTGGGCGATTTGCCGCCTCGTACTTCAGAATTGATTTTGGAGATATTGAAGATGTTGATGTGAATGCTCTTTTCGAGTCCCGGTAGCATGTCGGAGCGAACGCTGCTTTTCTGATTGTAGTTGTCGCCGGTAATAATCACCGGTGTATTGACGGCAAACTCGGCAATGCCCTTGAACACATATTTTGGCGTATTGGGGGTGAAGTCGGCGATCAACTTGTTGTAAATCGTCAGGTTTGGAGCCAGCACAAAGAAGTTATCCAGCCCGTGCGCCAGATGCAGATAGCTGATGAATGCTCCCATCAGCCGTGTCTTACCGACACCGGTTGCCAACGCAAAACAAAGAGAAGGAAAATCACGCTCAAAGTCGGACAGTGTTGGATATTCGCCGCGGATGATCTCCAGCATGGCGGCCGCATCGGCATTTTTGGCCGGATGAGCGATATCCATGACCCGGTCCAGAATCTCCAGCGACTGCCGCTGCGGCGGGCGCAGGGAGAGCCGCCCGGCAATCGCATTGACATGGCGGTTCATAGCAAATGACCCCGGTGATGATTGATGCTACAATCCCCGTATGCGTTCAAAGCTTTCCACCTCCAATCCATACTTGCGCGACAGCACGCTCCGCAAGGCCATGGTGCTCAGGTCCGTTGCCAGTTCGTCGGCCATTGAGGGCATCCGCGCACCCTTCCGGCAACCGGAACGCCCTGCCAAACCAACAGCAGCAAACCGCACAAAACAAACCGGCAAAAACACGCTTATCACGTAGTCTCCCTTTTCTGCAAAGCAGCCAGAATGGATATTCCTTTGGCAGTTAGGCGATATTTCTGTAACCGGCTATTGGGCTTGTCGGGGATTGTATGCTCAATAAGTCCGTCGGCCATTGCCGGAGCAATATAGGTTTCGCGAAGGCGACGGCGATCTTTTAAGTGAAAAGCCTCGCGGATATCGGTATTGCCCAGAGTGCCCTTCATGGATAACAACTTCAGAAGTCTGATCACATACTCGCTGACTGGTGGCGTGACTGGTGGCGTGACTGGTGGCGTGACTTCACCCGTAGCCGAAGTGACATCTGCGGCAATCTGATGCTCCGGCAAAAACTGAAATATCAGCCATAAACCAGATGGTTCAATCTTTACCTCCGGTTTAGGCGTACCAGCCTCCCGGCAAGCTTCAGTGATCCGTTCAATGCCACGTCCCCATGACTCGATCATCCCTGTCCGGAAAAATACATTGGCAATATCGGGGTTGAAGGGTATCGACGCGTGTTTACCCAGTAATTTTTTCACTGTCCAAGCAGGGGGTAGTTCTCCCGGATTCCAGATCATTAGTTTATCCGGATAGACGCTGATCTGAACGGGTGTCGAACTGGTGTAATCCTTGTGAACCACGGCATTCAGAACGGCTTCACGCAAAGCCGCTTCAGGCACGGGATAGGACTCAATTCGTTGTAACCCTTCGTAGCTTATCCAGGCTCTCAGATACTTGGCCTTCAATACTTCAATGGTCTGATTGACCTGGGCAATCAAACCTCCCGACACCTCATCCTGATATCGCAAATCCACATTGTTTTCAAAATAGCCGATTTTCACAAAAGCACCGGTGAAAAAACGCTCTGGCTCCGGATGAAAAATAAGGACGGCAGCGTGAGTCAGGTAGTGACCCAACATCAAGTGCAGCTTTTCAATCAGGGTTTGATCCGGTTCTTTCAGTACAGCTTCCGGCAGCCGTTCGCTTTTCATGGCCAGCTTGCGAAAGGTGTTCAGCGCACCATCATCCAGATCGGCCAGAGTCAGCCCCGGCATGGGCGCGCCATCCCATGTGCGCCCATGTTTGCCCAGCAGAAACCGATCCAGCGCAGCCCCCTTCAGTTCCTGTTTGGTGCTACCGCTACGATAGTGATACTGGCCTTTGTAATTAACAGGACTTGGATAGGGTTCAACAATAATTTCCAGCACATCTTTGCCATGCTCATGCAGAAGATTCACATTCACCATAATGCCGAGCATATCCCGCACCTTGTTGGGGATTTCCTCCAGCAAACGCTCCGCATTGTGAATCCCTGTCACTTCGCCCCGATCATCCTTGCCGATATAAAGAATCCCGCCCTGCGCGTTGGCAAAACCACACAACCACTTGATATATTCATCACGCCAGGATTTCTTCCACTCGATATTCTGATTTTCCCGGTTCATTCCTGATTCTCCGCTTCTCCAGGCGCAACACCATCCGTATTCAGATAG
The DNA here is from genome assembly GCA_964628185.1 of uncultured Zetaproteobacteria bacterium. GTDB lineage: Bacteria > Pseudomonadota > Zetaproteobacteria > Mariprofundales > Mariprofundaceae > CAZVLQ01. The sequence goes on along the minus strand of CAZVLQ010000004.1, from coordinate 1,765 downwards.
CGCATTTCACGGCGCAACTCCTGTTGCAGCTCCTCCTCGGTCGGCAGATAAAGCTGATAACGGCTGGCAAAGATGTTGCGCTCCTGCTGTTCACCCAGCGTGTATTTCACCACAGCGTCGTTCTTGTCCGGACACAGCACCAGTCCGATGGTCGGGTTGTCCCCTTCTGTACGCCGCTCCCGGTCATAATAGTTCACATAAAACTGAATCTGTCCCAGATCGCCATGGGAGAGCTTGCCGACCTTCAGATCAATCAGCACATAACATTTCAAAATCGTATGATAGAAAACCAGATCGATGTAGAAGTGGTCGCCATCAAGCGTGATGCGCTCCTGCCGGGATACAAAGGCAAAACCCGTGCCGAGCTCAAGCAGGAAGGTTTGCAGATTGCCGATCAGTGCCTGCTCCAGGTTCGACTCTACCAGTCTTGGCGTCTCGGGCAGGTCGAGAAATTCCAGCACCATCGGATCTTTCAGGACATCGACAGGGCGCGCCACTTCCTGCCCTTGCGTGGCCAGCCGCAACAGCCCCTCCCTGTCCTTGCTTTTCGCCAGGCGGTCAAACAGCAGGCTGGAAACCTGCCGCGACAACTCCCGCACCGACCAGGCGTTGCGAATCGCCTCAATCTCGTAGAACGCCCTTGCCTCTCTGCGTCCGACGCGCAACAGGGCGCGGTAATGACTCCACGATAGCGACGGATGCAGGCAGCCCGGCTGCCATTCGAGTGAAGAAGAATCCGGCAAGGCGAGTACGTCATCAGGAGATATCCGAGACACTGTGTCGGAAATCTCTGGCATGCCGCCAGTGGGAAGCGATTCCCGTGACAACGTATCGGAAATCAGGTCGGGATATTCGATGTAGAACTGACGGAAGGCTTCAAGGTTATCCACTGAAAAGCCCCTGCCGAAGGTCTCTCCGAGCTGCCGGGAAAGGTCGGACAGCAACGCCTCGCCGTAACCCGCCCGCTTCTTTCCCTGCTGTTGCTCCTCCACAATCTCTCTTCCAATCAGCCAATTGCTTACCACTTGGGTTGTATTGACCGTGCGCGCAATATTCGTTCGAGCCGATTCGAGAATATCCCGGATGCGATCAAAGATGGTGGGGCTTTTATCCGTGGAAGGCGTTATTTTCTCTGTCATTCCGCATCCTCTTCATCGAACATATCCTGCTGCCCCGGCTCAGGCGGTGCTTTGGTCAGATTCTCCACTTGCAAGGAGTAATCATCATGCCCCCATTCGCAGCGGGAGAGCACTTGCTTGGGTATCTTCTTCACGGTGAGATTTTCAAAGTCATCCCTTCCTCGGAACGCAGAGCAGAGCACCAGCAACGAACGATCCGGCCCGACATCATCGGAAAGCTTCTGCAACTGCTCAAACGAAAGTGTCTGCGTGGTTACATAGATAAAATCATTTTCGGTGGAATGGCCGTGCTGCCAGTAGACAGAATCGGAAGGCGCGTAGGTGAACCCCTCCAGTTTGCACAGCGCCTCGGCCAGCATGTTGGGATTGTACTGCCTGTTGATCACCCAGTTGCCCCATTTGTCCTGCTCCAGCAGCGACGGAGCAAGTTTGAAATAGCGGAACCCACCGCCTCCTTTCCAGTTCACCGCCTTGCTGATGCCACCGGGGTCCTCGCCATCAATCACTTTCTGCATGCGCGGGATGATATGCGTATGACAATGCTCGCCCAGCTCCACCATAATCCAGCGGCGCCCCATCTTGTGCGCCACTGCGCCGGTGGTGCCTGAACCGGCGAAAGAGTCAAG
>CAZVLQ010000003.1:0-106505 GCA_964628185.1 uncultured Zetaproteobacteria bacterium | reverse complement strand
GCATATCATGAGCCAACCTACCAGATGTGCTGTATGTAAATGACGCAAGTCGGCCAACTTCAGACATTCGATTGTCGGAAAGAAATCTATCGGTTTCCACAAACGACTAGCTCATCAAATATCGGACAACCATTCATACAAGCAGCACGGTGGCAGCATCCTCCACAGCGATCCGAACTGAAGTAACTTCGAAACGCTTCCATGTTTCGAGACTTGGTCCAAATGTCTAGGAGTGCTGTATTTTCATCCAACTGGTCTCCTTCTGCTAAACCACTCTGAAAAGAACAGGGATATACCTTTAAGTCTTCCGACACATACATAGAGAACCTACCAGCGTCGCATGCGTCCACCATTGAGGTATTGGCGTTCGTTCGTGCTAATACACCGCTAACGCAACATGCGTCAAAGCCAACTTTCAGTTTCCTTTTGGAAGATGTGGCTAAGCCGAAAAACTCTTCCAACCTTGTACTATTGCGCAAGAGTTTTTCTTCAAAAACTGACCGCCCGGATGGTTTGTAGTTCAGAAAGATTATGGCGTTTATGCCCGCTAGGTATTCGGGTGGTTCGTTTAGCCATTCAATTGCGGTATTGATGCTGTCTGCGTCCAAAATGAAATGAATATTGGTTTTGATACCGTGGTCAGCCAGTTTCTCGACCGCCGCAGCAGTTTCCTCATATGGTGGGTAGGCAGAAACAGCCACAGCACCGCAATACTTGCTCGTGGCGTTGAGTATTTCATCACTCAGACCACGACCGTTCGTTGTGTAATTGGGAACTACACCTTCAGATGCAGTGTATTCTAAGATATCTACGAAGTTTGGATGTTGATTGGGGTTGCCACCTCCCAACGCCACCTGAAATGTTCCCATTTCTGCGGCTTGATCAATTACTCTCTTGTAGTCATCTAGCGACATGGGTTCACCGAGCTTGGTCGAAGACTTGTAGCAAAAAGAACAGCCTTTATCACACCAATTTGTGATTGAAATGTCCATCAACTCCGGTCCGTGCGGTGACCAAAACGGGTCTTTCTCCCCCTTATCCGGAACCCGGGCAAAAAAACCTGTATCTGGATTGAAAAACGACGTATAACCCAAACTCTTATAGCGGATGGCTCTTAGCACAAGACTACCAATAATTGTTGTAAGCGTTGATGTAAAAGCGGTCTGACTCGATCTCAAACATAGCCATACACAGAAGCGACTCCGCAAGGGGGCCGTCGCTGCTCAGGCTTGATGTAACGACGCTTTTCCCCTGGTCAATCGCATCTTTCATCTTCTGGATAACCTCAGGTGTAAACTCATGTGTTCCAGCAAGGCTATCGGCGGCCCCTTTTGTCGTGACTTGTGTACCGTTGTGCGAAATCGCATAGCTGATCTCGAAGTACATCTGACGAAATAAATCCCCGACAGGACCATCTCCGTCCACCCCGGCAGCTTCGAGAAAAACATCTTCGCTCAACTCCTCATCTGAGATGTAGACAAAAGACGTCGATGAGCTGTTTGAAACGAAATCAAGTTTGATCTTCATTCTGAGTCCCTTCTAGCTTTTTAATACATTCAAGCACGGTGTCCAGCTTGTTATCCTCGTACGCGTCATCAATAACTTGTGGCATCCAAGTCACCATGAACACCCGATCCGCTTCCAAATCATCTTCGCTTAAAGTTTGTCCATACCGAATTTCCAAATACTCCGCCAAATTCGCGTATTCGACGGAATAATATTTTTTGAACTCAGCTTTGACTTCAATGGATGCGACAAACAGTGCGTCGTAGACGGGTCCGAAAATCTGTCCGCCAAGACCTTCAGGAGATACTCCCAACGCTTCGAAAAACTCACTCCGATTGGGTTCCCATGAAGTCGGGAGAATTAATTGTATCTCATCCCTCATGCATCCCTCGCTCTGCTGCTATTTCTTTCAGGCAGTTTTGCACTTTAGCAGAGACAGCATTTTGACAGGCCTCAATTGCACTGCCCACTTCTTGAGTGCGCTGAAACTTTTCGAAGAAGTCAAGAGTACCCTCGCTTTCAGCCCAAGGAGCATGTGGCTCTAAATGCAGTGCAAACGCTAACGCTGGAACTCCCAACCCAAGTTTTTGCTCTTCACTAAGTTCATTGAAGCTTATTAGCAGATCGCCAACCCTTTTCCGCCAAGTATTGGCTTCATAATCGGAAGAGCGAGAGAACATCGCTCTCATGAACTGTTCGGACTCTTCAGCATCCAATCTGCTAACATGATCAAGCAGAATACGAATATTCAAATGCTCCGAGTCTTCCCTTTTTCTGAAAAGGAACCAAGCAACCTTCCTGATTTCACGTTCAACAGAGCTGTTCTTCAAAACAGCCTGCACCCTCTCCACATCCTCGGGCGTTTGAATGTCTGCCGATAGGAGAGACAAATTGTTTAGATAATGCTCCTGAAACTCTTCTGAAGCCTCACAAGCGGCCAAAACGATATCGCAGCTATGCTTGCGGGCCAGAATATAGGCGTATCGGAAAAAACCCTCGTATATAGGCCACTCAGGGCTTTTCTCAAATATATCTCCTACTCGTGTCGGATGCGATGCCGCAAGTTTCATAACGGTATAGTAGGCAAGCAGGAAGTCGCGCAGTTCGTCGTATGTAAATGAAATATTTTCAATGCCCAACGACGCTAGCCCTGTGGATGGGACTTCCCTCCTCAGAATAATATCTTCTCCTATCAAGCGCTCGATGATTTGTCGCTCAGAGTTATCAAAACCATCAACGGATATCTGAGTGAAGTTCTCGTCGCCCAACATTCGAGAGCAAATCTTGTATAGAGAGTTTAATACCTTCTGCCTTGAAGCAGCAGGAAATTCGTTGACCTTCATGATCAGGTATTTCTCGAAGATGTCACCTTTGTAGATATCCGGAACATATCCAATGTTCTTACCTTCATGAATTTCTGAGAAAATTCGCAGCAGGATGAGATCATTTTCTAAGAACTCGGTTGCAGCTTTTGACAGGTCCGCTTTGACCTTAAAATGGTTCAAGTAAGCTTTCAGAAGCCTAGCCTTATTTTCATCTGACATCTCGCGTCGAAGGTCTTTCACACGATATAGATGATCGGAAAATTGTGGTTCAAATACTCCAGCGAACTTGTGATCAAAAAATTCATTCCGACAGGTTATGATAATCTTAATGAAGTCGTACTGGCACAAGGCATCAAGGAAGACTCGGAGTTCGGCAACAAATCCATCAAGGTCGCTAACTTCGTTTATTCCATCAATAGCTATTACAAACGGCTTTTGGCATTCCTCGGCAACATCGTTTAGCAATGAGAAAAGATCATGGAGGTTTGGAGTATCTGGAGCAAATCGATTGTTTCTAATGTACGGCAGAATTCGATTGGGGCCAGGGTAGTCGTTCAATGAGCGAGCCGGAATGAAGATTGTGGGCACCTCAAATGCCCTGAATTGATTCTCGACCAAGTCGCAGATGAAATTTGTCTTTCCTTGCCCAGCCATTCCCGTAACCAAAAAAATCTTGGCTTGGGCAATTCCAATTTTATTGGATACATTCTCAAGCGAGCGGAATATACCATTTCCGATTGATTCGATACCAACCCGAAATACTTCCCAGTAGCCGGTCGAATAGTCACTAGGTGCAAACCGCTCAGTACCCTCACCATACCAAGAGAACGGAGATATTTTCTCTTGAATAGATTCAAGCGCAGTGCTTTGTTGAAGCAGATGTTCTCGAAGCTCAGGTAAGGTATTTGGCGCTTTCAAAATAGTGATTTCGTGTAAATTGTCTGCAATAGGTTCGACTTTGGCCATACCTAGAAGCTCATTGAAATAGGCCAAATCTATTCTTCGTAGATCATCATCAATCTTTCTATAGAAAAACATTGGATTTGCGAAATACCGCATTTCCTCTTTCGTCGCTGAGGTCTCCACAAAGACTGAGGGTATATATTTTTTTGTTCGCTTCTCATCCTCAATTTTTTGCTGACTGACTTCTAAGAACTCATCTAAGTTATTGCGGAATTTAAGATTGGCATCCGTCTTCCTGAACCCATCTTCAAGATGCGCGTTGATGCATTCGAGCTGTTCAGTAGTGAGTTCATTGAGCATTTTCGCCAAGCCTCTAAAATCGAGAATATTGGTCGATGCATCAAACTTAAATGGCAGCTTGTAGGCGGCTTCTGCCAGCTTTTCGGAGGTGTACGAATTCTGTCTCTCAGTAATGACGTACACATATAAGATGTCAAAATCATCGCTGAGGTTGTGAGACTTAAACTTCTCTAGTGTTTTGCACACTTTGCTGCTTGAAGAGTCGGAAGTAATTTGGATAGAGATTCTGCTTGTTTTGCATCCTAGATCGACAGCTGGGAAGTTCATTTGGATGCGGTTTTGGTTTTGCAGATTGGGACAGTTGAAAACTATCTTGAAGACGGGGATAAGGAAATCCTCCGCCAAGGTGTTAATGTCGAAATGCCCCATTGCGTTCGCGACTTTCACCTCGTACGCAAAACGCCCCAAAAGGTAGCTTGATCGCTGTAGGAGTTCTTGCCGTGTCATGCTTTATTTCTTAGGCTCTTATTACAATCACGAGATTTCTACCCTCTTGGACGATGGCATTTGGGTATAGATTAGCACTACGATCGAAGCAAATCGATGGTTTCGATATACTTTTGCGTGGAAATATCATGGTTATGTATAGAGGTAATCGAATGTCTGAAGTTGGCCGAAGTTCGCCGTTCGCCTGGCTGTACCGCCGACTAGTTTACAGTCATAACGAGGGCTGATTTAACCGTAATCCGCACTCAAGCAATGCGCCATTCGGCAAGCGATGCGCGGGCACTGCCTCTGCTGATGTCCGGAATAATGCATAGTTCCAGTGTCGTCACGCCATTTAGATCAACGCTGTAGTCTTCAAGCTCCCGGGTCGAATCCGGTGAGTTGAAATTGTACTGCTGACGCGCAATATCATGGTAGGACTGCCCGCCATCCGAGGACCAGCCCAGAACGAACTCCTGTGTGCGTTCCTGAGTATCTTCTTCAAATACCAAACGAACCAGCCCGACCTTCTGTGGTTTATCAAACAGCAGGCGGAGCATCTGCTTTCCGGATTCTGATGCCTGCCAACCCGATCCGGAGCCGGGAACCAATGCTGATTCGATCGGGTGCGCCGCATCCTCGGATGAAATCTCCACCTGCGCCAAGGTTGCCAGATTCAACCAGTTATATTCCGTCGTAGAGGCTTCCTGAATATCCCGCTCAATCAGCCGCTTACGCATGTGATTCCCCCTGTCGCAGCTCCAGTTGTTATCAGCACTATAAACCTATCCTAGCAGTCTGTCGGACTTATGAGAAATCTACTGCGCCCATATTTGTCCCTTTTCATCTAAACTAAAAAGGCAGGCAGGGAGGAAGATATGGCGGATTTATGTATTGCGGTGATTCATGGCATGGGGTCGCAGAAGCCCAATTATTCCGTGCCCATGCGCGATGAGATTAACAAGCGCTTGGGATGACATTCAACAGGGCCGCGGCATCGTCACCCCCGGCTCCGGCAATTTTCAGCAAATGAAGACGCTGGCGGGCATGATTACCTTTGGCTGCAACATTCCGTTTTTCACTCTGGCTTACAAGAAAGCAGACATTCGTCCCATCCATTTTCCGGGCGATGCGCTGACGCCAGCGCAGAAAAACAAGGCCAGGTGGCTTAATTTCTACGATCCGGATGACGTACTTGGGTATCCGCTCAAGGCTATCAATCAGAAATACAATCAGGTGGTCAATAACGATGTCGCAATCAACGTCGGCGGGATTCTTTCAAGCTGGAATCCCATGTCGCATCAAAAATACTGGACGGACAATGATTTCACCAAACCGGTGGTGCGATTTATCCAGAGCTGGCTATAGAAAAAACGGGGGGCGTATGCATCGTTGCCGGTCGGCATGACCTTAACCCGTATATTGCACGAAGGATTCGGAATTCAGGCTTGAGCAGGCCTGGCAGGCTGGTTGATCGGGCGACAAAGCATAGCCGTAGCTATGGTTTGAGGCCGAGCGGCCAGGATGCCAGGCCTGATCGGGTCTGAAACCGGATAGGACAAAGTGTAACCACGGATAAACTGGCCTGGTTCTGTGTAAGCCATTAACATAATGTAATATCCTGTCCATCAGATGTCCGCCTTCATGCAATATACGGGTTAACCTACAGCAGCGGGATCGCCTCCTGGCCCCGGTATTGCAGTGCTTCGGCCACATGCCGGGGGGTGACGTCATCCACGCCGTCCAGATCGGCGATGGTGCGCACCACCTTCAGAATACGGTGGTAGCTGCGGGCTGAAAGGGAAAAACGCTCCATCGCCGCATCAAGAAGTTTGGCGCCGGCCGTGTCCGGACGGGCGTATCGCTCAATCTGTTTCTGGCTCATGCGGGCATTGACATGTCCTTTTCCAAGGCGCGCATATTGCCGTTCGCGGGCTTTGCCGACGCGCACCGCCACTTGTGAGGAAGGCTCCCCCGGACGCATGCGCGTCAGTTCTTCCTTGTCCACCGGCGGTACATGCACATGCAGGTCGAAACGGTCGAGCAGCGGCCCGGAGATACGCTGACGGTAACGGCGAATCTGCGATGGCGAGCAGCGGCAGGCGCGTGTGGGATGGCCGAGATATCCGCAGGGGCAGGGATTCATGGCCGCGACCAGTTGAAATCGGGCCGGGAACTCCAGCGTGTCCGCGGCCCGGGCTATGCAGACGCGTCCGTCTTCCAGCGGCTGGCGCAGTACCTCCAGCACCTGCCGCTTGAATTCGGGCAGTTCATCCAGGAACAGCACGCCATGATCCGCCCTGGACACTTCGCCGGGTCTGGGCGTGCTGCCGCCGCCGATCATGGCCACGTCCGAGGCGGAATGATGCGGGGTGCGAAAGGGCGGAATGGTGTCCATGACGCTGCGGCCGCCCTCGCCTGCCACGCTGTAGATACGCGCTACTTCCAGACGCTGCCCGGGCGTTAATGGCGGCAGGATACCGGGCAGGCGTTTGGCCAGCATGCTCTTGCCGACCCCGGGAGGGCCGCTCATCAGCAGGTGGTGGCCTCCGGCCGCGGCAATTTCCAGCGCACGCCGGGCCTGTAATTGCCCGCGTACATCGGCCAGGTCGGGCGCATCCTGCGCCTGCGCCACTGGCTGCTCCGGTATGGCGGCATAAGCGGACAATGGCTCCCGTCCGGCCAGATGACGTGCGACCTGAAGCAGATTTCCGGCCGGCAGTACCTCGATGTGTTCCACGATTGAGGCTTCGGCGGCGCATGCCTCGGGCACGATCAGCTGCATAAAGCCTTTTTTACGTGCATACATGGCCAATGGCAGGATACCGGGAACCGGGTTGATTCTTCCGTCCAGCGCCAGTTCGCCCAGCATGAAGGGCAGGGGATCGCGCGTCCGGACCTGAGCGCTGGCGAGCAGCAGGCCCGCGGCCACCGGAAGATCGAAATGAGAGCCGTCCTTGCGCCTGTCCGCCGGCGCCAGGTTGACGGTGATATGCCGGAGAGGAAATTCAAAGCCGGAATTAAGCAGGGCCGATCTTACCCGGTCCCGCGCCTCGCGCACTGCCGCTTCGGGAAGCCCGACCATATTCCACGCCGGCAGGCCGCGGGACAGATCGACTTCTACATCTACGGGTTCTGCGTTCAGGCCACGCAAGGCGGCACTCGGCAAACGGGCTAACATGGCGGTCAGAGGGTCATGATTTTTTCAAACGGGATTCCAGCTCCGCGACGCGCGTTTCCAGTTCCCCGATCTGTTCCCGCGCCTTGTCGAGCATGGCTTCGGCGACCTGCATGCGCTCCGTCGTCACTACGTCCAGACCGGACAAAGCGCTTTCAAGCACGGCTTTTACCTGGGCGCCGGCTTCCTGTTTGAGATGACCCGCGGCCCGCAAGCCCGCGGCGATTTTTTCCGCGATATCATCCAGTAGGTCCTGATCCAGTGCCATGTCTTACCTCCAGAGAAGTAGCCTGCATGATTCAGGAATCATACAGGGCAAGCAACTTGCGCTATATCATTCAGTGTCCAATACCAACTCATCCGCGCTTCCGGGGCAAGCTTCCTTTCAGATAACCCCGCTTGCCGGACGGCAGCTTGATTCTGAGCCAGCCTTCCCTTTTTGACCTTTCGGCTTCCAGTGTGGCGCCGGGACGAAACCAGCCGATCCGCTTTGCCCTGATGGATGGCCGGATGTGAATGTGATGATAATCCTGGAAATTAAAACGGCGGCCCGCATCCGCCTTTTCGGTTGTGATTCTGATTGCCTTGATGATCGCCGTCTCAACGGATTTCTGGCTGACAAGCCCTCGGCGTACCGAAACAGAAAAGGTCGTCAGTCTGGGCGTCTGGCGTTTCAGATTGAGTGTACCGTCCAGCGTTTTGTTGCCGAAGGTAATGGCATAACCTCCTTGAACCGGCTCCAGTACATCCACATCCAGAGCCATGCTGCGCAACCCGGCCTGAACCGAAGCCAGTGATATTTTCATATTGACCGGCAGGCTTTCCTGTTGACCACGAAAAAATTCCACCGCACCTTCCACCAGTCCTACAGGGATGGCTGAGACGGTGCTTGCCGCTGCACAACCGCTCAGGGAGCATATGACAACCAGCCATTTCAGGCGCCCCATCGCATCGCCTCCCTGTTTTCCATCCCCAGATGGTCCAGTAGCCGGTCCACGACAAAATCCACCAGCTCGGCAATGTTTTCCGGCTTGTGATAGAAGCCCGGCATGGCCGGAATGATATGAACGCCCATACGCGCAAGCGTCAGCATGTGTTCCAGATGAATGGCCGACAACGGCATTTCTCTCGGCACCAGAATCAGACGGCCGTTTTCCTTAAGCATGACATCCGCGGCGCGTTCGATCACGTTGTCCGAAGCGCCGGTGGCGATACGGGCCAGTGCGCCCATGGAGCAGGGAACGACAATCATGCGCCGGATTCCGGCCGAGCCCGATGCGGCCGGTGAAAACCAGTCATCCAGCGCATAGCAGCTAAGTCGTTGTACGGCAATGCCAAGATGTGATGCCAGAAATTCGCCGGCCTGTTCCGGCGTATCCGGCAACATGATGTCGGCCTCCTGCCTGAGTACGATGCGTGCCGCATCGGAGATCAGAACATGCTGATGCACGCCCGCCTTGCCCAGCCGTTCGAGCAGGCGCAGCCCGTAGGCTGCCCCCGATGCACCCGTCATGGCCACGATGATGTCACGATCGGTCTGGTTTGTGCCCGGCATTTCGTTTTTCCTCCCTAACCCGGCATGGCCGGGACCAAATTCTCTTCCTCTGTGCATCTCTGTGTTCTCCGTGGTGAATAGTTCCTGTGCATTTTGCATCGGATTTATGGGTAAGCGGTCACATGGAAAAGCTGTCGCCCAAATATAATCTGCGGGCATCCGGATGCGCCACGATTTCATCCGGTGTTCCCTGCACAAGAATCTGGCCTGCATTCATCAAGTATGCACGATCACAAATGGTCAGGGTATCCCGCACATTATGGTCGGTAATCAGGATACCGATGCCGCGGGACCTTAAGTCGGCAATGATGGCCTGGATATCCTCAACGGCGATCGGATCGATGCCGGCGAAGGGTTCATCCAGCAGTAGAAACCGTGGCCGGGTAACCAGGGCGCGGGCAATTTCGGTGCGTCGCCGCTGGCCGCCGGAAAGTGTGTAAGCCTTTTGATGCTGGACGCCCTCAATGCCCAGTTCCACCAGCAGGCCTTCAAGCCGTTCCTCTACCTCAGCTTCAGGAATATCCAGGGTTTCAAAGATGCCGAGCAGATTTTCCCTGACGGTCAGCTTGCGGAAGATGCTGGCCTCCTGCGGTAAATAGCCGATGCCGCGCCGGGCGCGGCGATGCATGGGCAGCGGTGTAATGTCTTCACCGTCCAGGTGAATACTGCCGGTATCTCCATTAACCAGGCCGCAGACCATGTAAAAACTGGTTGTCTTGCCGGCGCCATTGGGCCCAAGCAGGCCCACGCATTCGCTGGAATAGACATCCATGCTGACGGCATTCACCACTCTGGTTTTCCGGTAGGATTTGCTCATATCCCTGGCGGAAAGATGATGGACCTCACTCAAGGCAGGGCTCCGGCCGCCTTTTTGGATGAGGCATCATCGATACGGAGTTGAACCTGGCCGCCCTCACCCTGGCTGACCTCCGTAATCCTGGTTTTGATATGATGCACGATGGTTGCGCCTGCGATACGACCCCCGGGTTGCTCCATAACGGCATGCCCCGTCAGGGTAAGTATCTGGCGTTTGTTGTTCAGCACCGCCCTGTCCGCGCGACCATGTTTGTCGCCCTGCCGCATGCGAACATGGCCCGTGGCGATGGCACGTTCGATGCCGCCCCCTTCCTCATAAAAACTTTTAAGGCGATCACAAAACAATTCAAAGTCATCGCGCGTCAGGTGGACGCGTCCGGTGAAAAGGGCCTCCTTTTTATCGTGCCACACATCCAGATGGTCGGCCCGTACAGTGACCGGCCCGGCCCATGCATGGGCACAGATCAGACAGCCGACGCTGAACATAACGGCACTGGCAAGGCGTTTCATGGCATCACCTTCGTGCTTGTGGAGCGAGCATCCTCAATCCAGATACCGCCATCAACCCGGACATGGTTCGCCGCCCGCCATGCGGTCAGATTTTTGCCGCGTATCCGCGTTGCTTTCCCCTTGATCCGGAAAGGGCCGGGAATATACACCATATCCTTCTGATGATCGTAGCGCATGCTGTCACAGAACAGTTGCCATTCACCATATTCCATTTTCACATCTCCCGTAAAACGAATCTTTTTGGACAGGGGTGCAAACCACGCCTCGCTGCCGGTAACAGGTATACGCTTGCCGGATGCGCTGAACAGCTCAAGCTGCGGTTGCAGCAGATGCAGATTGCCGTTTGTCTGCTGCTCCGCCTTGCGTGCTTTCAGACGCCATACAGTGCGGCCTGACTCATGCTCAACAATAAACGGCTTGTCCACGTGGGCGCGAGGTTTCTCACGCATCGCTGATGAAAAGGAAAGCGGCAGTTGATCAATCTTTGCCCGCCACACCAGCGTCACCGCAACGGTGACGCTGGCCAGTGCAAGTCCCAGAAAGCCCCATTTCAGCCAGCTGTACAAGGGGGCGCGGGGAACGTAGCGGCCGGCCGTGCGGTGGTTTTGTTCCGGGGGCATTTACGGTCCGGGATGTGGTGCGTGGCAGCCCCGTAAATTCATGGGGCGAAGCAAACCGGTGCTCATGGCTTTTAGCCGGGCCAGCCGCAGTCGGCGGGGGAAACACCGTAAGGTTCCTGAATAACATGGCGCCAGGCATGACCGGCCAGGATCAGGCCCTCCACCGCCTGTCGTACCGCGCCACGCCCGCCGTTGAAGGCGGATAACCAGTCCGCGAACTGCTGTACGGCCGGGTGTGCGTCTTTCGGCGCCAGCGCCAGTGTACAGCGGCGCATGGGCAACAGGTCCAGTATGTCGTCTCCCATATAGGCGCAATCCCTTTCGCATAGCCCCGTTCCGGAAAGCAGCGCATCCAGTCCGGCGGACTTGTTCAGGCTTCCCTGCACCACATGGTCAATGCCCAGATCCTTCGCCCGGCCGGCCACCACGCCCGATGTGCGTCCGGTGAGAATACCTACCTGAATGCCGGCGCGCTGAAGCAGCTTGATTCCATGCCCGTCACGGACGTTAAACGCCTTCATTTCTTCACCGGCATTATCCATGAAAATAGCACCATCCGTCAGTACGCCATCCACGTCCAGAACCAGCATGCGGATGTTTCGCGCTTTTTCCATCGGAAAGTTTATGCTGCTGCGGCTTAGTCCGGACATGTCAGCCCCGGCAGTATATGAGAGGGGAGGAGCTGGAAAACAGGCTTTTATGCATGGGCCGCGCCGTTGTCACGCCACGCCCGCCTGCAGCAGGTCGTGCAAATGGACCACGCCTTTTGGCCTTGCTTCTTCATCCGTTACGAATAAAGCGGTAATTTTCCTTTCCTCCATCAGGCGGACCGCTTCGGAAGCCAGACAGTCTTCAGCGATGGTTTGCGGCTGTCTGTGCATCACGGCTTCTACGGGCCGTGCCAGATCCACATCTCCGGATTCCATGATACGTCGTAAATCGCCATCGCTGATACAACCGGCCAGCCGCCCATCTTCCAGTACGCCGGTAATACCCAGGCGGTGCGAACTCATGATAACGATGGCATCTTTCAGGGCCGTATCGATCCGCACCATCGGCAGCGCCGGACCCGTATGCATCAATGACCGGACACACATCAGTTTTCGTCCCAGGCTTCCCGCCGGATGAAAGCTGGCAAAATCCTTCGGACTGAAGTGCCGCTGTTCCAGAACCACAACCGCCAGCGCATCGCCAAGCGCCAGTGTTGCCGTCGTCGAAGCGGTCGGGGCCAGGTTCATCGGGCATGCTTCCCGTGGCACATCGACATGCAACAGCATGTCCGCATAGCGCCCGAGGGTGGATTCCCGTTTTCCCGTCATGGCGATTAAAGGGATGCCAAGGCGTTTGAGCATCGGAAGCAGGCCGGCCACCTCACTGGTTTCACCGCTGTGCGAAATTGCCAGCACGGCATCATGCCGGGTGATCATGCCAAGATCACCGTGCTGGGCCTCGGCGGCATGGACAAAAAAGGCGGGGGTGCCGGTAGAGGCAAAGGTGGCGGCGATTTTCTTGGCGATAATGCCGGATTTACCCATGCCGACAACAACGAGCCTGCCTTCGATATCCAGAATGCTTTGTACGGCGCGAAGAAAATCATCATCCAGCAAACTGGCGATGGCGGCGATGGATTGCTGTTCAATTTCAAGCACGTGTCTGGCCTCGTCCAGCCAGCTTTCCGTCGTTGTCGCGACTGTGGACGACATCCTTAATCCCATGCCAGAAGAGTAGGGCTTTGAATTATGCGCTCAAGCATACCGTCCGCCAGTTCACGAAACCGCGCCATCTGCACGGCAGGCACCGGTCTGGAAGGCGTTCGTCTGACAGAAAGTGGATTGATGGCACGGCCGCGCACCCGGAATTCGAAATGCAGGTGGGGACCGGTCGCCAGTCCGCTCATACCTACATAACCGATGATCTGACCCTGTCGCACGTGCACGCCTCGCCGTATTCCGCGTGCAATGTGCCTCATATGGGCATATGCGGTTACATGGTTGCCGTTGGTATGGCGGATAAGAACAAAGCGACCGTAACCGCCTTTCCAGCCGGCATACGCCACCCGCCCGTCGCCGACCGCGTGAATCGGCGTCCCCGTTGGAGCGGCATAATCCACGCCGCGATGCGCACGCGTATAACCCAGGACCGGATGCCTGCGTCTGAGCGTAAAGCGTGATGAAATGCGTGTGAATTTCACCGGTGCCTTCAGATAGGTTTTGCGCATGCTTTTGCCGGCCGGGGTAAAATATTCCACCCGTCCGTTCGCCAGCCGATAGCGAACAGCGCGGTACGTGTGTCCCTGATTGATGAATTCAGCCGCCAGAATGACACGATCCAGCAGCGCTCCCTGCTGACCGAATCGTTCTTCCACGAGCGCCCTGAAACGGTCACCGGGGCGCAGGTCGCGGACAAAGTCGATGTCCCAGGCAAAAATATCAACGAGGTTCATCGTGGTGCGTTCATCCATGCCGGCACGGGCCGCGGCGGCGAACAGATTTTCCCTGACCTCGCCCTGAAATACGGTGGTGCGGGCCGATGCAAGCCTCGGCATCAGTGAGGCTTCCCAGGTGCCTTGATGTCGGCTTAAATGCAGCATGCGGCTCTCATCCACCGGGTAATACACATCCGTTTGCCGGCCATGGTCAAGCCGGCTGATATGTTTTCCGGCAATCACACGACGCAGGGGATAGACATGCCTTGCCGCATCAATCATGGCGCGGATTTCGGCAGAGGGAAACGCCAGCCTTGAAAGCACGGCGATAGCGGTGTCGCCACGTTTGACCCTTTGGCGGCGCCGTGATGATGGCGCCGCCGGCGGAGCGGCGATCTGCGCATCAATCCACTCCTCATGCGTGGCCGTCATCGCACTGGCCGCCACAGTGTGGCCGCCGGCGAACAGGGCCCAGACAAGAACAAGGCAGGCCACGGCAACGCACGCAAGCGGCAAGGCAAGGCGATCGGTGCGCAGGCGTATGTGTTTTTGTGTAAGCACAGGCGCCTTGATGCTGTCAGCAAAATCCCGTAGCAATGATCCTCCGGGCCCCCTTTTGTGTTGGCGCATGGCCTGTACGCCGGGTTTTCGTATGCTTAAGGCAAATGAATGGCTTGTCAAAGGCGGCGTGGACAAGTCCCCGTCAGGGCGTGCATCATCGGGCACAAGCTTGCAGGAGAGAATCATGCCGAGTTTTGATGTGGTTTGCGAAACCGATATGCAGGAACTGGATAATGCCGTGAACCAGACGCGCAAGGAGATTGCGACGCGTTATGATTTCAAGGGCAGCCAGGCCAGTATCAAACTGGACGATGAAGGCCTTACCATCATCGGTGATGATGATTACAGGCTCAATGCAGTGAATGAAATCCTGCGCGCCAGACTGGTACGCAGGAAGCTCGATCCGAAATGCCTCGAATATGGCAGTGTGGAAGCCGCCGGCGGCGGCAACAGGCGGCAGCACATCACCGTCAAACAGGGGCTTGGTCAGGACCTGGCCAAAAAAATCGTCAAGACGGTCAAACAGGAAAAAAAGAAGGTTCAGATTGCTATTCAGGGTGATCAGATACGTGTTTCGGGTAAAAAGCGTGATGACCTGCAGGCAGTCATCACCCTGATCAGGGCGATGGATGCGGACCGGCCGCTGAAGTTCACCAATTTCCGGGGCTGATTCGGAAATGGATTCTGTGCGAAGCCTGCTGGCAGTTGCGGTGATAATCGCATGTTCGGCATGCCGCGGTCATGAAAGTCAGCCTCAGCCCCCGGCCGGCATCAATACGGCTTCGGAGCGTATGCATTCGGAAAAAACGGCGGATGTAAAAACTGAAACAGCCGGCAGCCATTTCGAGCATGGCATGGCATCGCCCGGGGCGGTGATGGAAGCGGTTCGGAACACGCCACATGCCGCGAAGCCGGCGATGGCGGGCAAAGTGGTCGGGACGGCCTGGAAGAAGTGTCAGTCCTGCCATTCTTTTTCGTCAAAGACCAAGGTTGGGCCAGGGCTAGGCAAGGGTGGAGATATTCCGGGAGTGTTTGGCCGCAGGGCGGGTGCGTTTCCCGGCTACAAGTACAGATTCACCAGATATATCAGGGGGAATGCATGGGTGTGGGATGAGGTCCATCTCAGAAAGTGGATATGCAATTCAAAAGAGGCTGTCAGGGAGTTTACCGGTGATTCGAACGCAAGAACAAAAATGCCGCCGCAGCATCTATGCAATCCCGGCGATCAGGACAGCGTGCTGTCAAAACTCAAGTCGGTCTCGTAAGGAAATGGTGTCCACGTAAGCTTGACCCGTATATTGCATGAAGGCGGACATCTGATGGACAGGATATTACATTATATCAATGACCTACACAGAACCAGGCCACCTTATCCGTGGTTACACCTTGTCCTATCCGGTTTCAGACCCGATCAGGCTCGGCATCCTGGCCGCTCGGCCTCAAACCATAGCTACGGCTATGCTTTGTCGCCCGATCAACCAGCCTGCCAAGCCTGCTCAAGCCTGAATTCCGAATCCTTCATGCAATATACGGGTTAGGCTCAAATCGCTATCGGCGCCCGGATGCCCGGATGGCACTGATAGCCTTCCAGGCTGAAATCATCACAGGTAAAATCAAAAATGTGCCTGATCCCGGGGTTCAGGTGCATGACCGGCAAGGGGAAAGGGTCACGTGCAAGCTGTGTGCGCGCCTGTTCCAGATGGTTCAGATAGAGATGTGCGTCACCGAAGGTATGAACAAATTCTCCGGGCTTGAGATCGGTTGCCTGCGCCACCATCATCGTGAGCAGGGCGTAGGATGCGATATTGAACGGTACGCCGAGAAAGATATCCGCGGAGCGCTGATAGAGCTGGCAGGAAAGTCTGCCGTCCGCAACATAAAACTGAAAAAATGCATGACAGGGCGCCAGCGCCATCTTGCCCCGCTTGACGTTGGCCTGAGGGGAGATGGATTCATCCGGCAAATCGGCTACGTTCCAGGCCGATACTATCAGGCGCCTGGAGTCAGGGCGCACCCTGATTTGCTCGATAATGGTGGAAATCTGGTCAATGGACGTACCGTCAGGCGCCGGCCAGCTACGCCACTGGCAGCCGTACACCGGCCCGAGCGAGCCATCCTCCGTGGCCCATTCATTCCAGATCGTAACGCCGTTGTCATTCAGGTATCGCGTATTTGTATCACCCTTCAGGAACCATAACAGCTCATGGATAATGGATTTCAGGTGAATTTTCTTTGTTGTGGCAAGCGGAAACCCCTGCGCAAGATCAAAGCGCATCTGATAACCGAAAACAGATCGTGTGCCCGTGCCGGTGCGGTCGCCTTTTTTATTGCCGTGTTCCAGCACATGGCGCATCAGGTCAAGATAGGGTTTCACATTTGACTCCCGGCATCTGGAATGGAACCGCTGCCATGCTGCCGGGACAGAAAGCAGTTGGCAAAATGTGATTCTCATGCAAGATACGGGCTAAGGAGATCAGTGATGCGAGTGGCGAACATAGGAATCGTATTGACCATGCTGGGTCTGGGCGCTCCGGCCATAGCGGCCCAGGAAATCAGGACCGTACAGGCTGCCGGAACGGGTGCGCCCGCTGAAGCACAACCGGCGAATGAAGCTGTCCCCGTATTGCCGCCGGCTGGCGTGGAAGGAGGACCGGCGGGAAGCACAGCCGGCGAAGCGCCTGCCGCCGAAACGGGCGTGCCCGCTGTGGCACTGCCGGCGAATGAGACCGCCCCTGCGTTGCCAGCGGCGGGTACGGAAGGAGGACCGGCGGGAAGCACAGCCGGCGAAGCGCCTGCCGCAGGTGCTCCGGAAGGGCCGATGTCTGCCACGGACAGGATTGTGGCCCGTTTTATGGCGCTGGATACCGATACATCCGGTAGCGTGTCACTTGATGAATACATGGCCATGGTGCAGCAGCGCGCCATGGCGCGCTACCAGGCCATGGACAGCAATGGAGATGGCGAGGTGAGCGATAAGGAATACCGCGCCTTCTGGAAATCCCGCCTGGCCCACTGGTACCGGCTGAAGCGTTAACCCTGGATTATTTACCGCTTTCATCGAATGCGGGCTTCGGCTCCATCAGGCTGGCGGGATCTTCGTGGATAATAATCTCGGAATCCGGATAGGCCTTTTTTATTTTGGCTTCCACCGCATCGGAAATGGCGTGGGCATGCAGCAGGGTAAGGTTATCGTCCAGTTCCAGATGCAACTGGATGAAGGCCGTGGTGCCGGCGCGCCGTGTGCGCAGGTCATGCATGCCCTTTACGTGTTTGTGACTGACAACGATATCGTGGATACGTTTACGGTCTTCGTCCGGCAGTTCGCGGTCCATCAGGTGATGCACGGCCTCGCTGGCAATGCCCCATGAGCTGTAGAGGATGTAGATCACAATGCCGATAGCAAAAACGGAATCAAATCCCGGCCAGCCGTAGAAAGCGAGCAACAGGGCCGCGATAACACTGATATTGACCATCATGTCGGTGGTGTAGTGCAGGTAGTCGGCCCTGATAGCGGTTGAGCCGGACTTTTTGATGGCATGACGCTGAATGATCAGAAGCACAAAGGTCGCAAGGATGGAAAATACCATCACCGAAATACCCACGCCAATCACACTGACCGGCTGGGGATGGAACAGGCGTCCCGAGGCCTCAAGCAGCAGAAATCCGGCCGAACCGGCGATAAACATTGACTGGCCAAGGCCGGCCAGTGATTCCACCTTGCCATGGCCAAAACGGTGTTCCCGATCCGCCGGTGTGAGCGATTGACGTATGGCCAGCAGATTGACCAGCGATGCCAGCGCATCCAGGCAGGAGTCGATGAGCGTAGCCAGGATGCTGACTGAATCCGTTGCCAGCCAGGCCGCGAACTTGGCGATAATCAGCATGGTCGCCGTGAATGTAGAGGCATAGGTGGCCAGACGCATCAAACGCGCGGTCTCATGTGAGGATACGTTGCCGTACATGGGCCTATTGTGCCGCAAAGCGCCCGGACAGCAAAAGGTTTAGGAGCACATTCGCCTGATAGCGGAAAGCTGTGCTTTGGCCGTCGTCTCACCGGCCGTAATTGCTTCTTTTGCACGGTAAAATTCCAGCAGGCCGATATCGCCGACATCGGGCCTGAGCAGCAGATCCGGCGGCGAGATCTGCATACGCAGGCGCACCAGGGTTTCGCCACTGATAAGCTGGGACTGGTTGAGTACCGAGCTGACGCCGAGGTGCCGCATTGCTTCATCCGGCGCCCGGCGCAGCCGCCGGAAGCCCTGAAGCCATGAAACGAGCTGGGGTGAATTGCGCAGCCACGATTTGCCCAGGAGCTCTCCCAGGTGCGTCTCCCATTCAGAGGCTTCCCTTTCACGGTGCTCGGCATGCTTTCTGACGGTTGCATGCGCCGAAACGGCCAGTACCGGTCCGCCAAACATGCGGCGAGCCACATCGAAGGGAACGGGATTGACAATGCCGCCATCCACCAGCGGACGTCCTTTTTTGCGAAAGGGAGAAAGCAGACCGGGGAAGGAAATGCTGGCGCGCACGGCATCCAGCAGGGTTCCCCTGTGGATGACGACTTCTTCTCCACTGGAAAGATCGGTTGCGATTGCGGCAAAACCGGTTTCAAGTTCTTCAATGCGTTTACCGGCCAGATGGGGGGCGAGGAATTCCTGAATACCCTTGCCGGTACTGATGCCCGTACCGGGAAAATCGGGTGTGAACAGGCGCATGGTTGATATCCAGTCCATACCGCATGCCAGCTGCTTTATTTTTTCAACGGTGATGCCGGCGGCGTAAAATGCACCGATTTCTGCGCCCACGCTGGTGCCGGCGATAGCCCGGATGGGAATGTGTTCATGCTTGAGCACGCTGATGACGCCGATATGCGCCAATGCCCTGGCGCCGCCGCCACCCAGTGCGAGAACAACACCCTGTTTTTTAAAATTATCCATGTTTCCACCATTGACCGAAGTCCGGAATAAAGGCTG
Source organism: uncultured Zetaproteobacteria bacterium (assembly GCA_964628185.1). GTDB lineage: Bacteria > Pseudomonadota > Zetaproteobacteria > Mariprofundales > Mariprofundaceae > CAZVLQ01. Next base: position 87,347 of record CAZVLQ010000003.1, on the reverse strand, counting down.
TGACACGCCGTGAACAGCAAGCCATATCCAGGCCATGTTTATGGGCGCAGTCTAGCGAAACTTGCATATGATGGGGCAAAGTCGTCATCATGCAATGATGCGGCGACTGAACTCACCCCATTCCAGTGCCAGGCCCGATGGCGTAGCCGTGGATCTGATTGTGCTGCATGCGATCAGCCTGCCGCCGGGAGATTTCGGAACCGGGCATGTTGAATCCCTGTTCATGGGCCGGCTGGATACATTGGCGCATCCCGGTTTCGCCGCTCTTGAATCCATGCGGGTATCATCGCATTTTGTCGTAGACCGAACCGGGGATATCACGCAATTCGTGCCGGTGTCCCGGCGAGCCTGGCATGCGGGAGCATCCGCCTGGCGTGGAAGAGAAAACTGTAACGATTTTTCTGTTGGTATCGAGATCATCGGGGATGAGCAGACGCCGTTCACGCGCGAGCAATACAGGGAAGCGGCGCGCCTGTGCCGGATGTTGATGGAGGCTTACCCCGTTATTAATGCAGAACGTATCGTTGGGCATGCCGACGTCGCTCCGGGCCGAAAATGGGATCCGGGTCGGCAGTGGGACTGGGCCCGTTTTCACCGCTCGCTGGCGCATATCCAGCGGCTGGACCTGGAGTTTCAGGTATGACGGGCACATGGATGCGGAGAGGCATGCAATCATACTCTATCGCATTGCAACCGGCGTGGGCCGGGCTGTCCGAATTATCCCCGGGCTGATCCCGACCAGTCTGAGTGCATGGGAAATGAGGCACTGATCCGCGCGGCGGCCTTTGTTGCCATTTTCGCGACCATGGCGATATGGCAGGCGATCGCACCCCGCAGGCCGATGCATTTTGGCTACCGGCGCTGGCCGGCCAATCTGGGTATTGTGCTGCTGAATGTCATGACTGTCCGGCTTCTTATACCTGTCGGCGCTACAGGTGCCGCAGCCTGGTCTGCTCATGTCAACCTTGGCCTGATGCACTGGCTGGATATGCCGCATGTGTGGGCGGTCATCCTTACAGTGATACTGCTGGACGGTGCCATCTATGCCCAGCATGTGCTGTTTCATGCCGTGCCGCTGTTGTGGCGGCTGCACATGGTTCACCATGCCGATCAGGATATTGACGTAACCACAGGTCTGCGCTTTCATCCTGTTGAAATCCTGCTGTCCATGCTGATCAAGATGGTTATAGTCGTACTGCTTGGGGCGCCGGTGCTGGCCGTGATCCTGTTTGAAGTCATTCTCAATGGCATGGCCATGTTCAACCACGCCAATGCGCGTTTGCCGCTTCAGCTTGATGCGGTGCTGCGCCTTGCGCTGGTAACGCCGGATATGCACCGGGTCCATCATTCCGTAATCCGCCGTGAAACCAACAGCAATTACGGCTTTAATCTCTCCATCTGGGATCGTCTGTTCGGCACTTATCGAAGCCAGCCGGCACGGGGACATGACGGCATGATTATCGGACTGACGCAGTACCAATCAAAAAAATCCGGAGGTTTCGGCTGGATGCTTGCGCTGCCCTTCACCGGCCGCTCCGGCGGCTACCCCATCTTCCAGAGGGCGCCCGGGGAGGATTAACCCGCATATTGCACGAAGGCGGCAGTTTGATGGATAAAATGGCATGTTGCATCAAAGCGTTGCACGGATTTTCCTTCCTTCGCCCGTAGTTACGGTTTGTCCTATTCGGTTTCAGACCCGCGCTGGCTTTGCATCCCGGCCGTTTGGCCTCGGACCATAGCTACGGCTATGCTCCTGCGTCCAAACAACCGGCCTGCTTTGCCATCACAAGCCTGAATTCCGAATCCTCGTGCAATATACGGGTTAACCCGCATACTGCATAAAGACGGATATCATAGCGGTGGCGTTTCGCACCAGGCGTAGATGCCGCCGGTGGGTTTGATCAGGCGGGCCAGGGCAAGCATGCTGCCGCCCTGCCGCCACGAAGCAGGGATCATCGTCAGAGGGCCGGGAAACAGGCCTGTCATGATGGTCCTGACCTCGCCCAGCAGATTCTCCATGATCAGTTCACGCACGCCGCGCCTTGGCCGGATGCGTTTCACCTGATAATTCTTGCCGAGCCCGGCGCGCCTGGCAGCCGCGGCGATTGCTTCGTCCTGCTCCCCCAGGTGATCCACCAGTCCGATCCTGAGCGCATCTGCCCCGGTCCATACCCGGCCTTTCGCCACGCTTCGCGCCCTGGCGGCGTCCATATTTCTGCCCCTGGCGACCCGGTTGATAAACGCACCATAGATTTGATCCACGCTCATCTGGATAACCCTGGCCAGTTCCGGGCTGAGCGGGCGATCCGGGCGCAGGCCGCCGGCAATTTCGGTGGTTTTCACACCGTCGCTGTGGATGCCGATGGCGTCCAGGCCTGCATTGAAATCGGGAAACAGGCCGAATACGCCGATAGAGCCGGTCAGGGTGGCCGTTGCGGCCCATATTTCGTCGGCAGCCGTCGCCATCCAGTAGCCACCGGATGCGGCCATGCTGCCCATGGACACCACGACCGGTTTCCCCGCCTGCCTGATTTCCTCAACGCTTCGGCGAATGGTTTCGGAAGCCAGCGCACTGCCGCCGGGGCTGTCGATGCGCAGCACCACGGCCCTGATGCGTTTATCGCTTGCCGCCTTGTGCGCCAGCCGCGCGAAAGATGTGCTGCCAACGGCGCCGGGCGGCTGCTCACCATCCAGTATCGGACCGCTGGCCACAAGCAGACCGATCTGCCGTTTTCCTTCAGGTGCGTGCTCCGGGCCCAGCGCCCGCAGATATTGTTTATATTTAATTGCGGGAAGGGAGAACGCATCGCCCGTCCCCAGTTCACGGGCGATGTTTGCCCGGACACCGGCACGGGTGGCGAGCTTGTCCACCAGCCGCATCTTTAGTGCCAGCCTGGCGAGATTACCGTGCTGCTTCTGCACATGGCTGGCGAGATGATCCAGAAGGTTTTGTATATCCTGCGCCTTTATTTTTCGCATATGCGCCACATCCTGTTTATACAAATACCACAGTTGTTTCAATACGGCCTGATCCGCCACGCGTGCGGATTCGGACATGCTGTTGCGCACGAAAGGCTCGGCGGCGGACTTGTATTTTCCCGCACGGAAGAGATGCACCTTCACATTCATTTTTCCCAGGGCGTCCCTGAAATAATTGCGGTACAGGGAAAAGCCGGTGAGTAACACCATGCCCATCGGATGGAGATAGACCGTGTCGGCACTGGCGGCGAGGTAATACTGCGTCTGGGTATAGCTGTTCGCGCTGGCAATGACCTTCTTGCCGCCTGTCTTGAAGTCATCAATGGCCCGGCGCAGGGCCTGCAGTTTGGTGAGCGGGGCTCGATCCAGATCCTTCAGATCAAGCAGTATCATGCGGATGTGTCTGTCATCACGGGCTGCATGAATGGCGCGCACGAGGTCCCGCATGCGCGCCTGCTCCGCCGCCGGCATGGCCAGAGGGAATGCCGAACCCGGCACCGCCAGTTCTTCCACCAGTGCGCCTTTTGGGTCCAGGACGAGGACCGCATGCTCGGGAACGGATGGTCGCATCGTGATGAACACGACTGCCAGCACTCCCAGCATGAGCAAAAAAATCACGCCCAGTACGGCTCGTCTTGTGAAGTCCAGTATGTGCAGGAATTTGGCAAACATTGCGTACCTCTCGCGCTTTCAGTTACTTAAATCTGTAGTCGGCTGCCCGGGACCAGGTCTTTCTTCTCCGGGACCATGCCGTAGAGTGCCGCGCATGATTGAACAAATAAATATGATTCAGGCCATCGTACTGTCCCTGATTCAGGGACTGACCGAATTTCTGCCGATTTCCTCGTCCGCGCATCTGGCGCTGGTTCCGTTGCTGTCCGACTGGCCGGACCAGGGCCTGGCCTTTGACTGTGTGCTGCATCTGGGCTCGCTGACGGCCGTGCTTTTGTATTTTCGCACGGAACTGGCATGCCTGAGCGCCGGGTTTGGTCGTACGCTGGTCGCCCGTTCATGGCATGCCGACGAAGAAGGCAGGCTGGCATGGCTCATTCTGCTGGCCACCATTCCGGTGGGTCTGGCCGGGCTGGCCTTCAAGGATGTGGTGGAGCACCAGCTGCGCACCGTATCGGTGATTGCCTGGGCGTCCATCGGTTTCGGCCTGCTCCTGTGGCTGTCCGACCGGGCGGGAAAGCGCATCCGGCTGGAGGGCGAATGGACGCTGAAAGGCGCCCTTATCGTCGGCCTGGCACAGGCTGTGGCCCTGATTCCGGGCACGTCTCGCTCCGGCATTACCATGACCGCGGGTCTGATGCTGGGCTACACGCGTGAGGCTGCCGCGCGCTTTTCCTTTCTGCTTTCCATCCCGGTGATCATGCTGGCGGGTGGGCTTAAGGTGAAGGACTGGATTGAGCAGCCGGATCAGGCCGCGGCCGCCCCTGAGCTGATCACCGGTTATCTCGTCTCGGCCGTGTCCGCCTATCTGTGTATTCACTATTTCCTGAAGTTTCTTGAGCGAACCGGCATGACGCCCTTTGTCATATACCGCGTTGCGCTGGGTGTGGCGCTGCTGGCGCTGGCGACCTGACATGCTGACCTGGCCCGGCTTTGATCCTGTTGCCATCCGTATCGGGCCTCTGGCCATCCACTGGTACGGGCTGATGTACGTGATCGGTTTCGTGCTTATCTACTGGCTGGCGAAGCGGCAAATGATCGAACGCGGTGAATGGGAGTCGCGCGTTGCGCCCGAGTATTTCGAGGGTCTGTTCACCTGGCTGATTCTCGGCGTGATCCTCGGTGGCAGAATCGCCTATATCATGTTCTACAATCCACATTACTACATGCAGCATCCGCTGGATGTGTTTTATGTGTGGCGGGGAGGTATGTCCTTTCACGGCGGTATGCTGGGGCCGCTGATCGCGGGCTGGCTGTACTGCCGTAAATACCACTTGCCTTTTCTGATGCTGGCGGACCGTATTTTTACCGCCGCCCCGCTGGGGCTGGCGCTGGGCCGGCTGGGCAATTTCATCAACGGCGAGCTCTGGGGCAGGGTGACCGATATGTCATGGGGCATGGTATTTCCGCAAGCCGGGCCCGAGCCACGCCATCCCAGCCAGCTTTATGAGCTGTCACTGGAAGGCATCGCCCTGTTCTGCCTGTTGTGGTTCACCCGCAAACGGGACTGGCCCGAAGGTGCGCGGGTGGCGCTGTTTCTCACAGGCTACGCCGTGGCGCGTATTTTCTGCGAGCAGTTCCGCCAGCCCGACCCGCAACTGGGTTTCCTGTTCGGGCCGGTGACGATGGGTATGCTGCTTTCCTCGGCCATGCTGATCGCGGGTGTGATCTGGCTTTTTCTTCTTTTTCGCAGGCAAACCGCATAATTTATCACTCTTGCATCGTAAACCTGCCGGAGTCCTGTCCTGAAGGTTTCCAGACTCGAAAAAGAACAGGGGCCGCGATGCGGCCCCTGTGATCGGGTTCCAAACGCGGTCGCGTTCAGGATACTTTCTTGTTGACAGCCTGGTAGAAGGCTTCGGCCTCCCGGGAAGTCTCGAAGCGGATCAGCTCAGGCTTACTGGCCTTCATCGGTGTACTTGATCACATTGTCTTTGAGCACCCCATGGGTTCCCTGAGCAAATGCATTGTCTTTATAAATAAATACATAGTGAACTGCCTGTGAGTTGCTGTCCGCCACATGCATAAGCCGCATACGCAAGTCCCAAGGCGGTTTGTATTTGTGTCGAGGAGAAGGCCCCGCGGTTGAAGACAGGCTATGCTTGTGTCATGAACACAAGGATTGGTTGTTCAGGTTATTATTACCGTGGCTGGGCGGGGCTCTGGTACCCGGACGGGTTGCCTGCGCATCGCTGGTTTGCCTGGTATGCGGATCATTTTGATACGGTGGAAATCAATGCCAGTTTCTACCGGTTTCCCACCGACAGTGCCGTCAGCCGCTGGATGCGGCAGGCGCCGGACGGCTTCGTCTATTCCGTCAAGGCGCCACGGATCATCACGCACCGGAAGCGTTTTCACGATTGCGCCCGCCAGCTCGCGGATCTTTACGAAATACTTGCGCCGCTCGGCGACAGGCTCGGTTGCCTGCTGTTTCAGATGCCGCCGACTTTTCACTTCAATGCAACAAACCTTGGCCGCATTCTGGCCGGCCTGTGCCCCGGATTCCGCAATGTCGTTGAGTTCCGTCACGCAAGTTGGTGGAATCGGGATGTATTCCAGGCGATTGAGGACTCCGGCGCCATCTTTTGCTCTGTGCATGCGCCCGGGCTTCCGGACGATATGATTGTCAGTCATGGGGATCTGTATCTTCGTATGCATGGCGACCCGTGGTACCGGCATGACTACTCGGATAAAGAACTTGCCGGACGGGCAGACCGTTTGCGGATGAGCGGAGCGAAGACAATCTGGACATATTTTAACAACGATGCGGGAGCCGCTGCGCCCAACAACGCTCACAGACTACGGGAATTGCTTGCCGAGTCCGGTTAGACTTTGCCTGCCTTATTGGATTAGCATTGATCTCCGGCGTTGGCGCGTAAGCGGTCGTGCCTTGCGCCGGACATATAAGTATGATGCGCAGATTGATCTATCTTCTTCTGGCGGGGTGCGCCATGGTCCATGTAACGGCTGCGAATGCCGGGAATCTGGCAAGTGATCCGGACTGGCGGCGCCCGCCCGACAGCGAATTGAAGCAACGGCTTACGCCGCTGCAGTATGAGGTGGTGCGCAAAAACAGCACCGAGCGCCCCTTCCACAATACCTGGTGGGATAACCATGCGCCGGGTATTTACGTGGATGTCGTTTCAGGCGAGCCGCTGTTCAGCTCAACCGATAAATTCAATTCCGGCACGGGCTGGCCCAGCTTCAGTCGCCCGCTGGTTGCCGGGAATATTGTCACGAAAGAGGATCGCAGCTGGCTGATGCTGCGCACCGAAATCAGAAGCAGGCATGCCGATTCACATCTCGGGCATGTATTCAATGACGGCCCGCCGCCGACGGGTCTGCGTTACTGCATCAATTCCGCATCCCTGCGTTTTGTTCCCGTGTCGGCGCTGGCGCGGGAAGGCTATGGGGAATTCCGTTCCCTGTTCAAAAAGTAATCAATCGAAAAACGGGGACAGTTTCACTTTTTCCCGTGTTCGGCTTCGCCGGGGAAGAAAGTAAACTGTCCCCGTTTTTCCAAGCATGCGGGCTTGCAAAGCCTGAACCTGTGGATATGTTCCTGAAGTAAGGTCCGAACAAGAATATTTGACAAAGCTGTTTTTTCGGGGGAAACGATGAAAGGGATGATCCTGGCAGCCGGACATGGCACGCGTATGCGGCCACTGACCAATGAGATACCCAAGCCGATGATTCCGGTACTTGGCAAACCAATCATGGAATATCTCATCGAGGTGCTCGCCAGCCACGACGTCAGGGAAATCATGGTGAATGTCAGTTATCTGCCGGAGCAGATTGAAAATTACTTCCGCGACGGGCGGCGCTGGAATGTGGAAATCGGATACTCGTTCGAGGGCAGCCTGGAGCACGACAAGATTCATTCTCATGCCATGGGATCGGCCGGAGGAATCAGGAAAATCCAGGATTTCGGTGGTTTTTTTGATGACACATTCCTTGTCGTTTGCGGTGATGCCCTGATTGATCTGGATATCAGCGCGGCCCTGCGTGAACACAGGCGCAGAGGGGCGGTTGCCAGTCTGATTGTCAAGGAGGTTGCCTGGGAAGACGTTTCCGGCTACGGGGTGGTAGTCGCCGATACGGACGGACGGATCACATTATTCCAGGAAAAACCATTCCGTAAGGAAGCCGCCTCCAACCTCGCCAGCACCGGCATTTACATCTTTGAGCCCGAAGTGCTGGATCTCGTTCCCCCGGGAAAAGAGTTCGATATCGGCACTGATCTGTTTCCATTGCTGGTGAAACGCGGCATACCTTTTTATGCCATCAACCTTCCCTTCAACTGGGTGGACATCGGCAATGTGGCCGATTTCTGGGTGGCGCACCAACTGGTATTACAGGGCGGCATGCGTGGGATATCCATGCCTGGGCGGGAGATCAGGCCGGGCGTATGGGCCGGCCTGAACGTGTGCGTGGACTGGGATGAGGTGCTGATCGATGGCCCGATATATATCGGCTCGGGTTCCCGCATCGAGGCGGGCAGCAGGCTGACGGGTCCGATATGGATGGGGCATGGCTGTCAGGTCAAGGCCGGCGCCGAGGTTTCACGCAGCATTCTGTTTGAGTATACCCGGGTGGGAAGCGCTGCCAGACTGGAAGATCTGGTCATCTTCGGTCCGCATTGCGTGGACAGGAACGGCTGCACGGTCAATCTGGCCGAGGCGGATCTTAACTGGATCGTGGAAGATGCGCGCCTTTCCAGCGACTGTTCCACGGCTGCGGCGGTGCTGGAAGGGCTGAGGAGATAACCGGGAGTCAGGGTATGGATTTCCATTATGATAAGAAAAATGATGCAATGGTGGTTGTGCCGGGTTATGAACGGCTGGACGCTATGGTGGCGCAGGATTTTCGTGATCAGGTTATTGCGGAGGCGGGGCATGTTTCCCGCATCGTGCTGGATCTGTCGGGCATGAAATTTATTGACAGTTCCGGCCTGGGGGCCATGGTCGCAGTTGTCAAACGCCTTGATGAGGGCAATCTGAGGCTGGCGAATGTCAGCGGTCATATCCACATGCTGCTCAGGCTCACCCGGCTGGATCAGGTATTTTCAGTGTTTGAGGATGTGGAATCGGCTTTGCAGGGTTAAGCCGCATGAATATTTTCTGCAGTGAATACCCTTCCGCATACCATGCTGTTCGTGTGGCCGTGAAGGATATGCGCACCGCCCTGCCCGGGGCCATGCTGCGTCATATGCGCTGGTATATGTGGGAACTGGCGGTTGTGGAAGTGATGACCAACATTATCCGGCATGGTAAACAGGATGAAACGGATTTATGGAACATGTGCCTGGACGTGCATGGTTCGGTGCTTGTTGCGACCATCGTGGATGGCAATGATCCCTATGAGAATCCATTGCCGCAGGAGGCGATGGAGCCGATGGCCGAAAGCGGGCGTGGAATGGCGCTGGTTCATGCCGGCACAAGCGAGTTTGAATATTTTTACAGCGGGGGAAAGAATATACATGTTCTGAAACAGAACTTTGCCTGAAGCTATGCAATCATGGTGTACAGGGTCTATCAGCCCGCACACTGTTATTCCGTGATCCGGTTCCTGCACAGCCAGTTCCGGCAATAGCCGGATTGTGACAGGGAGTCTCCGGATACGTTTCCGATTGACCCTGCATGTTCGAACCCTACAATGGCCGGAAGATGGTGATTGATGGACCACGCATACGGGGTGAAGGGTGACCGAATCCAAATCTTCCGATACCGGGATTGATGCACTTGACTTTGAACAGGCCCTGGCGCGGCTGACCAGGCTGGTGGAAAAACTTGAATCCGGGCGCCTTCCGCTGGAGGAAAGCGTGGCAGCCTTTGAGGAAGGCGTAAAGTTGACACGGCGCTGTGAAACGCTGCTGGATTCGGCGGAGCAACGCTTGCAGGTTCTGGGAACCGAAGAAGACAGCAGTGAGCCTTGACCCGCCTCAAGGGCTTCGAGAGCACCCATCCGTGCGAGACGCCTTCGGGCGATTTGTGTGTAAAGGTCAGGGCTAGCCCGTGCAATGTCTGAAGCGGCACGCAAAGAGCGTGAACGCAGCCCTTGCCGCCATGCTGGCTTCACGCCGGAAATGTATTCCTTCCCGCCTGTGGGATGCGATGCACTACAGCCTGATGGCGGGAGGAAAGCGTATCCGTCCGGCGCTGATGCTGGAGTGTTTTTCGGCCTGTGGGGGAACGGAGGATATCCTGCCCGCGGCCATGAGCATTGAGTGCATGCATACCTATTCCCTGATTCATGATGATCTGCCCTGCATGGATGATGATGACCTGCGTCGCGGCCGTCCAACCTGTCACAAACAGTTTGACGAGGCGACTGCCGTGCTCGCTGCCGATGCCCTGCAGGCGTTGAGCTTTACCCTGCTGGCCGACCTGGATTTCGCAACGGAACTGCGAGTCGAGCTGGTCAGCCGCCTCGCACTGGCGGCCGGCGCCCAGGGCATGGTGGGGGGCCAGATGATGGACATGCTGGCCGGCGAAGAGGGTGTCACGGATATCCTGCAGGTCGAACGCATCCACGTGCACAAGACGGGCGCATTGTTGCGTTACTGCTGTGAGGCCGGAGCCATGCTTGCGCGGGCGGATGATGTGAGGCTGGGGGCCTGCTCCAGGTATGGCAAGGCGGTAGGGCTGCTTTTCCAGATTGCGGATGATATGCTTGACGCCACGGCCAGCACGGAAGTACTGGGCAAGAGCGCCGGCAAGGATGCCGAACAACACAAGGCGACCTACGTGTCCCTGCTCGGACTGGAGCGCACCCGTGAAATTGCGGCGGAAATGCACGGCCTCGCGCTTGAGGCCCTGACGCCTCTGGGTGAGGACGGGCGTCATTTGAAGGCACTTGCCGCCTATGTCATGGAGCGCAATCAATGAAAGACTACCCATTGCTGTCCGCTATCCGGGGTCCCCAGGATGTCAGGGCGCTGGCACCGGAGCAACTGCCGCAACTGGCATCCGAGATGCGCACCTACCTGATCAAAACACTGGCACCGATCGGCGGACATCTTGGCGCCGGCCTTGGCGTGGTGGAGCTGACCATCGCCCTGCATCGGCTGTTTGATTCCCCGCATGATCGCATCGTCTGGGATGTCGGCCATCAGGCATATCCGCACAAGATGTTGACCGGCAGGCTTAAGCGTATACCGACCATACGTCAGTACGGCGGCCTTTCCGGTTTCACCCGGCGCGATGAGTCCGAGCACGATCCCTTCGGGGCGGGACATGCCTGCACCTCGATTTCAGCCGCCTATGGCATTGCCTGCGGTCGCGATCTGAAGGGGGAGAACAGGCATGTTGTGGCCGTGATCGGTGATGGCGCGCTAACCGGAGGCATGGCCTTCGAAGGCTTGAACAATGCCGGCAGCAGCAGACGCCGACTGCTGGTGATTCTCAACGACAATGAAATGTCCATCGCACCCAACGTGGGCTCGATGTCCGCCTACCTGGCACGGCTGATTACCGGCAAGGCCTATACCAATGTTCGCGAGGCCACGCGCAAGATGCTGGAGAAGGTGCCGCTGGCTTACGAAGCGGCAAAAAGGCTGGAAGAGCATGTCAAGGGCATGGTGACGCCGGGAACGCTGTTTGAGGAGATGGGGTTTCGCTACGTCGGTCCCATTGACGGCCATGATTTTGATCATCTCCTGCCCATGCTGGAAAACTGTAAACAGCTTGAGGGGCCGGTATTGTTGCATATCGTGACGCGCAAGGGGCTGGGCTTCGCCCCCGCCGAAGAGGATCCCGAAACATGGCACGGCCTGGGGCCATATAACCCGGAAACGGGGGAGCCGGTGAAAAAAGAGGGGCAGCCGCCCAGCTATACGCAGGTATTTGGCGATACACTGGCCGATCTTGCCGATGCGGATGCGCGTATCGTAGCCATTACCGCTGCCATGCCGGGCGGCACCGGCCTGTCCCGCTTCGCCCGGCGCCATCCCGAACGCTGTTTCGACGTCGGCATCGCCGAGCAGCACGCCGTGACCTTTGCCGGCGGGCTGGCCGTGGAGGGGTTAAGGCCCGTGGTGGCGATTTATTCGACCTTCATGCAACGGGCCTATGACCAGGTGATTCATGATATCTGCATCCAGAATCTGCCCGTCGTATTCTGCATGGATCGGGCCGGCGTCGTTGGCGCCGACGGAGCGACGCATTCAGGCACATTTGACATGGCTTTCCTGCGCTGTGTTCCGAACATCACGATCATGGCGCCCAAGGATGAGGCGGAGCTGACGGATATGCTGGCTACCGCCCTGAAGCACGACGGCCCCTGTGCCATCCGTTATCCGCGCGGGTGTGGCTATGGCGTTGAATTAAAAACGCCTGCGCCGATCGATACCGGCAAGGCGGAGGTACTGGCGGAAGGCAGGGACGGCCTCGTCATTGCCGTCGGCAGCCGCGTGCGCGATGCACTGGCGGCGATTGAAACGCTGCGGCACAAGGATGACAGGCATTTTGGCCTGATCAATTTACGTTTCATCAAGCCGCTGGATGAGGCCTGCATTCTTGCACGTATGAAAAAGGGGAAACCTCTGCTGGTTGTCGAGGAAGGGACAAAAGCGGGCGGCGTGGGTGAGGCCATCGGGACGCTGGCGCTGTCGCACGGGTGGCATGGCCTGTTTGCCCATATGGGTATGCCGGATACCTTTCCGTCACATGGTACTCAGGATCAGATTCTGCGCGATCTCTCCCTGGATCGGGATGCGATCGAAAAGCAATTGCGTGCATTCTTTCAGGATAACACTCATTCCTGAATTTTGTCCCGGCATAAAATAAGCAAGGTCCGGCTGGACCACCTGCTGACCGAACGTGGTCTGGCTGAAAGCGGCGCGCAGGCGCAGCGCCTGGTGATGGCGGGGCTGGTCTACGTGGACGGACAAAAGGCCGCCAAACCGGGCACGCAGGTACGGGAAAATGTACAAATTTCCGTGCGTGAAACCCTGCGTTACGTGTCCCGCGGGGGGCTGAAACTGGAAGCGGCGCTGGATCATTTCACACTGGATGTGAAGGATGCGGTCTGTCTGGATGTGGGAGCGTCCACCGGCGGGTTCACGGATTGCTTGCTGCAATGCGGTGCGCGCCGGGTTTATGCCGTGGATGTCGGACGGGGACAGTTGCATTACCGGCTGCGGCAGGATGAGCGCGTGTGCAATCTGGAACGCTTGCATGTGCGGGCACTGACCCGGGTGCATATACCGCGGGCCGTGGACGTGCTGGTGATTGACACGTCGTTTATTTCCCTGACCACAGTGCTGCCGCTGGCATGGCCGTTCCTGCGTCCCGGCGGCTTTTGCGTGGCGCTTGTCAAGCCGCAGTTCGAAGTGGGGCCGAAGTTGCTGTCCCGGGGGGTGGTGCGCGATGGGCGGGTGCGTATGCAGGCCGTGGAAAAGGCGAAACAGACGGCGATAGCGCTGGACGGGGCCAGTGTGGGGGGTGTGATCGAGTCACCGATCCACGGTCCCAAAGGCAATGTGGAATACCTGATGCTGTTGAAAAAGGCGGGTTAACCCACAAACCATTTTCACCGGTTCTTTATTTGAGGGCTAGCCCGCATATTGCATGAAGGCGGACATCTGATGGACAGGATATTACATTATATCAATGGCCTACACAGAACCAGGCCACCTTATCCGTGGTTACGCTTTGTCCTATCCGGTTTCAGACCCGATCAGGCTCGGCATCCTGGCCGCTCGGCCTCAAACCATAGCTACGGCTATGCTTTGTCACCCGATCAACCAGCCTGCCGAGCCTGCTCAAGCCTGAATTCCGAATCCTTCATGCAATATGCGGGCTAGCTTCTGCGGCGCCTTGTGAAATTTTCCACGATGAGCAGGACAACGCCCACGGAAATGCAGGCATCGGCGACATTGAAAGCGGGCCAGTGATAAGTATGTCCGCCGATGCGAACATGCCAGTCCACGAAATCCACGACATATCCGAGTTGTATACGGTCCCAGATATTGCCGGCGGCACCGGTCAGAATCAGGGTCAGCAGCCATGACGTCGGCCCCGGATGCTGCCGTTCGCGCCACCACCACAGGCTGACGGTGGCTGCGATACCGATGGTCACGCCCAGCAACAGCGAGGTGCGCCATTGATGGTTCCAGTCGTCGAACATGGAAAAGGCGACGCCGAAATTATGCGCCTTGACAATATCAAAAAAGCCCGGAATCACCGTCAGCGTAAAAAACGGCGCCTGCTGCTCGATCCACCATTTCGCGACCTGGTCCGCCGTCAGCAGCAATGTGAACAGAATAATTTGCTTATAGAGGCGATTCACGGATTATTCCGGTGATTGATGAAGAAGCATGAATATGTAATCAATTGCCAATGCTACCATTTACCCTGCCTCCATCGTTTTGCTGTGAGTTTTTTCAGACGTTTGTCGTAACGCCGCGGGTTCCATGTCTTTGCATTCCCCTGCATGATTTCAAACATATCCCCGGAAAGTACTGTGCCTATGGCATGAATTGCGTCATGGCGAGTCAACCCTTGCCGGACAAGCCGTGCCATTGTTGCCGGAACGGGCTCTACCGCCATTGCCAATTGGTTTTCCACTGCAACGTGAATTAACGCATGTATTTTTTAGCTTCTCCCGGAATGTCCGTCTCGTTCATTTCGACAAAGCTCTGAACCAGATCAATGCGCTCAAATTCATCCAGCGCCAGCCACGTATCCGGGTTAGGTGCCTGTTCCGAATTATATCTGTCTCGTTTCATATAAGTCTCTTTTTTATGCACATTTTTCCATCCGGGGTGAGCGTTTTCAGGCGTACGATATTATCGTACACCTCGCTACCGCAGAGGCCAGACTTGAATGGCGGCATCAATCTCAGCCATCAGGCGGCGGGTTTCGTGAATGGCGACGACGATTTTCTGATAATGCTCGATGTCGTCGAAGGAAAGCGTGCGGCCCTTGCGGTCTTTCAGCCATTTGGTGAGCACCTGATAACCGCCGATGTGGAAATTCCAGTCTGCTTCCTCCACACCTGAAAAGCACTGATCCTTGTTGAACCAGACGTTTCCATCTTCATAGCGAACTTTCTCAACTTCATTGCTGCCGGAATGCGGGAAGCTGGTGAGGAAATCGTTCAGTTTCGGCGAGCGCATCAAATGCAGCCGCACCAGTTCCTCGCCCAGATCGGCCAGTTTGAAGAATAGCTTCGTATCGGAAGTCAGCGGCAGGCGCGGAAAATCAATTTTAAGAAACTCGGCATACCTTTCCCGATAGGCTGGCGAATGAAACACGGCATAGGCGTAGCAGAACAGGACTTCGGGGTTCCATGTGTCTTTTTTGGCGTGTGTTTCTGTTTCCAGATGAATTCCGCGATGCGCCACCGCATCGAATGCCAAGCCCAACCTCTCGGACAATGCCTCGACAAACTCCAACGCAAGATTTGGTTCTTTTCCTTTTGCTGCTAATAAATCGCCCTGAGTCCCGTTGTCAGCAGGATAGACATAAAGGAGAAACGCCTGCCCGCCTCCTCTGCGATAAATGTTTGCATCATGTGGGTTGTCCGCGCATGAAAGGAGCGCCCAGACAGTGTCTTCAACCGCCTGGCCTTGCCTGCCAACAACCATTGAGAGGTTCCCATCGGCAGTCATATGATCCATCAGCTCGCGGCGGGGATAATCCATTGCCTCGTAGCTGAAATAGCAGGGCCGGACATCGAAAGGCCGATAGAGACAGTCGCGGATTACGTCATCGGCCTTAGTCTGTTGCGCCTGCTTACGCACCTCTGCAAGTTTCCAATCCCTGTTGTTCTTGAGATTGTATTTGTGTTGCAAATCTTTATCAGAAAGCGCTGGGTTGCGCATGTCGGCAACGCGCCTCTGCATTTCATCGCGCGTAAATGCGATGGCGAAGTGATCCCTATGGGTTTGAAAGCCCAGCACATTAACAGGAAAGATGCCCGACAGGCTCCAGCCACTTTGATATTCATCCCGCAACCCCTTGTCCTGCGGGATGAACAGGTAGAAGGGCGTTTCCGGCGAGACTTCCGTCCATTCGATGGTGGAAACGTCGCGTTCTTCCAGCGCGGCGTATTTCTCCTCGCGTTTGCCCCAAAGATCGGTGTGGAATACCTTGGCCGTCATGCCTCGAATTCACTTTTTGGCACGCCGGACTGGCGGATGATCGAAAGCAATGTTCCGATCTTCAATTCCTTGTGGTCCGGTACCGGTACGGTGGTGCTTCCCTGTTTAGTACGGCGCTGCATGACCACATGGCTGCCTCGCTGTCGAACATTTTCAAAACCGTGAGATGCCAGAATGTCGCGCACATCCTTGCCGGACAGTGGTTTTATTTTACCCAACCGCGACCTCAAGTTGGGTTACATAAACCTCCCCATGCAGGCGCCGGATTGCCTCCTCTTCTGGCGCGCACTCGAAAAAAAGTTCCAGAGCCTCACGCAAATTTTCACGCGCCTCATCCACACTTGCTCCCTGGCTGGCAATGTCCAACTCCGGACACAGCGAGACATAACCATCGCCTTCACGCTCAATGACTGCTGTCAACATTCTGTTCATCTTTGCCCTCCTTGGGCCTGCCCTGAGAACAACGCTATGCCGCTCTCAGCAGGGAAGCGACGGATAAATCTTCATCCATATCTTCCCAATGGATGCCGATGCCGTGGCCAATCAACCGCCAGTTATTGCGCTGTTCCTCGGTGGCGTCGCGCAGCCGGGGCAGCCAGGCCAGCGGTGCGGAAACCTCGCGGCCATCGGCCAGCACCACATGCAATGCATCGTCTGAAAAGTTTACATCAACGGCATGGGGGTCAATTTTCAATGCCAAAGTACTCATTCCATGCCTCCTTAAATAACGTGCGGTGCGCCATGACCATTTGCCTGAGCCTGTTCAACTCATGGCTGTGAAATCCATAATTTTACACCAACTCTACCGGATTCAACCAGAATTTAGCGTATGCATCCCCTTTTTCAACATGGACATGCGGCGGCTCACACCCGTCCAGACTGAAAAAGAAGAAGCGGAAGCCTTTCTCCCGGTAAATCGTCGGCATCAACGCTACCCCTGCGGTAATTTCACCAGCAAGCATATTGCCACGCCCTGCTGGATGTCGAATACGTTTTTGTCCTCGCCGCCGTCCGGGGCTCTTTCCTTCTTTTTGCTGTTTCCGTGCAAGTCGAGGATGTAAATTTCATCGAAGGTGTTCATCAGGCTTTGACGCATGCCGCGAAAGGTCGGGTTATCCAGATAGCCGTGATTGGTAATCATGGCGACAATGCCGTGGCCGGTTTGCTCAATGCGCCATTGGGCGAAACGGAGAAATTTCACATAATCGTCCTGTAACCATTTGGGGTTTTTCTCATCGAGCGGATGGCCGTCCACCTGATAATAATTTTGCATCATGCGGCCAATCCATTCGCCCTTGTTCACGGAATGGCCGGCATAGGGCGGATTGCCCAGTACGACCATCACCGGCTCGTCGCGCTTGATATGGCTGGCGGCATCGCCTTCGTCTGAAATCAATTTGGCCAGGCCCAGCAGGGATTCGGACTTTTTCGCCGCTTCCTCAAGGGTATTGGTCAGATAAATGCCAAGACGTTGGCCGGATGTGAATTGATAGCCGGTTTCACGCAGTTGCTGGCCCAGTTTCAAATGCGCAATCGAATACGGCGCCATCAGCAGCTCAAAGCCGAAGATGCGTTTCAATACATATTCCGGCACATAGGCATCCCACATCCCGGCCTGACCCTTTTCGACGAAGTAATTGTGAATCAGCGCAATGACGGCGCGCAGGAATGTGGCCGTGCCCGTAGCCGGATCAAGCACATAGACGCTTTGATCGGCCAGACCCTTGGGTTTATCAAATTTGCTTTTGAGAATCGCATCCACCGATCGCACGATGAAGGAAACGACCGGTTCCGGCGTGTAGTAAACGCCGCGCGATTTGCGCAATTTGGGATTATATTCGGCCAAGAATGTCTCGTAGAAATGTACGATCGGGTCTTCAAAACCTTTTTTGCGTGAAAATTCTTCCAGAATCTTGTGAATATCCGCATGCAGGAACAGAGCGCACATTTCATCTATGCACCATGCGACCGCCGGATCATTATCGAAATCATATGAACCCAGATGTTTGAAGAAGGCTCGCAACAGTGGATTGGTTGGCGGCAGTAAACCCGCAGCCTCAATACGTGTGAAATTTTCAGGCGTCGGATCGAAAATACGGGCGGCGAACAGGCCATAGGCAATGGTTTGGGCGTACATGTCGGCAAAGGCTTCCTCGGACATGTCGGGAACCAGCATTTCTTTAATCGAACGAAATTGTTCATGCAACTCGCCCGCATCGGCTTCGCTCTCAAACGCCCGAATTACCAGCGAATCCAGTAACTGTGCCTTACGGGCGAGCAATGTAGCCAGTTGCCTGGCGGTGCGTATGGTTTTGGTGCGTGTTTTGGCGAACTGTCTGAGCAACGTGACCAACTGGCCGATACCCGCTTTATTGGCGATGAGATTTGCACCATTCCAAGTGGCAAGCGTCAATGTCAGTTGCTTCTTGCCATCCACGAACCAGCGGAATTCGAGGTAATCGGTAAGAATCATGTTCGGCAGAGCAGGTAGATAGCGTTTCAACTGCGCTGATTTTTCGACCTTGTTCAGGTCAATGCCGACATCCTTACACTCGACATGGCCAACGGGCAGCAAGTTCTCCTTCAGGACAAAATCCGGAGCGCCGCATTTTGATTGTTTCGGCTCATTGGTGGATTCAAGGCCGGTGATTTTATCCAGTAACAGTTTGAATGCAGGGCGATAGGAGTGCTCGGTGGCATCACCACCTTTCAGATTGGCTTCGACAGCGGACAAGTACGATTGGATTACCTGTTCCAAAAAGCCCCTCCTGGTCCCACGTTGTCAGAAGCCTACTGCACAAACGGTATATGGTGAAATTTGGATTCAGCTTGTTTATGAACGCAACTGAATCCTTGCCCTGTATGCTTGAAACAGCCAGGGGCTGGATTCCTTCAGGGAACGGCGCAGCATCGCTTCAGTATCCACGCTGTGAATGCTCGTGGTTTCTGCCGGCAGTTCAGTCGCTACGTCCTCCTTGCCGCGGCGCAGCATGAAGGGCCTAATCCGAAGTTTCGATCGGAACGGCGCTATCTGCATGCCGTGATTCATTGCAGCGTTTTTGTATCCCAGCAATCCCAGAGCGTACCTTGCCAGTTGCGGATCAAACCGTTGTCACCGCATACCGGACAGCGCCACAGGACAACATCCTTTTCGGGGTCAATGAAGGCTTCGATTTCTCCCGGGCATGGCTTGCGGCGCGGCCTGCGCCGGCAATGCACCACCACGGCGCTATCTTCATCGTAATAATTTTCGTTGGTCGCCGCGGCCACAATGGAAGCCAAATATTTCGCCAGTTTTCTGGCCGGATCGGGCATGACGCCAATCGCTCCGTTTTGATCCAGAAAATGCGTCATATCCGTAATCCATGTATCCGCCATGTTCGGCTCCTCTATCTCGCTTTATTCATAAAGCGCCATGATGATCACGCCGAGAATAGAACAGAATAACCAAGGGGTTTTTTTAAGGGCATGCTGAATCCCTGAATATAGCCAGTCGTTGTATCATCAGTGCGCGACTACCCCAAAACAGCGCGGGCACAGTTCATTATGCACGGCGTGTTCCGGATGCGCGGGAGCGCCGACATTCCAGCAGCGCGGGCATTTGATGCCCTCGGCGGGAGTGATATTCAATACTTCCCCGGCCTCCGCTTTGGCTACGATAAACAGTTGCTCAAACGTCTCATCCAGCGTTTTGGCCAGTGAAAAGTCCAGGCTCGGCATGATGACACGGGCGGCGATAGATGAGCCGATTACTCCATCCTTCCTGGCCTGATCCAGCGCGCTGTTGACTTCTTCGCGAATGGCGAAGAAGTGAGCCCAGACGGTTTCGTTCACGGCGATTTCCGCGACCGGATGAAAGGTCTGTAGATGGATGCTGCCGCTGTCCGAACCGGGAAGAAGCTCCCACGCTTCCTCGGCGGTGAATGGCAGGACCGGCGCGATCAGCCGGATCAGCGTATCGGCGATGTCGTACAGCGTGGCGCGGGCCGAGGCGCGCCGCGTTGAGTCGGCGGCGTCACAATACAGGCGATCCTTGACGACATCGAGATAGAAGCCGCCAAGGTCAACGGCGCAGAAATTGTGCACTTCCTGATGGATACGGTGAAACTGGTAGCTCTCATACGCCTTACGGACACTGGCGCATACCCTGGCCAGGCGGTGCATGGCCCATTGATCCAGCGGCTGGCGCCGCTCCGTCGGCATGCCGTCCACGGCCGGGTCGAAGCCATGCACGTTGCCGAGCAGAAAGCGGATCGTATTTCGGATGCGGCGGTAGGACTCGGCCAGTTGCCTGAGAATATCGTCCGAGATGCGGATATCCGCCGAGTAGTCGGAAGCTGCCACCCACAGGCGCAGGATATCCGCGCCCATCTGCTGAATGATCTTCTGGGGCGCGATCACATTGCCGCGCGATTTGGACATCTTGTTTCCCTGGCCGTCCACGACAAAGCCATGGGTGAGTACGCCCTTGAACGGGGCCACCCCGCGCGTACCAATGGATTCCAGCAGTGAGGATTGAAACCAGCCGCGATGCTGGTCGCTGCCTTCCAGATAGAGATCGGCGGGGCTGGCAAGATCATCGCGCTGCTCCAGTACGCAGGCATGGGTGCTGCCGGAATCAAACCAGACATCGAGAATGTCGGTTTCCTTCTCGAAATCCGAGCCGCCGCAATCAGGACAATTGGCGTCGGGCGGCAGGAACCCGGCCACCTCTCTGGTAAACCAGACATCCGCGCCACCGGTCTCGACCTGTCTGGCAATCGCTTCAATCGTCTCGGGCGTGGTCACCTTATGCGAGCCGCAGGCGGTGCAGCGGATGACGGTGATCGGCACGCCCCAGTTGCGCTGGCGTGACACGCACCAGTCCGGCCGTTGCTCAACCATGGCGCGGATGCGGTTCTCGCCCCATTCCGGCGTCCATTCAGTCCTGGCAATTGCAGCCAGTGCTTTATTGCGAAGATCATTGTTATCCATCGAGATAAACCATTGCGGCGTGGCGCGGAAAATCAGCGGCTTGTGGCAGCGCCAGCAGTGCGGGTAGGAATGTTTCACCTCACTGGTTTCCAGGAGCGCGCCGCAGCTTTGCAGATGCGCAACCACGATGACATTGGCCTGAAAGACGTGTCGGCCTTCCACCACGGGGGTCCCCGCTTCAAATACACCCGTGTCGCCGACCGGATTAAAGGCTTTCAGGCCATATTTCATGCCGATCTCATAGTCTTCCTGACCATGGCCGGGGGCCGTGTGTACCGCGCCCGTACCGGCTTCCAGCGTCACATGATCGCCAACCAGAATCGGGGCGTCCTGGTCCAGATAGGGATGACGGAAGATACGATTATCCAGTTGCGTGCCATTGAAGCGAGCCACGGTTTCACCCTGCGCACCGATGGCGGCAAGCACATCGTTTTTCAGATCCTCGGCCAGAATCAGGATTTCGCCTGTCTTCAGGTTGGCATTATCACCGGCATCGGTAATGCGAACAGCAGCATATTCGATCTGCGGACCAACGGACACGCCCAGATTGGCGGGGATGGTCCATGGTGTGGTGGTCCAGATGACGATAGATATATCTCCGGCCAGTCCGGGGGCGATATCGGTCAAATTCTCACCGGCGGCAAACTTCACATAGATGGAATGAGAAGTGTGATCGGCATATTCCACTTCAGCTTCAGCCAGAGCCGTAGCACATGAAACACACCAATGCACCGGTTTCGCACCTTTATACAGGCCGCCGTTGGCCAGAAATTTTCCGATTTCACGCACGGTATTGGCTTCAAAATGGTAATCCATCGTGACATACGGATGATCCCAGTCGCCGATGACGCCGAGGCGCCTGAATTCCTCGCGCTGCACGTCGATCTGGCCCTTCGCGTATCCGCGGCACTCTGTACGGAATTCGGAATCCGTAATATCATCCTTTTTGCGTTTCTTTTTTTTGAATTTCTCTTCCACCTTGAGTTCAATCGGCAGGCCATGGCAATCCCAGCCCGGCACATAGGGAGCATTGAACCCCATCATGGAGCGTGAGCGAACGACGATGTCCTTAAGCACCTTGTTGACCGCATGGCCGATATGAATATGGCCGTTGGCATAGGGCGGGCCGTCGTGCAGCACAAATTTCGGCGCTGCCTTACGTGACTTTCGAAGTTGACCGTAAATATCTGCCTCATCCCACTGTTTCAGGCGTTCCGGTTCGCGCATCGGCAGGTTGCCGCGCATCGGAAATGCCGTCTTTGGCAGAAATACGGTGGGCCGGTAGTCAAATTTTTCAGTCAACGTCCTCTCCAGCATTCTGGCAATGGACCGTCTGCGGTCCCCGTTTCACTTTCGCATTCCGATTGGGCTGCGGCAACAACAGCAGCGCTGCAAAAAAGATACGACTACCAGTTGAATGGCGCGCATTCTTAACGACTTTGCGAGGAAAGCCAGTCCTGATTAGCGATACAATGCCTCAAGTTCGCTGATGAACCGTGCAAACACCTGGCGGCGTTTTATTTTCAGCGTGGGTGTAAGCAGCCCCTCCTCAATCGTGAACGGACGGGACCGGATGCAGATGCGCCGGATCTGCTCGTGTGGCGGCAGCACGCGCAAATGTCCGCTGATGCGGGTTTGCAGTGTTTTTCTCAGGGTGTCGGATGTGGCCAGATGCGGCCAGTCCGTTTCCGGCAGGCCACGCGCATGCGCCCAGGCGTCGCAGGCCTCCATGGCCGGTACGACGATCGCCACCAGATAGGGCCTGCGATCGCCGTAGACAACGATCTGTTCGATCATTTCATCGGTCGTGAGCAGCCCCTCAATACGCTGCGGTGCGATATTTTCTCCACCGGAGTTCACGATCAGATCTTTTTTGCGCTCGGTAATATGCAGATAGCCGTCCCCATCCATCGTTCCGATATCGCCTGTATGCAGCCACCCGTTTACCACGGCTTCGTCCGTTTCTTTTTCCCGCTTCCAGTAACCCGCCATCACATTGGGACCACGCACGAGGATTTCACCGTCTTCGGCGATGTTTATTTCCACATTACTCACCGCCTTGCCTACCGTGCCGATGCGCCGGTCCTCAACGGGATTGACGCTGATCAGGGGCGCGGCCTCCGTCATGCCGTAACCTTCCAGAACGGGCAGCCCGACCGCCTCAAAAAATTCAGCCACTTCCGGGCTGAGCGGGGCGCCGCCGGAAACCATCAGTTTCATCCTGCCGCCAAAGCGGTCCCGAATTTTTTTACCGACAAGCCTGTCAAGTACGCGATGCAGCAGCCTGTTCCACCCTGAAAGGCGGCCGAGACGGGCTGCGTGGCCTTGTTTGATCAGGGTATAAAACATACTCTGCCTGAACGCCGGTTGACGGGTGACCTGACCCAGGATGCGACCGCGGATCACCTCCAGAAGGCGGGGCACGGCAATCAGGACGGTGGGTCTGGCCTCGAGCAGATTCCTGGCCACAGTATCCGGCCGTTCGGCGAAGGCCACGGAAATGCCGAAGGTATAGGGCAGGAAATGGCCCGCCATGCGCTCCAGGCTGTGCGCCAGTGGAAGAAAGGAAAGCATCCTGTCGTCGGGGCCGAATGTAAGGATATCCGGAACCGCCTCCAGATTAGCCAGGATATTGCCGTGGGTGAGCATGACCCCTTTGGGATCGCCGGTTGTGCCGGACGTGTAGATCAGTGTTGCCAGGGTTCCGCGCCCCACATCCTGCAGGCGTGCTGCAATCGCCTGCATGTCCGCCTGGCAGGATTCCAGTTCCGCGAAGGCGCGCCGCCTGTTGCCGTCGGCCAGGGACGCATCCATCACGTGGATCGTTTCCAGGGCCGGACAGGATTCCGCCGCCTGCAACAGATGTGAGGCGGTTTTACCGCCCGACGTGATGGCAAGGCGGACACCGGCATCCTCCAGTACATAAGCGATATCCTGCGCACGGTAGGTGCAGTACAGGGGCACCGTTACCGCTCCGATGCTCAGAATAGCGTAGTCCACAACCGCCCATTCTGGGATGTTTTCCATCAGCAGGGCCACGCGATCGCCCGGCCGGATACCCTTTTGAATCAGGCCCGTGGCAACCCGGTAAATACGGGATTCCAACTGCGCATAACTGATTGGCGCATAACCCTGCGCGCATCGCCGCCACTGGGCGGGACGGGAGGGATACGCCCTGGCCGTATCGAAAAAGGCCGCGGTCAGACTGGGCGCCCTGTGTCGGCTTTCGGTCAAGACGAGTCGTCGGTGTCAGATGGATCGGGGGTGGGTGTTACCGTTTTCGAGCCGGTAGTTTTTTTGGCGCCGGTAGCCGTTTTTCTCCGCCCGGGCCGGGTTCCGGCGGCCTTGTCGGCAGTGGCGGAACGTGCCTTGCGGGTGGCGGGTCGGGCGGAAGCACGTGGTTTGCGGGTGGCGGGCGTCTTCTTGCCGGCGCCCGCCCGGGCAGGGCTGGGTTCATCCAGTTCCAGATGCACCAGCAAGGTCATGTGTGTTATGACAATGCCGGGCACGCTGGCGATGGCGGCCAGTAGAGCGCCAAAAATAATCAGGGCGACAAGATGTGCCAGGCCGCCCCAGAAGCCGGACGCCGCTTCCAGCGCGGTCACTTGCGGGCCGGCCACGATATGGGCCAGGCCCCATGTGACCTGAAGCCCCAGCCAAAGGGGAGAAAGCACCAGAGCGGCAACCAGCGCTGTTGCCAGCACGCCTCCCAGATTGTAAATCAGCAGCTCAGGCAGACGCTGGCGCAGCAGGCGCCACAGAACGTCACGCAACGCGGTTGGATCTGCTTCCGAAATGGCGACGCGGGCGGCGATATTGAACAGCGCCAGCAGCAGGGCCATGGCCACAACGGTGTTAAGTAGCAACAACGGTACACCGGCCAGGGCCAGCCAGATCAGACCCAGCCCCGGAATTCTGGCCAGAACAAGGATAAACAGTTCGGCCAGTAGCAGGGCCAGCAAACCGCCTGTGGCCCATGCCGGCAGCAGGAGCAACGGCTTGATGCGGGACCATGCGAAACACATGGCCTGCCTGACGCCCGGAACGGGCTGCCCCTGCAGGTCCAGATGCACCTGGCGGGCCAGTGCGGTCAGTCCGAACAGGCTCCACAACAGGCAACCCACACCACCGATAAAACGTAGAAAAATAGCACCCGCGCCCGGGGTGCCGCCACCCATGCTGAAAATTCCGTAAATCACAATTGCCACAACAATAGTGATGGCCATGGTAATAAGCAGTGCCGGTTTCAGGGCGCTGCGCGCACCGGCCACAATTTGATCCAGATTAAAGTAACGCAACGTATTTTCCTCCCAACCCGCCTTTGATATGCAGCCCCGAATACAGCCGTTTCTACGCGGAAACGGCAAACGGGCATACCATTCGGGCACCCTGGCTTTTCCGCTGCATGCCCGGCGCCGGCCTGCGTACGTGCGCACGCAGACAGGCAATTGACACGGCGATTCATGAATCATGCAGGCTGGGGATGCTTAGAACAAGTCCCGTGGCTGCCTGCTTTCGATACCGCACTTGCGGGTGTCAGGCAATGCCGGGCCGGATTTTTTGCACTGTGGGTCTTTTTTCTTTACTGTTACTAACAACAACACAAATAAAGCCATACACGGCGAGGTGCCGGGTGGCCGGTCCGCACTCTCGAGGCCCTCGAGACGGGCAGGGCGCGACAGCGCATCAGCAGGAGGGCGGCATGGGCAAGCACATATGTATTTTTGGCGGCAGCGGTTTTGTAGGCCGGGCCATTACACACAAAGCCATTGAACAGGGCTACAGTGTGACGATTGCCTGTCGGCATCCCGAACGTGCGCGTGATCTGCTGGTTGAAGGCGCCCACCTTGTCCGGGCTGATATTGCGGCCGGGCGGAATCTTGACGAGGCGATTGCCAATGCGGATTGCGTAGTCAACCTGGTGGGGCTGTTGTATGAGAAGGGGCGCTATACTTTTGAGTCCGTGCATGTTCATGGCACCGAACATGTGCTGGCGGCCTGTGCGCAGGCCGGTATCAAACAGTATCTGCATATGAGCGCGCTGGGCGTGGGTGCGCAATCTCCAAGCACCTATGCACGCACCAAGGCCGTGGCGGAAGAACGGGTGCGGCAGTCCGCTCTGTGCTGGACCATATTCCGTCCGTCCATCATTTACGGTGCCGGGGATTCTTTCTTTAACAAATTCAGACAACTCAGCGCGGGCATACCGTTTATGCCGGTTATTGAGGGGGACGCACGATTTCAGCCTGTCTGGGTGGAGGATGTGGCGCGCGCCTTTGTCCTTTCGCTTGGCAACCGGCATGTTCAGGAGAAAATTTATGAACTCGGCGGACCCGGCGTCTTCAGTTTTCGTGAATTGCTCACGATCATGTTGCGTATGCTGGGCCGTCGACGCCTTCTTATCCCCGTTCCCCGGCTTGTTGCCCGCATCATGGCCATGTCCCTGCAGTTTCTTCCCGTGCCGCCGCTGACGCCGGATCAGTTGCTGCTTTTGCAGCATGATAATGTAGTGCAGGGCGTGGCATTTCCTCCGGAATTCGGCCAGCCTGCGGCCCTTGAAGATATCCTGCCGACGTATCTGCCCGGCAGTCGCGCCGGTAAACTGCAGCGCCGCCTGAACAGCGACCGCAGACGTTACTGGCAATCGCGCTGGAAACCGGATTGAACCCGGGTGCGTTTGTCCTGGTCACCGCCGCCTATCTGTTTGGCGCCATTCCGTTCGGCCTGCTGTTTACCCGCTGGCTGAGGGGCCGGGACCCGAGGCAACACGGCAGCGGTAATATCGGCGCCACGAATGTTCTGCGCACCGGCGGCAGGGCCATCGGACTGCTTACGCTGGTCGCGGATATTGGAAAAGGGGCGTTGCCGGTGGCCTGGGGTATTTATCACGCAGCCGGTGAAACACTTATCGGATTTACGGCGGTTGCCGCCTTTCTCGGACATGTTTTTCCGGTTTATCTCCGCTTCAGGGGCGGCAAGGGAGTCGCCACCATGTTTGGCGTACTACTCCCGTGGCAGCCGTGGATGGCGGTCATTGCATTTTCCGTCTGGTTGCTGGCCCTGGGAATATGGCGCTATGTCGCCCTGTCCTCGATCCTGGCTGGATTCAGTCTGCCCCTGTCCGCCTGGCTTCTGCATGCCTCGGGCGCCTGTATGAGCGCATCGCTTCTGTTTTGCCTGCTGATGCTGATGCGGCATCATGGCAATATCCGTCGCATGCTGTCGGGTACGGAGGACCAGGTTGGTGACAAGAACGGATATTCATCGGGGTCAAAAAATTCCTTGTAAATCCGGATTCCGGCGCGATGATTTCCCGTTTAGATGGAGGGCTCTGGTTCATATGAAGCATCAGTACAACCTGGCTGTTTTTCCGGCATGGCTGACTTGTGTCCTTGCCCTGTCCCTTTTCATATTCGGGTTTATACCATCGGTACGGGCGGGTGAATCAGTCCCTGCGGCGGTCCCCGACGTTCGCCCGGATATATCCCGGCCATATATTGTCAGAAAGGGCGATACGCTTTGGGACATCGCCAGGCATTTTTTCAGAGATCCGGAAAAATGGCTGAAAATATGGGAGCGAAACAGCAGCATCAGTAATCCGGACCTGATTTATCCGGGCCGGAAAATCTGGCTTGATCCGTACGCGAAAACCGGTGGTGGTCTGACGGTCATCCGGCCCCGTCCCGCCGTGCATATCAAGCCGGTGGAGCGGCTGGAGCCTGCCGTTGATCCCCGCATCCTGGTTACCGCGCTGAGGCGTCAGGACTTTATCGCCCCCGAAGCCGTACAGGGTACGGGCCGCGTGCTTGCTTCCCCGGATGAGCGTATCAATTATGGCCTGAATGATATGGTCTATCTAAGATTCAGCCAGCCGGTGGCGCGGGGGGACCGCTTCGATGTATTCCGAACCGGTGATCCGGTTCGTAAACCGGGGACCGGCAAAGTGCTTGGTGTGCTGATTCAGCATCTGGGCCAGATCGAAGTGATTTCGGCGGGCGGTGAAATTGCCCGTGGCAGGATTGTTCGTTCCTTTGAAGAGATTTCGCGTGGTGATTATCTGAAGCCCGCGCGTGCCATTCATGCGCGGATTGTTCCGGAACACCCGGCCCGGGCAGTCCGGGGCCAGGTATTGTATATCCGCGATAATGCCGCTGAAGCCGGTCAGAATCAGATCGTCGGCATCAATCTGGGCCTGAAGGACGGCATGAAGGCCGGCAGCATGCTTCCGGTGTACAAGGCTGGTCGTATCATGTATGACGATGCCAGCAAAAAAGCGGTTTTGTTGCCGGATGAAAAAATCGGCGAGGTGATGGTGCTGGCTCCGCAACAGGATGCATCCATCGCGCTGGTAATTAATTCCACCCGGGCAATTAATCTGGGAGATGCCGTCCGCAGCCCGGCCGGATACTGACGCGGGTCCGGGCGCCAGTGAAGCCGCGGCGGCCTGGCTCCGGCTCAGCCTGGTGCGTGGCATCGGGCCCCGTCTCGGCCGCCAGCTGGTAGCGGCCTGCGGTTCCGTCGAGTCCCTGTGGCGTAAAAGTCCAGCCGAATGGGCGGGCTTTGCGGGTATTGGAACAAAGCTGATACAGGCGCTTGCACATACCCGGCCGGATCATGCCCTGGATATTCTCCGGCAATGTGAAAATTCAGGCATTCAGATGCTTTGTCCGGATGACGCGCAATATCCGGCGCCGTTGCTGAGCCTGGATGATGCGCCGCTTGTCCTGTTCGTTAAAGGTGACGTTGCCGCCCTGCAATACCCCAGGCTGCTGGCTGTCGTGGGTTCGCGCCGCGCCAGCCGGGAAGGGCGCCTTCTGGCCCGGCGCTGGTGCCGCTCCTTTTCCGGCCGCGGCATCGGTATTGTCAGCGGCATGGCCTACGGTATAGATGCCGCGGCGCATCATGGCGCGTTGGAGGCGGACGCGCCGACCATCGCCGTGCTGGGTTGCGGGCTTGGTTTCTCACTAACGCCGGAGCAGCAGCGCCAGGCAAAGGCAATTGCGGCCCATGGTTGCGTTATCAGCGAGTTTTTACCGGAAGAGGAGCCCCGTCCGGGGAATTTCCCCCGCCGCAATCGTATCATCGCAGGCCTGGCCGCGGCCACGCTGGTCGTGGAGGCGGGTGTCAGGTCCGGTTCTCTCATTACGGCGCGGCAGACCGCCGATTACGGGCGCGAGGTTCTCGCCGTTCCCGGTTCGGTACTGGCCGGCGATCACGCCGGTTGCCATCAACTCATCCGTGATGGTGCGACACTGGCCGAATCGACCGGGGATGTGCTGCGCGTTCTGGGCTGGCAGACGAGCGCCGGGACAAAGCGGGGAGCCGCCTATACGCCGGCCGATGCGCACGAGGCAAGGATCATGGAGGCGCTGAGGCGGAATATCCTGCATATGGACGCACTGGCTGAAAACTGTGGCTTGACCGTACCCGAACTTTCCCCCATCTTGCTCGGCCTTGAATTGCTCGGGGTGGTTGAACGCCTGTCAGGCAGCCGCTATACGCTGGGGAACGGCAGCTCCTGACCGGCGCAAACCCGGTGGATACAAGGCCGCGGTTCCGTTTCTCCGGCAAGGGCTGCATGGAACATTTGCGTTTGGCGCTTGTTCCGACGAACACCATTGAAGAGGTGCCGATACATGAGTTCTGTTGTTGTCGTGGAATCACCGGCCAAGGCCAGGACAATCGAAAAATATCTCGGCAAAGGCCACAAGGTACTGGCCTCCTATGGTCATGTGCGCGCCTTTCCCAAAAAAGACGGCTCGGTTGATCCCGAGCACGATTTTGCCGTTCACTATGAGGTGATCCAGGACAAGAAGAGACGCCTGGATGCGATTGAAAAGGCGCTGAAGAAGGCGGACACCCTGATTCTGGCCAGCGACCTGGACCGTGAGGGCGAGGCGATTGCATGGCATGTTCGGGAAGAGCTTGCCCGGCGCGGTGCGCTGGAAGGCAAGAAGGTGGAGCGCATCACCTTCAACGAGATTACGAAAAAAGCGATTGACGAGGCCGTGGCCCATGCGGGCGAGGTGGATATGCAACTGGTCAATGCCCAGCAGGCCAGGAGCGCGCTGGATTACCTGGTCGGATTTACACTGTCGCCGCTACTGTGGAAAAAAATTCGCAGCGGGCTTTCAGCCGGACGCGTACAATCCGTCGCCCTGCGCCTGATCTGTGAGCGTGAACAGCACATCCGTGATTTCAAGCCCAGGGAATTCTGGACGATCGACACGGCATGCGTAGCCTCCGGCGCAACGTTTCAGGCGCAGCTGTATGCCGTGAAGGGCAAAAAACTGGCCAAGTTTGCCATTGCCGACGGTGTTCACGCCAAAGCCATGGCACGGCAAGTCGGGCAGGCTTCCTTCCGGGTTGCCAGCGTACAGAAGAAGCAGGTCAAGCAGCAGCCGGCGCCGCCGTTTATCACTTCCACGCTGCAGATGGAGGCCGCCCGCAAGCTGGGATTCACCGCCCGCAAAACCATGCAGATCGCACAGAAGCTTTATGAGGGTGTGGATGTCGGCGGCGGTCCCGTTGGCCTGATCACCTACATGCGTACCGATTCCGTGTCGCTGGCCGAAGAGGCCATTGCCGATATGCGCGCGCACATCGGCCAACATTTCGGCGACAAGTATCTTCCCGCCGCCCCGCGGCGCTACAGGACCAAAAGCAAGAGCGCCCAGGAAGCGCATGAGGCGGTTCGTCCGACCTCCATCGGCCGCACGCCAGAGGCCATGAAGCGTGTGCTGGACACGGATATGTGGAAGCTGTATGCCCTGATCTGGAAGCGGGCGCTGGCTTCCCAGATGGCCCCCGCCCTTCTCGATCAGGTGCGCGCCGACATTGAATCCACCGACCTGACCCTGCGGGCGACCGGTTCAACGCTGGCCTTCGCGGGATTTCGCAGGCTTTATACCGAGGGCAGGGATGAGCCGGGTCGGGACGAGGCGGACCGCCTTTTGCCGCCCCTGGCCGCGGGTGACGCCGTGGAAGTGACAAAGGCTACGGCCAAACAGCATTTTACCGAGCCCAAACCACGTTTCACCGAGGCCAGCCTGGTCAAGGAACTCGAAAGCCATGGCATCGGCCGTCCCTCCACCTATGCCTCGATTCTGAATGTGCTGCGGGAACGTAAATATGTCGGCATGGAACGAAAACGCTTCGTTCCGACGGATGTGGGTGAATGGGTCAACAAATATCTGACGGATTCCTTTGATGATATCATCAATACCGGTTTTACGGCTGAAATCGAGGACAGGCTGGATGCCGTGGCGCGTGGTGAATGTGACTGGAAACAGTTGTTGCGGACGTTCTGGCCGCCCTTTAAGAAAAAGGTCGATGAGGCCGCGGACAAGCCCCGGCCGACCGGTGAACCGACCGATGAAACCTGCCCTGAATGCGGCAGGCCCATGGTAATCAAGTTTGGCCGCTACGGAAAATTTCTGGCCTGCACCGGTTATCCTGAATGCAAGGTGTCAAAGCCGCTTAACGGCAGGGAAGACAAGGATCAACCCGAGCCTGAAATATCCGACCAGAAATGTGATAAATGTGGTGCGCCCATGGTGATCAAGCAGGGCCGTTACGGCAAGTTTCTCGGCTGTTCCGCCTACCCCGGGTGCCGAAATATTCAACCCATGGAGAAGCCGAAGGATACCGGCATCACCTGTCCCGCGTGCGGCAAGGGCACGTTTCTGGAAAAGAAATCGCGCCGGGGTAAGGTATTTTATTCCTGCTCGCGCTATCCCCGGTGCAAGAATGCGTTATGGAACAAGCCTGTGGCTCGTCCCTGCCCGCAATGCGGCGCACCGTTCGTTACCGAGAAACTGAGTAAGCGCCGCGGCCTGGAGCATATCTGCGCCGAGGAAGAATGTGGCTGGCGTGAGCGGATCGAAACCTCCGAGGCTGCATAAACAGGCCGTGCAGACGTGGAAGCTATCCGTCCTGCCATACAGGATGACCTGCAAGCCGTATTTGAACTGAATCTGGCCTCGTTCGCCGAGTCATGGTCGTTTCAGTCCCTCACCGAGGCTCTCAAACAGGGCTACGATCTGAACGTCTGGTTCACGGCGGGGGGCAAGCTGGCCGCCTACTACCTGGGCCGCGATGTGCTGGATGAAGTTCACATCATGCAGGTGGCGGTTGTTCCGGATTTGCGCAGGCAGGGCCTGGCAAGCCGCCTGATCCGCCGTGTGCTGGAAGCAAAACGCAAGGCAGGCATGCGGTATGCGTGGCTGGAGGTGCGTGCTTCCAATATAGCGGCACAGCGGCTTTACGCCAGCCTCGGCTTTCGTGTCAGCGACAGGCGCAAGGCCTATTATACGCCACACTCCACCGGAGATTCCCGCGAAGATGCACTGGTGATGTGCTTCGATTTCTAGCCCGCATATTGCATGAAGGATTCGGAATTCAGGTTTGAGCAGGCCTGGCAGGCTGGTTGATCGGGCGACAAAGCATAGCCGTAGCTATGGTTTGAGGCCGAGCGGCCAGGATGCCAGGCCTGATCGGGTCTGAAACCGGATAGGACAAGGTGTAACCACGGATAAAGTAGCATGTCTCTGTGTAAGCCATTGATATAATGTAATATCCTGTCCATCAGATGTCCGCCTTCATGCAATATGCGGGCTAGCGCTGCCTGCGTAACAGCACCAGGCAGGAGCCGCCGCCGCTTCCGGGTCTGGGAATCACGGCAAGCACATGTCCGGCACAGGGGCCCTCGGCCAGCCAGTGGTAGACCGCCTCTTTCAGAACCGGTCGGCCGTCTTTTGAATGCAAGCCGCGCCCGTGGACCAGGGAAAGAACGCGGTACTTTTCCCGGAGAGCCTGCTGTATGCAGTCTGATAATTTGGCAAAGGCCTGCTCGCGTGTCATGCCATGCAGATCAATATCCATATCCACGGACGGTCGTCCGCCAGCCAGCAGCCGCAGTCGTTCCTGTGATATGCCATCCGCCTTCAGTACCCAGGGCTCCGGTGCTTTTTCCGGGCCGGGAAACGATTTTGGCGGTACGCCCGCATGGTATCCCGCGGCCAATTCCCTGCGTAGCGCTGAACGTTTCTTTTTTTCAGGGTGGCGGGGTTCCGCTTCCACCCTGCGCACACCGGTCATGGCGTGCGTGAACAGGTCTTTTTCGTCCTGCATGGTATACGGATCAGAACTCGGTTCGCTCGGGCCGCGCCATCAACTTGCCCACGGCATCCATCAGACCGAATTCTCCGCACAGGACCCGATACACGGCATCCATCAGTGGCACTTCGATACCAAGTCCGGCTGTCAGCGCATGCACGGCGCGGGCCGTGCGCACGCCTTCCACAACCTGGCCGATTTGCGCCTCGGCTGCCGCGACATCCATGCCTTTTGCCAGCGCGATACCCAGCCGGCGGTTGCGGGACAAGTCTCCCGTGCAGGTCAGCACCAGATCTCCCAGACCGGACAGACCCATCAGGGTTTCCTGACAGCCACCGCAGGCAAGAGAAATTCTTGCCATTTCAGCCAGGCCCCGGGTAATGGCCGCGGCGACGGAATTGTGGCCGAGTTCAAGTCCTTCCGCGGCGCCGGCGGCGATGGCCACCACGTTTTTCAGCGCGCCGCCAAGGGATACCGCGGCCAGATCATCGCTGGCATAGATGCGGAAATTTGTGTCGTCAAAAAAGGACGCGGCCGTTTCCGCCTGCCGGACGCCGGGTGCGGCCATGGTCAGGGCCGTGGGCAGACCCTTTGCCACCTCAAGCGCAAAGGACGGCCCGGAAAGCACGGCAATGCGGTCACGGCCAAGATACCGGGCAAGGAGTTCATCGGTACGCTCGAGGGTATCGGGATGAATGCCCTTGAAAGCGGCGATGACAGGGCCGGGAAACAACGTTTCCAGCCGGGACAGAACGGATTCAGCCGCCCGGCTGGGCGTGGCGATGACACACGCTTGAACATCCCGAAGTGCAGCCTCCATATCTGCCGTAATTTCAAGGCTGGCGGGAAAGGCAATGCCCGGAAGATAGGCCTCGTTTTCCCGCTGCGCCTGCATCCGTCTTGCCCGGTCAGGATTGTGGTCCAGCAACCGGACAGCCCTGCCGTGGCGGGCCAGCACCATGCCCAGCGCCGTACCCCACGAACCGGCGCCAATGACGCAAACAGGCGCATTCATGCCTTTCGACAGGCCCATACCGACGCCAGCAAAACCGGCAGCAACAGCAGCAGCGGCGTATCGCCCCAGCGCAGATAAGGCGTTTTCACGCTTGATTCCCGGTATGTACCCAGCACCACGCCCTGACTGAACCAGGGAATAGTCCGCCGGATGCCGCCATCCGGTCCGATAATGGCCGATACGCCCGTGTTGGCGGCACGCAGCAGATAACGGGCGGTTTCCACCGCGCGCATGCGGGCGGCCTGGAGATGTTGCCATGTGGCCGGCGTGTGACCGTACCAGGCGTCATTGGTTACATTGACCAGCACGGTCGCCCGCCGGGCCCGGTGGCGTCCTTCTTCGGGGAAAATAGCCTCGTAGCACACCAGTGAACCATAGCGTCCGTTCACCCCGCGCAAAACGCCGCTGTCGGTGGCCGGACGGAAATTCGCGATATTGGGTACCAGACTATGGACCCAGGGAATCCAGGCCGGCACATATTCACCAAAGGGAACCAGATGCCGCTTGCCGGCGAATTGCAGCCCAGGAGCACTCGCCTCAAACAGGTAAAGCCCATTGTAGGCGCCTCGCCCATCATGATCATCAAGCTTCAGCCCGCCGAACAACACGGCCGTATGCCATTGTCGCATATGAGCAAACAGCCATTGCCGCCATTCCGGTGCGCGTTCCAGGAACATGGGAATGGCTGCTTCCGGCCAGATGATCAGATCACTGCGGCTGGCGGCCTGCGCCGTCAGGCGTACATAGCGGAACATCGTTTCATTCAGGAAACGCCTATCCCATTTCAGCCTTTGCGGGATATCAGCCTGCACCAGGGCCACGCGATGGGTGGCGCCGTTGGCGGCGTACGGCGCCGGTGCGGCCAGCCAGCACAGACCGGCAACAGCAGCGGCTGCAAGCCCCCAGTGGCGTTTCCCCGGCCTAAGCAGGCATGCCAGTGCGACCGCGGCGACGGCGGGCAACAACGCCGCGCCATAAACACCGCCCAGCGCGGCCCAGCCAATTGCGCGCGTATCCAGCAGCAAGCTGCCGAGCGGCGTCCATGGCAGCCCCGTGAACAGGTGTCCCCGGAGCCATTCCTCGCCGACCAGCAGGATCGGAAAGATCAGGACGATGAGCGGGCTGCCGCCCGCCAGCCTGTGGCTGCTCCAGGCCAGCAGGGCCGGATACAGGCCAAGCGCCGCACCGATACACGCAACGGCCAGCACCGCCCACGGCCAGGCCAGCGGGCCAAAGGTGTGGAAGGTTGGCGCCAGCCACCATGCGCCGAGACCGAACCAGCCAAGACCAAAGACCCAGCCTGTTGCAAATGCATGGCCGCGCGTGAACAACAGCAGCCAGGCGGCAAGGACCGGCACGGCCAGCCATTTATGGTCATAGGGAGAGAAGGCATAGGGCATGGCCGCCCCGAGCAGGCAAGCTGTCGCCAGCTGTATCCACGATCTGTACTTGGGCACTGGAAATGAGTAAGTCATTATTTCCAGTGCATCAGCCTGCATGATTCAAGAATGCAGCCGGGGCCAAAGGTTTATTCGGCGGGTGCATCAACGGGGGGTGTGATATGCAGTTTGAGTATGCGTCTGGGTTCAGCCTCCAGGACATGAACGGCAAGGCCCGCCACTTCCAGTCGTTCGCCGGGTTCCGGGATACGCCCGCACTGGTTGCTGATCAGGCCGCCAACCGTATCGTAATCACCATGCGGCAGAGATTGCCCCAGAATATCTTCCAGGTCCTCGACATGCATGCGTCCGGCCACGATGAAACTGCCATCAGCCTTGCGGATGCATTCCTCTTCCTCCCCGCCTCCGCCCGCCTCGTCCATGGAGCCCACGATTTCGGTCAGCAGGTTGGACAGCGTGATCAGTCCGCCCGTACCGCCGAATTCATCCACCACGATTGCGATATGCATGCCCTGCTGTTTCATGCGCCCCAGCAGTCCCATGGCGAGCTGGGATTCGGGCACTTTCAGGCAGGGGCGCAGCAGTCCGGAAAGGGATTTTTTTTCATCCCTCACCAGTGTGGAAAACACATCCCAGGCATGAATAATACCTTCAATATGATCCAGGTCGCCTGCAAATACGGGCAATTTTGAATACGCGTGCCCGGCGATCTCTTTTGCCGCCCGCGCAAGCGTCATGCCGGTTTCAAGCGCAACGATTTCCGAGCGCGGCACCATCAATTCGCGCACGCGCACATCGCGGAACATCACCAGGCTTTCAAGCATGCGGCGGTGATCATCGGACTGGATGGCCTCGGCCCGGCCGATCATTTCCAGCAATTCGGCCTCATCGCGTCCCGGTCGCAGCCGGGCCAGCAGCCGTGCGCGCCACTGTTTTCTCCAGTCCTCAAGCATGTGTTTGCGATTTCCCGAAGGGATCATGGAGACCCAGCGCTTTCATCGCACGGCTTTCCATCGCCTGCATGCGCCTTGCCTGCATCTCATCCGAATGATCATGGCCGAACAGATGCAGCACCCCGTGCACTACCAGGTGCAGGGCATGCGCACCCGCACCCAGGCCAAGACGTCGTGCTTCAGTTTTCACAAAGGGCCAGGCCAGAATGATATCCCCCAGCGGTTCATCAAAGTGAAAATCCGGTCCTTCCTGCATCGGAAAGGACAGTACATCGGTCACCTCATCGATTTTGCGCCATGCACGGTTTAATTCACGCACCGCGTCATTGTCCGCCAGGCGCAGGCACAATATAATCCTCCGGCTCACCCCGGCCTGTGCACAGGCGGCCGCCACGGCCTGGCGTATCCTTGCTTCATCCGGCAAGCCCGTGCGCTCTATGCCGTCATCCACCAGCACATCAATCATGCTCGCCCGCCTCACTGCGTTCATAGGCAGCGACAATGCGTTCCACCAGTTGATGTCTGACCACGTCTCTGCCGCTTAATCGGCAGATGCCGATATCCCGCACCCCTTCCAGGACCTGAAGGGCATGCAGCAGACCGCTGTGGTGCTTGACCGGCAGGTCCACCTGCGTCGTGTCTCCGGTAACCACCATTTTCGAGGAAAAACCGAGCCGGGTGAGAAACATTTTCATCTGTTCGCGCGTCGTATTCTGGGCTTCATCCAGAATCACGAAGGCGTCATTAAGCGTGCGGCCGCGCATATAGGCGAGCGGCGCAACCTCGATGCGCCCGGATTCCATCATGCCGCCCATTTTCTCCAGGCCGATCATATCAGCCAGGGCGTCAAAGAGCGGGCGCAGATAAGGATCCACCTTTTGCTGCACGTCGCCAGGCAGAAAACCCAGGCGTTCGCCCGCTTCAACCGCCGGGCGCGTCAAAATGACACGTTCGACATGGTGGGATTGCAGCGCTTCGACCGCCATGGCGACGGCCAGATAGGTTTTTCCGGTACCCGCCGGTCCCACGGCAAGGGTCAGTACATGCCGGCGCATGCTGGCCAGATAATGTCGCTGATTCGGAGTTTTGCCCTGAATGCGGCGACGTCCGGCGATAACCATGGCGATGTCAACCTTTTCCTCACCCACCGGCGCGTTCTGTACCGCCGCCTGGTTGCGCAGGACGCCTTCCAGCTGCACGTCCTCGATTGCGCCCTTTTCAGCCCAGGGAATGAGGGCGTTAACCGTATCGGCTGCTGCCCGGGCATTCACCCCTTCAATACTCCAGTTTCCGGCCTGTCCCATGAAGCGTACGTCGAATTGCGTCTCAAGGCGGTGGATGATGCGGTTGCCCGCGCCGCACAGGTTGCGCAGCACATCCGGGCCGGCAGCGGGCATGTTCAGGCAAACGCTGTGTTTGTCGTGAGACACATCAAATGAACCGGAGGCGTTCAGAAGGCTGCTCCACCGAGCACCTGTTCGCCACGCAGGGACTGGCCGCAGGCCCTGGTGATCCTGACCGGAAGAATATGGCCGCGCAGGCATTCACGCCCCTGAAAATGGACGATTTTGAAGTCGGGCG
The DNA here is from genome assembly GCA_964628185.1 of uncultured Zetaproteobacteria bacterium. Lineage (GTDB taxonomy): Bacteria > Pseudomonadota > Zetaproteobacteria > Mariprofundales > Mariprofundaceae > CAZVLQ01. The sequence goes on along the minus strand of CAZVLQ010000003.1, from coordinate 49,550 downwards.
TTCTTCCCTGCATGTCTCCGGTCTTACGGCTTTTTCCGTCTACGAGCACCTTCACGACGCTGCCAACCCTGGCCTGATAGCGGCGACTGCCGACCCGGCGCATAAGCCCAAGCAGGCGCTGCAGACGTTCATCCTTGACGGCTTCCGGCACGCCATCCTTCACTTTGGTCGCCGGCGTGCCCGGCCGGGGCGAGTATTTGAAACAGAAAGCTGAATCAAAGCCGGCTTCACGCACCATGGTGAGGGTATCCTCGAAATCGGTTTCGGTTTCGTGTGGAAAACCGACGATGATGTCGGATGACAGGGCGATGTCCGGTCTTGCCTTGCGCAGGCGCTCGATAATGTCCAGGTACCGGCGCCCTGTATGCCCCCGGTGCATGGCCTTGAGAATACGGTCGGAACCGCTTTGCACGGGCAGATGCAGATAGGGCATCAGTTGGGGGATTTCCGCAAAAGCACCGATCAGGGCGTCATTCATTTCCATCGGGTGGCTGGTGGTGAAGCGCAACCGCTGCAGACCGTCGAGTCCGGCCACGGCATACAGCAGCATGGTGAAATCCCATTCGGCGCTATCCGGCCCCGCGCCGAGATAGCCGTTTACGTTCTGACCCAGCAGCGTGATTTCCAGCGCCCCCCGTGCCAGCAGGCCCCTGCATTCATCCAGGATATCCGCAACCGGCCGGGAGATTTCCGGGCCGCGCGTATAAGGGACGACACAGAATGTACAGAACTTGTCGCATCCTTCCATGATGGTCACGAAGGCGGAATGCCCCGTTTTCTCCGCTCTGGGAAGGTGATCGAATTTCTCGATTTCCGGCATGTCGATACGGGTGAGATTAACCCGCTTTCGGCGAATCTGCTTCACCATGTCCGGCAGCCTGTGATAGGTCTGCGGGCCGAACACGATATCCACGAACGGCGCCCGCCGCTGGATGCGCTCGCCCTCCTGCTGGGCCACGCAGCCGCCAACACCGATGATCAGATCGGGACGCTCCCGCTTGAGCAGGCGGTAACGGCCAAGCTCGGAATACACCTTTTCCTCGGCCTTTTCACGCACCGAGCAGGTATTCATCAGGATGACATCGGCATCTTCCGGGCATGACGCAAGGCGCAGGCCATAAGCCCTGTGCATCAGGTCGGCCATGCGCGAGGAATCATACTCGTTCATCTGGCAGCCGTAGGTTTTGATAAAAAGCGTGTCCAGTCTATCCGTCCCCATGGCGCATCGCGCCGTCCAAGTTGCGAGTTTCCCGGAAAAAGAGCGTGCTGATCATGATGATAGCTGAAAGCATAAGGTCAGCGATGGTTGCAATGCAAGCATCAGGCACGCCGGCTTCACTCTTTACACACAAATCACACTTCAATGACTCGCCCGCAGGGAACCCTTCAAGACGACCCAACCCTGCGTTGTGGCGCTTGCCGATGGTATCACCGTTGCCTGTGCACTGCATCCTGGCCTGACCCGTCCGGAAGAATTCCGAAGTGTGATTTGTGTGTAAAGGGCAGTGCTGGCAAGCAGTCGGATGCGAAGGTAGGCTTGCGACCGCATGCCGGAATCAGGGAGAAACGGGATAATTTCGTGACCTTTCAGGATTTAATTTTCACATTACAGCAATACTGGGCCGCGCGAGGATGCGTGGTGCAGCAGCCTTATGACGCACCGATGGGGGCGGGCACCTTCCATCCGGCCACCTTCCTGCGCGTTCTGGATGATGAACAATGGAATACGGCATACGTGCAGCCCTGCCGCCGGCCCACTGACGGGCGTTACGGCGAAAATCCGAACCGCCTGCAGCACTACTACCAGTTTCAGGTAGTCCTGAAACCGGCGCCGGAAGATATCCTCGCCCTGTATCTGGATTCCCTGCATGAAATCGGCATTGATCCACAGGTGCATGATATCCGTTTTGTCGAGGATGACTGGGAGAGCCCGACGCTTGGCGCCTGGGGGCTGGGCTGGGAGGTCTGGCTCAACGGCATGGAAATTACCCAGTTCACCTATTTTCAGCAGATCGGGGGCGTGGAACTTTCGCGCACGCCCGGTGAGATTACCTATGGTCTGGAACGGCTGGCGATGTATTTACAGGGTGTGGAAAACGTGTTTGACCTGATTTGGGTGGAAACCCCGGGTGGGAAAAAGGTCACGTACGGCGAGGTGTTTCACCGTAATGAGGTGGAATTTTCGGCCTACAATTTCGATACCGCCGATACCGGCTGGCTGCATGCGCAGTTTGACCGCGCCGAATCCGAGTGCAAGCGGCTGACGGAAGCAAAGCTGACGCTTCCGGCCTATGAGGAAGTCATGAAGGCCTCGCATGCATTCAACCTGCTTGATGCGCGTGGAGCGATTTCGGTGGGTGAACGCCAGCGCTTTATCGGGCGTGTGCGCGGGCTGGCACGCGCCGTCGCGCATGCCTTCGCCGGGGTTGACGCATGAGCGGCACCGCTCCCCTGTTGATTGAAATCGGCTGCGAGGAAATACCGGCCGGTGTCGCCCCGGAGCTCGGCCGGGCATTGCAGGCGGCGCTTGCGGGGCTGCTGAATAGTGCGGGCGTGGATGCGGGCCGGATTCAGCCTGGCGTGACGCCGCGACGGCTGCTGCTGCATGCCGGAGCATGTCCGCTGATGCAGCCGGACCGCGAAGAGATTATCTGGGGTCCGCCCGAGCGCGTCGCCTTTGCCGGGGATGAGCCGACAAAGGCGGCCGAGGGTTTTGCCAGAAAAGCCGGTCTGCCGCTGGCGGCGTTTGCGCTGGTGGACAAGGGTGACGGAAAGGGCCGCTACATGCGGGCCGTGCGCCGGGTGACGGGCTGCCCAGTGCGTGAAATCATTGCCGCGGCCATGCCGGATATTCTACGCAAACTGCCAAGCCCCAGGCAGATGCGCTGGCAAGACGGGGAATATCGCGATGATGCCTTTATCCGGCCTGTGCGCTGGATTGTGGCACGGCTGGGCGACGATATCATTCCATTCTCGTTCGCCGGCGTCCGGGCCGGCCCGGTTTCACAGGGGCATCGCGTGCATGGCTCGAGCGGCGAGATGGACATTCACAATCCTTTCGCCTGGCTTGAAAAGCAATATGTGCTGGCCGAGCGCGGACGACGCAGGCAGGACATTGCCGGGCAGCTTGCCACCGCCGCGGCCAAAGCCGGTGTTGAACTGATCGAGGATAACGAACTGCTGGAAGAGGTGACCGATCTGACGGAATGGCCGCAGGTCGTCACCGGGCGCTATGATGTGGCGTTTCTTCGCCTGCCGGAGGAGGTGAGCAGGATCGAGTTGAAGCATCATCAGCGCTGTTTCGCGGCCCGGAACAGGGATGGTGGAGCCAGCCATGTGTTCTTTGCCGTAGCCAATGTTACATCGAAAAAGCCGGCGGTGGTTGTGCACGGAAACGAGCGGGTGGTCAATGCCAGACTCGCGGATGCGGCTTTCTATTTTGATCGGGATCCAAGGGAATCGCTTGAAGCGCGTGTTGAACGCCTCAGTGATGTGGTCTTGCAGGAGGGTCTGGGCATGGTCGGCGATCAGGTGCGCCGTCTGCGTGCCTTCGTGCTGGATAATGCGCGGGCTCTGGGTGTGGACGCCAACGATGCACAGCGTGCCGCCTATTTGTGCAAATCCGATCTGACCACCGGCCTGGTGGGAGAATTCCCGGAATTGCAGGGATACATGGGCGGTATTTATGCCCGTCTGGACGGTGAAAGCGAGGCCGTGGCGACAGGAATCACCGGCCATTACGCCCCGGCCGGGGCCGATGACACCCTGCCGTCCAGCCGTATCGCCCGCGCCATCGGCATCGCCGAACGCGCCGACAAGCTGCTCGGCTATTTCCATATCGGCCGTGCACCGAGCGCCAGTGCCGACCCATTCGGCCTCAGGCGGGCTGCAATCGGTCTGATACGATTGCTGGCTGCCCCGGATATGCCGGTTACGATGACACTGTCGGAGGTGCTGGATGAATCGGCCAAACAGTGGAATCAGCAGCGCGTAACCATTGCAATTCCGGCCGGCGCCCGGAGCAGGGTTCGTGATTTCATTCTCGAACGCTGGCTGGGTATGTCGCCGGCCAGTGACACCCGCAAGGCGCTGGCGGCCGCACTGCATGCAAGTGTTGAGCGACCCATGGTGCAGGTGGCCGCCGTGACTGAACTGCTTGCCTCCTTCGCGGGTTCGGAAGCGGGCCGGGCCGTGGCGACGGCCAATAAACGAATTGCAAATATTCTGAAAAAGGCCGAAAAAGTTGATGTCGGTGTTGATGTGAATCTGTTCACGGAGGCCGCTGAAGAGAGGTTGTTTTCGGCCCTGCAAAAGGCGGAATCCGGCCTGCCGGAAGATCCCGCCGGCATGCTGGCGGTGCTTGCCGCCCTGCGTGAGCCGGTGGATGTCTTCTTCGACGAGGTTCTTGTCATGGCTGAGGACGGGGCCGTGCGCACCAATCGGCTGGCACTGCTTTCACGCCTGCGGGCTTTGTTTCTCCGGCTGGCGGATGTCTCGTGTCTTTGACATGTACTCATTATAGTACTATTCTAAGTTAGAAACAGGCACTGGAGGTGGTGCAATGAATACAGTTCCCGCCCAGGAAATCAAGCGAAAAGGTATTTCCGCCGTGGATGAATACCTGGCGGAGGAGCCCCTGGTCCATGTGATCAAGAGCAATCGCCCGCAATATGTGGTGATGTCCGAAGATTATTACAGCGAACTGATGCAGGATCTGGATGCAGCCTGGGAGCTGCGCATCCGGGCATCGCTTGAAGATGTGAAAGCGGGGCGTGTCAAATGCGGAACGGCCAGGGAACTGATGCAGGAAATCCTTGCGGATCATTGATGTACACGCTGGCGTGGACGCCACATTTCATCAAGGAGGCAAAAAGGTTTGCAAGGAAACATCCCGAATTGAAGAAGCAGACAGGCGCCGCGCTCGCCATGCTGGAGCGCGACCCCTTTCATCCCGGTCTGAAGCTGCACCAGCTCAAGGGATCGTTAAAAGGTATCCATGCCGTGCACATCACTTACAGCTATCGCATCACCCTGGTTTTACGGGTCACGGAGAAAACCGTCACCCTTCTGGATATAGGCGAGCACGATACGGTATATCGCTGATCCCGCAACCCGGACATTCAGGTTAGAATCCTTCATGACCGATACGATCATCACGCTGATGGCCGCATGGCTGCTGCTGTTTGGCGCGGCCGCATGGGCGTGGCGGGAGCAGCTTGATCTCGGCAAGGGCATGCTTCTGGCCAGTCTCAGGGGGTTGGTGCAGTTGCTGATTCTGGCTTTCATACTCGATTATGTGTTCGCCATTCAGAGCCGCTGGGCGCAGGCGCTGCTCGTACTTGCCTTCTGCATCCTCGCCGCGCGCACCTCGGCCTCGCATCATCCCGAACGTGCCCATGCCTGGCTGGCCGCCAGTGTCGGCCTGGCTTGCGCCTGCGCCGTCACCCTGCCCTGGCTGGCGATGACCGGCTCGGTGGTGGATAATACCCGCACACTGATTCCCCTGGGCAGCATGATTGCGGCCAACGGCATGAATGCCATTTCCCTGATGTTTAACCGCATGAATGATTCGTGCACGGTGGGTCAGGGCCTGGGCGCCGCGATGATTCCGCCGGTGGATATGCTACGGGTGGCGGGGCTGGTGCACATGCCGGGCATATTCGTGGGCATGGTGCTGGCCGGGGCAACGCCGCTTGCCGCTGCCAGTGCACAATTGGTGGTGTTGTACATGATTGTGGCATCAAGCTTCACTGCCTGTATGGCTAACCCTGCCCTTTACACACAAGTCATGTCACAGAACCCTTGCACACGGGTCAGACCAAGGCGCGGTGCGCAGATAATGGTTGTTCCATTGGCAAGCGCCGCAACGCCGGTATGGTCCGTGTGCAAGGGTTCCCTTCGGGCGAGCCGCCCGACGGCCATCTGCTGCGTTGCGCTCTCTCGCAAGGGAACAACCCTTGCCGCGAGAGCTCGCCTTGCATATGACCACCGGGCGGCTTGCTGTGGCGTGACTTGTGTGCAAAGGGCAGGGTTGGCTTCCTGATGATGCATCATTTTGGCAAAGGGAAATTATGCGCCTGAAACATATCGAACTGGCCGGCTTCAAGTCGTTCGTCGATCCCGTCAGGATCGAGCTTGGAGATGGCATCACGGCGATTGTCGGGCCAAACGGTTCGGGAAAATCCAATATCGTCGATGCCATTCGCTGGGTGCTGGGCGAGCATTCCGCCAGACACCTCAGGGGCGGCGTGATGGATGACCTGATTTTCCAGGGCTCGGAAACGCGCCCTCCGGTCGGTATCTGCGATGTTGAACTTACCTTTGCCGTCGAACCGGGAACGCTTTCCAGCCCTTACCACGACATGGCTGAAATCCGTATCCGCCGCAGGCTGACCCGCGAAGGTGGCTCCGACGCCTTTATCAATGGTCATATGGTACGCATCAAGGATGTGGTGGACCTGTTTCTGGACACCGGGCTTTCCTCCCGCGCCTATGCCATTATCGAGCAGGGCGCCATTACCCGCATGATTTCGGCCAAACCGGAAGATCGCCGCCTGATCCTGGAAGAAGCCGCGGGCGTGATGAAATACCGCAGCCGCAGGCACGAGGCCGAGCTGAAAATGAAAGCCACGCGCCAGAATCTTGAGCGCATCATGGATCTTCTGGAAGAAGTGCGCAGCCAGTGCCGCAGCCTGAAGCAGCAGGCATCACGCGCCGGGCGTTTCAAGACATTACAGGATGAATGGCAGCGGACCCGGGCGCTTTCCATGGCGATCACGTATCGTCAGCGCCGTGAGGCATGCCGGGGGGAAGAACAATCCCTGAAACAGATAATGGATGAGGAGGCGAAAGCCGCCCGCGGGCATGCGCAGGCCGAGCGCGAGCTGGCGGAAGCGCGACAGCGTTTGCTGCGATACGAGGAGGAGGCGCAAGGCGCGCAGGATGCGCTGCGCGAGGCGGAGCGGAGACGGTCGGGATTACAACAGCAGGCCGAGCGACTGGCCGGGGAGCGCCGACTGCTGGCGGAACGCAGGCAGGTACTGGAACACAGGGCATCCGAAGCAGACAGCCGCCGGGCGCATCTGCAAAAAGAGCTGAACGGCGTTGAAGCGCGGATCGCCGGGCAGGATGATGATATCCTGCAACAGGCGCTGGAAGTGGTGAAATCGGAAGAGGAATCAGCCCGCGAGGAACATGAGGCACAGCGTCGCTTGCGGGATGAAATGCTGGCGGAGTTCGAACGCATACGCGGGCGTCATCAGGGTGCCGAACGGCGGCGCGAACAGGCGGCGGACGCGCTTGGTCGCCTGCGGGACCGCAAGACCCTTTTAAAGGGGCGGCAGGAAGATCTTCACGCCCAGCTCGAACAGGTCAATACAGCGCTGGAGCAGGCCAGGGCATCGGTTCTGGTACATGAACGGCGGCAGCACACGGGTGAGGCCGATCTGCATTCCGCCCGGATGCAGCTGGATACGTTGCGACAGCAGCGCGGCGAAGCCGATGCGCAGTTCAGGCATCAGTCCGGCGAAGTGCACCGCTTGCAGGGGGAAATCGAAGAACTGACGGGCCGGTTATCCAGCCAGGATATTCCCGGTACCTTGCGGGATGCATTACGTCAGGCGGGTGCTATCTGGGTGGATGAGGCGCTGCAGGCGCCGGAAGGGCTGGAAATGGCCGCCGCCGCAGCCTTGCGCGGGCAGGTAGCGGATGCACAACTGCCCGCCAATCCCGGTCTTGCCGAACTGGCCGAAACGATCCAGCAATCAGAGCAGATGCCGGTCGCATTCCATGCCGGTGTGGGCGGATCGCCGGTCGGGAACAACCTGGCGGTAGCCATGGGGCTGGATCAAAGCCACCCGCTGCATACGATATTCGCCTCCGTATTAATGGTGGACAGCATTGTGGATGCACCGGCCGTCCTGGCCGCCGAGCCACGGGCCACGGCGGCGGTCAGCCGCGACGGCTGGCGCCTGGAAGCCAGCGGCTGGCTGATTCCTCCGGCGGGCAAGGCAAGTGCAAGGCGGTTTCAGTTCCAGCGTGAACTGCATCAGCGACGGCATGCGCTGCTTGAGGCAGAAGAACGGCTACAATCCCGTGAAAAACGGTTCAGGGAGATCGAGGCGTCGCTTGAAGACAGGCAACAGAACTGGCAGCAGCTTCACCTTGCCCTGACCGAAGCGCAAAGCGAAACCCGGGCGAAACATGCCGAAGTGCAAAGGCTGGCGGTAGAGTCGGACGCCCTGGCATCGCGGTTGGAACGATTGCAGGCCGAGATCACCGAGCTGGCACAGGAGCACGGGCGATTATCTTCCCATCTGTCCGGTACTGACGAACCGGATATAGAGAGGCTTGCCGGCGCGCAAAAGGCGCTGGATGAGCGGAATGCCGCCGAGGCTGGAGCCAGCCGGCATCTTGAGCAGATCAAAAACAGGCGAGCGGCAGCCGAACAAACGCTGGCCCTGCACCGGCAGGCCAGTGAAAATCTCAGGCGTGAAAAACAGCGCCTGGTGGATGAAATCCGGCGTCTGACACAGCAAAACGAACAGGACATGGCGGCGCTGGAGGCACTCGCGGAGGATATTCGGCGGGCGGAGCGGCAGTCGGAGATGGATCAGGCCCTGCAGCAGGCTTCCGGGCTGGTCGAGCAGCTACATCAGGAACTGAACCGAATTCGACAGCACGGGCATGAATTGCAGCAAGCCGCCTATGAGGCGGAGAAGAAGGAGCGTCAGGTCCGAACCGGATTGCAGGAAATATCGGATCGCAGGCAGCAGGGCGAGGTGGCGCTGGCTGCCAGCACGGCCCGTCTGCAGGATCTGGAAGACGAAATCGTGCAACGATGCGGACAACCAACGGATGCCCTGATGCAGGAACTGGAAGAACGGGACGAAGTGCTGGATGAGGCCGCCATCCTGAACAGGGCATCTGAACTTGAAGCGCGTCTGGATCGCTTCGGGCCTGTCAACCTGCTGGCTATCGAGGAATATGAGCAGGCATCGGAGCGCGAACATTTTCTGGCGGAGCAGGCGGCGGACCTGGAGGCGAGCCTGAGCACGCTGGCGGATACCGTTGTGCGCATCGACCGAACCACGCGTCAGCGGTTCAGGGAAACCTTCGAGCAGGTTAATGCCTATTTCAGGCAGACATTTCCCCGTCTGTTCGGCGGCGGCAGGGCGGAACTGCGGCTGGATACGGATGATCTGCTCACGGCCGGCGTGGAAGTGATCGCGCAACCGCCAGGGAAACGCCTCCAGGATCTTGAGTTACTCTCGGGCGGCGAGAAGGCATTAACCGCCGTGGCACTGGTGTTTTCGATTTTCCGTATCAAGCCCGCGCCATTTTGCGTTCTGGATGAGGTGGATGCGCCGCTGGATGATGCCAATGTCAGCCGTTTTGGCGAGATGGTTGAAGAATTTGCCAGGGAAGTACAGTTTCTGAACATTACCCACAACAAGGTCAGTATGCAGATGGCGAACCGTATTATCGGGGTGTCCATGCCGGAGGCCGGCGTGTCGCGCATCGTTGGCGTGGATCTGGAGAATATGGAGCATCAGGCCGCTTGACCCTGATGCGCGCGGGCTTATGATGCGCGGCCCGGCAGGATTATGTGGCGGTCCCGGCCACAATGACCGTACCATGCTTTTTGAAACGGGTGGATGCTTATCAAATATGCGCCCTTAGCTCAGCTGGATAGAGTGGCAGCCTCCGAAGCTGCAGGCCAGTGGTTCGAATCCACTAGGGCGCACCAACTTCCCCCTTTCCGGCACATGATTCTTGCAAGTAGCTCTTGCGTCATGGTCGTTAGCGGCGGCCTGCCGCTCTGCCATGCCCTGGTCGCCGCCCCCGCTGAATATGCCGATGTGGTTCCACGGGTCTGTGCCTGAACTGCCGTCGCAACTGACGGTGCCGTTCCGGTGACAGGCGGCGCCAGCGTTGCTTCAGCAAATGCTGCTTTTGGGGTGGCAGGCGCTTGAACCACTGACGCCGCTGAATGATGCGCCGGCGCTGTTCCGGCGGCAGTTGACGAAAGCGATAAAAACGCTCACGGATGGCTTGACGCTGCTCTGGCGGTAATTTTTTCCAGCGCCTGAATTTCCGGCGTACCCGCCGGCGCTGCCCGGGCGTTAATTTTGACCAGCGGTCGGCGCCCTTCTGCAGGCGATGTTGCCGCTCCGGCGGTAACTTCTCCCAGCGATTGTGAAAGCGCTTGAGAGTTTGTTGTTCCTGCGGGCTTAATGAGTCCCATGGCAATGCCTCGCTTGCCGCCCATGCCGGCGCTATCGGCATGATGGCAAGCAGACAGGCGCATGTGACTGTTCGGATATTAGGTATCATCATTTTGCTTCTCCTTGTCCTGATGAACCGGTTGTATTTCCGTTGTATCCGGCAGAGGGTCAAACCAGTCGCCGTCCGCGGTTTCCCATTCACCGAGAAACTCAAGCAGATCAGCATCGGGTGGCGCATTCGACTCCTCCGCATAGGCGGCGGATAGCTGCAACACCAGCAGAAGGGCCAGCCAGCTAACCCGCATTGCGTTCTTTTTCCAGCCATGTGTAAAAATCCATGTCACTCAGTGTCTCCAGGTCAACATCCGATGACAGCAGTTCCATATCATCCGGCTCGGGAGGCTGGAATACGCCAGCCGGTCCCGGATGCAGCATCATGATCAATCCAGCCGTCGCGGCCGTTATGGTGACGGCGATGCCGGCTGGCAGCCATCTCATATTCCGGCCCCGCTTGCCGGTAAGCGCCCTGGCGCGGGCTCGCGCAAGGCGCAGGCTTGTGGCTGCATCCATGTCCAGAAGGCTTTGCTCCAGCGTATTTCTGGCGAACTCAAGGAAATTGTCGTCACTATCGTGTTGTAAGTTGCTGTTCATGGCCAGTAGTCCTCCAGTCTTTCTCTCAAACGGCGTACGGCGCGGAAGTAATGGGTTTTCACGCTGCCCCGGGAGCAAGACATGGCTCTGGCGGTTGCCGCGACATCCAGCCCTTCCCACACACGCAGCATGAACGCTTGCTGCTGGCGCATGGGCAATGCGGTCAGTGCCGCCAGAAAAGCCTTTCCTGATTGTGACCGGGCGAGGTGTCTGGATGGTTCCACGGCATTCGGATCGGGAATCGCTTCCATCCCGTTTTGATCCGTATCGTTACGCTCGGGAAACCAGTGGCGCCATTTCCGCCGTATTGATTCCCGCCGATACCAGTCCCTGATGCCGTTTTGCAGAATACGGTGAAACAGTGGCGCCCAGTCATCCTGACGGTGATGCATATAACGCCTCACCATTCCCAGCATGGCATCCTGCACCAGATCCATTGCATCATCCCGATTCCCGGTCGCCATTTCCGCCATGCGCAGTGCCCGTTTTTCCACATCGGCCAGGAAGCCATGCATGGCCTTCTGAGCTTCCGGTGTGGTCACGGGCGCTGCACGGATACCAGCCGTTCAGTCGGATTTGTCAGCGCCTGGCACGGCGCACCCGGTGGTGAAGCCGATACACTGCATGTCTCATATGACGGAGGGCCTGACGCCTGGTGATGCGGGCTGTGCGACGTGCGTGATGTCCGGCCCTTTCCACCCTGCGGTTGACATGTTGTCTGCCGGACGCGTCTTCCCGGCCAGCGGCATGTTCCCGCCTGTGCTCAAAACGCCGCTCAATCTGTTCACCCCTGCGATCCAGTCGCCGGTTTATGCGGTCGCCCGTCACGTCCAGGCGATGCTCAATACGATCGCCCTTCCGATCCAGTCTTTCGGCCAGGGCGTCGTGCCCGTGTGTCCTGGCCCTGTCGGCCAGTCGGTCAAAGTGCCTGTCAATGCGTTCACCTTTCCGGTCCAGGTGTGAATTGATACGATTGCCCTGTGCGTCCAGATGACGTTCGATACGATCTCCAGCGTTGGCATCTTCCGCATGAGTGATGGCGGGTACAATGCCCAGACCGAGTCCCGTGATGATCATTGCCGTGTATTTTATGTTCATGATTTTGCCTCCTTGTTGCAGAACATACCCAATACAACGCATGAAGTGCAAATCGGTTGACGTCATTAATAGTCCGGGATGAATAACCATCTAACAGTAAGGGCTAAAAATTATTGCCCAAATGCCTATATAATACTAGAATGGTCCTACTTAATGAGAGTGGTGACATGTTTCGAATTACACGATTGACCGATTATGGCGTTTTGCTGATGGCCCAGCTCGCCGGAGAGGAGGGCAGGGTGCACAATGCCACCGATCTGGCGGCCCGGGTTCACCTGCCGCAGCCGACCGTGAGCAAGATTCTGCAAATTTTGCTGCACGACGGCCTGCTGGAGTCCGTCCGCGGCGCGGGTGGCGGGTATCGTCTGGCCAGAAGGCCGGCGGATATATCCGTTCGGGATATCATCGCGGGCCTGGAGGGCCCCATTGCCATCACCGAATGCAACCTGGAACCGGGAAGTTGCGAGCAGGAAGCTCATTGCACGACACGTGCCAACTGGAAGTTAATCAACCGGGCGGTGCAGCGGGCTCTGGACGAGATCAGTCTGGCGGATATGTTGCAATCCGGATTCATGCCCGTGCTTCACGTGGAAAAAAAGAGCGGCCGTATCGCTGAGGAAAGGAATTGAGGTCAGGCTGAACATGCCAAAAAACACACAGGTTGAGGCCCTGGTCAGGCAGGAATATCAGGCCGGATTCGTCACGGATATCGAGGCGGACACGGCGCCACCGGGCTTAAGCGAGGACATTATTCGTCTGATTTCGGCCAGGAAGGGCGAGCCGGAATGGATGCTTCAATGGCGTCTGGCTGCCTATCGCCACTGGCTGACCATGCACGAGCCAAAATGGGCGCATGTCCACTACGGCCCGGTTGATTATCAGGCTATTTCCTATTATTCCGCCCCAAGGTCAAAGGATGACGGGCTGAAAAGTCTGGATGAGGTGGATCCCAAGTTGCTGGAGACCTATAAAAAGCTTGGCATCCCTTTGCACGAGCAGGAAATGCTGGCGGGCGTGGCCGTGGATGCCGTATTCGACTCGGTTTCAGTGGCCACGACATTCAAGGAAAAACTGGCCGAAGCCGGTGTCATCTTCTGCCCGATGTCGGAAGCGGTCGAGCGGCACCCCGAGCTGGTGCGCCGCTATATGGGCAGCGTGGTGCCGCCCACGGATAATTTTTTCGCCACGCTGAATTCAGCCGTATTTACCGACGGTTCCTTTGTGTATGTGCCCAAAGGCGTGCGCTGCCCGATGGAGCTTTCCACCTATTTCCGTATCAACGCTTCCAATACCGGCCAGTTTGAGCGCACGCTCATCATCGCCGATGAGGGCGCCTACGTAAGCTATCTGGAGGGTTGCACGGCGCCGATGCGCGATGAAAATCAGTTGCATGCCGCCGTTGTTGAACTCATCGCGCTTGAGGGCGCGCAAATCAAATACTCCACGGTGCAAAACTGGTATCCGGGCGATGAAAACGGCGTCGGCGGTATTTACAATTTTGTCACCAAGCGTGGAGAATGCCGCGGGGCGCGCTCCAGAATTTCATGGACGCAGGTGGAAACAGGCAGCGCCATCACCTGGAAGTATCCGGGCTGCGTGCTGACGGGCGATGATTCCATCGGTGAGTTTTATTCGGTGGCGCTGACCAACAATTACCAGCAGGCGGATACCGGCACCAAAATGGTGCATATCGGCAAGAATACGAAAAGCACGATCATTTCCAAGGGCATAGCAGCCGGTCACGGTCAGCAGTCTTACCGGGGCCTGGTGAAGGTGTTGAAGGGGGCCGAGGGCGCGCGCAACTATTCGCAGTGCGATTCGCTGCTGCTTGGCAAGACCTGCGGTGCGCACACCTTTCCCTATATCGAGGTCAAAAACCCGACCGCGCAGGTGGAGCATGAGGCCACGACCTCAAAAATCGGCGATGACCAGCTTTTCTACTGCATGCAACGCGGCGTGAAGGAAGAGGATGCGGTCAGCATGATCGTCAACGGATTTTGCAGGGACGTGTTCCAGGAATTACCGATGGAGTTCGCCGTTGAGGCCGGAAAGCTGCTTTCGGTCAGCCTCGAAGGCGCAGTGGGATAAAGGCAAGATGAACCACAAAGGCACGGAGACACAAAGAAAAGGAATTGAACAATGCTGAAGATTGAAAATCTGCATGCCAGCGTGGATGGCAAGGAAATCCTGAAGGGGGTTGACCTTGAGGTTCATGCCGGCGAGGTGCATGCCATCATGGGCCCCAACGGCTCCGGCAAGAGCACGCTGTCCAACATTATTGCCGGTCGGCCCGGCTATGAGGTGACAAGCGGTTCGGTGACTTATCAGGGCGAAAATCTGCTGGAGCTAAGCCCGGAAGCACGCGCCTGGGAAGGTATTTTTCTTGCCTTTCAGTACCCGGTGGAAATCCCCGGCGTGAACAATGTTTACCTGCTCAAGGCCGGTCTGAATGCCATCCGCGTGCATCACGGCGAGCCGGAACTGGATGCCATGGATTTCATGGCCATTATCCGGGAGAAGATGAAACTGGTGGATATGGATGAATCGCTGTTGTCCCGCTCCGTCAATGAAGGTTTTTCCGGTGGCGAGAAAAAGCGCAATGAAATTTTCCAGATGGCGGTGCTTGAACCGAGGCTCGCCATTCTGGATGAGACCGATTCCGGCCTGGATATCGATGCACTGAAGGTGGTGGCGGGCGGCGTCAATGCGCTCAGAAGCAGTGCGCGCGCCATCATCATGGTTACGCATTACCAGCGCCTGCTGGGTTATATCGAACCGGACCGCGTGCATGTGCTGGCCGATGGCCGTATTCTGAAATCCGGCGACAAATCACTGGCGCTGGAGCTTGAAGCGCGCGGCTATGACTGGGTCAGGCAGGAAGAGGCGGCGGCATGAATAATGGCGCAGGCGTTGCCGTTCAGACTGCTGAAATGAGCCCCGTTGAGCGGATACGGGCGCTGTTTGACGCATATGCGCCGGCGCATGCTTCGCCGTGGATCCGCCGTTTTCGCCGGCAGGCCATGCGTCGCTTTGAGGAAACGGGCTTTCCCACTATCCGGCAGGAAGCGTGGAAATACACCGATGTGCGGCGTATCGCCGAAACGGGTTTTACGCTCGGTGAAGCACGGCAGCCGCAAGAACACCTCTTGTCCGCCGGCGCAATCGAGGAGATGGACTGCCATCGCATGGTATTCGTAAACGGACTGTTCAATGCGTCGCTGTCGCGTCTGGATAATCTGCCCGCCGGGGTGCGCGTGGCAAGCCTGGCGGGGCTTCTGGAGACCGAAGCGCCCGTCGTGCAACCGTACCTGCCACCGGCCAGTGAAACGGCTGGGTTCGCCGCCCTGAATGCCGCCTTCATGCGGGACGGTGCCTGCGTCATTGTGGATGCCGGTATCCAGATGGAGAGGCCCATTCACCTGTATTTTATATCCGACGACGATGGCGCTTCCGCGCTGGCGCCGCTGATGAATCCCGTCGTGATCGGTGCCGGCGGCAAGGCCACGGTGATTGAATCCTATGTGGGTGAAGATAATGCCTCCGGGCTGACGCTTTCGGAAACACGGATTGATCTGGCTGCCGGCGCTTCGATTGCGCACTACAGGTTGCAGCGGCAGGGTGCGCATGCCTTCCATGTGGGGAATGTTTGTTGCCGGCAGAAGGAAGGAAGCCGTTTCGCCTCATACGCCGTGGCGCTGGGCGCATCCCTGGCGCGCACGGATATCCACGCCCGGCTTGCCGGCAAGGGCGCATCCTGCACCCTGACCGGCATGTATCTGACGTCGGGACGTCAGCATGTGGACTATCACACCCGCATTGATCATGAAGCACCGGATTGCACCAGTGAGGAATATTACAGGGGCGTACTTTCCGGCCGCTCCCATGCCGTGTTCAATGGCAGGGTGATCGTGCATGAGGGTGCGGACGGAACGGATGCGCGCCAGTCCAACGGCAACCTGTTGCTTTCGCGTCATGCCGAGGTGGACACCAAGCCGGAACTGGAAATTTATGCCGATGACGTCAAATGCGCCCACGGCGCAACGGTCGGCCAGATTGATCTTGAACAACTTTTTTATCTTCGAAGCAGAGGGCTTGACGAGGCCTCGGCCCGCAACGTGCTCACCTATGCGTTCGCCGATGGCGCGCTTGCCCGCATGGGTCTTGCGGTGGTGCGGCGTCATCTGGAACGGGCTGCTCTGAAGCACCTGCCGCAGGGCGATGAACTGGAGGCGCTAGTATGAGCATGCAGATGGTGAAAAATGCGACGGTCTACGACGTGGAAGCTGTCCGGGCGGACTTCCCCATCCTGCATCAGCAGGTGTATGGCCATCCGCTGGCCTATCTCGACAATGCGGCTACCACGCAAAAACCAGGCTGCGTCATTGAGGCGCTGAGCCGCTACTATGAACATGAAAATTCAAATATCCATCGCGGCGTGCATTTTCTGAGCGAAAAAGCGACCGATGCATATGAGGCCGCGCGCGATAAGGTGCGTAGATTTATCAACGCCCGTTCCACGCGTGAAATCGTGTTCGTGCGCGGCGCCACCGAGGCGATTAATCTGGTAGCCGCAACCTACGGTCGGGAGCATATAGGGGTCGGCGACGAGGTGCTGATTACCGGGTTGGAACATCATTCAAACATTGTGCCCTGGCAATTGCTGTGCCGGCAGACGGGTGCGAAGCTCGTGGTGGCGCCCATCAATGATCGTGGCGAGGTAATCCTGGAGGAATTTGAACGCCTGCTGTCCTCTCGCACCCGCATGGTGGCGGTGTCGCATCTGTCCAATGCGCTGGGCACGATCAATCCGGTAGAAAAAATGATCACATTGGCGCATCAGGCGGGTGCGCCCGTGCTGCTGGACGGAGCGCAGGCGGCGGCGCACCTGAATGTGGATATGCAGGCGCTGGATGCGGATTTTTACGCCATGAGCGCTCACAAGATGTATGGTCCCACCGGAACCGGCGTCCTGTATGCCAGGGAAACCTTGTTGGAAAAGATGCCCCCTTATCAGGGCGGCGGCGACATGATTCGCATGGTGACGTTCGAGAAAACCGAATACAATACACTGCCCTACAGATTTGAGGCTGGCACGCCGAACATTGCCGGCGTTATTGGCTTTGGCCACGCCATGGACTGGATTGACCATGTGGGCCTTTCGGCCATCGCCGACCACGAGCATGCACTGCTGGACTATGCCACGTCCCGTGCGGAAGCATTTCCCGGCCTGCGCCTGATCGGCGCGGCGCGGCGCAAGGCCAGTATCCTGTCCTTTACGCTGGAAGGCGTGCATGCGCATGATCTGGGCACCATTCTGGACCGTGAAGGCGTGGCTATCCGCGCCGGACATCATTGCGCCATGCCTGTCATGGAATTTTTCGGCGTGCCGGCTACGGCGCGTGCCTCCTTTGCCGCCTATAATACGGTGGAAGAAGTGGATGCATTGTTTGCCGCGCTTGAAAAAGCGAAGGAAATATTCTCTTGATGTTTGATCTGAGGGATTTATATCAGCAGGTGATCGTGGATCACAACAAGAGCCCGCGCAATTTTCACGCCATGCCCGACGCCACGAACAGGGCCGAGGGCTTCAATCCGCTGTGCGGAGACAGGCTCATGCTGTATCTGAAACTGGATGATGCGGGTGTGATCGAGGATGTCAGTTTTGAGGGTTCGGGTTGTGCGATCTCTACCGCTTCAGCATCCCTGATGACCGAACAGCTTAAAGGCAAGCGCGTGGATGAAGCGGCCGAATTATTCCGGAAATTTCATGCCATGGTCACCTCCGATGTTTCCGAAGCGCCTGTTACGGAAGCATTGGGCAAACTTGCGGTACTGGGCGGAGTGCGTGAATTTCCCTCGCGCATCAAGTGCGCAACCCTGTGCTGGCACACCCTGAATGCAGCCCTGACGGGCGAAGAATCCTCCGTAAGCACGGAGTAGGAATATGTTGGCGCATCTTGGAGAAATGAGGAACATATTACGTGATTGCGAAGCGACGCTGATACCGGTCGGTACGAAGGTTACAATTCCCGAAGGCAGCCGGGTGATGATCACGCAGGCGCTGGGCGGTTCCTATACGGTAAATATCAATGGCAATCTGGCCCGTATCGCGAGCTGCGACGCAGATGCCCTCGGAATCGAAGGTAAGAAAGGGGACAGTTTACTTTCTTCGGAACGAAAAAGTGAAACTGCCCCCTTTTTACCCGAAACATCTGAAAAGGCCGGCGGGCCCGTGGATGAGGATGCAGTCTGGGAAGCACTTTCCGGTTGCTACGATCCCGAGATTCCGGTCAATATCGTTGATCTGGGGTTGATCTATCACTGCGAAATCAAGCCGCTTAACGAGGGCAACTGCGTGAACGTGGTGATGACGCTGACCGCGCCCGGCTGTGGCATGGGCCCGGTCCTGGTGGAGGACGTGCGCGCCAGGCTGCTAACGGTAAAAAATGTGACGCAGGTGAATGTAGAGCTGGTTTTCGATCCGCCGTGGGATCGCTCCATGATGAGTGAGACCGCGAAGCTGCAACTGGGAATGTTCTGATGGCTGAATGGATCGAAATCGCACCACAACCGGAATTGCCGCCGGGTTCACGCAAGGTGGTCAGCACGGAAATCGGGCCAATCGCCGTATTTAACCTGGATGGCGAATGTTACGCCATCGCGGATGTGTGCACGCACGACGGCGGTGAACTGGCCAGCGGCGTACGTAAAGGTGATCAGATTGTCTGTCCGCGTCACGGCGCCCGTTTCTGCATCAGAACCGGCAAGGTGCTGTCTCCGCCGGCCTATGAGGATGTAGAAACATTCCCGGTGCGTGTCAGCAACGGGATGCTCCAGGTTGATATAGACGCCTAGGAGCCTGTCGGACTTATGAGAAATCTACTGCGCGGCAGGGAGAGCGGTCCAAAAAACTCCGTATTTTCGTTACATAGTTACCACTATGCGCCTCACAAAAAGGCCGCAGGCCGTTTGGACGCACGTAAGGGCGGGGCGCAAGCCCCGAGGGCTGAAAGCCTGAGTCACAATCATGCTATTTTGGGTTTGTTCTTGAGCTATCGCGCGGCGGGACAGCGCCGCTTGCTCCTGCTCGCTACGATTCCCCTAAGTCCGACAGGCTCCTAGCCCGCATATTGCATGAAGGATTCGCCTGCCTGTGCGTTGCACGCAGACAGGGAATTCAGGCTTGAGCAGGCTGGTTGATCGGGCAATCCAGAGGTCAGGGATCAGGGGTCAGGTTCATTCGTGTCTTCTGTCATCTGTCCCCCTGTCTTCCGTCTTCTGGAATATAACATTGGCGCGACCATGAATGAGTTATTCAGAGACTCCCAGGTTTATGATGTGTGCAGGCGTGCCATGCCCCGCCGTATCCTGCGCAGGGATTCTTCTCGCCCGAGCAGGGCAAGGGTGGCGTCTATCGGTGGAGAAACCGGGCCGCCGGAAACGAGGATGCGGACAGGCTGTGCCAGCTTCCCCAGTTTAACTTCATGCGATTCGCAAATTTCGGCGAACAGGGCGTGAATCATCACCGCATCCCATGCCTCAAGACCTTCGGCCCGCCCGACAAAATCATCCAGCAGCGGCCAGGTGGTATCCCTGAAATTCTTTTTCACCGCTTTTCCATCGTATGTTTCCGGCGCCGCATAAAACATGCGCGCACCCTCGCTCAGTTCGATCAGATTGCGGCTGCGTTCCTGCAGAGCGGCGATGACATGCGAGATATCCGGGTCTCTGGCCACCCTGATGCCGTGGCTGATGAGGCGCTCCCCCACTTCATGTCGCAAAGTTTCAGGTTTGGCGGTACGCAGATAATGTGCGTTGAGCCAGTCCAGCCTGGCCTGATCGAAGCGCGCCGCGGTTTTCCCCACGTCACGTACGTCGAACAACGCGATAAGTCGTGCGCGATCGAACACCTCTTCATCGCCATGCGACCAGCCCAGCCGGGCAAGATAATTGACTACGGCGTCCGCCAGATAGCCGGCTTTTCTGTATTCCGTCACGGCGACGGCGCCATGCCGCTTGGACATCTTGGCGCCGTCCGGCCCGTGGATCAGCGGAATGTGGGCAAAATCGGGCACGGCTAATCCCAGTGCTTCATAAAGCTGTATCTGGCGCGGTGTGTTGTTCAGATGATCGGAGCCGCGGATGACGTGCGTGATGCCCATGTCCGCATCATCCACCACCACGGCGAGATTGTAGGTGGGAGAACCGTCCGAACGCATGAGAATCAGGTCATCCAGTTCGCGATTGTCGAAACGCACGTCGCCGAGCACCAGATCATGCACAACGGTTTCACCCGTATCAGGCGAGCGGAAACGGATCACATGCGGGACGTCTTCGGGCTGATGCGGACGGTTCCGGCAACGGCCGTCATACATCGGCTTTCTGCCCGCCGCCCGCTGCGCCTCGCGCATGGCGTCCAGTTCCTGCTTGCTGCAATAACAGCGATAGGCCCTGTCTTCCGCAATCAGACGCTCCACCGCGGCCACATGCCTGTCGTGGTTCCGGCTTTGATAGACGACATCGCCATCCCAGTCCAGTCCCAGCCAGGCGAGCCCGTCCAGAATAACGCGCGTTGCCTCCTCGCTGGAACGTTCGCGATCCGTATCCTCGATGCGCAGGACAAAGCTGCCGCCGTGATGACGCGCATGCAGCCATGAAAACAGCGCTGTGCGGGCGCCGCCGATATGCAGCATGCCGGTGGGTGAGGGGGCGAAGCGCGTGCGTACGGTCATGTTGACTCCTTTGGACAATGCCCTGTGAACCGGATTGAACACTAAAGATCTGCCGGACCCAGGGGAATGCCGCAGATGATTTCCCGTTCCTGTCAGGGTCGGCGGACGGCGATTTTGATCCCGGAGGCGTCGGAAGTCCGTGCCTTATTGCCCGGCCATACAGGAAAAATTCGGCGCTTGGCAACGCCGCGCCGGCGCATGTAATGCGAAATCATCCCCTGCGTATGTCGCACGCGTGCAATCCATGCCGTATCCAGCGGCCTTTGTCCCAGCTGGGGGAGCAGTTCAACGATCAGCCCGGTATGCTTCTTCATCAATTTGACGATTTGCCACAGGCGCGCATGCTCATTGTGCGAAAATGCACGGCCCTGCTGCAGTCGAACATGCGCTACGGCAAGCGGCGCCGGGTTGTCTGCGAGCCGCTGCGGCCTTGCCGAAGCCGCCCGCTGCTTGAGCACCTGCAGGCTGGCGAGCCCGAGTTTGCGCAGGGAAAACGGTTGCGTGCGCCACTTGCCTTTGAACGGGACGGACAGCTCAAGCCTGTGGCCACGGCTTAATCGGTGAGACAACGTACGCATACCAAAGCCCGTCAATGGAAGCAGGGGATCCTGTGGAAATGCACCGTCTTCAAACTGGCCACGATGCAGCACAAGGTGAAGGCGGCCGGTATAATCGCCTGTTCCGGAAAATGGTTTGATGGAAAAACTGCCATCGAGGCGGCCGCGCAGCAGGCGTGGAGCGCCGGATACGGCAAGCCAGTTATTGAGAAAAAATGGCAGGGCGCCACTCAGCCTGGCCTTCAGCCGAATTGCCGGGGTGGATGAAAACAGATTCACCTGTCCGTGCAGACGCAGGTAACCGCCGCCAAACCAGGCATCCAACGCCAGCGGAGACATCTTTCCGGCCTGGAGTCCTTTGATACTGACGGAGATGTTGCGTGCCCATACGGACCGCCTGCTTCCCACGCTGAGCACGCCATGCGTCGCCACAATTTCGCCTACCTGCCAGGGAAGCGCCTGACGTTGCACCGGCCCGGGCTGTACTGCGGGCTTGTCCACACTCCTCGGGATCGGGTGTAGTGCCGCCTGATAGTGCCAGCCTTCAATTCGCACGGGGCCAAGGATCTGTTTTTCCACCATGCCGGCCCTCTGGATATCTATCCTGGCCGTTGCCGCTGAGAAGGTGTCTCCGCCCTGGCTCAGGGCGAAATCGGAAAAAACCACCTGTCCCGTAAACCACGCTCTGTCTTTTTCGGATGTGACCGCAAGCTGAAGACGGCCGCTGCCGGCAAGCCGTGGCATGCCGGTATTCCCCGGCAGGGAGAGGCCCGGCAGAAATGGCCGCAGCCGCACCACGGCAATGTGGTCGGCCTCAATGCGGGCCGTAACCCTTCCACCGGGAAGGCCCTCAGTGTGGAATTTCCATGTCTCATCCCCGTCGCTGAGGGCGTCGATTGTCCATGCGCCATCCCCGGTCATGCGTCCGGAGCCTTTCAGAGCAGGGAAAACAAACTGTGCCGTTCCCTCAGTCAGGCTCAGAATGGGCCGGGTCCCGTCAAATTCCAGTTTGTCCAGTTTCAGATTCCATGACGGTTCCACCTGTCCGGCCCTGCCCGTCAGCAAGCCTATCTTCGCACCATGAATCTCAACCCGGCCGGCATGCAGGCTGCGGGTGGACAAATCGGCCACGGCTTTGGATACGACCACATGTTTCAGTATCCATGCAGGCAAGGCATTTGAAGCCAGCAGCAGCTGATGTATCTCCCCGTCCATTCGTACCTGCAGCCGTTCTTTTTCTCCCTGGCGGGTGACGGCCACGTCGCCATTCCAGAATCCGCTCTGGACATGCCTGGCATTCAGTACGGGAAGCAATGCGGAGAATCCTCTCAGGGACACATCCTCACATTGAGCCTGCAGGGCGATATTTCCGGACTCCGCCTGGCCCTGAACGGTAATTTTACCCGCTTTCGGTTGATCCTGAAGCGTAATTTCTCCATGCACGCTCAGGCGCCGGGCGGTGCCTTCGGCCTGCCAGCGCAATATACCGCTGCTGGCGCCATCAGGCCGGGCATGGATTCCCAGGGCACGGGCCAGCCTTAATGTAATCACATGCTCCCAGCTGAAGATCCCCCGGACCGTACCGGGCATCGCTTCTCCACGCAGGTGCAGGTCTCCACCGTTGCTGATACCGCTCAGGTTGAATGCCGAGGGGGAAATCCACCCTGAAATTTCCTGAATCGACCATCCGCCCTGATCACCGGCAAAGCGTATCCGGGCATGCTCAAGCATGATTTTCTCCACGTATCCGGTTGCAGCAATGAGTTGTGGCGCCGGACTGGAGGATTCACCCTTAAGCCAGCGGATTGCATTATCCCGGGGCAGCGAAATATCCATTTCATCAAGCCGGATCACGGAAAAATGCGGGTGCTTCGAAAACATGCTGCTGGTTGAAGCGTGCAAATAGATATGCGGGGCCACGATCACCCGTTTGTTTCGCGCCGCCCGCACGCCGCTTACCGTCAGGGCGCCGCGCAGCAGGCGATATCTTACCTGCTCGGCTGAACCTCCCAGCTCTGCCAGCATACCCTCCACCGCCACGCGCATCCGCTTCTGAATATGGGCCTGCATGGCAAAATGTGCAGCCAGCAGGATCAGCACCGCCATCGCCGCAAGCGCCAAATACCATCGGGCCGGAGCAGGCATGCGGCCCGTATGATGCTGAAAAAGCTGCTTAACCTGCATACTAATTAAACGGGGGGTTTATTCCTGACTTTGCAGATGTTCAATCACCCGGTGATCTTCCAGCGTGGTAACGTCCTGCCTGATTTCACGTCCAGCGGCGATGTCACGCAGCAGGCGGCGCATGATTTTGCCGGAGCGGGTCTTGGGCAGGTTGTCCGCGAAGCGGATGTCATCCGGCCTGGCGATTGGTCCGATCTCCTCTGCCACATGTTGGCGCAGCAGATTCTTCAGGCCCTCCTTTGCTTCCTGTTTGAGCACGACAAAGGCACAAATGGCTTCACCCTTGATCTCGTCCGGCCGTCCCACCACGGCGGCTTCCGCCACGGCGTCATGCGCCACGAGCGCGGATTCAATTTCCATTGTACCCAGCCGGTGCCCGGATACATTGAGTACGTCGTCCACCCTTCCCATGATCCAGAAACAGCCATCCTCATCCCTGCGGGCGCCATCGCCGGCAAAATAATATTTACCGTTGAATTTCTTCCAGTAGGTCTCCCGGTAACGTTCCGGGTCGCCCCAGATGCCGCGCAGCATGGAGGGCCATGGCCGGCTCATGACCAGCAGGCCTCCCCGGCCTTTTCCAACCGGAGCGCCCTCCTGATCCACGACCTCTGCGAAAATACCGGGCAACGGATAGGTGGCTGATCCCGGCTTGGTGGATGTAGCGAAGGGCAGGGGAGAAATCATGTGTCCGCCCGTTTCCGTCTGCCACCATGTGTCCACGATGGGGCAGCGGCCCTTGCCGATAATCTCGTGATACCATATCCATGCCTCGGGATTAATCGGCTCGCCCACGGTGCCGAGAATGCGCAGAGCGGAAAGGTCGTGCTTCTCCGGCCATTCATTTCCCGCCTTGATCAGGGCGCGGATTGCGGTGGGCGCCGTGTAGAATACGGTGACGCCGTGATCGGCGCACAGCTTCCACAGTCTGCCCGGATCAGGGTGCGTCGGTGCGCCTTCATACATCAGCGTGGTGCCACCACAGGCCAGCGGCCCGTACACGGTATAGGTATGGCCCGTGATCCAGCCGATATCCGCCGTGCACCAGAATACATCCGTCTCCGGCTTGAAATCGAAGACCCATTGCATGGTCAGCATGGACCACAGCAGATAGCCGCCGGATGTGTGTACGACGCCTTTGGGCGAGCCCGTCGAACCCGAAGTATAAAGAATGAACAGCGGGTGTTCGGCATTTAACGCTTCCGGATCACAGGTGTCCGCCTGCGCCGCGAGCGCCTCATGCCATTCGATATCGCGGCCGGCCACCCGGTCCGTGGCATTGCCGCCCCGGCGCACCACCAGAACATGCGCAATACTTTCGCATCCTTCACGCAACGCGGCGTCCACATTGGGCTTCATGGCATGCACCGCGCCACGCCGCCAGCCGCCATCGGCGGTAACCACCAGCCTTGCGCCCGCGTCCTCGATGCGTTCCCGCAGGGCGTGAGCCGAGAAGGCGCCGAACACCACCGAATGCGTAGCCCCGATACGCGTACAGGCCAGCATGGCCACGGCTGCTTCGGGAATCATCGGCATATAAATCACCACGCGGTCGCCCAGGCCGATGCCGAGTGCTTTCATGGCATTGGCCGCCCGGCATACCTCGGCCAGCAGCTCCGCATAGCTGATATGCCTTGTTTCACCGGGCTCGCCCTCCCAGATGATGGCCGTACGATCGCCCAGGCCGGCCCGCACATGCCGGTCCAGGCAGTTTTCGGACACATTCATTTCACCATCTTCAAACCAGCGGTAAAAGGGTGGATTCTCGGTGTTGAGGATGTGGGTGAAAGGCTTGCGCCAATCCAGATGCCGGCCGGCGAGTTCGCCCCACACGCCCTCAAAATCCGCATCAAAGCGCCGGCGCAAGGCGTGATAGTCTTCCATGCCGGTGAAGGATGCACCATTATTTTCCGGTGGGGGAAAAAGCCGGTTTTCATTAAGGATGGATTCAATCGCTCCGCTCATACCACTGCCTCTCTTCTCAGGTGTCATCATTTCCGGGACTGACCTTTACACACAAATCGCCCTTCAGCAAGTCGTTGACAGGCCGGTCCCGGCAACCCGATTACAATTTGACATGACGGATCGCCGGATGACGATCAAAGGCGCTGAAAAATCCGGACGGACGTGTAGCCTGCGCGTAATGGATACGATGTATATCCTGCAAACCGGCATTGACGATGAGGACGGCGCCAGGTCGCTGGCCCGGCGGATGGTGGAAGACGGCCTGGCCGCCTGCGCACAGGTAAGCGGTGGCGGCCTTTCGATCTACCACTGGCGGGGTAAGGTTGAGTCGGCGGAAGAGTATTATCTGTCCGTCAAAACCACGGCCGGGAAGCTGAATGATGCGGTTGCCTGGTTGCGCGCGCATCATCCTTACGATGTGCCCGAGATTCTCTGGTGGCAGGTGGCGGCGGATACGGATTACGCCGCCTGGGCCTGTAATGCATTGGCCCGGACCGGGGATGAATGAAGTGGGTTCATCAACTTGATGCCGGTTCGGATGATGCACGGTTCCAGCCAGACTGTTTCCGGTAAAATTGTTCCTTGCATATTTTCCGCATCTCCGCTGCAATGACGCCCTCTATCCGAGAGTCAATCGCGAAATTCATGAGGTCCAGAATTTGAGGCATTCTTCTCCATATACGATGTGCGTCAAAGATTCCATTCGCTTGAGCAGCCCGGAATGCGATGATGTGGTGATCAAGCTTGATCTGGAACCCGTACCTGGAGATGCCATTGAACCGTTTGTAGCCGGCAGGGTGGCAAGACTCGGTCTGCCGGGCTTGAAAGAGCCTCCTCCGGGCTATTTTGCCATTGCTTCAGAGCCTGATCAGAAGGGCTACTATGAATTCGTTATCAAGCAGCGGCCCGGGGTCGCGGCGCTGCTGTCCGAGCTTGAGCGTGGTGCGCTGGTGGAAGTGGATGGTCCGATGGGCAAGGGTTTTAACCTTTCTCCATTCAGGGGATTCGACATCTACCTGATCGGCGTGGGAACGGGGATCGCGCCGCTGCGCAGCGTCTGGCGTGATATCATTCCCAGAAGGGATGATTATGGAACCGTGGCGATTTATGCCGGCTTTCTTTCACCCTGCCATCGCCTGCTGACGGATGAACTGGAATCACTGGCAGAGCACGATATTGCGGTCAGCGTCTCCGTGACGACGGGCAGTTCTGCGTGGGATGGCCCGATCGGATATGTGCAGGACGCCCTGCGCGGCGATGCTCCCGACGGGAAAAATGCCGTTGGTTGCCTGGCCGGAATGAACACCATGGTAGACGCATGCCGTGAAACGTTGCACAATCTCGGTTTTGATGACAGTCACATCCTGCTCAACTACTGACGTTTCACCCCTGACACTCCCACTGTTGGCTCTTGATATCGGCGGAAAACGCATCGGCGTTGCCGTATGCGACCGTCTGGGCATCAGCGTGCGCGGCATCGCCTGCCTGTTTCGCAAGGATACCGGCTGGCCCCGGCAGGCGCTGAAGGTGGCGGCCGATTACGGTTGCCGGGGTATCGTGATCGGGCTTCCCGTGAATATGGATGGTACGGAAGGGCTCCAGGCCGCCGACTGCCGCGCCGCCGCGGTCCTGTTGCGTGGGATGACGAACTTGCCGGTGGCGTTCCAGGATGAACGCCTGTCGTCGTGGACGGCGAGAGAGCGGCTGTTTTCACAGGGCCTGCATGAAAAGAAGGTGCGGGAAAGAATTGACCAGACGGCCGCCGCCGTCATTCTGGAGGACTTTCTCGCGTCCCACCCGGAGCTGACGGATGCCTGAGACGATTTATGGCACCGCTGCTATCAGTCAGGCACTGGCCGCCCTGGCTGAACGCATCGCCCTTGATGCATCGTCCACGGTCAGCCTGATCGGGATTCAGCGTGGAGGCGCCGCCGTAGCCGATGCCTTGCAGTTGCGGCTGGAGTGTGCCGGTTTTGTGGTGGAACGGGGCAATCTGGACATCAGCTTTTATCGTGATGACCTCGATACGGTCGGTCCCCATCCGGAAGTGCATCCGAGCGAGCTTCCCTTCGATATCAGCGGCAAGACCGTCTGGCTGGTGGATGACGTTCTCTATACCGGTCGTACCATTCGCGCCGCTCTGGGTGAGATTTTCGATTATGGACGTCCGGCCCGGGTACGGCTCGCCGTGCTTGTCGACCGGGGTGGCCGTGAACTGCCGATCAGCGCCGATGCGGCGGGCCTGTATCATGAGGCGCCGGCCGCTACTTCGGTCAAGCTGCTCCATGCGGAAAAAGACTGGCGCATCGTCCAGAAACGGATGAAGGCATAATGCGGATAACTCATCTGCTCGGCATCGGGGAACTGGCGCGGGAACAGATGGAATACCTGCTTAATCTGGGCGAATCCTTTGTTGGCCTGTCCCGCCGCAGCGTGAAAAAGGCGCCGGCGCTGCGCGGCAAAACCATTGTCAACCTCTTCTTCGAGAACTCCACGCGTACGCGCACCAGTTTTGAGATTGCCGGCAAACGCCTGTCCGCCGATGTGATCAATATTGCAAGCGCCACCAGCGCCGCCGGGAAGGGTGAGTCCCTGCTGGATACCGGCTATACGCTGGCCGCAATGAAACCGGACGTGCTGGTGATTCGCCACAGTCTGGCCGGGGCCGCCGCCTTTCTGGCGCGGATGCTGCCGGGAACGGCGGTGGTCAATGCGGGGGACGGCGCGCATGAGCATCCCACACAGATACTGACGGACCTGCTTACACTGCGTCAGGCCTGGGGAGACCTGGCCGGGAAAACCATCACCATCGTTGGCGACATCGCCCATTCCCGCGTGGCCAATTCTCACCTGCTTGCCGCCGCCAGGATGAATTACAAGGTGCGTCTGGTGGCGCCGAAAACGCTGTTACCGGTTCAGGTTGAGCGCTATGGCTGTGAGATATTCCATGATTTCGATGCCGCTGTACCCGGCACGGATTGCCTGTACATGCTGCGGGTTCAGAGCGAGCGATTGACGTCCGGTTGCTGTTTTCCGTCCACTCGTGAATATCACGAGGCCTACGGACTGAACATGCGCCGGCTTGCCATGGCTGCCGATGCGTGTCTGGTCATGCATCCGGGCCCGATGAATCGCGGTGTGGAGATTGCCAGCGAGGTGGCGGATTCGGCCAGAAGCCGTATTCTGGATCAGGTCGAAAACGGCGTCGCCATCCGCATGGCCGTACTGACGGTGCTGTGCGGCGGTGATCAGCCCGATGCGGGGCGGCGGAGCAAAAGCCAGGCGCCGGCTGCTGCCCGGAAGGCGCAGGGAGATTTGTGGACGTGAGCGAGACGCTGCTGATCAGGGGCGGACATGTGGTTGATCCGGCCAACGGCATCGACGGGGCTGCTGATGTGCTGATCCGGAACGGACACATTGCGGCTGTCGGAAAGCCCGGCGGCAAGGCGGATCATGTCATTGACGCACAGGATCAAATTGTCTGTCCCGGCCTGGTGGACATGCATGTCCACTTGCGCGAGCCGGGGCAGGAGTGGAAGGAAGATATCGAATCCGGTTCACGCGCGGCCGTGGCCGGCGGCGTCACCAGCATGTGCTGCATGCCGAACACGCAGCCCCGGCTGGACCACGCCGGCATGATTCGGCAGATCATTGAGCGCGCGCGGTGCGTCGGTCTGTGCGACATCCATCCCGTCGGGGCCGTAACCCGGAATCTGGAGGGCCGGGAGCTGACCGAGATGCGGGAACTGTCGCGTGCGGGTGCTGTGGCCTTTTCCGACGATGGCATGCCGGTCTGGCATGGCGGTGTCATGCGCAAGGCGCTGGAATATGCGTCGAGTTTCGGTTTTCTGGTCATTCAGCATGCCGAGGATCTGAATCTGACCGGGGGCGGCTGCATCAACGAGGGCTGGGTTTCCACGCAACTGGGCGTGGCAGGCATGCCCGCCGAGGGCGAGGATGACATGGTGGCGCGCGATATCATGCTGGCCCGTATGGCCGATGCGCGCTATCACGTCGCCCATATTTCCTCCGCGGGAGCGGTGAATCTGGTGCGCCGGGCCAGGACCGCCGGACTGAAGGTTACGGCGGAGGCCGCGCCGCATCATTTCGCCCTGACCGAAGAAGAAGTGCTTGACTTCAATACGGATGCCAAGATGAACCCGCCCCTGCGCACCGAAGCGGATCGGCAGGCGGTGATCGAAGGTTTAAGCGACGGCGCCATCGAGGTGATCGCCACCGATCATGCCCCGCATCACGAGGATGACAAGCGCTGCGGGCTTTCCTGCGCCGCCTTCGGCATCGTCGGTCTGGAAACGATGCTGCCGGTGTCACTGGATCTGGTGCGCGGCGGCGCACTTTCCATGCCCGGGTTGATCGCCAAAATGACGTGCAATCCGGCGAATCTGCTGAGCCTGGATGCCGGCACCCTCTCCAAAGGTGCCGTGGCCGATGTCTGCATCTTTGATCCGGATGCCACATGGACGCTTGACCGGAACAAACTGTTCTCCAGGTCCAGGAATACGCCCTGGCATGGGAAGGAGATGACCGGGCAGGTGACACATACCATCAGGGCAGGACGGGTGGTATTTGAGAATGGCGCAGTGACGTCATAAAAGAGCCATTTCCGGGTAAATTGTCGGAAGGTGGTGGATTTCCCTTGAGGTATTGCGCGTAGCGGAATACATTGCTACAATGATCAAGTCATTCAAATGCCGCGACACTGAATTGCTGTTCCATGATCGGTCGGTTCGGAGATTCAAGGCGTTTGAGGCGCAGGCCAGGCGGCGTTTGAAAATTTTGCATGCCGCGCCAAGTATTGAAGTGCTTGGGTTGCTGCCCGGCAACAGGCTTCATAAGCTTGGCAAGGATCGCGCCGGGCAATATTCCATCAGCATCAATATGCAATGGCGTATATGCTTTATCTGGCATGCTGGCAATGCCTGTGAAGTTGAGATCGTGGATTACCACTAGGAGGCCGTGATGACCAAGTTGCTTGACCCTGTTCCACCCGGAGAAATCCTGATGGAAGAATTCATGAAGCCAATGAATATAAGCATCAATGCGCTGGCGCGGCGTATTGGCGTGTCCCCGGCGCGCATCAGCAATATCGTCAACGCAAAACGCGCCATTTCCGCCGATACCGCATTGCGTCTGGAACGCTGCTTTGGCATTGAAGCGCAATTCTGGCTCAATCTCCAGACCGACTATGATCTGCGTATTAGCCGCCGCTCCGCCGCCCCTGTTCTGGAAGCGATACAACCACTCCCCAAGGCGGCATGATTTGTCTTCCAAATCACTTAACCGCATCGTGGCATAGTTAGCAGATGCCCAGGCATGCGACTCTTCCCGTCAAAGGAATGTTCCCTATTTACGAGTACGGGGGACTCGATAGCTGCCGATGAAAAAAGGGGGAAATGACGGATGGTTCATTGTACCAGGTTCTAAGGCTGTGGTCTGGATAAAAGGACTTCAATCTTTTCTGACGGATAGTTCATATTGTGAAATACTTCAAGGACTCCAACAGGCGGAATAATTGCATGCCACATAGGAATATTATCTTTGAAGAACAGGCTGAGGTTATTGCCAATATTCATCATCCCGGTAATCAGTTTATCCTTAGACTAAAAACGCCGAAAACCGCCGGGCATGCAAAACCGGGCCAGTTCGTTCATCTCCGTGTTTCACCGGAGCGGCCATTGCGGCGGCCCATTTCCATCATGCTGACCCATCCGGGGAAAGGAACGATTGACCTGTTGGTTAAAGCTGTAGGCGATGGCACAAAGGAATTACGCGATTGCAAGGTCGGAGAAACATTGCCGATGCTCGGGCCCATCGGCCAGCCGTTTGATTTGAGCGATACGGCGCGGCGTTATATCCTGATCGGCGGCGGCGTGGGCATTCCGCCGATGATCTTTGCCGCGGACGTATTGAACGGCAAGGCGGATGCCGTGGTATTTGCCGGCTCGGAAATCGAGTTTCCGTTTGCGCTGAAACCCTCGCAGTTTCTGCTGCCCGGCATCGGCGGTAACACGATTCTGGGCATCGCCTCACTGGAAGATCGCGGCATTTCCTGCCGACTGGCTTCCGGGGCGGGGCTTTATGGCTGTTACGAGGGGCATGTGCCCGATCTTGCCGGGGATTATCTCATGGCGCTGGATGATGCGGAACGGAGCCGTTGCATGCTGCTTGGTTGCGGACCCCGTCCGATGCTGCATGCGGTGGCGAGGCTGGGCCGGGAGCTTGGCCTTCCTGTGCAACTTTCACTTGAAGAGTACATGGCCTGCGGTGTCGGCGGTTGCGCCGGCTGCGTGGTCAGAACGATTGAAGATGGACAGCAGCATTATCGCCGGGTGTGCGTGGACGGCCCGGTGTTCCCCGCCGGCATCCTCCCGGAGTTCGCCTGACCCCGGCCTTTGCCGTCACCATGGGTCTTCACGATGCTGCGTATCATACAAATCACTGACTTTCATCTGTTTGCCGATGCAGAGGGAACACTCAAGGGCATTAACACCCTGAACGGCCTGGGTGTGGTAGTGCGGGACTGCCGCCTGAAGTTTCCGGCGCCTGATCTGGTGCTGGTTACGGGGGATGTTTCGCATGACGGTTCCGCCGCCTCCTACCGGCAGTGCCGCGATATGCTGGCCGGCCTGTCCGCACCGGTGATGTTTATTCCCGGCAATCATGATGATGTGGCCATTATGCAGCAGCAGCTTCCGGGCGGAAATATCAGCCCCGGGCGCTACCTGCAGATCAGGGGATGGAACATCATTCTGCTTGATACCGTCATGCGCGGCGAAGAAAGTGGATTTCTTGCCGTGGACGAACTGGCGTTTCTTGATGACATGCTGCAAAACTGGCCGGATTGTCCGGCCCTGGTTGCGCTGCACCATCCGCCCGTAGCGGTCGGCAGCCACTGGATTGACGCCATCGGCCTCGCCAACTCCGAAGAATTTTTTGATGTGCTGGATCGTTATCCGCAGGTGCGCGGTGTTGTTTTCGGCCATGTCCATCAGGGGTTTGAGGGAAGGCACGGGCCGGTTCGCCTGTTGGCGTCTCCTTCAAGCTGCATTCAGTTCAAACCCGGATGCGACACGTTTGCCCTGGATGACGCAGGTCCCGGCTATCGCTGTCTGCAACTGTATCCGGACGGGCGGATTGAAACGGAAGTCATACGCACGGCCTGAACGGATCATTTCCGCTGCGGGCCGTCAGGGCACGGCTTGCCTGCGCCATCGTGGCGGCATCATCCACGTCAATCCAGAATGCGCCGGACACATCCATCGTCAGCGCCCTTTTTTCCACCGCCAGGCGTATGACGGCCGCGCTCAGCGACCCTTCATTTCGTGCAACGGCATCGGCGAGCGCGGTAAACAGACCGGGCGTACACAAAAAAGCGCCGGTATCAAAGGCGTCGAATTGTTCAAGGCCCTTGCCAATGTCCGCGATGTGCTTGCCATTGCGCTTCACGCGGGTCACATCCTCCATATCCACCAGCGGGTTTTCCAGGTGCCCGTCCACCGCCAGAACCAGTCCGTCATCCGGAGGATCGGTGCGTATCAGGCGGCGAAGTATTTCCGCGTCAAACAGATGATCGCACATAACCAGAAGAAACAATCCCTGTACCGCCGATCTGGCGGCCAGCGCCGAGCTGCCGTTGCCTTTGCGCCAGCCATTGTGGTGGATGATGCATATTTCAACACCAAGCCTGCGCCCCAGCCTTCCGGCAAAGGCCGACACTTTATCGGCGCGGTAACCGCAAACAAGAACGATCCGGCGAATGCCGGCGGCCATCAGGGTCCGGACGCTGTGTTCCAGCAGGGGGATGCCCAGGCACCGGGCCAGGGGTTTGCATGGTGTGATGTGCGCAAGGCGGCCGCCTTTTCCGGCGGCCAGAATCACGGCGGTATCAACCCTTGCCGGCAAGGGCCATCGTCTCCCCTTCGCTGTCGTCGCCATTGCTGTTTGCGGCCGCATCGCCGGCGATATAGGCCTCGGTCATGCGCCAGGCGATTTCATCCGGAAACTGTTTTGGCGGATGTTTCATAAAGAAGGCGGAAGGGCCCTCCACGACGCCGGCCAGTCCTCTGTCGCGCGCCAGTTTGCAGCAGCGGATCGCATCAATGGCCACGCCGGCCGAATTCGGGGAATCCTCCACGGACAGGCGCATTTCCACATGCATCGGCACGTTGCCGAACATACGCCCCTCGATGCGGATGAAGGCTACTTTATTGTCTTTCTGCCATGGCACGTAATCGCTTGGGCCAATATGAATCTGGTCATCCTCCAGGCGTTCGGACAAAACCGATTGCACCGCTTCGGTTTTGGACTCCTTCTTGGATGCCAGGCGGGAGCGATTCAGCATGTTCAGGAAATCCGTATTGCCGCCCGTGTTCAACTGGTAGGTACGGTCAATCTTGACGCCGCGTTTGGCAAACAGACTGGTCAGCATGCGATGGGTGATGGTGGCGCCGAGCTGTGATTTGATATCATCACCGATCACGGGCAGACCGGCGGAAGAAAAACGCATGGCCCACTCCGGATTGCTGGCGATAAAGGACGGCATGCAGTTGACAAAGCCCACGCCGGCTTCCAGTGCGCACCCGGCATAGAAACGTGTGGCCAGTTCCGAGCCGACGGGCATGTAGTTGATCAGCACGTCCGCGCCGCTCTGCCCGAGAATCCGCACAACATCCGCCTTGTCCGCCTGAGGCACCCGGGCGGGAAGGAATGTCCGTTCGTTCGGATATTGCGCCATGTGTTCGGAAACGCCATCCAGTGTCCTGCCCATCTGCACGGTGATGCCACTGGCCGGCAGGATCTTGCAAAAAGCAGCCGTACAGTTGGGGGCGGTGAATATGGCTTCATGCACGTCATGGCCCACTTTGCGTTCGTCAATGTCAAAGGCCGCGACTACCCGAAGGTCATGCGGCGCATAGCCTCCGATTTCCCAGTGCATCAGGCCGATGGCGGATTCCTTTTTTTGCGGCGTGTAGAAGTAAATGCCCTGAATCAGTGCGCTGGCACAGTTTCCGATACCGGCAATGGCGATATTCACTTTTTTCATTTGTTCTCCCGCGGCATCAGCTCATGCCTTTCCATCGCGCGAACAGCCGTGGGTTTATGGTCCGTGCGAAAGGGTATTTCATTACAGGGCGAGCCGGCATGAATGGATTAAAATTCACGAAGCAATTCCGTGATACCTGTTTTGGCGCGGGTTTTTTCATCCACCTGTTTGACGATAACGGCGCAATACAGGTTCGGGCCGCCCGATTTGCCGGGCATGGCGCCGGACACCACCACTGAATACGGCGGCACTTCGCCATAGGATACTTCGCCGGTTTCACGGTTATAAATACGCGTGGACTGGCCAAGATAGACACCCATGGACAGTACGGATCCTTTACGCACGATTACGCCTTCGGCCACTTCGGCGCGCGCGCCGATAAAACAGTTGTCTTCAATGATGACGGGGCTGGCCTGAATGGGCTCCAGTACGCCACCGATACCGGCGCCGCCGGAGATATGGCAGTGCTTGCCGACCTGCGCACATGAGCCCACGGTCGCCCAGGTGTCAATCATCGTGCCCTCATCCACGTAGGCGCCGATGTTCACATATGAAGGCATCAGCACCGCCTTCGGTGCGATATAGGCGCCCTTGCGTACCGCCGCCGGCGGCACCACGCGGATGCTCGCACGATAAAACATCGCCTCGCCCCAGGCGGCGAATTTCAGCGGCACCTTGTCAAAATAGTTGGATGCCCCGCTACTGATCAGTTGATTTTCATGCAGCTTGAAATAGAGCAATACGGCTTTCTTCAGCCACTCGTTGGTGATCCAGTCGCCGGATGCGTTTCTTTCAGCTACCCGCACGCCGCCGTCATCCAGCAGTTGAATGGCATGCTCAATGCCTTCACGCACTTCGGCGCTCACATCCCGTGCCGACCACTGTGCGCGGCTTTCCCAGGCATCTTCAATGATATGCTGCAAGTGGCTCATGTACGGCTCCCGTCTTCAGGGCAATCTAGCGAAAAAAAACGCGCTGGGTAGGGTGGAAATGACATTCCGCTCATGTCAGTACAATTTCATCCGGATGTTCATGGCTGAGAAACTCCAGATTGGACATGGTCAGCCCATAGGCGCCGGCATAGCCAAACACTGCAATATCCCCGATTTCCGCATGCCTGACACAGGTATCATTGGCCAGTTTATCCGCACCGGTGCACAGAGGTCCTCCGAAATAGGCGCGTTCGTCGTGCACGCACTCCTGACCGTCAAACAACGCCGGGCGATGCATGGGCACGATAGCCAGCGGATGATTGATGGCCAGCGCCGCCGGCCTGCGGAAATGATTGATGCCGCCGGCGCAGATCACCTGCTTTTTACCGCGCGATTCCTTGATATCAAGAATCTCGGTACAGAACCAGCCGGAGTCGGCGGCCAGCCAGCGGCCCAGTTCGAGAAAGAATGTGCGGCCGGCAAAACCATATGTTTCGATCAGATCACGCAAGCCGCCGGCATAAGCCTCCGGATCAAAATCATGGCCGGTTTCAAGATAATCCACGCCGAAACCGCCGCCAAAATCAATGGTGTCGCACGGTGCGCCCGGATTCTCGGCTTCAATTTCCCGCGCCATGTCAAACACCAGTTTGCAGTTTTTCAGCAGGTCATCGACATTGAGCACGCCGGATGCCGCATAGACATGCAGGCCGCGAAAGTTCAGGTGGGAAAGCGCCAGGATTCGCGGCAACACGATCCCCAGCTTTTCCTCATCCACGCCGAACTTCCTGGAGCCGCCGGAAAAAGTCGTCTGGGCTTCATGAATATCGAAGTTTGCGTTGATACGCAGCAGCACATCCTGGCTTTTCCCCAGCCCGGCGCAGATGGCGTCAAGCCGGTGCGCTTCGGCCAGGGATTCCACATGCATGCTTCGAATGCCGTGTTCCACGCCCCAGTGCAATTCTTCGGGGGATTTGCCGGGGCCGGTATAGATGAGCCGGGAAGCATCAAAGCCCGCGGCAATTGCTTTTTTCGCTTCGCCAAGGCTGGCGATTTCAATACCCGCCGCGCCGGCTTTCCGCGCGGCCGCCAGGAATGCCGGATGTGGATTGGCTTTCATGGCATAAAAGATCGCAACGCCGGCGGGCATGATGGCCGCAAGATGACGAATTTTATCCGACATGGCCGAGGTGTCGTAGATATAACAGTTCAGCGTGCCGCCTGTTTCCGCACGCCGCCGGATCTCGGATTCAATATGCGTGGGGATATCCATGGCTAAAAGGCTACCACAAAAGCACAGGGTTATGAAAAATGGTAACGGCGGGAACAATCATGAGAATCGCGAATGCACGCCAATAAGGGAAAAAATACATGATCTCTGGTGCGCGTCCATTCGCGGTTCATTCTTTTCCTGCCCGGCCCCGGTCAGGCAGTGATGTCGCAGCACAGCTCGATGAATGACGCAGCCTGAAAATCCCATGATACCGCCGATGACCGCCCGGCGACAAGCGCGGTCCGGGCGCCCGCCTGTCTGGCTGCCGCCAGATTGTCCTCCATGTCGTCAACGACGATGGTACGGTCCGGGCGCATGCCTTCGGATTTGATCAGGATGGACAGGGTTTCGGGGCATGGTTTGGGTTGGTAGGCATTAAAGCGAATATCATAAATAGCGGAAAAGTGATGCGCCACTCCCAGGGCCGTGAGGACACGCTCGGCATGTTCGCGAATGCTGTTGGTGTGAATCACCTTGCGCCCCGGAAGACGGCTTAGCGCCGTATTCAGGCCGTGGTCCGGTGCAAGCATCTTCTCTACTCCGATATCATGTACTTCATCCAGAAACGGTTCCGCCTCGATACCGTGATGGAGCATCAGCCCGCGCAGGGTGGTGCCATACTGTTTCCAGTAGCGCTGGCGCAATTCGCCGGCCTGGATTTTCCCGATATGAAGCTTGCGGGAAACAAACGCGGTCATGCGCTGATCCATGCGGGCAAACACGCCGGAATCGGCGGCGTA
This sequence comes from uncultured Zetaproteobacteria bacterium, assembly GCA_964628185.1. GTDB lineage: Bacteria > Pseudomonadota > Zetaproteobacteria > Mariprofundales > Mariprofundaceae > CAZVLQ01. The sequence goes on along the minus strand of CAZVLQ010000003.1, from coordinate 12,128 downwards.
AAGCGTGTTGTCCAGATCAATGACGGCGAGATCAAACGGCATAACGGCATAGTACAAGTGACGGGCCGGAGTGAACAGCCCGTCATCGCAAAAAATCCGGGATTCTGCTGGAAAACAATGTGCAAGGGTTCTGTGACGTGACTTGTGTGTAAGGGGCAGGCTAGGCTTGTGGCATGGTAACTGCTCAGCTCACTCCTGATTTGTCCGATAACGGCGTCAAACATGCTCATGCGCAGGAGTACACGCCGCGTGTTTTCCTTGTTCCCGAACACATCAGCGGCAATCCGGGCGGTTACGCGGCATGAAGGTATTACGATCCCTGGAAACGGCAGCCGTCCATGAATCACTGCAACGGGGCGCGGTAACCATTGGAAATTTTGATGGCGTACATCTGGGCCACGAGCAGATCCTCGCGGAAACACGGGGTCATGCACTGAATGTGGGTGGGCCGGCTATTGCGGTTACGTTTGAGCCGCATCCCAGAGCAATTCTGTTTCCGGGAGAAACACCGCGCCGCCTCTGTCATTTGCATGAACGGTTGGAAGGCCTGAAGCAGGCCGGCATGAATGCCACGCTGTTACTCCACTTCACCCCGCGGCTGGCTGCCTGGTCAGCCAGTCATTTTGTTCGCAAGTTGCACGCCTGCTTGTGTTTCCGGCATATTCACGTCGGCTATGACTTTGCCTTCGGGCACGGCCGCGGCGGCGACGCCGAATTGCTGCGCGCACTGGGCGAGGAGCTGGGCTTTACGGTCAGCGTGGCCGAGGCGTTCGAACTGCATGGCGCAGTTGTTTCTTCCAGTCGTATCCGTTCGGCGATAGAGGCGGCGGATTTCAGGCTGGCGGAAGATCTGCTGGGCCATCCCTTTTCCATTTCCGGGCATGTTGGCAAAGGGGAAGCGCGCGGGCGCAGACTCGGGTTTCCAACGGCAAATCTGGATGTGCGTGATCTGGCGCATCCGCCTGCCGGCGTGTATGCGGTCTATGCCGAAAGCAGGGGAAGACGATGGAACGGCGCGGCCTACCTGGGTTACCGCCCCACCTTCATGGGGCGAACGCTGATACTGGAAACGCATGTGCTTGACGATAGCCCGGACCTGTACAAACAGCGGTTGAAAGTCACGTTTGTCGAACGTATCCGGGAAGACCGCGCCTTCGCCGGCCCGGATGACCTGATGCATCAGATTACCGCAGACTGTCAGGCGGTCAGAAGCTCACTTCAACGCCCGTCGTGTAGGTGATATCGGTTGTTTTCACCGTCTGCGGCGGACGGCTGTCGTGTTGCACCTCAATATCCAGCCGGAGCTCCATGCTGTTTGCCAGCCGGATGTACAGGGCGGCCTCCTCCAGTAGCCGGAAGTCGCCAAAATCCGTCACGTCCGGCTGGTAAAAGGTCGTGCTGGAAAAGCGCGTCCGCGCGTTGATACGTGCCTGCGTGCTCAGGTAGATATTGCCCCGGCCGCTCGACTGGCGGCGGGGATCACTGGTGCCGGAACCGTGGCGCAACACCTCGCGTTCAAACATGGCGCCCAGCCCCAGGTACACCGCCGCCACGGCTTCCCTTTCCAGAAGGGTGCGGCGCAGGCCGCCGCCGAGCAGACCGCGAAAGGACAGGCGGGCGAATTCGTCGCGTTCCGCCTGCCCGAAGGCTTCAAGCGCCCAGGCGCGCGCGAACTGGAAGCGGTGACGCAGATGGACGAACTGCCTGTTGGTGTCCGTGCGCCCCCGGCTCTTGCCATAGTCGTAACTGAATACCGCGAAATCCGTATGCCTGCCGGTATGCCACTGCAGGCGGGCATCGGCCCTGCCCCGGAACCTGTTGCTGTTACCGGAGGCGCCGCCGAACGAGGCGGTGGCAGTGCCGGCAAAGCCTTCGGCCGGGGCGCCGACATGTACGGCCTCGACATTGACAATGGCCAACGCGGCCGCCGGATAAAGTAGCATACATGCCGTCACACAGCCCGGATACAGCCAGCGTTTCACGGCGTGGAATCCCGGTTCAATCAACCACCGCCTGCCCTGGCCCTGATCCCCCGGGCACCGAGCAGCGACAGCAGCTTGTCGCGATGGTCGCCCTGGATCTCGATGCAGCCATGTTTCATCGCGCCGCCGGTGCCCAGTGAACACTTGAGTTCCTTCAGCAGTCCCTTAAGTTCACACTGTGGCAGCGTGAGGCCGGAAATGACACACACCGTCTTGCCGCCCCGTCCCTTCTTTTCGCGACTGATGCGCACCCCCTGCCCGCCGGCCTGGTGTTCCGCCTGTTCACGGTGCTTGCCGGTCTGCCCGGTTACCCTGCCGTGACCGGTGGAATATACCAGATGTCTGTCCTGAGCCATGCCTAATCTCTACGCGGATTTCCTCGCCGGGACAAGCCGCGGGCTAGCCCGTATATTGCATGAAGGCGAACATCTGATGGACAGGATATTACATTATGTTAATGGCTTACACAGAACCAGGCCAGTTTATCCGTGGTTACACTTTGTCCTATCCGGTTTCAGACCCGATCAGGCCTGGCATCCTGGCCGCTCGGCCTCAAACCATAGCTACGGCTATGCTTTGTCGCCCGATCAACCAGCCTGCCAGGCCTGCTCAAGCCTGAATTCCGAATCCTTCATGCAATATACGGGCTAGAGCGCTTGCAGGCCCGGGTGCTGCACCGTGGGGTCAAAGTCACGGACTGAACGCGGCGCACGGAGAATCTGCGCAAGCTTCGGCCACCACCAATCCACGGATTTCACGCTGCACGGCCATTGCAGGCAGGCTATGCTATTGAAATGCTGCGCATGCTGTCACGGCTGCTGTTTGTTCTGGCCCTGATTTATGTCGGGACGACAGGCTGGATGCTGGTGTCTGAAGACCGGTATATTTATTTTCCGGATGCGGTCATGCTGCATACGCCCGCGGATGCGGGCCTGTCATTCACGGAGCACCGTTTTGATACGGCGGACGGCGTTTCCCTGTACGCATGGTGGATGCCGGCCGCCGGTTCGGGCCGGGCGGTTCTGCATTTTCACGGCAACATGGGCAACATCAGTCACCGCCTGCATCTCTACAGGCGATGGCACGGGATGGGGCTGGGTGTATTTGCCGTGGAATACCGCGGATTCGGCAAGAGCGGCGGTCAGCCTTCCGAAGATGGCCTGTACGAGGATGCCCTCGCAGGCTGGCGCTACCTGACGGGTCAGCTCGGTATTCCTCCGGCCCGGATCATTATTGCCGGCAGAAGCCTGGGTTGCGCCGTAGCGGCCGATCTGGCGGGCAGGGTTCGGCCTGCCGGTGCCGTGCTGGAAACACCGTTCACCAGTATTCCGGACATGGCCGGATATATGTATCCATGGCTGCCGCTCAGCCTGCTGGCGCGCACGCGGATGAACACGCTTGCGAAGGTGCGTGCGATACACGAGCCCCTGCTGCTTATCAGGGCAAAGAATGACAGGATTGTACCATCCGCCATGGCCGAAAAGATTTTTGCAGCCGCCCACGAACCGAAAACCCTGCGCACACTGGCAGGCGGCCATAACGACTTCGATACAGTTTCCGGAAAAGCCTATTTCAGCGTCTGGAAGCAGTGGCTGGCAACGCTTCCAGAATAATGTTTCCATTGGCGCACCGTGCAACATCTGCGACGCGGGACTTCCGTTCGCCGCGATTCATTGCATGAAACCGGATGGTTCGTTGCTGGTCTCCGATGACCTTCAGGGCGCGATCTACCGGATTTACTATCGCGCCATCAGGCCGCCCGGGACGGATTGCTACGGCCGCCTTGCTCCTGCGCACATTCCGCCACGGTTTTTGCCAGTATCGATTGTATCTGGTAGAGCAGCGTCAGAAAGCCCAGCATGTGGATGGTGGGATATTGCCCCAAATGTTCGGATAGGTTTTCTTCGGCAAGTTTTATCGTCTGTTCGCATGAACGGCGCACCATCACCGTTTCTTCTTCCGGGGCAGCGGACAGTTCATCCGCCATGCGCGACATCGAAGTAATCATATCGGTGACGGACTGCTTGCTTATATTGCTCAGGCCCGTGGCGGCGAGATCATCGGGAATATGATCGAGACTGATCCAGGTATCCCTTAATGCCGCCAGATGCCGGCTGATTTCACCCATTGTTCTCATCAGTTTCCTTTTAACCGCATTTTGAGTGTCCACATTCCAGACAGGTGTCGCAGTTGTCCATACGCACCAGCGCCTTGGCATTGCACTTGGGACAGATGTTGGCGTTTTTCATGCCTTCCTCGCCCAGCGTTTCCTGGGCTTTGGCACGCTTGGCTTCCAGTTCCGGGGTGGCAAGCCTACCTTCCATCATGCCGATGGCAATCATGTGTTGCTGGATTACCTCGCCGATTTCGGCCACCAGCGACGGCATGTATTTGCCGCCCTTCTTGTAGTAGCCGCCCCTGGGATCAAAGACCGCCTTCAATTCTTCCACCAGGAAGGTGACATCCCCGCCCTTGCGAAATACGGCCGAAATCACGCGCGTGAGCGCCACGATCCAGGAAAAATTCTCCATATTCTTGGAATTAATGAAGATTTCAAACGGTCGTTTATGTTCGTCCGGCTCACCGCGCTTCATCACCACATCGTTAATGGTGATATACAGGGCATGTTCGGAAAGCGGCGTCTTGATCTTGTAGGTCGTGCCTTCCAGCACGTCATCGCGTTCCAGCAGCGGCGCGATCTGGGTGATGTTGGCTTCCGCCTCTTTTTCCTCTCCGGGCCTGACGACATCGGCCTCGGTAATTTTTTTTTCGATCTTCGTTGCCATGCTACCCCTCCTGTCTCCGGGTGGTGAAAAGCAGTCTGCACATCAGAATTTTCCGTAATACCCTTCTTTCAGGGCGTCGAAAAGATTGGCGGCGGTGTGCATTTCTCCATCGTATTCCACCTCCTCATTACCCTTAAGCTCGATGGTGCTGCCATCGTCCAGTGTAAAGCGGTACGTGGTGTTGGCGAGGTCCTCTTCCTTGACCAGCACACCCTGGAACGCCTCCGGATTGAAGCGAAACGTGGTGCATCCCTTCAGCCCACTGGCGTAGGCATAGAGGTAGATATCCTTGAAATCTTCATAGGGGAAATCCGTGGGCACATTGGCCGTCTTGGAGATGGAGGAATCCACCCAGCGCTGGGCGGCGGCCTGAATATCCACGTGCTGCTTGGGCGTGACGTCGTCGGCGCTGATGAAATAGTCCGGCAGCCTGACATCCTCATCGGAGGTAAACGGCATGGCCTTCGGATTCACCAGTTCACGGTAGGCCAGAAGTTCAAAGGAATAGACATCCACCTTCTCCTTGGTCTTGCGCCCTTCGCGGATCACGTTGCGCGCGTAGTGATGCGCGAAGCTGGGCTCGATACCGTTGGAGGCGTTGTTTGCCAGCGACAGGGAGATGGTGCCGGTCGGAGCGATGGATGTGTGATGCGTAAAGCGACAGCCGGTTTCCTCAAGCTGCTTTAGCAGGGCGGCATCCCCGGCCTTGCCCGTATTGGCGAACTGTTGCAGGTAGCGCGAGTAGCGCGCCCACAGCACCCGGCCGCGCAAACGGTCTCCGATACGAATACCGTCTTCCGCCAGTTCCGGCCGCCTGGCCATCATCTCGGGCGTGATCTCAAATTCCTCGTCCATGATGGGCGCAACGCCTTTTTCCCGTGCCAGTTCCAGACCGGTTTCATAGCCCGTGCGCGCCATCTCATAGGCGATTTTTTCGGTAAATCCGAGCGAATCTTCCGATCCGTAGGGCGTGCGCAGCATGGTCAGCGTGCTGCCCAGGCCCAGAAAGCCCATGCCGTGGCGGCGCTTGGACATAATTTCCCGGCGTTGCTTTTCCAGCGGCAGGCCGTTGATCTCGACCACGTTGTCCAGCATGCGGGTAAATACGCGCACCACCCCGCGGAACTCATCCCAGTCGAAACCGGCCTTCCCGGTGAACGGTTCGCGCACGAACCGGGTAAGGTTGATCGAACCGAGCAAACAAGCGCCGTAGGGCGGAAGCGGCTGCTCGCCGCACGGGTTGGTGGCGCGGACATTTTCGCAGAACCAGTTGTTGTTCATCTCGTTGACACGGTCAATGAGAATGAAGCCGGGTTCGGCGTAGTCGTAGGTGGATGCCATGATGACATCCCACAGGCGCCGGGCACGTATGGTTTTGTACACCTTGCAGGCCACGCGCCCCTGTTCGTCGGTGGTGTATTCATCCGATTTAATCGGCCAGTTGCGCCATACGATGCGGGCCCCATCTTCATCCATTTCGCCGGCATTGGCGGGAAAGACCAGATCCCAGGCGGCGTCGTTTTTTACCGCCTCCATGAAATCCGCGGTGATCAGGCAGGACAGGTTGAACTGGCGCAGGCGGCCGTTTTCCCGCTTGGCGCGAACGAAATCCACGATGTCCGGATGCGAGATGTCGAAGGTGCCCATCTGGGCGCCGCGACGACCGCCGGCGGAAGACACCGTAAAGCACATCTTGTCGAAGATATCCATGAATGAAAGCGGTCCGGAGGTGTAGGCGCCGGCGCCGGACACATAGGCCCCCCTGGGGCGCAGTGTGGAAAATTCATAGCCGATGCCGCAGTTGTGAATCACGACCAAGCCGTTGTTTCCGGCCAGATAGTTATTGTGTTTTTCGACGGAAAAGTCGAAAAAGGTTTCCGGCAGATCGAGGTTGCGTTTGATCGAATCGACAGGCCGCAGTGTCCGTACGAATGCTATCAACTTGTGTAAATGCGGAAAACTTTGTTGCCACCGTTTTAACCAGATACGACTGACCACACGTGCCTGGTGATAGCCATGATAAAAACCCAGTTTCTGCCGATCAAGATGAGAAAGCCCGTCGATTTCCCGCTGCAATGCTTCGCGTAATGCTGTTGACATCACGAAACGATCGTATTGACCCGATTGCGATGCATGCTCCCGGATCCGGCGACGCTTGCCGCTATCGGCCATAAATTCAGCAACCTGCTGGAGGAAGTCCGAATCGGAAATCTTAACCATGAAACCACCGTCATCGTGAATAACGTGCCCGTGATATTCATGACTGCGCGGTTTTCGCCGGGTGATTCCGGCACGCACATCAAACAAACCCAGCAGTGATTTAATCTCGTGTGCAAACTGCTCACACTGTGTTGCCAGTATGGCACTGCCGCGTTCCTTGCTGACGGTACCATCGGTATCAATCAGTCCGGCAAGAAAGGGCAGGAAAAAGCTCTCCGGATGTTGTGCAATCCAGGCCGGCACGAACAGTGCCCCGGATTTTTTCCCGGTTTGATGATCGATGAGTTCAGCTGCCTTGCTGGCCCCGAAACTCGCCACGGTGAAATCCCACACCGGTGTGCCGTTGTACGTATGGCCGGCAACGACCCGCGCCTGTGATCCGCAGAAGGCACGGAAAAAGGCCGCATAACGTTCAACTACTTCACGCTCTGCCGCGCGGATTTTGAATATGAGACGTTTCCCGTTTGCTTTCGCTCGCGCAGCCCAGGAGTTGCGGGTCTTCTTATAAGTAAACTGTTTCTCATAGGCACTGCCATCACCCAGGTGTGCGCCGGCGAACCAGGCTTCCAGTGACTGTGCCCTGTCGGCCGTCCATGGAAAACTGTGTTGTATGAGCGCATCGTCTGCGCGCACGTCGTCCGCCCGCACATATTGCAAGCGATCATCGCGGCAGACCAACACCGGGTGCGCGACCGAGGTCTTGATTGATGCGCAGCCTGCGACGATCTCTATATTTTCTGCTCTCGGCACATGCGTGGTCATGTGCCTCTCAATACAACGCAATTCAAATCGGCCGTGGTCGCGATCGTAACTGAGGATACGCTCATGCTTTTCCGCAACCGCCCGATCGGCCGTAACCAATCCCTGCTCCGTATATACTAGCGTGCCGGGAGCGACGCAGCCGGCCTTCAGCGTCAGGCCTGCTTCGTGTACCATGGAGAGGATGCCGTTCATCGAGTCGGGGATCTGCCCGGACACGGTGCAGTTGATCGTGGATGTGGCGGGCTTGTGCTCGGCGGCGCCTGCGTTGGAGATGATGCGGCCGGCGGGGATGGCGCCGTGTTCCAGCGCCCAGACAAAGCGCTCACGCCAGAAGTCGCGCTTTCCAGGCTCTTCCACCCTGGCCAGCGCCCCGGCAACACGCGTGTAGGTATCCTCGATCGTTCGATCCACGGCATTGCCGCACTTGTCCTTCAGGCGATATTTTTTGTCCCAGATATCTTCGGACGCTTTTTGCAACGGAATGCCGGCAACGGCGCTTTCGCTGGTGAAACTGGTATTTGCCTGTTCGGATTCCTTGATTTCGGCCAGATTCATACGATAGCTCCTCCCCATAGTCTATCATTTTACGCAGCGAATGGCATGGTTTTGAACCACCGGCATTCCTGATGCCAAGGCGCCAGCCTATAACCCTATATGTTGGGTGTCAAGGTACTCTCGACAACCACTTCTAGCGTTTTTATGAACAATCCATACACCGTTTTTCCACAGCTTGTTAGCAGACAGTAATCAGTCGTCAGTCGTCAGTCGTCAGCCGTCAGCCGTCAGCCGTCAGTCGCCAGTAAACTGCCTACTGCCTACTGCCTACTGATTACTGATTACTGATTACTGATTACTGCCCACTGCCTACCGAGTATTGTTGTTGGAGGGGAAGAGCCGGGCTGTTACGATTGGTGCATGGAGCAGCAGGCGCATTTCGGTTTTGAAACCGTCACGGAGGATGAAAAACGCCGGCGGGTCATGGACGTCTTTTCCTCGGTGGCCGGAAAATATGATTTGATGAACGACCTGATGAGCGGAGGTCTGCACCGGCTGTGGAAGCACCGCATGCTTTCCATGGCTGCGGTCCGCACCGGCAGCCGGGTGCTGGATGTGGCGGCCGGAAGCGGCGATATCGCGCTCGGTATGGCAAAAAAGGCCGCCGCGGGGAAAACGGGGCCGGATGCGGAGCATGGTCGCGTGGTGCTGACGGATATGAACGGTCCGATGCTGGCCCGCGGGGCGCGGCGGATGATTGATGCCGGGCTTTTGCCGGGCCGGGCGGATTGCATCCGCGCCAATGGCATGCAACTGCCATTTGCGGACGATGTCTTTGATGTGGCGTCCATCGCTTTCGGCATACGTAATTTTGTCGATATTGAGGCGGGTCTGGCGGAGTTTTATCGGATACTCAGGCCGGGGGGACAATTCATCTGCCTCGAATTTTCCCGTCCGGTCCTGCCATTGCTCGATATTGTTTACGACGCCTATTCCTTTAATATCATTCCGGCACTGGGGGAAATCGTCACCGGGGACCGCGCCTCCTATCAGTATCTTGTGGAATCCATTCGCCGTTTTCCGGATCAGAGTCGCTTTGCCGGACTGATCGCGCAGGCGGGCTTCAAGCTGGTCCGCTTTAATAATATGACGGGGGGGATCGTCGCCTTGCACCGGGGGTATAAAATCACGTGAGCCTGATGTTTATCCCCCTTCGCCTGATTCCGGCCCCGGTGCAGGCCGTGGTTTTGTCCACGGTGCTGGATCTGTTTTTCACGCACAACGAGACGCTGGCGCCAATGCTGGACGGACTGGACGGCCGCGTATTCCGTGTTCATGTGCGGGACATGAATACGGTCTTTTATATGGGCTTCCGCGCCGGCAGGCCCTGGGTGCATACGGCGCATGAGGGTGAGGTGGACGTGCGTATCGATGCCACCACGGCCGGTTTTGCCCGCCTGTGCTTCGCCCGCGAGAACGCCGATGATCTGGTTTTTCAGCAGGTATTGAAACTTTCCGGTGATTCCGAAGCCATGCTGCGGTTCAAAAAGTTGCTGGCGGCGGCGGATATAGACTGGGAGCGTGAACTGCGTTCCGCCTTTGGTGAGTATTTTGGCAACCGGGTGGCGCGGGCCGCAACGATGCTGATCGAAGCGGAAGCCAAGGTGTCCACGGCCTCCGGCGCGGCTGCCAGGCGTTGTCTGAAGGAGATGAACATCCCGGATCAGGAACGCTTCGAGGCATGGCAAGCCGGGGTGGAAGACGCCATACGCCGGTCGCGCCGTCTCAAAACAAGGTTAACCCGGCTGGAGAAGGCCTCGAAGGAAAAAACGGGGTCAGGTCTTGAATCGCGCACGAATCAGGTCATGAACAAAACGGTGCGCGATTCAAGACCTGACCCCGTTTCTCCCAAATCGAAACGGGGACCTGTGAGCTAGTATGTTGCATCCCGGCGCGCGCTTCCGGCAGGGGTGGAGGCTGCTGGTCATCACCCATTTGCTGGCCACGCACGGCATGGGTGCACTGGCGGTTCGCCTGCACCTGTTTCGGCCCTATGCCTGGCTGATGCGTATTTTCCTGCGCAGCGAGGTGTCACGCGACTTCGGTGCGCAGCTGCGCCTGGTGCTTGAACGCCTCGGACCCACGTTTATCAAGTTCGGCCAGATGCTTTCAACCCGCGTTGATCTGTTGCCCATGGATGTAGCCATGGAGCTGAAAAAACTCCAGGACGCCGTGCCGCCGGAACCCTTCGACACCGTCCGTGAGGTACTGGAGCGCGTATTTAAAAAGCCGTTGCTTGGCGAGGAGGGAATTTTCCGCGCCTTCAACGAAGCGCCGGTTGCGGCCGCATCCATCGCCCAGGTTCACTTCGCCGAGTTGCATGACGGCAGGCCGGTGGCTGTCAAGGTGCGTCGACCCGCCATCCGTCGGACGATCGAGGCTGATCTTGCCCTGCTTAAACTGCTGGCCAGGCTGTTTGACCACTACCTGCCCGAATACCGGCGACTCAAGGCACCGTGCGTGGTGGAAGAGTTCGCCACCACCATCCGCGGCGAGCTGAACCTGCGGGCCGAGGGCGCGCATGCCGCCCGCTTCGCCGAGAATCTCGCCGAGGTTGAGGGCGTCTATATTCCCATGATTATCTGGGATTACACCCATGCCGAGGTACTGACCAGCGAGCGTATTTCCGGCATTTCCATTGATGAGAAGGCTGAACTGGTGGCGGCCGGGTATGACTGTCTGTCATTGTGCGAACGTACGTCCACGCTGTTTTTCCACATGGTGTTCGTGGACGGCTATTTCCATGCCGACATGCATCCCGGCAATATATTCGTGGCTAAAAACGGCGATATCGTGCTGGTGGACTTCGGTATTGTCGGCAGGCTGGACATGAAAAGCCGTTTGTATCTGGCTGATATGCTTCTTGCTTTCCTGAAACGTGATTACCGGCGCGCCGCCCTCGTCCACCTGGAGGCCGGTTACGTGCCTCCGGGGACGGACATGTCGGCCTTCGAGGATGCCCTGCGTGAAATCGCCGAACCTATTTTTAACCGCCCGCTGGCTGAAATATCGCTGGCGGAGCTGCTGTTCTGCATGTTTGCCGTGACCGAACGCTTTCAGATGGAAACCCAGCCCCAGTTGCTGCTGCTGCAAAAGACCATGGTGGTAATCGAGGGGCTCGCTCGCGAGCTGGCGGAGCAGGCCAATATCTGGGAGATGGCCAGGCCGCTGGTGACCGGGTGGGTGGCGAAAAATATGGGGCCGGCGGCGCGTCTGCAACAGGGGGCGGAAGAAATACGCACGGGACTGGCGGACTGGCTGGGGCTGCCCGCCAGAATTGAGCAGGTGCTGGCAGGCAGGCAGGGCGGCGCTTCCGCTCCGGCCATGGCCGAGGCGCCCCTGTGGCAGCGCATCGGCGGTATTCTCTGCGTGGCGGGCGGCAGCGTGGCCACGGTGCAATATGCGGCCGGGCCGTGGTATCTGCCGGCCGGGCTGCTGGCGACAATCGTGGGCGCCGGCCTGCTGCTGCGGCGCTAGGAGCCTGTCGGACTTATGAGAAATCTACTGCGCGGCAGGGACAGCGGTCCAAAACAGCCTGATTTTTCGTTACATAGTTACCACTATGCGCCTCACAAAAAGGCCGCAGGCCGTTTGGACGCACGTAAGGGCGGGGCGCAAGCCCCGAGGGCTGAAAGCCTGAGTCACAATCATGCTATTTTGGATTTGTTCTTGAGCTATCGCGCGGCGGGACAGCGCCGCTTGCACCTGCTCGCTACGATTACCCTAAGTCCGACAGGCTCCTAGCCCGCATATTGCATGAAGGCGGATATCTGATGGACAGGATATTACATTATATCAATGGCTTACACAGAGACATGCTACT
>CAZVLQ010000002.1:0-130599 GCA_964628185.1 uncultured Zetaproteobacteria bacterium | reverse complement strand
CAAATTCGGGGTCAGGTCTTGTTTCGCGGATTTACCGCTGCTATCAAAAAGGTCTGACACCACCAGGATCACCACGGCAATCAGAATCAGCGTCTGAATTTCATTGTACTTTCGGTAGAAGGTGTGCGGCCGGGTGTTTTTACCTGCCGCGAAGGCCTTGATGGCGATGCCGTTATGACTATGGAAGGCCGGCAGCACGGCAACCAGCGCCATCTTCAGCCAGAACCATGTTTCACCGGACATGTCATCCCATTTAGTATGCGGGCTGGACGCGTGCGCTTTTGCCAATGGGCTGATAGCGTTCTCCGAAACTGGGTAAAGGGAGCTGTTTGTGGGATTGCTGAACGGGAAGAAAGGACTGGTTCTTGGCATTGCCAACGATAAATCCATAGCTTGGGGAATCGCCAGGGCATGCCGGCGCGAGGGCGCGGAGCTTGGGTTTAACTATCTGGGCGATGCTCTGAAAAAGCGTGTACAGCCACTGGCGGAAACGGCCGGTGCCCTGTTTGTGGAATCGCTGGACGTTGGTGATGATAAACAACTTGACAGTTTTTTCGAGAAAGTTGAACAGCGTTGGGGAAGACTGGATTTTCTCGTACATTCCATCGCCTATGCCAACAAGGATACGCTCAAGGGACGGTTCATGGATACGACACGGGCGGATTTCAAGCTGGCGCTTGATATTTCCGCTTATTCCTTTATTGCCTGCGCGCAACGGGCGGCCGGGCTGATGCAGCCCGGCGGCGCCATGCTGACCATGACCTTTCTGGGCGCCGTGCGCGCCGTGCCGAACTACAATGTGATGGGTGTGGCGAAAGCGGCGCTGGAGGCGAGCGTCCGCTATCTGGCGCAGGACCTGGGTCCGGACGGCATCCGTGTCAATGCAATTTCCGCCGGTCCCATTCGCACGCTGGCGGCATCCGGCGTGGGTGATTTCCGCCACCTGATGGCCAAAGGCGCACGTGGTGCCATGTTGAAACGCAATGTCACCCAGGACGAAGTGGGTAACACGGCTACGTACCTGCTGTCGGACTGGGCTTCGGGGGTCACCGGCGAGGTGCTTTATGTCGATGGTGGTTTCAGCATCGGGGCAGGCGATCCCGGGGAGGATTAGTCCGTGTCAGGTTCCTCGTTTGGCCAGATCTTCCGGGTATCTACAGCCGGGGAGTCACATGGCCCCGCGCTGCTGGCGATTGTCGATGGTTGCCCGGCCGGACTGCCGCTTTGCGAAGCGGACATCCAGCCCGATCTGGACCGCAGGCGGCCCGGCCAGTCCAGGTACACTTCCCAGCGGCATGAGGCCGATCGGGTCGAAGTTCTCTCGGGTGTTTTTCAGGGAAAAACCACCGGCTGTCCCATCGGTCTCCTGATTCACAACGCTGATCAGAAAAGCCGAGATTATGACGAGATCAAGGACAAGTTCCGCCCCGGCCATGCCGATATGACCTATTTTGAGAAATATGGCTTCCGCGACTGGCGCGGCGGCGGGCGTGCCAGCGCACGTGAAACCGCCATGCGCGTTGCGGCGGGCGCCATCGCCAGAAAGCTGCTCAGTGAGGATGCAGGGATCGGTATTGTCGGATGGGTGGATCAGATCGGGCCGATTGCGGTGGATCACGCGCATTTCGATCCGGATGAAATTCCGCGCAATCCGTTTTTCTGTCCCGACGCCGGGGTCGCGGTGAAAATGGCGGATTATCTGGATGCATTGCGCAAGGAAGGCGACTCAATCGGCGCGAGTGTGCGCGTTGCGGCGCATGGCATGCTGCCGGGACTCGGTGAGCCGGTGTTCGACAAGCTGGACGCCGATATTGCCAAGGCCATGATGAGCATCCAGGCGGTCAAGGGCGTGGAAATCGGCGATGGTTTCGCCTGTATCGAGGCGAAAGGTTCAGATTTTGGGGATGCCATGCGCAAGGAAGGGTTTGTGACCAACCATGCCGGCGGGATTCTGGGCGGCATCTCGAACGGTGATGCTGTTTGTGTGCGTCTGGCCCTGAAGCCCACCTCGTCCATCGCCAAGCCCCGTCCCACGGTGGATGTGCACGGTAATGAAACCGAGATCGTCACCAGGGGGCGGCATGACCCCTGTGTCGGAATCCGCGCCGTCCCGATCGCCGAAGCCATGCTGGCGCTGGTGCTGGCCGACCATCTGCTGCGCCAGCGCGCCAGCCGGCTTTGACGCCTCTTAAGCCTGTACCGCTCAGGCAAGGAAGCGGTTCAGTAATATGGGTGAATAAGCAGGGATAATGGTCTGCTTTTCATCATCTTGTACATAAGCGCTGAATCAGATTGCCTTTCCACAAGGAGCCACAGGATTGAAACCGGCCATTAAAAACAGTGCCCCCGTGCGACAAAATTATCTTGTCTTCGGTTCGCCAAAGATAGGGCAGGCTGAAATCGATGAGGTAGTGGACAGCATTCGCTCCGGCTGGATCGGTACGGGACCAAAGGTTGCGCGCTTTGAGGAAATGTTCAGGAGCTATGCCGGGGCGGATTATGCAGTCGCCATGCATTCATGCACGGCGGCGCTTCAGATCAGCCTGCTGGCCGCCGGGATAGGGTCCGGCGATGAAGTCATTGTTCCCGCCATGACGTTTTGCGCTACGGCGAATGCCGTCATCCATGCCGGGGCCAGGCCGGTCTTTATTGATGTGGACCGTGAAACCATGAACATGGCGCCGGAGACGGTTGAGGCAGCCATCACGCCCCGAACTAAAGCCGTAATTCCCGTCCATATGGCCGGGCGGCCCTGTGACATGGGCCACATCGGGAAACTGGCCCGGGATCATGGCCTGATTGTGGTTGAGGATGCGGCCCATGCCATTGAAGGGGTATCCCAGGGCCGGAAAATTGGCTCGATCTCGGATGCCACCTGTTTTTCTTTTTACGTTACAAAGAATCTGGTGACCGGTGAAGGCGGCATGTTGACAACGGGTCGAAAGGACTGGGCGGCACGCGCAGAAATGCTGGCCTTGCACGGGTTGTCCCGCGGCGCCTGGCAACGCTACAGCGACGATGGCTTCAGGCATTACCAGGTTTTGGCGCTGGGCTTCAAGGCAAACATGATGGATTTACAGGCGGCCTTCGGCATACACCAGCTCCCGAGGATTGAGCAGTACCTGAAGCGGCGTGAGGATATCTGGCGGCAATATGATGCGGCATTTTCAGACCTTCCCGTGTATTTGCCCGCCGCAGTGCGGGAGGGAGACAGGCATGCACGGCATTTATATACGTTACTGCTGGACCTGGAGGCCCTGCGGGTGGATCGGGATTCCATTATGCAGGCATTGCACAGGGAAAATATCGGGACCGGTATTCATTTCATTGCCCTGCATCTGCACCCTTATTACCGCGATAAGTTTCAACTTTCGCCAGGACAGTTTCCGAATGCCACATGGATATCCGAACGCACCATCAGCCTGCCGCTGTCAGCGGCGCTATCAGATGACGACGTTGCGGATGTCATCGAGGCAGTACGCAAGGTGCTGCTGTATTATCGAGTTAAGGCTTCCAGTAAAGATAAAGGTGGCGCCCGCGAATGGGATAGGCCTTTACCAGCCTGCCCAGATTCACATCCGGCTGCGCAGCCATGATGAAGACGCCATGTTCTTTCCCGCGATACTCGCGAATGTATCGCTCCGGCGGTAATTGCACGTCCATGTAGGCGGCAATGCTCAGGCCCGAGGCGATACCGTTTTTCGTACGCACGGGCTTTCCCCGCGTGCGCTGAAGCACATCCGACGCTACCGCCTTGAGGCTGTGGTTCGGCCGCCAGTCCTTAAGCCAGGGCAAGGCAGCGAAGCTGTACGGAATTTTAAGGGCAATGATCAGAATCATGGCCCTGAATACGACAACGGACTTTTTTGTATCCAGTTGAAGCACGAGGCCGGTTAGCAACAAGGCAAATAGCCCGTAAAAGGGAACCATGTAGCGCGGCGTGGCTCCGGCGGAGAGCCAGAACGGTGCCATTGTAGTGATCAGCAGCCATACCAGGGTCATGATTTTTGCATCCATTTTATAGCGTTGTCGTTGCCGCCAGTAGAACCAGAGGAGCAGCACCGTGACAGGAAAGGCGCGGGCGAAAAAAAGCGTGGGGAAGACAACCCAGTGTTTAAGGTATGCGAGAAAGCCAAAGCCGTTGAAGTTGTCCAGGGCGTGGCCTATTGCCATGTTCGCATTCGCGTCTGAGTGGATAGCATAATGCTGATACAGCCATGGAATTGAAAGCGTAATAAGCCCGATCAATACAAATAAAGGGCGCCTGAACAAAATCCAGCGCTGGTAACGTTGCATGAACACAAGGGCGGCAATGCCTAAAATTGCATAACAACTGATATTCTTGACCATAAAAGCAAGTGAAATCATAATGGATGACAAAAGGGCAAAACTGGCGCGCTCATCCTCAATCGCCACCCATAAACACGCAATTGCCGCGAAAATGAAGAAACTAAATGTAGCATCGGCGTATCCGAGCCAGCCATACCAGAATGAAACTTCGCCCATCGTCAGGTAAATCAGCGCGGCAATCCATCCGGCACGGGTATGTTGAGGGAACAGGCGTCCGGCCATTTTGAATGCAATGAAGGCGGCCCCCCATGATGAAAGCACCGAGACAATTCTTGGCGCAATATCCAGATGCCCCCAGCCAATTGAATTTGAAACCGCGATAATCATCCACGCGAACAGGGGTGTTTTGGGCATGTCGGAGCTGAATAGCGACTGATGCCACCATATATCCCTGACAAACATTTCATAAGCCCCCAGGGTGTAGAAACTTTCCTCACCCACGTATTGCATAACCGGCAGGGGCAGAAACATGAACAGGGCGGCAAACAAGATTGCTCTTTTCAGCGCTTTGGCGTGATTCATAGGACTGTTTCTCCGAAGTTGAAGGTTCGCAATAGTAGCATCTGGATTATCCGCTGGGCAGGTTGAGTTTGCCCGGATACCCATTACTACGGCATTTCATCCTGAAAGCCACCGGGATTCCGGCCCCTCAGGGCGCAAGGCCTTGATTTCAGCAGAACCCGTGACAGGGTTAATTACCATATGAACAAAACGCCTGATCTTTCCCTGGTTATTGCCTGTTACAATGAAGCCGGACACATTAAGGAAAGCTTTCCACTTCTTACGAGCGTGCTGGACAGGACGGGACTCAGCTATGAATTAATTATTATTGATGACTGTTCTCAGGATGGTACAGCCGGGATTTTACGGGGCATGTTTCATGCCGATGATCATGTAACCCTGAAAGTGAACAAAAAAAACATCGGCCGTGGCGGCACCGTGGCCGATGGTTTCAGGCTGGCAAAGGGGCATTGGGTCGGCTATCTTGATATCGATCTGGAGATTGGTCCCTGGTATCTCTTTCCGGCGCTGGAAAAGCTTCGAAGCGGGAAAGTAGATGGCGTCATTGCCCATCGCATTTTTAAAATTGATGCGCATCCCACGGTTCTGATTCGGCAATGGATGAGTATAGGGTTCCGCAAATTGTCTCATGCGATGTTGAACCTGTCCCTGACTGATGTTGCCGGTAGTTTCAAGTTTTTTGACCGAAAAAAAATCCTTCCCGTCGTGGATATGTGTGAATCCAGACACTGGTTCTGGGACACGGAACTGGTTTATCAGGCAGCCAGAACGGGCCTGAAGATTGACGAGATTCCCGTTCTTTTTCTGCGCCGGCCGGAAAAGAAAAGTACGGTGCGTCCGGTCCCTGATACACTGCGACAAGTGTCGGAAATACTCGGGCTTTTGTGGCGAAACAACAGGACGTTGTCCGAAAATGAAAACGACCAGTAATGAGCAGAATGTCTGAGGCCGGCTAATGCATGCCCTCGTATTGGGAGGCTGTGGATTTATCGGGTCGCACATTGTGGATGTATTGCTGGATGCCGGCCATTCCGTTCGCATATTCGGGCATTCTCCGGATCGCTTCAGGCCGCCTGTTGGGGCCGTAGAGTATTGCTGTGCCGACTTTAATAACCATAATGAACTTGCCGGGGCATTGAAGGACGTTGATATTGTTTATCATGCGCTGGGCTCCACATATCCCGAATCGTCCAACTTTGATCCCGAGGCGGATGTTCAAGTCAATCTGATCGGAACACTCCGGCTTCTTAACCTGATGCGCTCCGAGTCAATTCGCAGAATCGTTTTTCTATCTTCGGGGGGCACCATTTATGGCTGTCCCGAGGTTGTGCCCGTACCAGAGGAGCATGTGCTTAATCCGCTTTGTTCCTATGGCGTTGTCAAGCTTGCGATTGAGAAGTACCTTAACATGTATCGGCAGCTTTACGACTTTGAGCCCGTTATTCTGCGGGCCTCGAATCCGTATGGACCACGCCAGGGTCATGAAGGCAGGCAGGGGGTTATCTCAACTTTTTTACATGCCCTGGCGGAACATCGATCCCTGGAAGTCTGGGGGGACGGATCGGTGATACGTGATTATTTTCATGTGAAGGATTTGGCCAGGTTGTGCGTTCAGGCTGGCGGGAGCCGTATCGTGGGTACGTTTAATGCCGGCAGCGGGGTTGGAATTTCCGTGAATCAGATCATTTCCACCATCTCGAAGGTTCTTGATCTTCGGCCGAGCGTCCTCTACAAGCCGGGACGTCCATACGATATCCCTGAAATTGCCCTGGACATTTCCAAAGCCAGAGAAACATTCGGGTGGGTCCCCGAGATATCTCTGGAACAGGGTATCCATGAAGTATGGGACCGGGTGATACAGCATTCAGAAAATCCATGATATCTAAATGAATTGACAGCATGCATCGCGAGTGCTTGACTCCGTGTATGGTTTTCTTCCGGCACATGTTTTCAGGCGGGTGGCTTTTGCTGCTATCCGGGTATCACCGCGGCCTATGATGAGCTGATTCTTTTTTCCGGATTCACACAGGCCGCGGTCAATTCCCGCGGTCTGTGTTGTTTCAGGCTGGAAAATACCGGCTCGACGGTGAGGAAACACAAGGAGTAAAATGATGTCCGAGCGTTTATATATCTTTGATACCACATTGCGCGATGGCGAGCAGTCGCCGGGATGTTCAATGAATCTCGAGGAAAAGCTGCGTGTTGCGCAGGCGCTGGCGGCTCTGGGCGTGGATATTATCGAGGCCGGTTTTCCAATCGCCTCGCCGGGAGATTTTGAGGCCGTGCACCGTATCGCCTCGAAGGTGCGGGGCCCGACGATTGCCGGCCTGGCCCGGGCCCATCCCGGGGATATTGAACGTGCCGCCGAGGCGATCAGGCCCGCGGGAGAAAAGGGCCGCATTCATACCTTTATCGCCACCAGCCCGATTCATATGGAAGCGAAGCTGCGCATGACGCCTGAGCAGGTGCTGGAACGCGCGGTTGAGGCCGTGAAGCAGTCCCGGTCACTGGCTCCCGAGGTGGAATTTTCGGCCGAGGACGCCGGCCGCTCCGATATGGATTTCCTGTGCCGCATTGTCGAGGCGACCATAGCCGCAGGTGCGCGCATCATCAATATTCCCGATACTGTGGGTTATATGACGCCGGATGAATTCGGCGGACGTATTCACGAGCTGCGCGAGCGCGTGCCGAATTCCGATCAGGCGATTTTCTCCGTGCACTGTCACAACGACCTGGGCCTGTCCGTGGCCAATTCGCTGGCGGCGGTGGAAAACGGGGCGCGCCAGGTCGAGTGTACGATCAATGGCCTGGGTGAGCGGGCCGGCAATGCCTCGCTGGAAGAGATCGTCATGATCCTGCGCACCCGCGCGGATCGTTATGATATCGAAACCGGCATTGATACGACCAGAATCGTACCGATTTCAAGGCTGGTTTCCCAGATCACCGGCATGCCGGTGCAGCCGAACAAGGCCATTGTCGGCGCCAATGCCTTTGCGCATGAAGCGGGCATCCATCAGGACGGCGTTCTCAAACACCACAGGACGTATGAGATCATGACGCCGGAATCCGTCGGCTGGACGACCAATCGTATGGTGCTGGGCAAGCATTCCGGCCGTGCCGCGCTTAAATCACGCTATGCGGAACTGGGCATCGAACTGGACAGGGATCAGATCAATGTTGCATTCGAGCGCTTCAAGGCCCTGGCGGACAAGAAGAAAGAAATCTTTGATGAAGATCTGATGTCCATACTTGAACATACGGAAGAGGTCGAAGCCGAGCGCGTGAAGCTGTCCAGCCTGCATGTGGCGTCCGGCACGACCGATACGCCCGTGGCCGCCGTGGAGCTCGAAATCGACGGAAAACTGCACAAGGCGACCAGCGAGGGCGACGGTCCGGTGGACGCGGCCTTCAAGGCCATCAACTCACTGGTTGAGCCCAACGGCAAACTGCTGCTCTATTCGGTGAACGCCATCACCTCCGGCACCGACGCCCAGGGCGAGGTGACGGTGCGCCTGCGGGACGCCGGCCGTATCGTCAATGGACAGGGCAAGGATACGGATATCGTCGTGGCCTCGGCCAGGGCGCTGATCGCGGCGTTGAACAAGCTTCCGGACATGCACGCAAAGCAGCTCCATGCCCAGTATTCGGGGGTATGATCCGGTCCTTTACCTTGCACTGCTTTTTACCACGGAGGGCACAGAGAGAAAGAAGATTACGATCCTGTATTTTCAGGGTTTAATCTTCATTCATGGCGAGTTTTTGATTCCAGCTTTGCCGGATCAGGGGGATTGTCACGCTCCTCGTCTCCTCCTTTGCCGGCGATTCTTGTCAGCGCAAAATGCGTCGGCAGGTAGATGCAGAGCGGGAGAATAAGCATCAGCAATACCAGGTAAGCCAGCTCCGTCATGTCTGTCCGGGGTGCGGAGGAGCCAACACCCAGCACGAAATTGATGTTGTGCGCCGGATCGGTAAAAAGATAGCTGGCCGGCAGTATGATCCACGCCAGCAGGGTCTGATATGCAAGGGCGCGCGAATCGTAACCCAGCCTTCGCACCAGCCAGAACAGCAGCACCGGCAGAAACATGTGGAAGAGGGATAATGCCCGCACCAGGACGGGAATGGACGGGTCGAACATGTATCGGGTTCCGTCCATTCCCATGGCGTCGGCGCCGAGGATGAGCCGGGTAAAAAAATCGATGTTCCAGCCTGCTTCGGGCAGTAGCGCCGCCAGCGCCATCATGCTCGCAAGCAGGCGGCTTCCCAGCCAAAGGGCCGCCACCGTACCCAGCAGGGCGATATCCGAAAACCACAGGAAATTGGCCGGACCGTACTGGACCCAGTAGACCGGCACCAGCAGGCAGGTGAACAATGTACAGGAGAGCCTTATCCACGGGGGAGTCCGGCAGCCTGCCGGGCCTCCGCCCTCCCCCTGATTCATGATATGCATGCCGCCTCCTGACAGATGATTGCCGCTTGCGCGCACGGGCTGAATTCGTAGCGTTCCCGTTTTCCTGTTTTGATGACAATCCCTGGAGATTGAACCATGCCCGCCCAAGCAGCAAAAATCACCCGTGCACTGATCAGCGTGTCCAACAAGTCCGGTATCGTGGCTTTTGCCAGGGGGCTCGCCGGCCAGGGTGTTGAAATTCTTTCCACCGGCGGCACGGCGCGGGTGTTACGCGAAGCGGATATTCCGGTACGTGATGTCGCCGACTATACGGGCTTTCCGGAAATGATGGGCGGCCGCATCAAGACGCTACATCCGAAGGTGCACGGCGGCATCCTCGCCCGGCGGGATGTCGATACGGATGTGATGCAAAAACACGGCATCGAGCCGATTGACCTGGTGTGCGTCAATCTCTACCCATTCCGCGAGGCCGTGGCCGACCCGGATTGCACTATTGAAAATGCCATCGAAAATATCGATATCGGCGGCCCGTGCATGATCCGTTCGGCGGCGAAGAATCACAAATTCGTGACGGTTATCGTCGATCCCGCCGATTATGACATAGTGCTGGAAAATATGGATTCCGGCACGCTGGACGAGAGCAAGCGCCGCGCACTGGCGGTCAAAGCCTTCGCGCATTCGGCCGCCTATGACGGGGCCATCGCCAATCATTTTTCGGCGCTGAACGAAGACGGCTCCAAACGGTTGTTCCCCGATATCTTCACACGCCAGTTCATCAAGACGGCGGACGAACTCAGATACGGCGAAAACCCGCATCAGAAGGGCGCCTTCTATGCCGATCCGGAGGATACAGGCGTGTCGCTGGCCGATTGCAAGGTGCTGCAAGGTAAGGCCATTTCCTACAACAATATCGCCGATGCCGATGCCGCCTTTGCGCTGGTGCGCGACTTCCCTGAATCCGCCGTGGTGATCGTCAAGCATGCCAACCCCTGTGGCGTCTCGGTCGGAAATGCCCAGGCCGAAACCTACGAGCGCGCCCGCGCGGCCGACTCCATATCGGCCTTCGGTGGCATTGCCGCCTTTAATCGACCGCTGGAAGAAGCCACGGCAAAACTGATTGCCGAGACGTTCATGGAGGTGGTGATTGCGCCGGGCTTTTCCGATGCCGCACGCGCAATATTGAAAGAGAGAAAGAACCTGCGCCTGATGTTTGCGCCTTCCGCCGAAGCGGTCAGCGGCGGTCTTGAATTCAAACGCGTTAATGGCGGCCTGCTGGTGCAGGATCGTGATGCGCACATCCTGAATCGCGACGCCTGCAAGGTGGTGACCAGGCGCGTGCCGAGCGAGGCGGAATGGGATGATATGTTCTTTGCCTGGACCGTGGCCAAGCACGTGAAATCCAATGCTATCGTGTTCGCCAAAAACGGCGTGACCCTGGGCGTGGGCGCGGGACAGATGAATCGCGTCAACTCAACCCGCATCGCCGCCCGGCATGGCGGCAAGGCCATCAAAGACTCCGCGGTCGCTTCCGATGCCTTCTTCCCGTTTCGCGACGGCGTCGATGCACTGGCCGAGGCGGGCGCCACCGCCGTGATCCAGCCGGGCGGCTCGATCCGCGATGCGGAAGTCATTACTGCTGCCGACGAACACGGCATCGCCATGGTCTTCACCGGCATCCGCCATTTCCGGCATTGAGTCTCTGGTTGGTTCCCGGTAAGTTGCATTAACGGGGAGGCGCTATGACAGAGCATGATATCCGCTGGGTGCAGCGCTATAAGCACTTTGCCCAGGCCTTTGGCCAGTTGGAAAAGGCAGTTGAACTTTCCCGGCAGCGCCCGCTTAGTGAGCTTGAAGAGCAGGGAACAATTCAGGCCTTCGAGTACACGCATGAACTGGCCTGGAATGTTCTGAAGGATTTTCTCGAAGACAGGCAAGGGCTTCAGAATCTCTACGGCTCAAAAGACAGCACCCGCGAAGCATTTAAACGTGGCCTGATCGAAAACGGTGAAGTCTGGATGGATATGATAAACAGCCGCAATCTCACTACGCACACATACAACAGTGATGTCGCGCGTGGCATTGTGCAAGCAGTCGTGAAAGACTATTACGCGGAGTTCAGGCGGCTACTCGAAACGATGAAGCCTTTAACGGAAAAGCAGCCATGAAGTTTGGGTTGAATGAAGCCACCATCGAACGAATCCGCGCTGTGTTCGCAAAATACCCTCAGATTGAAAAAGCCGTGCTGTATGGCTCGCGCGCCAAGGGCAATTACAGGAATGGCTCGGATATTGACCTGACCCTCTTTGGCGGCGCTGATTTAACGCTGGACGTATTGCATAAAATCATGGCTGAAATTGACGACCTGCTCCTACCCTACACGATAGACCTGTCCATCTTTAACACCATCAGCGACCGCGATGTGGTTGAGCATATCCAGCGGATTGGCGTTACATTTTATGAAAAGCAGGAACAGAAGCAGGTGAACAAGGCATGCTACGGTGAAGCGCACCATGCCTGAGCCGTTTCTGGATAAACAACTCGACACACTTTCCTGCGAATCCTCAACCTTGTGGATCAAGCAGTTTTTTATCCGTTTGCTCACGCAACCACACTTTGATTAGCGACGGATAGTATTCCACCCCGCTCCACGTTAACCTGCGTCTTATCACGATTTACGGAGTAAAATATGAAGGTTCTGGTGGTCGGCGGCGGCGGGCGCGAGCATGCCCTGTGCTGGAAACTGAAGCGGTCGGCTTCGGTTTCCGAGGTGGTGTGCGCGCCGGGGAATGCCGGCATTGCCGGGGATGCGCGTTGCGTGGATGTCGGGGCGGGCGATGTTGATGGCCTTGTGGCCTTAACGGAGCATGAGCAGCCCGGGCTGGTCGTGGTGGGACCCGAAGTACCACTGGTGGCGGGTCTGGCCGACCGCCTGCGCGCCGAAGGCGTTGCCGTGTTCGGGCCGGATCAGGCCGCGGCGCAACTGGAAGGCAGCAAATCGTTCGCCAAGCAACTGATGTATGAGGCTGGCGTGCCCACCGCCCGTTTCAAGGTGCATGTGGACGCCGGTGCGGCCGAGCGCACGATTCGCGCCTGGGGCGCGCCGATCGTGGTCAAGGCCTCGGGCCTGGCCGCCGGCAAGGGCGTGATCGTGGCGCAAACGGTGGATGAGGCGGTGGGCGCGGCCCGCGGCATGCTGGCGGGCAATACGTTTGGGGCGGCGGGCCATGAAGTGGTAATCGAGGAATACCTGGCGGGGGAAGAGGCGTCCTGCCTGTTTATTGTCTCGGGCGATGCGATTTTGCCGCTGGCCTCGAGCCAGGATCACAAGGCCCTGCGTGACGGCGATCAGGGGCCGAACACCGGCGGCATGGGCGCCTACTCACCGGCCCCGTGCGTCACCCCGGCCGTGGCCGGAGAAGTGCTGGAGAAAATCGTTCGGCCGACGATTACCGCCCTGAAACGGCGCGGTGCCGAATTTATCGGCACACTGTATGCCGGCGTCATGATCACTGAAGGGGGCCCGAAGGTGCTGGAATTCAATGTCCGCTTTGGCGATCCTGAATGCCAGCCTCTGATGTTGCGCCTGAGGTCCGATCTGGGCGAAGTGCTGCTGGCCGCCGCTGAAAGACGGCTGGACGATGTGAGGCTGAAATGGGACGAGCGTGTCGCGCTTACCGTCGTCGTCGCCTCCAACGGTTATCCCGGCGCCTATAAAAAGGGACAGGCAATCCGGGGCCTCGATGCCGTAGAGGCAGCTGGTGCGACCGTTTTTCACGCCGGCACGTCGGAGAAGAACGGGCAAATCATCAATGCCGGCGGGCGCGTGCTGGGTGTGACCGCGCTGGGTCCGGATGTGTCCGGGGCGCAGAGAAATGTCTATGCTGCGCTGGAAAGGCTTGACTGGCCGGGCGGGTTTTACCGCCGTGATATCGGCTGGCGGGCGGTGGAACCGGAAGAAGCCGTATAAACCACGGAGGACACGGCATGAAAGCAATCAAGGTATTGATATTACTGGGCAGTGAATCCGACCGGCCGCTGATGGAAAAGGCCGGGGCCGTGCTCGATGATTTCGGTGTATCCTGCAAAACGCTGATCCGTTCCGCCCACCGCGCGCCGGATGCGACTATTCAGGCCGTCAGGAATGCCGAAGCCGCCGGCTGCCAGGTGTTTGTCTGCGCGGCGGGCATGGCGGCGCATCTGGCCGGCATGGTGGCAGCGCACACGATCAGGCCGGTTATCGGCGTGCCGGTTTCAGCGGGGCCGTTGCAGGGAAAGGACGCGCTTTTTTCTACCGTAATGATGCCGCCGGGCGTGCCCGTGGCGACGGTGGCGATCAACGGTGCCAAAAATGCCGCATTGCTCGCTGTACAGATACTGGCCCGGTCCGATGCCGCGCTGGCGCGGAAGCTTGAGGATGCCCGGGCAGCACAGGCCATGCCGAGAAATGAACCTGAATGATTCATGCGTAGCTTCACCATTCTGCGTCTGGCTCGCGGATTGAGGGGCGGCGGTCTGATCGCGCATGGAACATCCACCGTGCCCGGCGTTGCGGCTTTGCCGTCGCAGCCACAGGCCGTTCGGAAGATGCAGGGTTTCAAACAGCGGCGCGGGCCATTTTTGCTGCTGGCCGGGTCGGTTCACATGGCCTGCCGTCAAATGCGCTACATTCCCGTCGGCCTGCGCAAGGTTATCCCGAGATGCTGGCCCGGGAATATTACCCTCATCGTTCCCGGCCGCCCCGGCCTGCCTGATGCCTGCTACAGCAAGGGGCATATCGCGCTGCGCGTGGATGATGCCGCCGAATGCAGGCAGCTGGCGCAACGCAGCAATGGCCTGATCATCTCCAGCAGTCTCAACCGGCGCGGGCGGGAAGTTCAGCGGCCGGGACGCCGTCTTCGCCTGCGCTGGCATCGTTATTTACGGGATGCCATGCCCGCAGCCATGCCTGCCGCCAGGCCATCACGGCTGATGATCTGGCAGGCCGGTCATTTACGCTCCCTGCGCTGACGCTCTCATTATTGACCTTATGAAATCATTGTTTTTTTACAAGCCGTCGTGCTCTAGGATGCCGCGCCTATGAATATTCCCGCCTGGCTCAAATCCTGGTTTGACCGTTTAAGTTCAATGTCCCTGGCCATTGTGCTGCTGGTGGTGCTTGCCCTGGCCAGCGCCATTGGCACGGTGTTGTTGCAAAATCAGGAACAGGTGGATTATCTCAAACAGTTCGGTCCGTTGTGGTATTCCGTGTTTCATTCCCTGGGCCTGTTTGACATGTATCATACCGGCTGGTTCCTCACCATGCTGGGATTCCTGATGCTGTCGCTCGCCGTCTGTCTGTGGCGCAATGTTCCGCGCATGATCCGGGAAATGAGCAAGCGGAAGGTTATTATCGCGGACAAGTCCCTGCAGCGTTTTCACCATCTCAGACACTGGACGCTAAAGAAAGCGGATAGCGCGAAAATACACTCCGTTATCAAACGGGAACTGCCGGGATGGGAAAAGAAATCAGCCAGCGATCAGGGGCGGACTTATATCCGGGCGGACAAGGGGCGCCTGAACAAGTGGGGCTATATCCTTGTGCACGGCGCCATTCTGGTTATTCTTGCCGGGGGCTGGATTTCCGTTCATTACGGCTTTCGCGGATCAATGAACGTCGTTGAAGGCGGGCAGGAAAACAGCATCGGCTTTCTGAAGGATATGCGGATTAAAAGTCTGAAAATGCCGTTTTCCGTGCGCTGCGACAAATTCTTTATTGATTTTTATCCAACCGGCATGCCCAAGGAATTTCGCAGCACGCTTTCCATTATTGATCACGGCAAGGTGGTCATCGATCATAAGGATATCATCGTTAACGAACCCCTGCTGTATAAGGGTGTGCGCATCTATCAGTCCAGCTTCGGTGATGGCGGCTCAAAGATCAGGCTGAAACTGTTTCGCCTGGATGATGGCAGCATGCAGACCGTGGATACCCGTGTTTATCGTACATGGCGTGACAAAAAAACCGGCGTCAGCCTGGAGATCACCAATTTTCGGCCCTACAATATTGAGAATATGGCTGAGCCGGGTCAGCCAGGGAACTTTAAGGATCTGGGCCCGGCGGTGGAATATATTGTGCGCGGCTCGGGCTTGAAGCCTGTGAAAATCAAGAGTTTCATGCGTCCGTTTGAGTTGAAGGGCAGAAATGTCGGCTCATTGATCATGGTGTCGCTAAGCGGCGAGAACAGTGACTACCAGCCGTTTTCGCTGGGCCTTGATTTCAGCAACCCGCAGGAATGGCAACTGCTGCACGCATTTGGCAAACGCCTGAAAAAAGAGAAGACATCGGATGACGCCAAGGCCAATCTTGAGGCATTCAAGGCGGCCCTGAAGGATGTGTTCGGCAACAAGCGTCCCGCCCGTTTCCAGGATGCGGGTCTTCGCGTGCTGCAGGCGATGCGGAATCTTTCCAGGGTTCCCTGGCCTTTCATTCCAATGCTGGAGGATTATGATCAGGTGTATTATACCGGCTTGCAGTTAACACAGGACCCCGGCATGAATGTCATCTGGGTGGGAAGCGCCATGCTCGTGATCGGTCTTTGCATCATGTTTTATATGCCGCATCGCAGATTATGGTTTGTACTGAAGGAAAGCGATGGCAAGGTTGAAATCAGCATGGGTGGCATGACCAACCGCAACAAGCTTGGGTTTGAACGTGAGTTTCATGAAATTTTAAGCAAGATGGATCAGGCTTTCATTCCTACGCCTGCATAATCAAAGGAGACAGGATATGACGACATTGACTGCACCACGTATGACTTTTCAGAGCATGAACCGGGGTCTGCCGGGCTTTGCCCGCTTTTGTACTTATCTGGGCGCCGTCATGGGCGCCACCGCCTATGCCCTGTACGGCCCGGCCGGGTATGATGACGCCGGGCTGCTGTATTTTCTTGCTCCCGCCGCTTTCGGCTGGTACGGGGTCGGCGCACTGGCGGGCGTGGCATCCGGACTGGCGCTGGGAATGGCCAGGCCTTTGATGGTGAAGGCAAAGCTGGCATCCAATCTGCTTGGCTGGCTGGACGGCGCCTTGTTGATGATCGTGCTGACGGCGATGATGGCGTATTTCGAGCCGGGCCAGGCGCTGATTTCCTACGCAGACCAGTCCAACCTGGTTTCCGGCCGTATTATCATGGCCATGAATATCCTGTTTCTGATCTCGGCGCTGCTTTATATTACCCATCTGTTCGCACCGGAATCCTTTATCGGGCGAATGGCCACGGCGAGCGCCTGGACGGGAATATACGCAGGCGGCTCAGCGCTTTTGCTTCGCTGGTATGAATCCTATCTGATCAGTCCGGATGTCGGACATGCGCCTGTTTCCAATCTGTATGAAGTATTCATTCTTCTGTTCTGCATTACCACCGTCATCTACCTGGCGCTGGAACGGCGCTACCATGCCCGCGCCATGGGTGCGTTTGTCATGAGTCTTGTCGCCGCGGGCGTATTTTTCGGTATCTGGCTTTCGGCGCACGGTCATGCGGAAATCAAGCCGCTGGTTCCGGCATTGCAATCCTACTGGATGAAGATCCACGTACCAATGAATTTCATAGGCTACGGTTCATTCGCCGTCGCCTGCGCCGCCGGCATGGCCTGGCTCGTGCGTGATCGTCTTGAACGAAAGGGCGGTAATTCACGACTGCTGGAGATTTTCCCCACACTGGACCAGCTTGACCAGTTGGCCTACAAGGCTGTCGCGATCGGCTTTCCGGCCTTTACGCTGGCTACGATTCTTGGCGCGGCATGGGCGGCGGAGGCATGGGGCGGCTACTGGTCCTGGGACCCCAAGGAAACATGGGCCCTGATTGTATGGCTGACCTATGGCGCCTACCTGCATGTACGTGTATCGCATGGCTGGCAGGGCCGCTCGCTGGCCTGGTGGACGGTCGTGGGCTTCTTTGTGACCCTGTTCTGCTTTCTGGGCGTGAATATGTACCTGTCCGGCCTGCATTCCTATGGCCGTCTGTCATAATGAAATGGCTTCGCAGGAAGTTAACCCGCATATTGCATGAAGGCGGACATCTGATGGACAGGATATTACATTATATCAATGGCCTACACAGAACCAGGCCACCTTATCCGTGGTTACACCTTGTCCTGTCCGGTTTCAGACCCGATCAGGCTCGGCATCCAGGCCGCTCGGCCTCAAACCATAGCTACGGCTATGCTTTGTCACCCGATCAACCAGCCGGCCAGGCCTGCTCAAGCCTGAATTCCGAATCCTTCATGCAATATACGGGTTAAAGGGTGAGGAGTACGCTGCACACCCTGGCGCTTGACGCTGCATTCGGTTCCGCCTGCGCCTGCATTGTCCGGCGGGATGGCGAGTGCTTTTGCGCTTCAGGCTGTACGGATATCCCGCACTCGCAATCCATTCTTCCCATGCTGGAAGCCCTGCTTATGGATGCGGGACTGGATTGGCATGCACTGCAATTGCTGGTGCTGGGCGCAGGTCCCGGTTCCTTTACGGGGTTGCGGGTGACAGCGGCCATCATGGCCGGGATCAATGCCGGCCATGGCCTTCCCTTGCACGCCATTTCCTCCCTCGCCATTACTGCACGGCAAAGCGGCTCGGAAGCGCCGGTATGGGTGCTGGAGGATGCCCGCTCGGGTGATGCATATATCGGCCGGTTTCAGGCGGGCAGGGCACTGCAAGGTGATTGCCGCCGCAGTTGGAATGATATTCGGCGCATGCCACCGGCCACCTATATTGCGCTAACGGAACCCCCGGTGGAAATGCACGGGTGGCGGCGTTTGCCGTCTGTTCAACAGCGGCCGGAGGCACTGGCGGAGATGGTTCGTAAGCGCCTGTGGAAGGCGGACAGACGGGGCCGGAACGGCCGATATCCGGCGCCTGCATATTTACATCCTTCCCAGGCGGAACGAAATGCACTCTGAAGGGCAGGACAAAATCCGTGTTCTTTTTGTTTGCCTGGGGAATATTTGTCGTTCACCTCTGGCCGAGGCTATTGTTCATCAGCGGGCGCGGGAACGGGGAATGGACAGGCGTTTTCGCTTTGCATCGGCGGGGACGGGCGACTGGCATGTCGGAAGCGGTGCGGATATTCGATCGGTCCTGACCGCCAGAAAGCATGGCCTGGATTTAAGTTCGCACCATGCCTGCCAGCTTATCACATCGGACATCAGGAACTGGCACTGGTTCGTGGTTATGGACGCAGGAAACAGATCGGATCTGCTGGCCATGGGCGCTCGAAAAAGCCGCGTGCTGATGATGCGGCAGTTTGAATCAGCGGGGGCGGCTCCGGCGGATGTTCCCGATCCCTATTATGAAGGCGAACACGGCTTTGATCGTATTTACGCCATACTTATGAAAAATGCCGATTTACTGCTCGACTATCTTGACGCCAACAACTGATTACTGGTTCATTTTCTCGAAGAATTCAGCATTGCACCTGGCCTGACGCAGTTTGTCGAGCAGGAACTCCATGGCATCCACCGTGCCCATCGGAGAAAGGATTTTACGCAGAATCCAAATTTTCTGGAGTATCTCGCGGTTCGTGAGCAGCTCTTCCTTGCGGGTGCCTGAAGGCGCAATATCAATGGCAGGAAACACACGTTTGTCCACGAGCTTGCGATCCAGCTTGATTTCCATATTGCCGGTTCCCTTGAACTCCTCGAAAATAACCTCATCCATCTTGCTGCCGGTATCCACCAGCGCCGTGGCGATAATCGTGAGTGAGCCACCGCCCTCGATATTGCGGGCCGCGCCGAAGAAGCGCTTGGGGCGGTGCAGGGCATTGGAATCCACGCCACCGGAAAGAATCTTGCCCGAGGACGGCACCACGGTATTGTAGGCGCGGGCAAGGCGGGTAATGGAATCAAGCAGAATGACCACATCCCTGCCGTGTTCTACCAGTCGTTTGGCCTTTTCTATGACCATTTCAGCCACCTGCACATGCCGCTGGGCGGGTTCGTCGAAGGTTGAGGAAACCACCTCGCCCTTGACCGATCGCTTCATGTCCGTCACCTCTTCCGGGCGCTCATCAATCAGCAGCACCATCAGGACCACCTCCGGATGATTTGCTTCGATGGAATGGGCGATGGACTGCATCATCATAGTTTTGCCGGTTCGCGGCGGCGCCACCAGCAACCCCCGTTGCCCCTTTCCAATCGGAGCCACGATATCAATAACCCGGCCGGTGATATCCTTCGAGCCTTCCACCTCCAGGGTCAGCCGCTTGTCGGGATACAGGGGGGTCAGATTGTCAAACAGCACCTTGGTCTTGGCGACCCTTGGATCTTCGCCGTTAATGGAATCGATTGTTTTCAGCGCAAAATAGCGTTCTCCGTCGCGCGGCGCCTTGATTTCACCCGCCACGGTGTCTCCCTTGCGCAGGGAATAACGGCGCACCAGGTTGTGGGAAACGTAGACATCATCCGGCCCCGCCAGATAATTTGCTTCCTGGGAACGAAGGAATCCAAAGCCGTCGGGAAGGATTTCGAGAACGCCTTCGCTATAAAGCGTTCCGCTTCGCATGGCATGCGCCTTTAAAATGGCGAATACCTGCTCGGCCTTGCGCATGCCGGCGGCATTCTCCAGGCCCAGTGAATCGGCCAGTGTCAGCAATGCCTGCGGTTCCATCTGGGCTACTTCGCGCAGATTCATCTGTACGCCCTTGGCCTCGTCGGAGACGGGTTCTTCAATCGGCCCGTTTTTCCGGTGTCGCCCTTTCGCATCACCGTTTCTGCGCCGCCCCCGGTTTCCGTGTCCGCGAAGCGGCGGGTGAGTCTCGGTGGATTCCTGGCCGGCATGCTTCATTTCCTCGGATGCTTCCGTCTTGCGCAGCCTGTTGCGGCCGGGGCTCTGCTGAGTCACGATTTCATTTTCCGCATCCATGGATTGCGGGCTTACGTCAGAAATTTTGGATGACACGGTATCTACACTCCGAGAAATGATTATTAATTTGGTCATTCGAACAATGATGGTTTGTTGGGTAACAGAATTGCCATCAACAGCAATGGCTGGTTGCTACACCAGAGATACGCCGATGTCAACTTGGCCCGCATGATTCATGGGTTTGTTTTGCAAAGTCGGTGCACATCCGTAAAGTGACGGGTATGAATTATCTGGTCTTGGCGCGACGCTGGCGGCCACGGCAGTTTTCCGATCTTGTCGGGCAGGACGTTGTCGTGCGGACGCTTCAGAACGCCATGAAAACGGGCCAGATGGCCCATGCCTACCTTCTTTCCGGCATCCGCGGCGTGGGCAAAACAACGATTGCCCGCCTGCTGGCCATGGTGGTGAATTGCGAGCACCCCGTGGATGGAGAACCATGCGGTAAATGCGAGGCATGCGCCTCAATCAGTCACGGCAATAATCTCGATGTCCAGGAGATGGACGCTGCAAGCCATACGGGTGTGGATGATATCCGGGAAATTCTGGATTCCGTGCGCTACCCGCCGACCGGGTTGGCGCGCAAGGTTTATATCATTGATGAAGCCCATATGCTTTCCAAGAGTGCCTTCAATGCCCTGCTCAAGACGCTGGAAGAGCCGCCGGAGCGCGTGCTGTTTATCCTGGCTACGACCGAGGTGGAGAAGTTACCCGTTACCGTGCGCTCCCGCTGTCAGCGCTTTGATCTGCGGCGTCTCGGCACGGATGAAATCCGCCACTATCTGGCGCATGTGCTGGATGAAGAAAAGATCGCTTATGAGGCGGGCGCCGTGCACGAGATCGCCCGGGCGGCGGACGGCAGCGTACGCGACGCCCTGAGTCTTACCGAGCGGGTGCTGGCCTATGCCGGCGCGGCCCTGACCGAGGCGGATGTGCTCAAAGCCCTCGGACTGGCCGCCCCGAGTGCGGTGCGCCGGTTGTCCGATGCGATTTTCAGCGGTGATTCCCGGCAGGCCGTGGAAGTATTGCGGACGTCGGCGGAGAGTGGATATGCACCCCGTACCATATTGATCAATCTGGTTAATCTCTGGCATGAACTGGCCTGCCTGATGGTGGATGAGAGATTGCTGGAGGACGAGTCCGGTGAGGAACGGTGCCAGTGGCTGGCGGATCGGGTCGGCTGCTGGGATGCCCGGAGTCTGGATGTACGGTATCAGGTACTGCTGCACGGCCTGCGTGATCTGGACCTTGTGGACGAGCGGCGCGGCGCGGAAATGCTTGTCCTGCGTCTCACCGGCCTGCATGTCCTGTATCCACCCCGCAAGACCCCGGCGGCGGGAGTGGATGTCCCTGCTCCGTCCGGGGGAGGGAATCCCATACCTTCGGCGCCGGCTTCGTCCGAAAAAGTCTGTCCTCAGCCCGCCTCGGTGCATGTCGGGAAGGAGGTGGAAAAAACGCCCGAGCTAATTGCCAGCGCCCTGAATGAAGCGCCGGGGCGTTATTGCGGTAACTGGGAGGAGGCGGTTGAAGCCTATGCCGGGGTGCGCGCGGGCATAGCCGCCATGCTGGAACATGTGCTGTGTCTGGATTTTGATGAAAAGGTCAGGGTGGCCCTGGACAAACATCAGGAACGGGCTATTGCGGTGGCGGAACGGATGGCGTTCGCCGAATGGCTGGGTCGCGAGGTGCACTGGGAGCCAAGGGATGGAAAGGACGGTGAAACGTTGTCGCAGTTGCGTGAGCGGGAGGCAGCCGCCCGACAGCAGCAGCTGGAGCAGGCTGCGTGCGATGATCCGCATGTGCAGGCGCTGATACACAGGTTCGGCGCCAGGGTCGAGTGCGTCCATCCGCCGGGCGCGGCCGCCGATACGGAAACAACACCGGAGGATGAGCCATGAATATTGGAAAAATTATGCAGCAGGCTCGAAAAATGCAGGAAGGTATGCAGAAAATGCAGGAGGAACTGGTAGGCATGGAAGTGCATGGCGAGGCCGGGGGAGGCATGGTGCGGGTGACCCTGGGTGGGGATCGCGTGGTGCGCAAGGTTGAAATCGATTCCACTCTCTGGGCTGAACGGGACAAGGCGCTGCTGGAAGATCTGGTGACTGCCGCCATAAATGCGGCCCTGCAATCAGCGGATGACGCTATAAAACAGAAGCAGAAGGATTTGCTCGGAGGCATGCCTCTGCCACCCGGTTTTTCGCTTTGAATGGACAAAATCACCTGTGGTGAACAGGCCCGCTGACATGTTCCCCGGCATGCCCGCGGCGCTGGCTCGGGTCGTGGAAACGCTTTCCGGCCTGCCGGGCATTGGTCCCAAGACCGCGCTTCGGCTGGGCCTGAACCTGCTGGAAAGACCCTCAGCGGACGTGGAGCAGATAGCGCTGGCACTGGACGATTTACACAAGTCCGTCACTTTCTGTGATCGCTGCGGTTGTTTCGCGGAACAGAGCCGCTGCGCCATCTGTGATGACGCCCGGCGCGATACGGGCCTGATTTGTGTCGTGGAGCAGCCGGTGGATGTCCTGATGCTGGAACGGAGCGGCCATTTTTCCGGTGGCTATCACGTACTGCACGGCCGCCTGAGTCCGGTGGATGGTATTGGCCCCGGGCAGTTGTGGCTGGCTTCGCTGGATGCACGCATCTCGGCGGGTGGCGTGCGGGAACTGGTGCTGGCAACCAGCGTCACCGTGGATGGGGAAGCAACGGCACATTTCATCGCACGGCGTTACCGGTCCCGGGATGTGAAAATTTCGCGCATCGCCCGCGGCGTCCCCGAGGGCGGTGAACTGGAATACCTGGATGAACACACCCTGTCCCGGGCGCTGGAGCAGCGGGTGGCGTGGCAGGGACAACGGGGACAGGGCGAGACTGGACCGGATGCCGCTCCGTGAGATGGTCAAATGGTATCACACCGGTTTGGCGCCAGGCGGAACGGATAAATATCGGGGGAGGACAACGATGGATTATACAGCAGTTTATTACCACCGGTCAGGGGAATGAATGCCATGACTCAGAAAATAACAGTTCCTGATGAAGCCGTGGAGTTCATTCTGTTTCAACGAACGCATCTTATCCGCTTTCACCATAATCTGCTTTACCGCATTATGGATAGAATTTCACCTTTTTCGATCTATGAACGCGCAGTCAGGATGGAAGCGCGGTCGAAACGGGATGAAATAAAGCAGGCGTATGCTTCGGACATTCGGTCCGAATTTGAGACGATCAGAGAGTTTCTGCCGGACGCATGCAAATCCATACTGGATATTGGTTGCGGCATTGCCGGGATCGATGTATTTCTGTATCACCATTACAGGCGGTCGGTTGACCATTTTTATCTTCTGGATAAAACGAGGACGGAAGACACGGTTTTTTACGGATTCAAACAGCAAGGCGCTTTTTACAATTCGCTTGAAATCGCCAAAAAGGTTCTGCATCTGAACGACATCGCCGAAGATCATATAGAACTGCTTGAAGCAACTGAAAATAATGAGATTAATGTTCATGGAAAGGTGGATCTCATTTTGTCCCTGATTTCGTGGGGGTTTCATTATCCGGTATCGGTATATCTGACAAGAGCGCATGAAATCCTTTCTGACGATGGAAGGCTTGTTCTCGATGTCAGAAAGGGCACGGACGGCATTAAATTGCTTGCGGAAAAATTCGGCCGTTGTGACATAATCCATGAAGAGAAAAGTTTTCTTCGCATGCTGTGTTCAAAGTAAAAGCCGGGAAACATGGCAGGGCGCTGGTAAACCAGACCCTGCTTTACGGCATCATGGGCGGCGCCGAGGCCCTTGTGGGTTTTTTGCTGATTCCACTATATGTGCATCATTTGAGCACGGCATCGTTCGGCGTTCTGCAACTGGTCAATGTCTATCTTTCGCTGTCCTCCATGCTGTGCGGACTGGGGATGAGCAATTCGTTTTTGCGCGCATATCATCAGACCGGGGATCATCAGCAACGTCTCCAGGCACTGGCGCTTTCCATTCGACTGCAACTGGCGGCCGTGCTGCTGCTGCTTTGTTTAACAGGGCTTGCTATTGTCCTGCCGGTGCCGCAGCGACTGCTGGGGACATTCTGGTCTCCCGCACTGGTATTGCTCTGGCTGGCGGCTTTGGTCTCGGGGCTTCAGGTGACCATGGCGTTTGCCTGGCTGCGGGCACGGGAGGAGGCCGTTCGTTTTCTCAGGGTCGGGCTGGCGGGGGCCGTCAGTTCGGTGTTGTTCAACCTGATTTTCATTCTCGGTCTGCATATGGGTGTGAAAGGCATTCTGCTGGCTAATGTACTGTCGAATTCCATCATTTCCCTGTGGGCGCTTCGTCCCTGTTGGTCCATAACCTTTGGCCGCATGCCATGGGGTGGGGAATTATCCCGCCAGTTGCTGCGTTTCGGCCTGCCTATGGTGCCCGCCGCCGTTGCTTTATGGGTGATTGATCTGAGCGATCGCTATATGCTGAACTTTTATCATGGGGAAAGCGTGGTTGGCATCTATTCCCTGGGCTACAAGTATGCATCCGTCATGCTCATCTGCATGACCATGATGCATACGGCATGGGTACCCATGCTGCTGCGCATTCACAGGGAGGAATCGGCATCATATACCAGGCGTTTTTACCTGTTCTCCACGGCCGCCGGCATGTTGGTCTTGCTTGTGCTGGCGGGACTGCTCTATATGATGCGTACCCCTGTCCTGCATCTGATCGCTCCGGCCCAGTATGCCGGATCCGGTGATGTTATCGGTGTGATTCTGCTGGGCTTCCTGTTTTACGGACTCTATTATATCCTGTCAGGGGTGGTGTTCATTACCGGTAAAAGCCGGGCATTGCTGTACGGCGCAACGGCGGGAGGTATTGTGAATGTAGGACTGAACCTGTACTGGGTTCCGGCCTATGCCGCGGCGGGGGCGGCATGGGCGACCGCGATTGCCTATGCCGTGTTATGCCTCGTATCCGGAACCTATCTGTATTATGCGGCACGTCAGGCATGAGGATGCGTTGCGTCCCACCCTGTTTTTTCAGGCAGAACCGCTAATGAAAAATGGCGCATCGCTCCTGATGAGCCTGACCGGTTTTGCCGTGGGGTTCCTCGATCATGCGTAAAAGCAGGGCCATCGAAAAAAAAGGCTTTTATATCATGATGGTCGTTACCCTGGGCTTGTTTTTCGCATTCATCGTCACATACGAAGAAAGAAATGCCGTTTATCACTATGATGTAAAAAAAGATTATATTTATGATTTCAACCATACCCATCTCGTCAAGGTTCATTATCAATTACATAACGGAAAAATAGCAACCAGAGGCAAGGCGGTTCATCAGGATGCCGTTTTCCTTAAAATTAGCCTGAAAACGACCCTGGCCGGGCATTTTTTTGACCCGAAAATTTTTATCAGCGCTGGCAACAATAAAGTTGTACAAACAATCGAGAGAGGCGGTGAGGGGGCAAGGTATTTAAACCTAAGCGGCCTGAACTTGCATGAAGGCGCAACGATCACCGTGACCGGTCGCTTTGTTCACATCAGGGATCAACAAATCACGCTTATTTACTTAAAGCACGGCATCACGATCAATAATGCCAGGATACTGGTTATTTCTCCGCATCCGGATGATGCTGAAATTGCGGCCTTCGGATTATACAGCGGCCATGATGCTTACGTGGTAACCATTGCCGCCGGCGATGCGGGAAGCAATAAATACGACGAAATTTTCGCCAACCGAAGGCAACAGTATCTCGCCAAGGCGAGAATGCGCGTCTGGAACAGCCTGACGGTTCCCTTGTTGGGGAATGTCAACAAGGGACGAGCCGTCAACCTGGGCTACTTCGATGGTACGCTGGAAAAGATGCATGCCAGTGTGGAAATGCCTGTTCACTCGTTATATACAGGGGTATCTTCCATCAATTTTTTTCGCGGGCCAAAAAAATCAGCTCTGCTGTTGCCGCATCCGGATGATCATGCATCGTGGATTACGCTTGTTCAGGATCTTCGGCATATTATTCAAGTCATCCGGCCCGATATTATCGTGGCACCGTATCCCCGGATCGACCGGCATCCCGACCATAAGATGTCTACCGTAGCGGTTATTGAGGCCATCAGGAAACTCAATATGCAGAACGGTTATTTGTTTCTTTACACAAACCATTATCCCTTAAGTGATTATTACCCCTATGGAAACGCGGGTGAGCCCGTCACGCTTCCACCGGCATTTGGCAGTGTTTATTTTGACGATATTTATTCCTACGAATTGGCGCCTGAGGCGCAGAAAATGAAGCTGCTTGCCCTGGAAGCCATGAATGACCTGAGGTTGGATACCGAGTGGCGATCAGTTAATGGTGCGGCCAGATTATTGTACCATACACTGATAAGAAAGGCGGAAGGCAATGATTACAGCTACTTCAGAAGAGCAGTGCGAGCCAACGAACTGTTTTTTGTGGTCGATATAAAGAATCTATACAAAAGCAGCATATTAAAACAGGTACAGGGAACACTCTAAGTCGTGGCTGGCATCGTGAATATGGCGCTGAATCCGTTCCATGCGTCGGCCTGTATCGCGTTGTATCGCATATCTTCCATTGATTCGTATTACGCAGGGTGTCGGTCATGAAGTGGAAAGCCGACAATCCCCTGTTATGGCTTTTTTGCCGCTTTTGGCACAGGCGGTCCGTCATGCCCGGTCTTCCAGTGAAGGTGGAACGGGGCGTGCTGTTCTCCTGCCATAACGGCGGGTGCATACAGGTGGGCAGTGATGGTGAATTCAAGCAATATGTCGGCATTCGATGACTAGTCTCCACATTGTTTATATCCACGAAACCATGGGATGGGGAGGTGCCGAAATGCTGCGCAGGACGGTGCTTCGTCATATGCGGCAGGATGCGGAGTTGTCCCGGCGGTTGAAATGGACCGTGGTCTGTCTGCGCGGGAAAGGACCCGTCGGCGAACATATTGCGGCGGATGGTATCCAGATTATCAGTCTGGACTGGCGGGGCAGTCTGCCTTCGGGGCGGCTGTTAATACGCCTCACACGGCTGCTTCGCCAGTTACAGCCGGATATTGTGCATACCTGCCTGTACGAAGCGCACCGGCACGGCATCCTGGCTGCGCGCCTGGCCGGCTGTAAGGTCATCCTCATGGAAGAACATGGCCTGGGTCCATGGATGGGCCGGAGGGAACGCCTCTACAGCCGGATGCTGGCACGCATGGCGGCAAGGGTTGTTGCCGTTTCACATGCACAGGCGGTACATCTAAGCCGGTTTATACCCTATCCGGCAAACCGCCTGAGCGTGATTCCCAATTGTATTGATCCGGAACGCCTGGGCGGGCATCCATGCTTTGCCGCAATCCGGAAAGATGCGGCCGCCGTGACCAGTATCGGCAGTCTGCGGGAGGTTAAAGAATTTCCGTTGCTGCTGCGGACCTTCCAATGCGTTGTCAGACAAAGGCCGATGAGCCGCCTGACCATCGCCGGCGATGGTCCTTTACGCGCCAACCTGGAGCGGTTAATTATTGATCTGGGCCTTGAGACTAAGGTCCGCCTGTTGGGCCAATGTAAAAATATCCGGGAAATATTATCGGAAACAGATGTGTATGTTCATGCAGGAGCCGGGGAAGCTTTTTGTCTTTCAATAGCCGAGGCAATGTATGCGGGCTGCGCATGCGTGGCGCCGCATACCGATGTAATTGAGGAGATTACGGCCAACGGCCGTCTGGCCCGCCTGACGCCCGCCGGAGATGCCGACGTCATGGCCGCGGCCATCATCGATTTGCTTGACCATGCGGGAATGCGGGAGAAAATTGGCAAAGCAGCCGCGGAGCATATAGCCGCGCATTATTTGCCCCGGCATCATATTGCCTGCCTTATGGCGCTTTATGATGAGTTGATGGACTTGCAAACCCCGGCCTGAAAAAAAGCGGATGCATGCACATAGGCCTTGACGCCACGGCGGTGGTACATGGCGAGCGGGCCGTGCTCTGCTTCAATCGAAAGACCGTGCCACAATCCTTTGAAAAACAAGAACACGGGGGCCTTTACCGGTATCAAATACCTTAATTTTTTTCCATCCCAAGGGTTCACTGCTGGCAAGCATCCGGGTATAAAAAATTTTTCGGGCTATGAATGGACCTGACAACGGGTTCCCGGTTGGCGGAGTAGGCTTGGTCAAAAAACGCGCGTAGCAGTAGCTGCTGGTGATTAGATAATCCCCCTTGATTGGTGCGATCTGTTCAAGGCCATACGGCAACAAGATAAGATGATATGTGCGTGTATGTCGCAGTTTAAGAAGGAACTCCCTGCTGTATCCATTTTTGTGCATTTCTTCTATCTGAACATCGTGTCGGGTGAGCAGGGGAGGTAAATAAGCCCAGTCCCGGACAACCGTGCTGCCATCGGGCAGATGGCTTTGGATCCATCGGTATGCCAGTCGTCGGGAATCCTCCCGCGAAATTTGCGCATAGGCATATGCGGTGGCGGAATAGACAGGCCATGAGAACAGGCCCAAAATAATCAGCACAGGCATCATCCTGCTTTTTTGTTTTGATGTTTGTTTAAGGGCAACATATAAAAAACTGGCGGCCATCAGCGCCAGGGGGGGGTAAAGGAAAAGCATATAATGCAATGATCCTCCCTGCCAACTGCCGATATAAAGAAATGCAGGCAGAACAAGGGCCAGCAGGACAATGTCCTTTCTATCCCGGCGCAGCAGAGCGGCGCCAATGCCCAGGGCAAAAATAATGGCGAATGTCTTTTCCCAGTGCCAGAACTGCGTAATCTGGTGTAAATAGGTCATGCCAAAACCGCCCGTGTATCCCGTGTGCACGGCAGTCATGATTCGTAAAAAAACATTGATGAAACTGACCGGGTCAATCAGCAAGCCGGGGGAACCGAGGACCAAGGCACAGATAAAGGACGCACCCGACCACAAAACCTTGCTGTTTAGCCAGGCTGCGGGCCTGCCCAACAATTTTCTGTCATGAAGGTGGATAAGATGAACGGCGGCGATAGCGGTGGCTACCATGGCGCCATTATATTTTGTTGTGGCCGCCAGACCTGCGAAGACGCCGGCCAGAATGTATTCCCGCCGTGTTTCCGACCGAAGGGCCGCCAGGGCGTAATAGAGTGAGCAGGAGACGAAGAATGTGGTGGCTACGTCTGGAAGAGCATAGCCTGAGTAAAGGATATGCAAGGTGCTGAAACCGAGTATGGCCGTGGCCAGTAAAGCTATGTCTTCATTAAAGAATTTTTTGGCAGTGTGGAATACCACGATTACCGTACCCACACCCATCAATGCACTTAAAAGCCTGCCGGGAAAAACAGGCAGGGCTGAATCAAAATCAAAGTACAGGTGTACAAATTCCCTTGCCGACTCAACAATGGCGCTTGCCATCATGCCGGCGATGCCGATACCTGTTGCGAAGGCCGACAGGTAACTGAATAAGGTCGGGAAGTTGAAGTGACTCGGCATCAAGGTATGGTGGATGTAGAAGTTGCTGATATTTTCCAGAATCAAAGTTTCATCCGTGAATGGATATTTTGCGCAGGAAAAAATGCGCAGACATGCGGCGGTAATCAATAGCGCAAGCAGAATCCATCTTCTGCCGTGATGAAGCTTCCGGTTTTTTATCTTCTGACTGGCTATGGCGCCTTTCCGGCGTAGTTCATCATGCATACATTTATCTCGACCTATGAGTTGAATATGCGAGGTTACAAGATGCCTAGTGATTACTGGTAACGCAAGGTATTATGTCAATTTGGCCTGAACAGGGCATGATACGTGCGGGCAGGCCATGCTTTTAATGCTTGGGAGGCTAATAAAGTGGCGGGAATTCGTATATTCTGGCTGCCGGATGTAACGGTTGGAGAGGGCAATGGTGAGGATTTGTATTGATGCTACGCCGGTGATTCATGGAGGAAGGGCCGTTCGCAGAAACTCCAGAAATCTCATCCAGGGCCTTCTGGCCCTGTCCTCCCGTGATGTTGATTACATATTGTTTTACCTGGACTGGAAGGGCCATACGGCGGGCCGGATATTGCTGCCTGAAGGCACCGGACATCGGGAGTATGTCTGCCGGATTCCGTGGCAGATAATTGGCAAGTCATGGAATGCCTTCGCTTGGCCCGGCATTGAATCCATGATTGGGAAGGTGGACCTCGTTTATGGTCCGGATCTGCATTTCCCGCCATCCAGGCGCGCCATTACCATGACTACATTAAGGGGGATCGCCTATGTGGCGGTACCTGAATTATGTGATGCGGGTCAGGTGCATGATCTTAATCTGGCACTTAATTATGCGAAGAAAAACAGTGACTATTTTCTTGCGGTTTCCGAGCACACGAAAATGGAAGCTGCCAGATTTTTGTCGATTGATCCCCGGCGCATCATGGTCAGTCCCCATGGCGTGGAACCCGACATGCATGTTATCAGGGACCGGACACGTGTCACGAGTGTCCTTGCGGAGCGTTATGCGATTAATTATCCCTATTTGCTTTATGTCGGCGCCATTACACATCGCAAGAATATCGTTGCCCTGATCAAGGCCTTCGTACCCATCCGGCAGACATTTGGAAATGTACACCTTGTTCTGGCCGGGGCTCCGGACAATGCTTCGGATGAAGTGGACAGGTTAATTGAAGAAGAAGAATTGAAGTCAAATGTTCATCTGCTGGGAAATTTTGCCCCGGAATCCGACGACCTGCTCTATCTCTACAATGGCGCTCTGATGTTGGCTTATCCAACCCTGCATGAAGGCTGGACGGCACCGCCGCTGGAGGCTATGGCTTGTGGTATTCCAGTCGTTACATCCGATTTTTCATCCGTACCGGAAACATGTGGTGGAGCAGCCCACCTGGTTGATCCAAATAACATTGCCTCTATAGAAGATGGAATACGACGAATTCTTACGGATATGAAATACCGGGATATGCTGGTGGAGAAGGGTCTGAAGCGGGTCAGGGCCTGTAGCTGGGCTCAGTCCGCCAGGCGCATGGAATCCATATTTATAAAATTGATAAGGCACGGGAAACGCTGGAGTAAAGCGGGCCATGATGTTTGAAGGACTTGTTTCGTTGGCATTACAGGCTGTGAAAGCATGGCCGGCTTATGCCGCCTGGTTCAGGAGATGAAAGATGGGTGAGGATTTCGACCGATACAGCGAGACCTTGTTCGACGCTCTGCATGCCGGGCAGGATTTTGAAGCCCTCGCACGCGGTTTTAAGGAATACTACTACGACTGTCTGCCTAC
Organism: uncultured Zetaproteobacteria bacterium; assembly: GCA_964628185.1. Taxonomy (GTDB): domain Bacteria; phylum Pseudomonadota; class Zetaproteobacteria; order Mariprofundales; family Mariprofundaceae; genus CAZVLQ01. The sequence goes on along the minus strand of CAZVLQ010000002.1, from coordinate 99,197 downwards.
GGACTTCGATGCGCCGATTCTGGATGTCGGCTGCGGGATGGGGCAGTTTCTGCGCTTCCTGGAAATGCAGGGTTACCGGCAAGCTGAAGGTATTGAGCTGTCGGCTCAGCAGGCGAAACTGGCGCGACAGCACGTGAAATGTCCGGTGCACGTTGGAGATGTGGAAAAATTTTTGCGTGAACGGAAGGGCCAATATGCTGTAATTACAATCAATGACGTTCTGGAGCACATTCCCAAGGACCAGACTGTGGCCTTTCTGGAAATGCTTCGCACCGGTCTGCGCGATAATGGCTCCCTCATTGTGAATGTTCCACAGGTTTCCGGATTGACTACGGCATACTATCGTTACAACGATTTCACGCATCAGCTTGTATTTACCGAGATGAGCCTCAGACAGGTGTTGTTGATGGCTGATTTTCGTGATGTTCATTTTATTGCGGAAAACTGGCCATTGAAATGGACTCCCCGTCACTTGGCCTATCGTTTGGTGCGCTGGTGCTGGTATCATGTATTAAAGGTAATTTATTTTATTGAACTCCCTGGAGAGAAGTATCCAAGTCGCTGGGGCGTCCGCATTGTTGCCATAGCAAAAAAATGAATATCGCCATTGACGCCTATCATGCGCTGCAACCGCATGGCGGCATTGCCCGCTATATACGCGGGCTGGCGGACGCCCTGACCCGTCGGGGTTCGGATGACCATTTTGTGTTGTTCGCCAATCGCTTTCGCGAAGCAGGCGAGCTATGGCGTCCGGGCACGGGCGACATTGAGTCCGTGATCCTCAATGCGCCCCGCCGCATGATGCAGTGGATGTGGGATCATCTGGACTGGCCGCCGGTCGAACGATGGACGGGAGCGATCGATGTATTTCACGGCACCCATTTTGTGTTGCCCGCCGTTCACCGGGCCAGAACGGTGCTGACGGTGCATGATCTGGCCTGGCTTCGGCACCCCGATTTTTTCACGGATCAGGCATTGAACGAACGGGGATACCGCCATGAACTGCCCCGCGCGCTGGCCCGGGCGGATGCCGTTGTGGCGGTATCACACGCCACCCGGAATGACCTGGTCGAGCTGATGAATGTGGATGCGGCGCGCGTTCAGGTGGTGCATGAGGGTGTGGAAACGCATTTCTTTGTGCCGGAAGGGGATGACCGTATTGATACGGTGCGTCGGCAATATCACCTGCCGGACCGGTATCTGGTCTTTCTCGTCGGCACGCCGGAACCGCGCAAGAATCTCCTGCGAACGGTTCAGGCGGTACAGCTTGGCGCACCCGGCCTTGCCCTGGTGATTATCGGCGACAGGGAGAAACTTGCTTCAATGCTGGGGCCGCTTGCCGCATCGGTGCATCTGGCCGGATACGCGCCCGACGATGTCCTGCCGTTGATACTGGCCGGGGCGGAAGCCGCGCTTTATCCAAGCCTGTATGAAGGCTTCGGTCTGCCCGTGCTGGAGGCAATGGCGGCGGGGACGCCGGTGATCACATCGAATATCAGCGCCTGTCCCGAAGTGGCCGGAGATGCGGGGCTGTGCGTGGACCCGTATGATGTCGAAGCCATGGCTGATGCGGTCCGCAGGCTTGTGGAGGATGATGCACTGCATCTGCGCATGCGCGGGGCGGGCAGGAATCGTGCGGCTGAATTGACATGGGACCGGGCGGCGGAGCGGATGCTGCGGCTGTACCATTCCCTGGCCTGACTGATGTGCGGCCTGGCGGGATATACCGGTGCGGGAGACCGCGACATGCTGGCACGCATGGCCCGACGACTCGCCCATCGCGGGCCGGACGCATCCGGAATCTGGTCGGATCACACGGCGGGACTGGCGCACCGGCGTCTGTCCATTCAGGACTTGAGTGAAGCCGGCGCCCAGCCGATGCATGCGGCGCATGCCCATATTGCCTTCAACGGCGAGATATACAACGCCCCGGAACTGCGTCATGCGCTTGAGCAGCAGGGGGTCAACTTTCGCGGCCACAGCGATACCGAGGTGATCATCAACGGCTATCTGGCCTGGGGCGCGGGGGTGGTCGAGCGGCTGGACGGCATGTTTGCCTTCGCGATTCGGGATGACCGCTCCCAATCCTTGCTGCTGGCGCGCGACCGGGTTGGCATCAAACCGCTTTTTTTCTGTGAATACGCCGGCGGCATGGTATTCGCCTCGGAGATCAAGGCCCTTTTTGCCCATGCTTCAGTACAAAAGCGCCTGCATGCGCCAATGATTGACGCTTATCTGGCCCTGGGCTATGTGCCGGGGCCGGACACGATTTTTGAGGGCATCAAGGCATTGGCGCCGGCGCACCGGATGGTTTGGCAAAACGGCGAAATGCAGATCAGCCGGTACTGGTCGCCTCCTTCCGCCCCGGACGCCTCCGGTGCGAATGAGGCTGAGCAGATTGATGAACTGGATGCACGGCTGAATGCGGCGGTCAGCTCACATCTGCTGGCGGATGTGGAGGTCGGGGCCTTTCTTTCGGGCGGGGTGGATTCATCGCTGGTGTCCGCCATTGCGGCCAGGCACATGGATACGCGGCTGAAAACCTTCACCATCGGTTTTGAAGGCGGTGGCGATGAACGCGCCTTTGCCCGCATTGCCGCCGACGCCATCGGCAGCGATCACCACGAACACGTAGCCCGGCTGGAGCTTGTCGATAAATTACCGCGGTTGTTGCGACACCTGGAACAACCGCTGTTCGACAATTCGGCGCTGCCGACATGGCTGGTGTCGCAGGTGACGCGGCAACAGGTCAAGGTGGCGCTCTCCGGCGACGGCGGTGATGAGCCGTTTTTCGGCTACGACTGGACCCGTTATGCCCTGCGCCTGCCGCGCCTGCTGCCGCCCGTGGCGTTGCCGGGCTGGGGCTGGGCCTACCGGACGGGGCGGGCGGGGTTGCTGCAGCGGGCGCTGTTCGATGTCTCTCATCATGCCGACTGCCGTTATTTGCGTCGCATGACGGTAAGCGCCGCGTATCGCAACTGGCTTTATACGGAGGACTATCGCGCACGCCTTGTCGACGATCCGGCCGATCTGCTGGCATCCCTGCTGACCGCCGGGACGGGAAACGACCGCTTTGTGCACAGTGATCTGGTGCGCTATCTGCCGGAGGATGTGCTGTTCAAGGTGGACCGCATGAGCATGGCTCACGGCCTGGAAGTGCGCGTGCCGCTGCTGGATCATCGTCTGCTCGAATGGGTGCTGCGGCTGCCCGTGGATCTGCGGTTTCGCCATGGGCGCGGAAAATACCTGCTTCGAAAAGTAGCGGCGCGTTATCTTCCTCCGGAAATTTTGAAGCCGCGCAAGCAGGGCTTCACCATTCCCGTCGGTCGCTGGCTGCGCGGGGCGCTGGGCGATATGGCGCGCGGCATGTTCAGCTCTTCCGAATTCGCCGGGCGTGGTATTGTGCGGCCGGAGCGGGCCTTGCAGCTGCTGGATATGCACCGGAGCGGACGCTATGAACTGGGTCATCGTATCTGGAGTCTGGTGATTCTGGAGCAATGGTTCCGGGTCTGGATGGACGAGGATGCAGAAGAGGATGATGCCGGCCGGGTGTAATGCGGGCCTTCTACCGACCCGGCCGTGCCATGCTTTGCGTATGCACGGAAGGACTTGCCGGGGTTTGCGGAGGAGGGCGGTATTGCCGCTTCTGCTGCTGGCGCTGTTGCCCGCCTGCGCCACGACACCGCCGCACAATCTTGATGATAGCTGCGCCATTTTCAGGGAAAAGTCCGGCTGGTATGACGATGCCGGGGAGTCCTTTGAGAAATGGGGTGTTCCCGTACATGTGCAGCTGGCCATCATCTGGCAGGAATCCCGATTCCGCTCCCGTGCCAAGGCGCCCAAAGATACGCTGCTTGGTTTTATTCCCTGGGGACGCAAGTCCTCAGCCTATGGTTATGCCCAGGTGAAGGATGCCACGTGGGACTGGTATATCAGCAAAACCGGCAACAGCGGCGCGGATCGGGACGATTTCGAAGACGTCACCGATTTCATCGGCTGGTATGGAAACCTGTCCCACAAGCGGCTTGGCATTTCCAAATGGGATGCCTACAACCAGTACCTGGCCTACCATGAGGGCCAGGGCGGGTTTGCCCGCAAGACCTACCTGAAAAAACCGTGGCTGATGCGGGTGGCGCGCAAGGTAAAGCGGCGGGCCGAGCGCTACCGGCTGCAGATTGCAGCCTGCAGGGACGATCTGGAAGGCTGGCATATATGGCCATTCTGAACATTTAGCAATATAACATGTAAGGGAACCGGCGGATCATGCGGACCAACAGACGGGTAACATGATATCGCCGGACCATGGAGCAGGATCAAAGAGTTTGTCATGAAAAAAATATTTTTTACTGTGTTGCTGGTCATTTCCTTGCCGCATGTGACCCTGGCCAGTCCGGCGTTTTCCCGCCAGACCGGGGCTTCATGCAGGGTGTGCCATTTTCAGACCATGCACAGCCTGAGCAAATACGGCCGTGATTTCCTCAGGAACGGGTTTCGTGAGTCATACGAAATGAAAGAGAGACGCAGGAAAATTGAGGAAAAATTCCACAGGAAGAAGCCGCACGGGGGTTGAACTCGTGCCGGATATTGAAAATATCAGGGGCAACCGACATTTTCCAGTTCCCGCACCAGCAAGTTGACGACTTCCCTGGGGGTTTTCGTTTTCGCATAGGTTTGTCGCTGGCGCACGTAGCTCGGCCCCGTAGCCAGCGACTGCTCAAGTGCCAGTAGCCGCTGTTTTTCCCCCAGTTCAGCGGCGGTCGGCGTCATCATCTCCAGGGCCTCTTCGAGCACCTGTCGCATCGGCCTGCATTTCCCCTGGTCATCAACGATAAGTTGCGTCTCCATGCCCGATCTCGAGGCGCGAAAGAAGTTTTCCTTCTGCATCCACCAGTGCAAAGGTGCAAGCCGGCGCCGGTCCTCATCCGTTCGTTTGAGGCAGGTGGCAAGAATGTAGGCGAAGGCGGCCAGGCTGATGGCCTCGCGGACACTCGGCTGGGCATCCATGACCCGGATTTCCAGTGTACCGAGACCGGGCTGGAAACGCAGATCCCAATGGACGTCACGGGCCGTCTCAAATACGCCCGCACGGCGGGCCACGGAAAAGAAACGGGTATAATCCCGCCAGTTGGTAAAGGCTGGTGGAATACCGTAGCTGCGCATGGAGGCCAGTATGCGCTGCCGGTAGGAGGCGTAGCCGCTGTCCCTGCCCCGCCAGAAGGGTGAGCTGGCGGACAGGGCGAGTAATAGCGGCAAATAGGGCTTGAGTCTGCCCATGACGCGTACGGCCTCGTCTCCGCATGCCATGCCCACGTGCACATGCATGCCAAAGGTGACCATGATGTGGCTGAGATAGCCTGCCGTCTTCGCCTGATCACGATACCGTGGCAAGGGGGTGATGCGGGGAAGGTGCTTGCAGAAGGGATGGGTGCCGCCGCCGCACAGGACCAGGCCCATATCCCGGCATTGCCGGCACAGGCACGAAACGCATCCGGCAAAACTTTGTTCCAATTCCCCGGAGTTGCTGCAAATCATGGTATTTACTTCCACCGTGGCCTGGTTCATCTCGGGCTTGAGGCAGGGCTCATCAGCGCACTGCCGCATGAGTGGAAGGATTGCGTTGGTCAGATCCAGTGTTTTCCCGTCCAGGAGCTGAAACTCCATCTCCAGGCCCACGGTGGGCTGACTGCCGCCCCTGAATTTCATGTACAATCCTGGCTGTATGTACGGATCGCTTCCCGCGCCACCTGGTCGAAGTAAGCCGCGCCGACCTTCAGGGCCTGCTCGGAAAAATCGAACGACGGGCTGTGCAGCGGGATATTCTCACAACCTTCCGAACAGGCGCCGAAGCGCACATAACAGCCAGGTATCCGTTGCAGGTAATAGGAAAAGTCCTCCGAACCCATACTCGGCTGATCCATGGCCACGACCCCCTGGATGCCCAGTATTTTTTCCACCGCGCACCGGGCGATTCCGGTTTCACGTTTCGTGTTGATCACCGGCGGGTAACCGGCCTCAATATCCACCTTGATGCTTGCGTTGTGCAGCGCCCCCACGGCTTTGGCCATACGCCGCAGGCCTTTGTGGATATGCTCGCGCACATCGGGAAGCGTGCTGCGGATGGAACCCTGAAGCGTGGCCTTCCCGGCGATCACGTTTGGGGCGCTGCCTGCCTCTATCTTGCCGATCGTGACGACCGAAGGGTGCGCCGGATTGATCTCGCGCGACACCAGCGTTTGAATGGCGGTGATCAGCAGACCTGTAACAACCACCGCATCCACCGCTTCGTGCGGTCGCGCACCGTGGCCGCCCTTGCCCAGCACGTGGATGGAGAAACGGTCCGACTGGGCGGTGATCACGCCATCCGCCACCATAATTTCTCCTGTACGGTAATGGCGCGTGATATGACCGCCGAAGATGGCGTCCACGCCCTCCAGGGCACCTGATTTGATAACTACCCTGGAGCCGCCGCCCCGCTCCTCGCCGGGCTGAAACACGAAGCGCACGTTTCCCTCGGGTGGATTATGAGCCAGCAGGGCGGCCGCGCCCAGCACCATGGCCATGTGCCCGTCGTGGCCGCAGGCATGCACCACGCCATGATGGCGGGAAGAAAAGGGCAGGCCGGTATTCTCCTCTCCGGGCAGGGCGTCCATGTCGGCCCGGAGGGCGATGGTTGGTGCATCCTTGCCGCCGTGATCCAGCCTGCCGACTACACCGCCGCCCTTGCCGCCATAGCCACAGGGAACCCCCAGACGGTCCAGTTCAGTCATGATTACTTTCGCGGTACGTTCTTCCTCGTAGGAAAGTTCCGGGTAACGGTGAAATGCCCGGCGCAATTTTACCATGCGGGGGAAGATGCGCTCGGCCCTGTCGATTTCCATCCTTGCCTCGTTGCCGCTGACCACAGTCGCCCACTCATGGGGTGTTTCTGACAACTGTATTATAGATCAAATCCATGGCGGAGGGGGGGTAGCATTTGCGATTGCCTTCAGCGGTTTTTATTGTGATAGCGTACCTAATCTGAAACGGCTCATCCTGCTGAAACCCGAAGATCGGGAACGGGTGAAAGCGGAGTTGCGGGATCATCCGGAGATTGCCGACACCTGATTCTTCCCGGTGAAGCTTTAATAGCTGAACGATGAGCCTCTTGCAAAACTCCGGTTGGATGAGTGGCCTGCCTGTGCGTGAACGCACGCAGACAGGCAATTTCACTTCAAGGCCATTTGGACGGATTTCAGCTGTCCGAAGGGTGAGGGTCACCGGGGCTTGAATCAGATGGGCTGGAGCTGAGAAGCCAATCACCGCTCATGATTTATGCGATGGACTCTAAAGGAGGAGCATTACCATGCCTGGCCGTATAACAGTTGATGCAACCCCTCTTCTTCATGGCGAGCGAGCTATCCGCAGAAATTCGCGCAACCTGCTAAAATCGCTGACTGAGATAGGGGGCGTGGACTGGCGGGCGTTCTATTTTGATCGCAAAGGAAATACGCCTGGCCGCCTTAATCTTGAAGATGAAGTCATTTGCCGGTTCCCGGTGCGCTTGATGATACCGTCGTGGAAAAGGTCGGGCTGGCCAACATTAGAGACCCTTGCAGGCAATGGCACAAACCTGTTTTATGCTCCGGATCTTTATTTTCCGCCATCTCATAAGACACCTATCTTAACAACGGTGCGTGGCATCGCCTACCTTGTGATTCCAGAGCTTTGTCAGCCTGCGCATGTCGCTTCTTTGACGCAGGCATTTGCCTATGCAAGTAAGCATGCGGATTATTTTCTGGCCGTTTCAGAAAGCACCAAGGAGGATATGTTGCACTATACAGACATACCTTCTGATCGGATTTATGTCAGCAGTCATGGCGTGGATCCCGGTTTTCATCCTGTTGAAAAGTCAAAGGCTCGTGCGCATGTGACCCGACATTATGGTGTTGAACGCCCCTACTTTCTTTATGTGGGCATAGTAGCCGCTCACAAGAATGTTAAGTTGCTTGTCGATGCCATGGTTGCCGCACCTTCAATACGGGATGTCGATTTGATTTTTGCGGGTCCATGGCAGGAGCCGTTCACGAATGAACTGCGCACTTATATAGTCTCTGCCGGCCTGTCGGAGAGAATCCATTTTATTGGCCTGATCGGGCAGGAAGGCGATGAACTTACTTATCTTTACAGGGCTGCCATTGCATTACTTTTCCCCACTTTTTATGAGGGATGGTGCGCTCCCCCTTTAGAGGCGATGGCTTGTGGCACGCCGGTGATCTCAACGCAAATTCCATCGGTGCGTGAGGCAACCGGCAATGCTGCCGTGTTGCTTCCTGTAGATCATGCGGAGGCGTGGGGGGTGCAGATGGAAAAAATCGCGGAAGATTCACAATGGCGCGCTGCGCTGGTAGAGCGGGGATTGATCCATGTTCAACAGCATACATGGAAAAATTCCGCAAGACGCTTATTGGGTATAATGCAAGAAATTATCGAGAGGGAGGTGTGAGGCCCCGGAGCCGTGCAACTGGCTCTTTTAAGCCGATTATCTCCCCATGTTGAAACGAATGATGACCAATGCGGAATTGAGGGCTTTTGCTGTACAGTTCACGGCGTGGCGGATGACGCATGCAGGATGGTTCACGCTAACATGAGCGTGTTGCGTTTGTATCCCGCGCCACAGGAGCAGCGGCCAATTCAGGGGCTTTATCTGGAGCTGAATCTGCATCGTCAGGCGGCGGCCGGCGAGGTGCTGATCTATTCCAATTATATTGCCAGCATGGACGGACGCATTTCACTGCGTGACGCGGCCAGCGGGGAGTTTGTTGTACCGGCAAGCATCGCAAACGGGCGCGACTGGCGATTGTATCAGGAACTGGCGGCGCAAAGCGATGTGATGATTACATCGGCGCGTTATTTCCGTCAGCTGGCCAGGGGCCGGGCGCAGGATTTACTGCCGATAGGGCGCGAGCCCGCATACCGGGATCTGGTTGCGTGGCGGTGCGCTCAGGGGCTGGAGCCCCAGCCGGCGGTTGCCATTGTCAGCGCCAGCCTGGACATTCCGGCCCGGGCGCTGGATATGGTGCACGACCGGGATATCTATGTCTTCACCACGGAGTGCGCCGACCCGGCATGGGAAAAGGCGCTGAAAGCGCGCGGGGCGCACCTTGTACATGCCGGCGGAGGGGAATACGTGGAAGGTGGTGCGCTTAAGCGCCGGCTTGCGAATCTGGGCTTTCACAGCGCCTGCATGATTGCCGGGCCGCAGGTCCATGCCACGCTGATCGGGGAGAGGGCGCTGGACCGGCTGTTTCTGACCATGCATGGCTCGCTTCTGGGCGGGAGTGAGTACCATACGATACTGCAAGGTGATCTGGCGGCGCCCGTACGGCTTGAACTGGAATCCCTGTATCTGGATGCTGGCCCGGCCGGCCAGCAGATGTTCGCCCAGTTTATTCTTCCAGTTCCACAAGCGTCGCCCGAATCCGATCCACGGCCAGGCTGATCTCATCGGCCGTGATGATCAGCGGTGGTGCAAAGCGCGCCACGGTACCGTGCGTATCCTTGCTCAGAATGCCGTGCCGCATCAGGTGTTCGCAAAACCTGCGGGCGGAAATCCTTTCCGCCTTGAGTTCCATCCCGATCAGCAACCCCCTGCCGCGCACTTCCCTGACGAGCGGTGACGCCGGTTCACGCAGCTTTTTCATGAACAGGGCACCCAGGCTGGCGGCGCGTTCGTCCAGACGCTCCTCAACCAGAATATTCAGCGCCTCCAGCCCCACCGCCGCGGACAATGGGTTTCCGCCGAAGGTGGAACCGTGGTCTCCCGGCGTGAACACGTCCATGACATCCCGGCGGGCGAGAAACAGGGATACGGGCAGCATGCCGCCGCCCAGCGCCTTGCCGAGCATGAGTCCGTCCGGCTGCACATCTTCGTGCCAGCTCGCCAGCAGCCTGCCGGTGCGACCCAGCCCCGTCTGGATTTCGTCGGTGAGCAGCAGCACGTTGTGCGCCTTGCAGATGCGTGCGCAGTCGGCCAGATAACCGTTCGGAGGAACCCGGATACCACCCTCGCCCTGAACCGGCTCGACCAGAAAGGCGGCGGTGTTTGGCCTGATGGCCGCCTCCAGTGCTGCCGCATCGCCGTAGGGAATGCGTATAAAACCGGGCGGGAAGGGGCCGAAACCATGCCGGTATTGCGCCTCCGACGACATACCGACTATGCAGATGCTGCGACCATGAAAATTGCCTTCACAGGCGATAATCTGCGCCGTATCCGGTGCCACGCCCTTCACCGTACAGGCCCATTTGCGTGCGGCCTTGATGGCTGTTTCCACCGCCTCCGTGCCGGAATTCATCGGTAGTGCCACATCCATGCCGGTCAGTTCGCAGGCGCGCTGCAGGAACGGGGCGAGCCTGTCCGAATAAAAGGCGCGCGAAACCACATCAAGTCGCTCCGCCTGCTCCCGCAGTACGCGGATGATGCGTGGGTGGCAGTGTCCCAGGCTGACGGCGGAATAGGCGCTCATCATATCCATATAACGATTGCCTGCCTCATCCCGGACGTACACGCCTTCTCCGCTCACCAGCACCACTGGCAAGGGTGCATAATTGCGTGCGCAATAGCGGGCTTCCAGTTCCATGATGCCGGTCATGTCCGTCTCTCTCCCGGTGTGATCGCGGTCAGTATATCGATGATCAGCCGTGCGGTTTTCCTCCGGCGGTCCAGTCCGGGATTGAACTCGGCAATCTCGATACCGATCAGGCCATCCTGAGCCGACAGCCGGCGCAGGGAGGGCAACAACTCGACCCGGCGAATGCCGTCCGGTACGGGCGAGCCCACGCCGGGAGCATCGCGGGGGTCGATGCCGTCCAGGTCAATGGAAATACCGAATCCGGCCGTTTTTCCGGTGACAAGACGGATGGCTTCGTGTATTACAGCTTTAAGACCGCGCTGCCTGATTTCAGTCATATGGCAGACCCGAACGCCAAGTCTGTCCAGCAGCGCCTTTTCCCCGGCTTCATAGCTGCGTACGCCCAGCAGGAAGACACGTCCCGGGGGGATTTCCGCCCGCCCGCCTGCCTGCCCGGTCAGCATTGCAGGTCCATAGCCCAGAAGGCAGGCCAGCGGCATGCCATGCAGGGCGCCGCTGGGGCTGGTTTCCGGCGTATGGCCGTCCATGTGCGCATCAATCCAGATCAGGCCGGGAGTGCCATGCGAATGCAGGGCGCGCGCCGCGCCGCTCCATGTGCCGACGGCGCAGCTGTGATCACCCCCGATCACGGAAAAGAAGTGGCGGTGTGCAACCTCTGCCTCCACGATCCGCGCCAGGCTGTCGTTCAGGTCGGTAACCACTTCCAGATCGGTGCAACCGGAATCATGACCCGGTTTCAGGATAGTCCGCCATGTCGCCCGTATACCATGTTCATACAGCCTGTTCACCAGATCACCCTGCTGCAGTGCAAGCGGTCCTTCAGCACAGCGGGCGTCTCTGGCGCCACGTCCACAGGCGGCGCCAATCAGGCGGATATCAGGGGCGGCCTCCAGGCTGCGTGCACGCGGCATCATGGCGGGCATTCGTGCATGTCGTTGTTTTACGGCCATACGCATCTCCTGTCAGCAAGTATAGCCTGAATTTTTCACGGGATTACGAACCGAGTCCGGAATGGCAAAATCCTGTTACCGCTTGAGTTGAAACGGATTTTGATTGATATTGTCGCCATGTGGAAACGGTATGGCATTATGGTTCTGGGCGCCGTGTTTGCGCTGCTTTACTGGCCGCTGGAGGCCGTGATTCATGCAGTGGCGTTTCATTCAGGCGGTTTTATCAGCGCGCTGGTTGACATCAGTGCGAATGAAATATGGATGCGCAGCCTGATTTCCCTGATGTTTCTTGCCTTCGGGGTGTTTGCCCAGCGCGCCGTCAACCGGCAACGGGAGTTGCTGCACAGCCTGGACGCGCACAACAAGCGGATACAGCGTATCGTGGACATGGCCTATGAGGCATTCATTGCCATTGATGCTGACGGCCGCGTCACCGCCTGGAACAGGCAGGCCGAATCCACATTCGGCTGGCTGAAACACGAAGCAATGGGGAAAAACCTCACCGAACTGATTATCCCTGAACGGTATCGTGACGCCCACATAAAGGGGATCCGGCGCTACCTGGCAACAGGTAGCGGCCCTTTTCTGTACAAGCAGGTGGATGTTGAGGCCAGAAACAGGTCGGGACAGGAACTTCCGGTGGTCATGGCGATTGTGCCCCTGCAATCCGACGGCCATCTCGAATTCTGTGCTTTTATCCGTTCGTCCCGGGCAGAAGGGGACGTAGCAGCAGGATCATGACGGTAACGACAATCGCCATGACCAGGTTCAGACGGATACCGGTGCGTACCATTCGGGACATCGGGACCTGATGGGTGCCGAAAATGATGGCATTGGGTGGCGTCGCCACGGGCAGCATGAAGGCGCAGGAGGCCGACAGTGTGGCCGGCAACAACACCAGCAGCAGGTCGAGATGGTTGCCGATGGCCGCAGCGGCCAGGATCGGCAACATGACCTGCGTGATGGCCGTGTTGCTGGTGATCTCCGTTAAAAATGTCATGATCAGCGCAATACCCAGCATCATCAGAGGCAATGGCAGGGTGGACAGACCCCCCAGTTGAGCACCCAGCCAGGCGGAGGCGCCGGCCTGCTGCATACCGAAGGCCAGGGCAAAGCCGCCGCCCAGCAACAATACGATATCCCACGGCAGTTTCAGGAAGGTGTCACCGCCAAGCACGGGCCTGCCGTTATTTCCGCGCAGAAAGAACAGCCAGGAGGCCCCGAACATGGCAACGGTGCCGTCGTCCACGCCCTGATAAGGCAACAGGACGGCCCATCCGGGAATGATGAAGGATTGCGCATGGATGCCCTTGCGGCTCATCCATGCTATTGCGGTCATGGTCAGCACCCAGGCCACGATCTTTTCTCCGCGTTTCATCGGGCCGAGCGCCTCGCGCTCGGCCTGCAGGGCGTCGGCGTCGGAAGCCTGCCATGGCAGACTTGCCAGCCGTTTTCCCAGCACGATAAAAAGAACAAGAAGCCCCGCGATCATAACAGGGACGCCCACCATCATCCATTCCAGGAAGGATGGAGTCAGTTCCGGTGCATGGATACGCATGGCTTCGAGGAAAACAAGATTGGGGGCGGTGCCGACAGGCGTGCCCATGCCGCCGATATTGGCCGAATAGGCGATGATGAGCAGAAAGTATGCCGCCATGGGCGCCAGCGCTTCCCTGCCATGTTCTTCCGTCAGGCGAGAGAGTACCGGTATGGCGATGGTAACCATCAGCATGGTTGTGGCCGTGTTGGATATCCACATGGACAGAAAGGCCGTGGCGATGGAAAAACCCGCCGCCAGCTGCACGGGTCCGGCATGCAGCCGGGTGAGTAGCGTGAGTGCAAGGCGCTTGTGCAGGCCGGTCGATTCCAGTGCCCGGGCGATGAGAAAACCGCCGACAAACAGAAAAATAATGCTGTTGACATAATGGGGAGCAATCTGTCCGCCGCTCACAATGCCTGCGAGTGGAAAAGCAATCAGTGGAAGCAGGGCAGTGAAAGCGATGGGGACGCATTCGGATATCCACCAGATCGCCATGCATGCGGCAGTGCCCAACATGGCAGGTGCGTGGGGATGGGCGGGAATATGCAGGCTGAATGCAATGCCAATGGCCGCGGCCGGGCCGGCTACACGGGCAAAACGTTTTACATTTGCATGCATGCTCACCGGTCCCCTTGCCGCAGGGCGGTTCGGTATTGTGGGTTTGTGATGCGGGCATCTGACTGGCTGACGATGCGGTTAACCCACTCGGTAAGCCGTTGTTGCTTCAGAATACCTACGATATTTTCCCTTGCTTCCTTCAGGGTCTGGCGACTGGCCTGCTGCCGGCCCAGCAACTCGATGACATGCCAACCAAATCTTGTTTTGACCGGTCCGGTGATTCCCCCCGGTTTTTTCAGGGAAAATACCGCCTTTTCAAAAGGCTTGACCATCACGCCACGGGGGAACCAGTTCAGGTCACCGCCGCGTGACTTGTTGCTGTCATCGCTGGAGTATTCAGCGGCCAGTGTGGCAAAATCCTTTCCACGGCGAAGCAGGCGGATGATCCGCCCGGCCTTCTTTTTGCTGGAAACCAGAATATGACGCGCGTGCACCTGTTCGGGAACCGTAAACTCCGCGATGTGCCGGTTGTAATAGTTGCTGATTTCCTTGTCCGACGGCGCTGGAAGATGCGCCAGCTTTCGCTGTTGCAGGCTCTGGATCAGGATGCTGTTACGCGCCCTGAGAATACGGCGCCTGATCATGGTATCCTTATCCAGATGCATGGCGAGCGCCTGTTGGCTTAATGCCAGCCGGCGTAGCAAAATCCTGAGTACCCGGGCTCGCAGGGCGGGATCGTTGCGCCGTTTCTGCATCTGCTCGGGCAACACCGACAATGCCTCATCAATATCGGTTTCATGCAGCGTCATGTTGCCGATGACCGCTACTGCCGGCGTTGTCGGAGCAGGTATGTTCGAGGCTGTTTTTTCCCGCTGGCATGCCGTGCACATGGCTATCAGTATTACGGGCCATAAAAGATTTCTTGCGTGCATGTCATGCTCCTGTTCATGGTGGTTTATCGTATTGCAAGCGGGTGCTAGCGTAGCGCGCCTGCCGTCTGTGTGCACGCTATCCGGGAATCTGCCGCACTGAAATTTCCATAAGCCCGTCAGTTTCCTGATCATCAACGAGGCATGATGCGATGCCTTGTAAAAGGGAGGATAAGGATGTCTCCAGTCGTCATGGCGATTCTGGTACTCAGCCTGTATGTTGTATTTTACCGCCTGTATGCCAGGGGCGTTCTTAGTCGGCGTATCTTTGCGCTGCGGGCGGAAGCCGCCACACCGGCCCATGCGCTCAGGGATGATGTGGATTATCTCCCCTCGAACAAATATGTCCTGTTTGGCCATCATTTTGCCTCCATCGCGGGACTGGCGCCGATGCTGGGACCCGCCATTGCGGTCATCTGGGGCTGGTTGCCCGCCCTTCTGTGGGTGGTGTTCGGAACATTGCTGGTGGGTGCGGTCCATGACTTTTCCGCACTCGTGTTGTCCATACGATACAGGGGGCAGAGTATGGGGACGATCTCCCGCGATGTGATAAGCCCGCGCACACGCCTGCTGTTCCTGCTGGTCATCTTCTTCCTGGTCGCTCTGGCCATGGGCGTGTTTGTGTTGGTGATTTCGGGCCTTTTTGCCGCCCCCGATCCCGCGCACGTGCCGGCTACGGCTCATCCTGAGGCGGTTTTCCCGACATATTCACTGATGTTGATTGCAATGCTGATCGGATATCTGATTTACCGCCGGGGTATGCCGCTCTGGCCCCTGATTTCGGTAGGGTTCCTGCTGATGCTCGGCACAACCTGGGCCGGACTCTACCTGCCGGTGACCGGCGTGGCTGCTTCCACCTGGAGCTGGACGCTTCTCGTGTATGCCTTCGCCGCCAGCGTGCTGCCCGTGTGGCTGCTGCTGCAACCGCGTGATTTTCTCAATTCGCTGTTGTTGTATCTGGCAATGTTCTGCATGTTGATCGGTTTTTTTGTCATGTCGCCCGACTGGGTGGCACCCGCCTTTAATCCCCGTCCCGAAGGCGCTCCGCCGATGCTGCCGTTCCTGTTTATCGTTATCGCCTGCGGTGCGGTGTCCGGTTTTCACGGGCTTGTGGCATCCGGTACCACGGCCAAGCAACTGGACAAGGAAACGGATGCGCCCTTTATCGGCTATGTGGGCATGATCGGCGAATCGCTGCTGGCCATGCTCGCCGTTTTCGCCACGACGGCCGGGGCGTTTACCAGTCATGCGCAGTGGGCGAATTTCTACGGTTCATGGCACAAGGCCGCGGGACTGCATCAGAAACTGGCCGTGTTTATCCAGGGTAACGGCCAGTTCGTGCATCAACTGGGCGTCCCGCTCAATATGGCGGAGGCGTTTATCAGCGTCGTAGTGGTTGCTTTCGCCATGACCAGCGTGGATACCGGTACGCGCCTGTTGCGCTTCAATATCGAGGAAATTGGCAACACCATCGGATTGAAAATCCTTACCAATCGTTACGTGGCGACCCTGCTCGCCGTGGCGGCCATTGGATTTTTCGCCTTTTTCAAGGTGAACGGCAAGCCCGCCGGGCTTTTCCTGTGGACGCTGTTCGGCACCACCAACCAGATACTGGCCGGCCTGACGTTGCTCACCGTCACGATTTACCTGTACCGCAAACGAAAACCGATTCTGTACACGCTGCTGCCCATGCTGCTGGTGCTGGGTGCGACGATCTCCGGTATGGTCATGGGCATGGTCAAGGCACTCGGCAAGGGACAATGGACGGTGGCCACCGTGGGCGGGGTCATTCTTGTCCTTGCCCTGTGGGTGCTGTTTGAAGCACTGGTGGCCGTGCGGACGATCCATCAGAGCCACAGGCAGACGCCCTCAGTCCATGCCGAGGTGACGCTGCCGCCATCCTGATGCCTGACGACCGGAGGAGGCCCCGTTGAATACGCTGCTCCTGGGCAAGATTGTCTCTCAGTTGCTTTTGCCGCCCGGTGGTCTGGTGCTGGCGGGACTGGCCGGTCTCATTTGCTGGCGCCGACGCTGGGGCAGGGTGCTGGTGTTGTTGTCATTCGCATGCCTGTGGCTGTTGTCCACCGAGCCCGTACGTGACGCGCTGGTAGGCCCGCTTGAGTCCCGGTTTCCGGCGTTGAATGCAGCAACGGTTGCCGGGCAGGGAACGGTAATCGTTCTGCTCGGTGGCGGTATCTATGAGCGAGCGCCGGAGTACGGCGGACGGGACGAACTGGGGCCGCAGGCCCTGGTGCGTACCGTCTATGCCGCCGAAATCGCACGTGAAACAGGATTGCCCGTTTATGCCACGGGCGGCAAACCGTTTTCACAGGCGGTTGAGGCGGAAGGCGCCATCATGGTGCGCTGGCTGATCCGGCTGGGCCTGCCGGCGCCTATGATGCATGCGGAACCCCGCGCCAACAACACATGGGAAAATGCAAGAAATATCAGGGAACTTCTGGAAAGTGAGGGGGTGCGCCGCGTCATTCTGGTCACTTCCGCCTGGCATATGCTGCGGGCGCAGTGGTGCTTCGAAAAACAGGGGCTGGATGTCGTCCCAGCCCCCACCGCTTATATCGCCAGACGGGGAGAATACGATATACGCAGCTACCTGCCCCGCTGGAATGTGTTTGCAGATTCCGCGCAGACGCTGCATGAGTATCTGGGCCTGTTGTGGTACCGGTTGCGCTACGGCTGATACCGCAGTGGTTTGTTGCACCCCGTACCAGGGGACTGGTTTCGGGCCTGGCGACGAGGCAGCCCGTGATATATTCTTTATTCGCCTTTTCATGAGCATTGCGCTATAAAGCTGGCGTGGGCAAGGCAACAAAGGGCAGCGAGCAGACGATCCGGTTCCCGTCCAGGCATGCGCTTCTCGATCAGGAGGCTGATCTGGGAGGGGTCAATGCCGCCTGGGTAGAATCCCTGTTTGAGGATTACCTCAGCAATCCGGCTTCAATACCATCTGATTGGGCCAAACGTTTTCAGGCCCTGAAGGAAGCAGGCCCCCTGATTTCGAAGCGGGAGGCCGAAGCGCG
This sequence comes from uncultured Zetaproteobacteria bacterium, assembly GCA_964628185.1. Lineage (GTDB taxonomy): Bacteria > Pseudomonadota > Zetaproteobacteria > Mariprofundales > Mariprofundaceae > CAZVLQ01. Next base: position 81,554 of record CAZVLQ010000002.1, on the reverse strand, counting down.
TATATTGCACGCATCGGCCGGGCCCGCCGCCGCACCGGCGGATGCTTTGCATACGGAAATGCGGGAAGTGGAGTACCCCTCCCGCGCCATTTATCTCATCCACGGCTACCGCGTCTACGGACACCTGCATGCCGACCTTGATCCGCTGCATTTGAATCCGCCGCAGCCCAGTCCCGAACTGGAGCTGAAATATTACGGCCTTTCCGAGGCCGACCTGGATGCGGATTTTCCAACCGGTGATCTGGTGGGGCCGCCCGTGCTTCCCCTGCGTGAGATTCTTTCCATTCTGAAGCAGGCTTATAGCGGCTGTATCGGCCCCGAGTTTCTGCATATCACGGACTCCGCCCAGAAACACTGGTTGCAGGAGCGTTTGGAGACGACACTGTCCACGCCGCATTTTGATGCCGAAATCCGCCTGCAGATTTTCCGCAATATTATGCGCGCATCGGAATTCGAACACTTTCTGCACACACGCTATACCGGTCAGAAACGATTCTCGCTGGAGGGGGGAGAAAGCCTGATCCCGATGCTTAACATGCTGCTCCGGCAGGCCGGCTGCAAGGGCGCAAAGGAAGTGATTCTCGGCATGGCCCATCGGGGTCGCCTGAACGTACTGGCCAATCTGCTGGGCAAATCGCTATCGGAAATCTTCTCCGAATTCGAGGGCGTTCAGTTTGAAGATGCGGAACACGGGGCCGGCGATGTGAAATACCACCTCGGATTTTCCGCCGATATTCCAACGCCGGGTGGTACGTTGCATTTGTCCCTGGCTTTCAATCCGTCGCATCTGGAAATCATTACGCCGGTGGTGCTGGGCAGCGTGCGCGCGCGTCAGCGCCGGCGTGGAGACAAGCTCAGGCGGGAAGTGATCAGTATTCTGGTACATGGGGATGCCGCCATGGCCGGCCAGGGGGTGGTGGCCGAGTCGCTGAATCTCTCCAAGCTGAACGGTTTTCGCACCGGCGGCACCATTCATATCGTAGTCAACAATCAGATCGGTTTTACCACCAACCCGTTCGATGCCCGTTCCACCCTGTATTGCACGGATATCGCCAAGATGGTGCAGGCGCCGATCCTGCACGTAAATGGCGATGATCCCGAGGCGGTGGTGCTGGCGGCGCAGATCGCGCTGGATTACCGTTACCGGTTCAAATCGGATATCGTCATCGATATGATCTGCTATCGCCGCCACGGGCATAATGAAGCGGATGAGCCGATGGTCACCCAGCCCGTGATGTACCGCAAAATCGCGGCGCATCCGGATGTACTGCATCTCTATCGCGACCGGCTGCAGCGTGACGGGCTGCTGACCGGTCAGGATGCCGAAGACATGGTGCACGATTACCGTGAATGCCTCAAACAGGTGCGGCGTAACAATACGCAGGCCCCGATACCGTCACACGACAGCCTGCAGGGGCGCTGGGCGGGGTATTTGCGCGATGGCGCACCCGAACCGGAAACGGCGGTTGCAGTGGAAACACTGGAGGCGCTGGCCGACAAGGTGCACCGGATGCCACGGGATTTTACCCTTCATCCCAGGGTGCAGAAGATTTATGACGCACGCATACGGATGATGAAGGGCGAGGCGCCGGTGGACTGGGGTTGCGCTGAAACAATGGCCTATGCCACCTTGCTTGCCGAGGGCGGCTGGGTGCGGATATCGGGACAGGATACGGGCAGGGGCACTTTTTTTCATCGCCATGTTGTTGTCTATGATCAGAAAACGGGCAAGAAGTTTGTGCCGTTGCGCCGGGTTGAGAAGGGGGAAATGTCCCACTTCGTGGCCGTGGACAGCATGCTGTCCGAAGAGGCGGTTATGGCCTTTGAGTACGGCTATTCCGTGGCCGAGCCCAGGGCGCTGGTTATCTGGGAAGCGCAATACGGCGATTTCGCCAACAATGCGCAGGTAGTGATTGACCAGTTTATCGCTGCCGGAGAATCCAAGTGGGACCGCATGAGCGGACTGATGTTATGGCTGCCTCACGGTTATGAAGGGCAGGGAGCGGAACATTCCTCGAGCCGGCTGGAACGGTATCTGCAACTTTGCGCTGAAAGAAATATGCAGGTTGTTTATCCGACCACGCCGGCGCAACTGTTTCATCTGCTGCGGCGGCAATCGTTGATCCGGATGCGCAAGCCGCTGATTATGATGGCCCCGAAAAGCATGCTGCGGCAAAAATTGTCATTTTCGGCGCTCGATGATTTCAGCAGTGGCCGCTTTCATTCCGTACTGGCGGAAACGGATGATGCCATTGAGTCTTCCCGCGTCCGCCGGCTGCTTGTGTGTTCCGGCAAGGTGTACTACGACCTGCTGGCGGAGCGGTGCCGGCGGGAAATAACGGATGTGGCGATAATTCGTCTTGAGCAGATGTACCCGTTTCCATGCGAGGAAGTCAGGCGGCAGTTGTCGAACTTCGCGACCGCCAGTGAGCTGGTATGGGTGCAGGAAGAGCCGGAAAACCAGGGTGCCTGGTGCGAGATTGCACGCGATCTGGAGCGTTGCCTGCTTCAGGGCCAACACCTGACGCATTTGGCGCGAGCATCCGCCGCCGCCCCCGCGGTCGGGTCGTCCAAACGGCACGCCCAGCAACAGCAGGCACTGGTGCATGCCGCCTTGAGCGGTTCGGTTGAAGGCATGATTGAATAAGGAGAGGACATACCGTGATGATTGAAATCAAGGTTCCAGCCCTGGGTGAGTCCGAGTCCGAGGCGACGCTGATATCCTGGCAAAAACAGGTGGGTGATGCCGTGGCCGAGGATGATGTGCTGGCCGAAATTGAAAGTGATAAAATTACCATGGAAGTGACCGCCCTTGATAACGGCGTTCTGAAAGAAATTCGCAAACAGGCGGGTGAGACAGTGACGCCGGGCGAGGTGATCGGCCGGATTGAAGCTGGCAAAGTCGCGGCCAGGCCCCGCTCCAGGGCTTCCGAAAAGAAGGTGAAGCAACCGGAAAAGGCCCCTGCTCCCGCCCGTAAGGCGGCTGCGGCCGGGCATGCTCCCGCGGCGAAGGCCGATGTCGCTCCCGTGCGCGCAGTTGTAGAAAAGAAGGAGAGAACGCTGAAAGTACCTGAGCGCCAGCTCGGGGACAGGGTGGAAGAGCGTGCGCCCATGAGCGCCCTGCGCAAGGCGATCGCCCGCAGGCTCAAGGAGGCGCAAAATACAGCCGCTATCCTGACCACTTTCAATGAAGTCAATATGCAGCCGGTGACGGAGTTGCGGGCCCGATACCGTGATGCCTTCAGGGAAAAGCATGGCGTGAATCTCGGCTATATGTCCTTTTTCGTAAAAGCCTGCGTCGAGGGGCTGCGCCGGTTTCCCGCCGTCAATGCCTGTGTTGAGGGTGACGATGTCATCTATCGCAGTTATTGCGACATCGGTATCGCGGTATCCACGGACAGGGGGCTGGTGGCGCCGGTCCTGCGTGATGCGGACCGGCTGGGTATGGCGGAGATCGAAAACGTCATTGCCGATCTTGCGAAAAAGGCGCGCGAGGGCCGACTTGTGCCGGATGACCTCAAGGGAGGCACGTTCTCCATCAGCAATGGCGGTGTATTCGGTTCACTGTTGTCCACGCCAATTCTCAACCCGCCCCAGAGCGCCATTCTCGGCATGCACGCCATTCAAAAACGGCCCGTCGCGGAGGATGACAGGGTGGTGGTCCGTCCCATGATGTACCTGGCGCTTTCCTATGACCACCGCATTGTCGATGGCCGTGAAGCGGTCCGGTTTCTGGTGACGGTGAAAGAAGCCCTTGAATATCCCGGCCGCATGCTGCTTGATTTGTAAATTCATTTTGGCATACGATGGTGTGTCCGGAACTTGAATCCGCCTGAAGAAATGCACCAAACAAGACCTGACCACGAGATTCCGCGCTGGTGGCGCAGGGGTGACCTGGATGGGTTCTTCGGCCTGTTCGTTGATAACCTTATCCAGATCATTCTTATCAGCCTGTTGTGTACGACCTTGCTGGGCATGCCGGAAGAACTGGTTTTCGGGCGTATCCTTCCAGGCGCCGGAATAAGCCTGCTGGCGGGCAACCTCTTCTACGCCTGGCAGGCCTACCGGCTGGAGCGCAGCACCGGCCGGCCCGCCACCGCCCTTCCTTACGGTATTAACACGGTTTCCCTGTTCGCCTATGTGTTGTTTGTGATGTTGCCGGTGGTGAAAAGTACCGGTGACGCCCATCTGGCCTGGCAGATGGGCCTGGCAGCCTGCCTGGGGTCCGGGTTGATCGAGCTGGGTGGCGCCTTCATCGCCGGCAAGGTCAAGGAGTTTACACCCAGGGCAGCCCTGCTGGCCACCCTCGCAGGCATTGCCATCACCTTTATCTCCATGGATTTCGCCTTCCGCATCTTCGCTGATCCCCTGGTGGGATTTGCCCCCCTGGGCGTGTTGTTTATTTCCTATCTCGGTCGCCTGCGTCTACCGCGCGGCATTCCCGGAGGACTGGCTGCGGTGCTGACGGGCACCCTGCTGGCTTGGGCACTGGGAAGAATGGATGCCTCCCACGTGCTGGCTGCCTGGCATCCCGGCTGGCATCCGCCCATTCCCGCTCTGATCGAACTGGCCAGATCCCTGGACGACCCGCGCCTGGCGGGTTTCCTGGCTGTCATCATTCCCATGGGACTGTTTAACCTGGCCGGTTCCCTGCAAAATCTGGAAAGCGCCGAAGCAGCCGGTGATCGCTATCCGGTGCGGGCGTCGTTGGCCGCCAACGGCATGGGCACCCTGGCCGCCGCTGCTTTCGGAAGCTGTTTTCCCACCACTATCTATATCGGCCATCCCGCCTGGAAGGAAATGGGCGCCGGTTGCGGTTACTCGGTTGCCAATGGCCTGGTCATCACGCTGCTCGCCCTGACAGGAACGGTGAGCTTCATCGCGGCCCTTGTACCGGTTGAGGCAGGTGCGGCGATTTTGCTGTGGATCGGCATGATCATTGCCGCCCAGGCCTTCCGGGATACACCCCGTCATCATGGTCCGGCCGTAGTGGCGGGATTGATACCGGCCATTGCCGCCTGGGGCCTGATGATGCTGGAAAACGGCTTGCGGGCGGCAGACACGGATATGGGCACAGTGGGCCTGAAAGCGTTAGCAGATGTTATTCCCGTGTATGGCCTGATCGCTCTGGAAAGGGGATTTATCTTCACCTCTATGATTCTGGCAGCCTTCACTGCCAGTTTGCTGGACGGGAAATTGCTTCGTGCCGCTGCCTGGATGCTTGCCGCCTGCCTGTTCAGCCTCACGGGCATTATTCACGGTTTCCGGATTGCCGCCGGTGCCGTCGTTAATGCCTACGGACCCGGACAAGCCTGGCCCTTTGCCACGGGCTACCTGCTTATATCCCTCCTGTGCATTGGCGCTCACCAGTTACGCAAACGACAGGCATGATTGAAAAAAGATTCCTGGCACCTTTTAGTATTCCGCTTTTAGCCTTCCCCGTTTAATCTTGAGATGTTCCTTGTTCCGGGCGAGGAGTTCCAGCGAGCTTTCAATATATTTTCGCGAATTCATTTCATTCGCCATATACTGGTGAAGAAGCGCCATCCACTGGTCATGAATCTGGCAATGTTCAACAGTGCCGGGATCGGATAAGGGGCAATCCGGGCATCGATGTCCGGAAATTTCCCGGGCTATGTTCTCCTTTTCCCATGTTTTCCGGTATTGACGCGCACGCGTCGCAATCCATTCAATTGAACGCATTTTTCTTTCTTCCGGAGGATACCTGTCCACATACGCCTGTATGGCCTTCACTTGTTTTTGAATAAATTCCTGGTTGGAAAAAGCGATTTCCTGTTTGCGGCCGGCAAAACGCAGGATCAGAGTGAGCATTGAATCATTGATGATGTACATAGCCGTTCCATGGTTGTATTTTTATGGGTCGCCAGTTTTTCATAAGTCATTTTCTACCCGCCATTATTTATATGCAAGGATCAAATACGGATAAAGTGGCAAACCAAGGTCCTTAATGGTTGATGATGTCTGATGATAGCTTCATGGTTTGGAAATGACGCATATTACCAACGTCACCGTTACCGGCAAGCAGCGGTTCAGGATGTTCCATGCGTGAGATACACCTGAAACTGCTGCAGTCCATGCCTATTTTTGGGGGAATTGGTGAAGATGTGCTGAATTTTCTGCTTGAACAGGCAACCCTTGTTTCCATGAAACAAAATGAATTCTTCTTTCGCGAGGGGGAACGGGGCGCTTCCATGTTTGTGCTCGAACGCGGGAAGGTTGCAGTTTTACGCAAGTGGAACGGCCGCATGCATCCCATCAAGTATTTCAGCCAGGGCGATTGCTTCGGGGAAATGGCATTGATCGACCTTGGTCGCCGCACTGCCTCGGTTCAGGCCGTGGAAGACTGCATTGCCATTGAATTATCCAATGCAACGCTGATGCAACTGTATCAGAAAAATACCGAACAATTTGCCCTGATTTACATGAACATAAGTCGTGAGCTCAGTCGCAGATTACGCCGGGCCGACGCACGATTATTCCGCCTTGAGGCGGAACGGGACAGGTTGAAAAAATAGCAATGCCGTCCTTTGTATCCGGATTTAGCCACTGCTTTTCCGGCTTGCCTGCCTTTCACAAGGGCCGTACCATGCTCCGCCCGCACAGGGCGTGAAATGGAGAGATGACCGAGTGGTTGAAGGTGCACGCCTGGAAAGCGTGTGTGCCCCAAAAGGGCACCGAGGGTTCGAATCCCTCTCTCTCCGCCAGAAAACACAGTCGTCAGTCATCAGTAGGCAGCAGGCAGTAAACTGACGACTGGGTAGAGAGAGGGTGAGAAGCCTCGCCGGGTTCGACAAGCCGGCGCAGCCGGTTTGAACGCCGGAGCGAAGCGAGGACGGCCCCGCAGGGGTGAGGGCGGTACGCCCGAATAATCCCTCTCTCTCCGCCAGAAAACACAGTCGTCAGTCATCAGTAGGCAGTAAACTGACGACTGAGTAGAGATTTTCCGCCGTTTGGCATGGCGCGCGGAAACCCAGTGTCACCCGGGCCGGGTCCCGTACGGCGAGGCCTCGTGAACCCCGTCAGGTCCGGAAGGAAGCAGCGGCAGCGATTGTCCCGCGCGTTGCGGATTCGTCCGGTCCGGGTGGCGCCTTTTCAGGTATGCATGCAGGCGCCTGTGTAATGCGGGCACTGCCGGGTTTTTCCGGGTCGCCGGAAGAATCAAGAGGCTCCCGGTTTCGGTTTTACCGGGCCAGGATGTTATCGCCGATTTTCAAGCCAGCCGCAGCAGTGCCGATCCGTCACGTCAGCCAGGGCCGTTATATGGTCTTCCCGTATATTAAGCGCCGGGATGTAGCGGAATTTTTCTCCGCCTGATTGCAGAAAAATATTCCGGTTCTGCATGGCGATTTCCTCCAGCGTTTCCAGGCAGTCGCCGGCAAAGCCGGGACATATCACATCCACATGCCGGACGCCGTTACCGGCAAGCTGAATCAACGTCTGGTCCGTGTAGGGCCGGACCCATTCCTCGCGCCCGAAGCGGGACTGGAAACATAATTGCCAGCGTGCTTCAGCCAGACCGAGTTCCCCGGCCAGCAGGGTGGCCGTTCGTCGGCACTGATCCGGATAGGGATCACCCGTTTTCCAGTAGCGCACCGGGATGCCGTGGAAGGAAATCAACAGCCTGTCCGGCTCGCCGTCCTTTTCCCAGGCCTCGCGGATGCTGGCGGCAAGAGCCCGGATATATGCCGGGTCATCGTGATAATCGCGCACAAAGCGGATTTCCGGCATATCGCGCGAAGACTTCAATGCCTTCGCCAGTGCATCAAGGGTGGAGGCGGTGGTCGTGGAGGAGTATTGCGGATAAAGCGGGAGAACGAGCACATGCCGACAGTTCGCCTCGTGCAATTGTTGCAGACCCCGGCCAATGGACGGATTGCCGTATCGCATGGCCAGCGCAACGCTGACCTGTTCTCCGTGGCGCCTGCGCAGCAGCGATTCCAGAGCCTGCCTCTGCTGCAGCCCGGTCGCCAGCAACGGAGAGCCATGATCAGTCCATACCTTTCGATACAGTCGCGCCGACCGGGACGGGCGGATATTCAGGATGACGCCGTGCAAAATCGGCCACCACAGGGGGCGGGGCAGGTCCACCACCCGTGGATCATCAAGAAACTCTCCAAGATAACGGCGCAGGGCCGGGCGTGTCGGTGCATCCGGCGTGCCCAGATTGGTCAGCAACACCCCGACCGGTCCACATGCAGGCATGAATCAGTCCTTACGCATGCCGATCAGATCAAACAGCTCCAGCCGGGATGATGGATTGTTAAGAAAGGCGCCGGTCAGTTTGGATGTCGTGGTCCATGCATTCGGCTTTTTCACCCCGCGATGACACATGCAGAAATGCCGGCACTGGATGATCACGGCCACGCCGGCGGGTTTCAGCACTTCCTCGATCACATTGGCAACCTGCATGGTCAGCTTTTCCTGTACCTGAAGACGTTTGGCGTAGACGTCGACAATCCGCGCCAGTTTGGACAGACCGATGATGCGGCCATCGGGGATGTAGGCCACATGCGCCTTGCCGACGAACGGGGCGAGGTGGTGCTCGCAGTGGCTGTGCACATCAATATCGGATACCAACACCATTTCATCATAGCCTTCAACCTCTTCAAAGGTTTTTTCCAGATGCTCGCGCGGATTTTCACGGTATCCCGAGAAATATTCATCAAAGGCAGCCAGCACACGTTTGGGGGTCTCCCGGAGCCCTTCACGTTTGGGATCATCACCAATATACTCAAGCAGGGCGCGCACGTGTTCCAGGGCGGTTTGACCCCCGGGAGATTTCAAGTCGGGCATGGACATGGACTCCTTTTTTTGTTTCCAGCACACGTTAGCGTATTTGCCCCTGGTGAAAAACCCCCGGAGGCGAGCGTATGAGCATCACTGTTGTTGATCTGTTGCGCCATGGCGAACTGGAAGGCGGCGTGCGCTATCGTGGCAATATCGAGGCCGGCCTGACCAGGGCCGGGCGGGAGCGGATGGATGCGGTCTGGCGCCGGTTGCGCGGCAAGGTTGAAGTGATTGTGACGTCACCGCTTCACCGCTGCGTCGGTCCGGCGCACGACTGGGCTGAAATTACGGGTGTTCCCTGCCGGATTGAGCCGCGAATCCGTGAAATGCATTACGGGGCATGGGAAGGCCTGAACAAGGAGGAGATCGAGCGGGAATTTCCCGGTCTGCTGTCCCGCTGGCGGGAGAATCCGGTGGGCATGCAAATTCCCGGCGCTGAAAACCTTGAGCACTTTGCTCGGCGTGTTGTTGCCGGCTGGGAGTCGATTATACATGAAAATGAAGGCCGGCATGTACTGGCGGTGGCTCATTCCGGCAGCCTGCGCATCATACTGGCGCATGTACTGGGTGCGCCGCTTTCCTCCGTTCGCCGGTTGATTGTGCCCTACACATCATGGAGTCGTGTGATTTGTCAGGATGGCAGGCCCGCGCTCGATTTCCTCAACCACCTGTCCTGACGGAGTATCTCACTCGCGCTTTCTTTTACGGTTTTATCACGAATCAGCCAATAGTCTTCCCGCTACATCAACCACATGCGCACCATAGGAGCGGGCTGCGATGAGCTGCGCCTCGGTAATACCTGACGGCAGGCCGTCATGATTGCCGGTCCGCGCACAAGCTCCCCATTGTAGGCCACCGTCAGCATAACCCATGGCCGTTTTGGGGAATCCCACAACGATCATGCCGTGTTCAAGAAAGTTGGAACAGAGGCCTGCGAGCGTGAGTTCCACGCCACCGCCTGCATTGCCGAATCCCCCGCCGGTTGCGAACATGCCGCCAACCTTGCCTTCCAGGGCATTTTCCATCCACAGTCCGGAGCAGTTGTCGACGAGCTGTTTCATCTGCCAGGCCATATTGCCCATGTGGACGGGTGTGCCGAACAGGATGACATCAGCCAAAACCAGATCATCCGGCGATGTTTCGGCAGCCCTGAGCAAATGAACATCGGCAACCGGGGCTGATGCCCTGATACCGGCGGCAATCGCCCTGGCCATCTTCTCCGTGTTGCCGTAATCCGAGTGGTAGGCGATCAGCACGTTCATGGCATGGCTACCTTTCACAATCGTAACCATGTCCGGGGTTCATGCATGGCCGATCTGATCGGAAAGCTGCGCCTTGCTGATTCCCATGGCTTGCGCCCCCATCATCCAGCGCTGCTCGATCGGGGTGTGAAAAACGAGGTAATTGCTGGATGGTACGATCAGCCAGTCATTGTGATTGATTTCGGTTTCAAGCTGACCGCCACCCCAGCCGGCATAGCCCAGCATGAGCATGAAGTGCTCAGGACCCTCACCCAGCGCGATCTCTTCCAGCACATCGCGTGAGGTCGTCAGATGGATTTCCGGGGTAATACACAGGGTGGAGTCGTAGATATGCCAGCCATCATGCAAAACAAATCCGCGGAAGGGCTCCACGGGGCCGCCTTCGAAGGTGGGCTGATCCATCCCTTTTGCGCTTTTCAGATTCATATCATTCAGCACGGCACCGACTGTGATGCGTTGCGGGCGGTTGATAAGCAAGCCCATACTTCCCTCATCATCATGGTGGCACAGCAGGATGACGCTGTCCGCGAAATGCGGATCCGTAAGCGTTGGCGTGGCAAGCAACAATTGCCCTTTCAGTTCACTTGCGAGCATCCGGCACCCTCCTGATGCATGGTCCTGGCCAGTTGCAGAGCGCTGACGAGGCTACTATAGAGCACTTTTCCGCCGCCTGCACGATCCAGTGCCGTACCGTGATCAACACTGGTGCGGATGAAGGGTAAACCCAGGGTAATATTGACTGCATCTCCGAAGCTGAGCGCCTTGAGCGGGATCAGCCCCTGATCATGATAGCAGCAGATGATGGCATCGAATGCATCACGTCTGCCGGCGGTAAACAGCGTATCGGCGGGCAGCGGACCGGTAATATGGATTCCTTCACGCCCGGCCTTCTCCGCCGCGGGCCCAAGCACGTCCAGTTCCTCCCGGCCGAAATGGCCGGATTCACCCGCGTGCGGATTCAGGCCGCAAAGCGCCAGTCTCGGATGTTGAATGCCAAAACGTCGCTGCAAGTCCCGATGCGTGATGCGTATGGAATTCACGGTATCCTTCACATTCAGTGAGGCCGGGACGTCCCTGAGCGGCATGTGGGTGGTGAGCAGGGCCACGCGCAACTTGCTGCTTGCCAGCATCATGACCACTTTTTCAACACCCGCCATATGCGCAAGAAATTCGGTGTGACCCGGAAAGGTGAAGCCTGCATTCCGCAGTAAGGATTTTTCAATGGGGCCGGTCGTCATGGCGCTTGCGTATCCCTGCATGCACGCTCTTGCCGCCGCCTCGATACAGCGGACTACGGCCGGGGCGGTTGCCGTTTGCGGCCGGCCAGCCTTGATAGCTACGGTATCCTCCACACCGGGATTCCAGCAGTTCAACGCCCGGGAAGAAGGCTCGGGCGAACTGATCTCCCGGATGGGAACGGATATGCCCAGCGCAACAGCCCGGTTTTGCAACCAGGCGGCGGGGGCGCAAACGCAGACGCCGGCAAACGTCTCCGGTTCGGCTTGCCAGGCAAGCAGGACGCAATCCGGCCCAATACCGGCCGGCTCGCCCAGCGTTACAAGAATGGGAGTATTGCACACGCCCGTATTCTTCATGAGATTGCGGGTTACGGGCATGACCTCCGTTCAATAATCGATTTGGCCCTGAGCCCGGCCAGCCAGCGTGGCAACTGATCCTGCATTTCAATATTGAGAAGAATGCGCTGGATCTGATCGCGATGAGCCTCGAACGAATCAGGGTCCACATGTCTACGCTCAACCACGCGGATGATATGCAGCCCGAATGGAGACCGGATCGCGCCGCTGGTTTCTCCCGCTTTCAGGGAAAAGGCGGCCTTGTCGAATGCGGGCACCATCATACCGCGTTTGAACCAGCCCAGATCGCCGCCCTTGGATGCACTTGGTCCCTGCGAGACTTCCCTGGCGCGGGTTGCGAACTCTTCATCGGATTTGTCTTTCATCTCCACCGCAATCTGTTCCGCTTCGGTTCTTATCCTGGCCTTTTCTTCGTCCGTCATGGCATCGGACAGCTTGAGCAGGATATGCCTGGCATGCACTTCGTCATAGGCCGCTGCACGCTGTTTTGGCTGGCGCCATCGTTCATTGATGACTGTGAACAGATAAAAGCCCGCCGGCGATCGTATGGCCCGGCTTAACCCTCCCTTGGCGAGCGCAAAAACCGGAGCAAATCTGGGTGGCAGTGAACCGGGGAGAAACCAGCCCATTTGTCCGCCTTGCCCCGCATCCGGCGCATCCGAATGAAGAGTGGCCATGCGGCCAAAGTTTTCTCCAGTCAGTATACGCCGGCGTAATGTCTCGATTCGCCTGTGCGCCCTGTCCACCTGTTTCGGCGAAGGATCGGCGGGAAGTGCAAGAAAAATTTCAGCCAGCCGAATTTCCCGCAGCGGTTTTGGATGTTCAAAATACTTGCGGTAATACTCGTGCAGGGCTTCCTCGCTGGTCTGCAGGCGGTCTCGCACCTCAGTATTGGTTAGTTTGCTGATCAACAGCCGCTCCCGAAGCGTCTTTCTGTATCGTTCGGGTTTGATGCCCCGGACCTTGAGTATGTCCAGTAACTGGCCCGCGGGGATATTGTTCTTCGCCTCCACGCTGGCGATGGCCTTGTTGACCTCTTCTTTCGCAACCTTGATATCCTGCCGCCTCGCCTCCTGTAACTGCAGGGCCTTTGTGATTTTGGAATCAAGCACGCGCTGCAGAAGTTGCCTGGAATCCGGAAGCCGTTTCATGCCCGCCTGTTTGAGTCGTTTGGCCAGCTCTCCGGCATCCTGCCTGATCTGGTAGCACGTGATGGCCTCGTTGTTGACGATGGCGGCAATGCTGTCCATGACTTCGGCTTGTGCCGCCACGGGATTCAATAGCAACAGGCCGCCCAGCATGACAAGGCGCCGCGGGATGCCGTATGTGATCATGTTCAAGCCTCCGGAAAACAGGCCGGCCCGTGATAGCTGCATGATCCAGGGATCATGCAGGCCGGAAATATCAGTGACCGGTGCATTGTCCGAAACTACCCAGCCCCTTCAGTCCTAGCAAGAATTTCGCGCCGAAGTTGGAGGCGGTGGATGTGCCCGACGGACGGTTGATGCGGAAGGCTTCCACCGAGATGTTCCAGCACGGATGCCTGTATTCGAGGCCCAGACTTGCCTGCTGGCTGAATTTGAGCTGCATGTCGTAATTCCATGAGCCGAGCATGCGCCAGCGCGGTCCGACCCGCAGTTTGCCCGAAAGCCCCAGGTTCTGGGCCCTGGGGCCAAAACGGGCGTCCGTAAAGGCGTAGGTGGCATGCAGTATATGTCCCGAGGCAGGCAGCCAGTCAAGTGTCCCGGTAGCGGTATCAAGGAAACGGGCGCCGGGGTCGTATTCTCCGTTTGCGCCAAGGCTCAGGGATGCGGTCGGGTTGATCCTGATTTCTCCCAGAAGATTGGAAAAAGGGCGCAATGGAGTGGCTTGCAGGGTTTGGTCGCTGTTGAGTTTGCGGATATTGTAGGCCATACCTACCTGAACGCTGAGTACGGTTCGGGCCGGAGTATTCCAGTCGCTCCTGGTTTGCAGACGGCTTGCCAGAAGCAGGCTGATGCGATTGACACTTTCGACCCGGTCCGTGCCCGAGAATCGGTTGCTGGTGAGCAGGTTGCTCAGGGTCAGCTTGCCGAAGCCGGAATCAAAATTCGGCAGGCCGGTCTGGTCGCTTACATTGACCAGGTCATAGCGCACAACGGGCTCAATGGTATGGCGCCACATTCCCGATTCGCTGATGCGCTCGAAAACAGCGCGCGTTTCCATGGAGAATTCACCGCTGGTCCTTTTCGGGCGGCGGGCAAGCGTGGTATCGGCCAGCCAGTAGCGGGCATGACGCAGTCCCCCGCTGAACGTGACGGAAAGACCCCCGCCCGCCATTTCCCACGGTATTTGTACGTAGGGATGCAGGTCCATGCGCCAGCCGTCCACGCCCCGGCGGCGGTCAAAACGCGTGGTTTCCTGATCGAAATGAAGAACGGCGAGCCGATCGAGGACAGGCAGCGCCAGACTGCTGGTAAATCCCGGCAGGGTTTGCAGCGTGTTCTCATTGTCGGTTGTGGTGAGATCCCGCTGGTGCAACGCCCACAGGCGCCAGCTTCCGTAGCTGTTCTGGGCTGACAACATGCCCCCACTTTGCAGAAAACGGGTGGCGGCCTCCGATGCGTCGCTGGAAAAGTCGGCCAGGTAATCCTTCTCGCTCACATGATCGGCATTAATGGAGAAATTCACACCATAAGGCAGATGCCAGGATGTTTCCCCGCGCAACCTGCCGCGGGTACGGCCCAGCACTTTATCGTACAGACCTTCAAACCGTATGCGTTCCCTGCCAATGGCGGAAGCATGCCGCACTTCAAGCTCGGGGCGAAAGCCTCGTGCGCTCATCCAGTGCGGTGTGAACGTGGCATCCCAGTCCGGCGAGGGGGCAAGATAATAGGGCAAGGCCAGTTCCGTGCCCCGGCGCTTGCCGGATGCCACGAAGGGCATAAGGAAGCCCGAGGCGCGGCGGGTGGAATGCCGCCAGTAGGGTGTGTACAGAAGCGGGATGCCAGCCAGTTCAAAACGGGCGTTCCAGGCCGTAAAGACGCCTTCCTTCTGATCAAGCGTTGCCTCGGAGGCGCAGATGGACCAGGCCTGATCATCCACGGGGCAGGTGGTAAATCTGGGTTCCAGCGCCTTGTAGGTTGACAGGTCCAGACGTTCCATTTTTCCGGCCGACAGCCGTTCGCCGCCGGGCAGGGTTACCGTTGCGGCGTGCATCACCCCCCGCTTGGACACTGTATCAACTTCAGCGGATTCTGCGTCAATGATCGCTCTTGGCGAACGGATATGTACATGTCCCTTCGCTGCAAGCCGGTGGTGTGCGGCATCATAGCGCACCGTATCGGCTGCCAGGGTTTCATTCTCGCGTTTGACTTTTACCTTGCCCCTGGCGGTTGCCACGCCTTCGGCATCGCGCACGATTTTGTCGGCGGTAATATCCACCTGACCGGCAAGGGCGGAAGCGGATAACGTTCCGATTATTAATGCCGGCAGAATCCGTGCCGCTGAAACAAGACGCATTGAAGCGGGTCAGGGCTTACGGGCCATGCCAAGGTAATTCACGGACAGATCATCCGACAGCACAAAGCAGTCCGCCAGTATCCGGTAGGTCATGCCGCGCAGGTCGTATACGTCAAGCCCGGCTTTCCGGCAGGCGGCGTGCATTTCAGAAGGGCGGATGAACTGATGGTACCGGTGCGTACCTTTCGGCAGCCAGCCAAGCAGGTATTCAGCAGCGAGAATGGCCCTGATCCAGGCCTGCGGACTGCGATTCAGGGTGGCGAAAAACAATATGCCGCGGGGCTTTAAAAGCCGGGCGCACGCCATGACAGTGCCCGGCACGTCCGGCACGTGTTCAAGCACTTCCATACAGGCGACCGCATCATATTCTCCGGCGTGCGCGGATGCCCATGTCTGGGCGTCACCGTCCTGATAGTGGGCGTCAGCGCCCGTTTTGTCCGCATGGATACGCGCCACGGCAAGTGCTTTTTCTGAACGGTCAATGCCGGTCACCCTTGCGCCGCGGGCCGCCAGTCCCTCGGCCAGCAGGCCGCCGCCGCAGCCAACATCCAGAATTTTGGCGCCGCTTAGCGGTATTTTTCCGGTGATGTACTCAAGACGAAGGGGGTTGATACGATGCAGCGGCTGAAAACGCCCGGCGGGGTTCCACCATTCTTCCGCCAGAGCCTCGAATTTCCGTATTTCTTCAGGATCAAAATGCGACTGCATGGGCCGGGAGGCTGCTAGGGCGGGCACGACATGGCAAGGGCAGTTTCATCTTCTCCCGCCCCCCTGTTAGGCTGACCCCATGTTGTTCCGCATGACGCTTATCCGCATGATACAGGCCGTTCCCACCCTGCTGGGTGTGGCCACCCTGGTATTTCTGCTGCTGCATCTGGTGCCGGGTGATCCCGTGGATGCATTGCTGGGTGAGATGGCGTTGCCGGCGGACCGCGCCGGGCTGCGCCATGCCCTGCATCTGGATGAGCCTGTCATGACGCAATACGTTCATTTCCTCGCTGGAATTTTAACGGGCGACTGGGGCAGAAGCCTGCTGGACCAGCGCCCCGTTCTGTCGCTGATTCTTGAGCGGCTGCCGGTTACGGCGCAGCTGGCTGCGTGCAGTCTTGCGCTTGCAATGATCCTTGCCCCGCCCCTGGGTTTCTGGGCCGCGCGCCATGCGGGTCGGGCTCAGGATATGTTTGCCATGGCTTTTTCCCTGTTTGGCGTCTCCATTCCGAATTTCTGGCTCGGGCCCATGCTGATGCTGGCATTTGCCGTCGGCCTCGGCTGGCTGCCTGTTTCCGGCATGGAACAGCCCGGCAGCATCGTACTGCCGGCCATTACGCTGGGGACGGCCCTGGCCGCCGTTCTTTCGCGCATGGCGCGTTCCAGCTGGCTGGAAGCGATGAGTACGGATGCGATTCGCACCGGCCGCGCCATGGGTATTGCCGAGCGAACGCTGTGGTGGCGGCATGCGGCGCGGATGGCCGCCGTACCCGTTGTCACGATGTTTGCGCTTCAGATGGGTGCGGTGCTGGGCGGTGCGGTAATTACGGAAACCGTGTTCGACTGGCCGGGTCTGGGCTTGTTGACCATCGAGTCCATTCAGCGGCGTGATTATCCTCTGGTGCAGGGCTGCGTGTTGCTTATCGCCACCTTCTATGTGTTGGCAAACCTGGCGGCGGACCTGCTGGGCATGTGGCTTGATCCCCGTCAGAGGCGCACATGAGCGTTCTGCTGAAGAGGCCCGCGCTTCGTCTGGCGCTTGTCTGTCTGCTTGTTCCGTTTGCCGCCCTGCTGGCCGCGTGGATGTATGGCACGGACGGGCATCGGGTAAATCTTGACGCCGTACTGACCGGCATCAGCGCCATGCATCCACTCGGCTGTGATGCGCTGGGCCGTGACGTGCTGGCGCGGTTGGCCGAAGGCCTGCGTCTGTCCTTTCTCGTCGGTATTTCCGTGGTACTGCTGGGCGCCATGGCGGGGATCACGATTGGAACCGTTTCCGGCTGGTTTGGCGGCTGGCTGGATGCCGTACTGATGCGACTGGCCGATATCGTACTGTCATTCCCCGGCATTCTGTTGGCCATTGCACTGGCGGCCATGCTCGGTCCCGGCGTCGACAAGCTGATTATTGCATTGACGGCGGTGGGCTGGGTTGGCTTCGCCCGGCTTTCCCGGGCCCAGGTGCTGTCGCTTAAGGCCGTGCCGTTCGTTGAAGCCGCCATCGGCAGCGGTTCAGGCATCGCGTATATCGGCTGGCGGCACCTGCTGCCGAATATCGCGGCGCCGCTTCTGGTCGAGGCCAGCTTTGGCCTGGCGGCCGTCATGATCGGTGAGGCGGGGCTGTCCTTTCTCGGCGTAGGCGTTCAGCCGCCGGATGCATCGCTGGGGACGATGATACGCGAAGGTACGCGCCTGATGCTGGTTTCACCCGCGCTGGTGATCTGGCCGGGTGCGACGCTGTTTTTACTCGTGATGGCCGTGAACCTGTTCGGCGATGTCCTGCGCGATCATCTGGATGTGCGGATGTACTCGGCCGGAAAGCAGGATGGATGAGATTCATCGCCGGCTTATGATCGGCTTGCGCGGGACGCAGCTGACGGATGAAGAGCGCCGCCGGCTTGAAAAAGCGCCACCACTGGGCGTGATCCTTTTTGGACGGAATGTTGAGGGCCCCGAACAGGTCAGGGCGTTGCTGGATCATGTGCGCGACTGTGCGGGGGAGGCAACATGGGCGGCGATTGACGAGGAGGGCGGACGTGTGAACCGCATTCCCTGGCCGCCATTCTCGTGCCGCCATGCCGCCGCCGAATACGGCCGGCTGGCGCAGCAGGACCTTGAAGCGGCGGGACGGGCGGTCCATGCGGACAGTCTGTCTGTCGGACATGCGCTCAAAAAGCTGGGGTTCACGCACAACTGTGCACCGGTACTGGATATATTCCATCCGGAAGGGCATGGCATTATCGGTGACCGGGCCTATGCCAGCGATCCCGACCTTGTCAGCGGGCTTGGCGTAGCCTGTATGCGGGGACTTTCAGAAGCGGGCATTGAGGCCGTCGGCAAACATTTCCCCGGCCATGGCCGCGCCAATGCCGATTCCCATGTTGCCGTGCCGGAGGTGGATGCACCGCTGGAAACGCTGCTGGCCGAGGCACAACCGTTTTCTGCGCTGGCGGAACAGGGTCTGAACCACATCATGACGGCGCATGTAATCTACACGCAGGTCGCCCGGCAGGTGGCGACGCTGTCCCGCGTCTGGCTCACGGATATGTTGCGGACCCGCTTTGGTTTTACGGGTCATATCTGGAGCGATGATTTGTGCATGAAGGGCGTGGGCGCTGATGTGGCACATGCTGCAACAGCGGCGCTGGCTGCCGGATGTGACGTGCTGCCGGTTTGTCAGCCGGAGGGCGTTTCAGCGATATACGAGGCTCTCTAGCCCGTATATTGCACAAAGGCGGACATCTGATGGACATGATATTACATTATATCAATGGCCTACACAGAACCAAACCACTTTATCCGTGGTTACACTTTGTCCTATCCGGTTTCAGGCCCGATCAGGTCTGGCATCCTGGCCGCTCGGCCTCAAACCATAGCTACGGCTATGCTTTGTCGCCCGATCAACCAGCCCGCCAGGCCTGCTCAAGCCTGAATTCCGAATCCTTCATGCAATATACGGGCTAGGAGCCTACGACGGTTTGTGTTGAGTGACCAGACTCACCGCCACTACCGTGAGAAAAGCAATGGTAAAGGCGGGCAGCATTTCGTAGCACAGGGATTTAAGCGCCGGAATTTCGGCCCAGGCGATGGCGCTGATAAATCCCGCAAGCATGCCGGCGATGATGCCGCCGGCCGTGGTCCGCTTCCACATCAGGCTCAGGATCAGGGCAGGGCCGAAAGCGGCTCCGAGGCCCGCCCATGCATACAGCACAAAATGGAATATGACACGGCTTTGCGTGGCGGCGATCAGGATGGCAATGGCTCCGATGAACAGGACGGCGGCTCGATGCAGGATCAGCACGGTTTTTTGCCTGACTTTCCGGCCGAAAGTGTGCTGCAACAGATCGTGGCTGATACAGGAAGCGCACACCAGCAGTTGTGAGTCGGCGGTGGAACTGACCGCCGACATCACGGCGGCGATCATCATGCCGGCCAGCCAGCCCGGCAACAGGTCTACTGCCGCTATGGGCAATGCTTTTTCAGCATCGGCAAGGTCACCGTACCAGGCACGCGCCGCCACGCCCAGCAGGACGGCGCCGGCAAACAGCACGAACACCCAGATATTGGAAATGATGGCGCCCCGCCGGATTGTTTTGTCGTCCCTGCATGCCATGAAGCGCACCAGGATGTGCGGCTGGCCGGGATAGCCGAACGGAATGCCGAACCACAGGGCGAAAAAACCGAACAGCGCCAGGCCGCTTTTGGCCGCAACCGGATCGGTCAGGACGCTGTCCTGCGCCGCCAGCCGTGACCACATGGCTTCCCAGCCGCCGATCTGATATACGAGCGCCAGAGGCAGGATGGTCACGGCTGCAATCATCAGGGCGGCCTGCGCCACATCTGTCCAGGCGACGGCGCGAAAGCCTCCGAGTGTCGTATAGATGAGAACGATACCGGCCCCGGCCGCCACGCCGGCAAGGTATGACCAGCCAAACGTCACCTCAAATGTTTTTGCCGCGGCGGTAAACTGGGCTGCGGTATAGGTGGTCAGCATGGCCAGTATGATGATGACGGCAATCCAGCGAATCAGCCGGGCATGCCTTTCGCCATGCGTCGCTGCAAGGATGTCGGGGAGGGTAATGGCACCCGTTTCAGCGGCAAAGGCGCGCAGCCGCCTGCCCAGCAGCAGCCAGTTGAAAAGCAGCGCGGCAACCGTGCCGGGCAACACCCAGAAGGCGGAAATCCCTGTATGGAAGGCCATGCCGACAAGGCCGAGCGTAACCCAGCCGCTTTCCGCCGAGGCCGAGGCGGAAAGCGCCGCCACCCATGCCCCAAGGCCGCGTCCGGCCAGAAAAAAGTCGCTGCTGGAATGTTTGGCGAAACGGGCGGTATAGGCGCCCAGGGCAAAAATCAGGAAGGCATAGGTCAGAAAGCTGATGGCAATCGTGCTGGATGGTGCCGGATTCATGCCTGTGATCTCCGGGGCCGGCTCGGCATGGGTGAAAGAAGCATGTTAATAATTTTAACCCATACCGCGGCGCTTCACCATCGGCCTGCAACAGGCTGCATCATATGCAACGGTAGCTATATGAAGATAGCTTTGTAATAGAGTAGTCTTGGGGTATGGTCCTGGACCGCTATATCTTCCGCCTGTGGCTGGTGCCGTTCATCGGTGGCCTTGTCCTTGCAACCGGTGTTCTGCTACTGGGCCGGGCGCTGAAACTGCTGGCCCTGGTGACGGATAGCGGTGCGCCCTGGGGACTGCTGGGTCAGCTTCTGTTGGATGTGCTGCCCTATTTCTCCCTTCTCACCGTACCGATCGCCTTTTTTCTTGCCATGCAACATGTGATTTCAGGCCTCCAGCAGGGCAGTGAAATGGATGCAATGCGGGCAGCCGGGCTGTCCTATCTGCGTATTTTCCGCCAGCTGTTTATCGTAGCGGGACTGCTGTATCTGGGCCTGGCGCTGACATCCATGTATCTGCTGCCAAAGGGCCAACTGGCTTTCAACAATGTATTGCGGCAGGTGTACAGTATCAGGGGGGCTCCGGATTTCACGCCCCGGCGTTTTTCAAATGACATGGGCCAGATCACCTTTTACGTGGACGGAAAGGATGATCAGGGGCGTTATCACGGCGTCATGGTTGAGGACGGGCGCCCAGGCGGGCCCGTTTTTTACCTTGCCGAAACGGCGGAACTGGCACCGGCGACGGGAGGTGTGCGCCTGCATATGCACAATGGCAGCCGGCTTGAGGGAATGGGCGAGAATCAGCGTATCCTTGCCTTCAAGGATTACAATATCGAATTTCCCCTTGGACATATGGGCGCGGTGAAACTTGCGCGCTCTTCCGATAATGTTGTTCTGATGACGTTGGCCGAATTGTGGCACAAGCTGCGTCAGCATCCAGATGCCAGTGCGAAAGCCGAGTGGAACTGGCGGCTGATTTTACCGACAACCGTTCTGGTTTTGTGTCTGTTTTCCCTGCCTTTGTCATTATCGCCCAAGCGATCAGGCCGGGCAGGTTCGTATATTCTCGGAATCGGGTTCCTGATTCTGCTCTATAACGTGGAGCTTGTGTTGCACCGGCAGGCCGATTCCGGGTCCATGTCCGCATGGATGATGTGGGTGGGTCAAGGGGTGTTTTTTGTCCTGGGTATTCTGTTATGGAGCAGAGCAGAGCAGGGAAGGCTGCCGATGTGGCTTGTGCGGGGAGGGGAATTCTTTTATTTCATGCGTCAGCGTTTGATGCACTGGTTTGCCCATCGACTGGGCCGCACTTAAGCCGATAACGTATTTCCTGCCATACCCATGCCGGCTGCATCTCCCGCAGGCAGGCGCTGGCGCTGTTTTGATGCCGGTCACACCCCTCAAGCTGACAGGGAACGCAGTCTTTCCGGCCTTGCAACAGTGAGATGTTGACCCGTCGCTGGATACCGTTTTTCGATCCGGCCTGCCACGGTGTCTCTCCCTCGAAGCCGTTGGGCCACGGCCCCCAGATGCGGGGATCGGTTGGTCCAAAAAGTGCAATAACCGGCGTGCCGGTGCCGGCGGCCAGATGCGTGTTTGCCGTGTCCAGCCCCACATAGGCGCGGGCGTGGGTGGAGAGGCAGGCCAGTTGCCGCCAGTTGAGTTTTCCGGCAAGCACGCAGACTTCATGCGCGGCATGCCTTTCAGCCAGCTTGCGCGCCATCTCCGCCTCCGCGGGAGCGCCGGTCAGGGCTACTTTTATACCTTCTTCCAGCAGGTGCCTGATTAGATAGCGCCACCCCTCCGTGTTCCACAGTTTGTAGGACCAGCGGGCGAAGGGGTGAATATGCACATAGGGTGTTGACGGCTTCCATGGCAGGCAGGCATTAACAGCCATCTGATCCTCCGCCGACCAGTTGATTCGGACATGATGACATACCGGCAGACCGGCAATCCCGGCAAGGGCAATGGCCTGGCTGGCCATATGCATCGTACCTCCGTAGGGCAGCCAGTGGTGGGCCAGATATCGTTTCCAGGCATATTGCCAGTGGGTGGGCGGAACCAGGGCATAGACTCGTCTTGATGCAGCCAGGGCGAACACCATTGGACGATCAGACGCCGTTAACACAAAGGCCTTGTCATATTTCCGCAACAGCCGCCTGCCGAGTTGAAACTGAGCGAGCCATGAATCGGCCGAATCGGCCGTATAAACGATATCTGTGAACGGCTGACCTTCCAGCATGACTTCTGTTCCAGGCGCAACCAGCCAGTCCACAGCATAGCCGGCCTGCTTAAGTGACTGTGCCAGCGGCGTGGCCAGCAGCACGTCGCCCAGAAACCGGCATACGACAACCAGGGCGCGGATGTCAGGACCTCCACAGATAGAGGGCATAGAAGACGGCGATACCGAACAGGAAAGCAGCGGCATTCCTGTGCTCCCTGTGTTTGAAAACCAGTTGCCAGGAAAAGGAACCGGCCGCTTCGGAAAAGGGGGTCAGGCGTGGAAAAAACAAAGGCACTTCGGCAGCCCACTTGTGATAATCATCACCGAACAGCCTGTCCATATGAATGGTTTCCTCCCGGATCACGGGCCGGTAAATCATGGCAAAGGAGGCCAGGGCGAGAAGCGTCACCCACGGATTGCCCGACATGACGCAAAACCCGCTGAGCAGCAGCAGGTTGGCCACATACAACGGGTTTCGTGTATGCGCATAGGGTCCTGCCGTGGCCAGTTTACGGTTTTTGTCGATATGCCCGCTGGCCCACATGCGTCCCGCCTCGCCGAGGAAGACCAGTATCCCCCCCAGCCAGAGCAGCCCCGGCCCGGGATCGGCTATGAGCAGAAGCATTACGGCGATCGGGGCTGTCGCCACAATCCGGTGGCTGGCAAACCATGCCTCAAGTTTTCCATACCAGTTGGCCGTCACATCACCTCCAGTGTTTTTGCCTCGCGGCAAGTTTGGCGTAGCGATAGAATGTACCTTCAAAATTCCCCACGGCGATGATGAAGCCCGGCCAGCCATCGAGGAAGCCCAGTTTCAGCACATAAATACGAAAAAAGGCGCCGATGCCATGCAACAGCGCCGGCGCCATGCCGACACGCTTGCCGTTTTGTTCGAGCTTGTGCATGCCCAGTGTTGAATAACGGTTCATCTTGTCGATGAGCTGTGACAGGTCACGGAAGGAAAAATGCAGGATATCATGCGCAAGATAGCCCACACTGCCGTGGATATCGAAGCCTTCGTGCACCATATCGTCCCGGTAAGTCATCGCACCCCTGCGAAATAGCTTGGGCTGGCAATAATCCGGATACCAGCCGCAGTGCCTGATCCATCGGTCCATGAACCAGTTACGGCGAGGGATGAAGTAGGCATCCTTCGCATCCGCGGCCTGAACAGTGGCAAGAATTTCGGTTTTCAGTTCCGGTGTGCAGCGCTCATCCGCATCCAGACTGATGATCCAGTCGTGGGTGCACCGGGTGACCACCCTGTTCCGCAGCGGTCCGAACCCCTCGAAGGGAAGCTGAATGATACGGTTCGTATATTCCCGGGCAATTTCGATGGTGCGGTCCGTACAGCCGGTGTCCGCCACGAGGATTTCATCGGCCCATTTTACGCTTTCCAGTGCATCCCTGATCCTGTCTTCTTCATTGAGAACGGGAATAAATACGGAAATCTCGTTCACCGGGCACCCGTCTCGGCCAGACCACGTAACGCGCGAACGCGCTTTTCCGCCAGGCATTGCTGCAGTATGCGGTCATTTTCCTGAAATCTGTGACGCAGAATTTCCGGATGCCACAAGTGCAGCACGGGGAGACCGCGCAGGTTTCGTCTGCGAATACCTGCATGCAAAAGCCTTGCCGCCAGATCCGAATCCTCGCGCCCCCAGCCCTCGAATGTCTCATCAAATCCGTTGACTGCAAGCATGTCTTTCCGCCAGCAGGCAAGATGGCAGCCCCGTATGCCGGCCAGCCGCCGGTTGGGAGATGAGAAGTAAACAGGCGGCAGAAAGGGCGCCAGGCGGTTGATATCATGATGGCGACGCCACTGAATCAGCGTCGCCAGCGTGGGGGTGATATGATCGTCCGGACGCGACGCCAGCATACGTGTGCGCCTCTCTGAAAGAAGAATACGGCTACCGCTCACAAAACAGTCCCTGTGGGCGCCGCTCCGGTGTTCTGCAACCATGCGGGGAAGCGGGATGCAGTCCCCGTCGGTCAAAAGAATATATGGCTCGGTGATGCGTTGCAGGACAAGGTTGTGGATGTGCGCCTTGCGGAAACCGTGATCTTCGTGCCAGATATGTTCTACGGGGATGGGAGCTGATGCACGAAATGCGTTAACAACGGCGGCGGTTTCCAGGCCAGATCCGTCATCGGCGATATATATTCTGAAATTGCGGTCCGTCTGGCGGCCATAACCGGCCAGCACCAGCCGCAGCAGGTCCGGGGCGTTGTAGGTTGATATGATCACGGCCACGTATTCAGGCATTGGACGGTTTCTCCGGAATTGCCAGCATGTCATGACCCCTGCCGAAGAAGAAGGTGCGTCATTTCACGCTTGCCGGGGTGTAGCTGCGCAGGCGCGCCACAACATGGCCGATCTTGACCTTGGCCACCATCCTGAGCGGGATATGCCGGGTATCACGGGTAAGCCAGAGTTTGACCTTACCCTTGCTGGAAAAAATACCCCTGGTCTTCAGCCGGGGTTCAATCACCAGGCACTCCACCGATTTTCCCCACGGCGCCATCAGGCGTTCGATTTTCAGCACGGCCACTTCCAGCATATAGCGTTTGCGCGAATCAAAGATCGGAACATGCACGACCATTCCCGGGGTCAGTTTCATTTTCCTGACGGCGAAGAACGCATCAATGGCATTCAGATGGCCCGCCGGCACATCGTAGTCGTCGGTTTTGCCGTTCTGGCTGAAGGTTGAAATGCCTTTCCGCCAGAAAAAGTGAACCCTCTTTTTTGAGTGATAGCGTCCTTCGTTCTGCACGACGTCAAACAACGTGCTTTGCATCTTGCCGTTGCGGCAGATGCCTTCGGAAATGGTACGGTCGCGAACCTTGTGAAACAGATCAAGCAGGCGGTTGCTTTTGCCGTGGGACGTAATGCGATAGCCGCCCTTGTCCGCCTCAACCCGCATGTCCGCCATGCCGGCCATAATGAATTCCCAGCCCGCGTCAAAAAGCATGTACTCACCGGCAAACGGCATGCAATTCAGGTCCGCCCGTTCATCCGCCCATGCTTGCGAGCCTGTCGCAAGGTAAAGACATAGAACGAGTGCGGCGGCAATGGAAAACCGCATGTCAGGATGGTGAAAAACCGGCATGAATGCCCGCAAGTATATCGCTCGAGCGGATCATATCCATGCATATAAAGCGGTTGCATGTACGTTTGAAACAGGGCCCGCAGGGAGGACCGGATTCCACCTGCCGGTTTGTTCCGTCCAGGGGAGCCGATCGCCATGACGCGGAAGGCCCCCAGAAGCTGATCACTGGAGTGCCCAGAGCCGCGGCCAGATGAATGACGCCCGTGTCCGGCCCGACAACGGCCCGCGCCTGCGCCAGCAAGCCGCAAAGGGTGGGCATCTCCAGCCGCCTGTCCGGCAGGATACCGGCGCCGATGCGGCGCATAACGGATTGCGCCACGGTGCGTTCATGCGTATTCCCCCAGCCAGCGACGGGCGTAATGCCTTCCGTCATCAAGCCTTGTGCTACCTCGGCCCATGTGGCTTCGGGCAGTTGCTTGGTAGCCCATCCCCCGCCCATGTGCAGCCAGACAAAACCGCCAGGGTCAAGATGCCATTGCCGGAGTACCTTCTCTCCGGCCTCACGCATGGCGGATGTAAGCATCACCCGGGGTGGTTTGTAGGGCATGGCATGCTGCGGAGAGGCTTCCGGGCGTCTTGCGAACGGCGCCGCGGCGATGCGCCGTGATTGCTGGACAACGTGCCTTTCATCGGCGTGAAAGCGTACCGGGCGGACAAAGCAGCGGTTGGCCTTTTCCCGGGCATAACGGGGGTCCATGCCGAATACCGGGCTGCCGGTCAGCCGAGCCATCAGGCCTGATTTAATCAATCCCTGAAGATCGAGAACGGCATCAAAATGCTGTCGCCTCAGCTCGCGGATGTGGTGCAGAAGATGGCGCAGACCTCGGGGGTGCTTGAGATCGACGGTATGGACAATCACTTGCGGAGGAAACACGTTCGCGACAAAGGCGTAACGCGCATCCACCAGCCAGTGCACGGCACTGACTTTCGTCCGCGTCAGCAGGTCATCCAGCGCCGGCAGGGCGTGGATGATATCCCCGAAAGCGGAAAGTTTGACGATGAGTATCTTCATGACTTCAGGAGGCCAAGACTGGTATCGAGAATATCCTGCGGCAGGATATTGGCCATGCACGGGTGGCCCGCAACCGTGCATTCGCGCTGAAGACAGGGGCTGCAATCCGCCGGACGGTACAGCAGTTCCACGCACGCACCGGACGGCGCGGTGCGGGCGGGATCAGTGGCTCCAAATATGGCGACAACCGGTTTGTCCAGCCCCGCGGCCACATGCATGAGACCCGAATCATTGCAGAGCAGCATGCGGCTGGCAGCCAGCAATTCCAGGCCTTCCCGCAGACCGGTTTCCCCGGCCGCGTTCCATACCGTTCCGGAACACCGGCCAAGGGACAGCGAGGCGATCGGGCGTTCCTCCCTGGTGCCAAGCGCCAGAATATGGTATCCACCGGCGGTAAGCCCGGCCAGCACATGCGCCCAGCCGTCCGCCGGATAGCGCTTGGCGCCGCCGAAACGTGCGCCTGGAGCGATGGCAATGGTTTTGGCGGGATCAAGCCCCCTGTTCCGCAGGCGCGTCTCCCCGGCCCGGACCTCCTTTTCCGGGCAGGCAAGTTGCACCTGCCGCCTGCGGACGGGGATACCTGTCTGTTCGGCAAGATCGAGATAATAATCCCGGTGATGCTGAGTCATCAGACTGACGCGCGGCGCTGGCGCATCGGTAAGCAAAAAACGTCGCCACTGGCCACGAAAGCCGATGCGGCGTTTTGTGCCGGAACACAACGCCATCCATGCCGCCCGAAAACTGTTGGGGAACATGACGGTCGTTTCCGCCTTCGGGACGGTAAGCGTGTATTGCGCTCCGGGAAGATTGAGGAACGGCAGGAGGTCGGCCAGCCATGGCCTGCCCCATACGGAAGTACGGCGGGGTTGCAGGGCGTCGATGAATGCCCGCATCGTCGGCTGGGCCATGACGACATCTCCCAGCCAGTTGGGGGCCTGCAGCAGAAGGTGCGAACAGTCTTTCTTCATGGCGGATGCCCGGTGGTGAAAACCGCTTTGGCTCAGGCGCGTTGCCTGCCACGGCAGACGATAATCATTTCCCTGCCCAGTAACCGGGCTTCCGATTCCCTGGCCTCGGGAAGTTCCTGTTCTTCGATAATTTCAAGGTGCCGTGTCAGCGTTTTCCTGAGGCCGTTCAGGGTATAGGCATAGGGCCGGGCGGCATCATGGAGCGGGGAGATAAAACATTCAAGGAAGCGATGCAGGCGGGCGATCAGGGCGGGGAAAACCACCAGGCCCATGATAAAAATTCCGCCGGGCTTGAGCAGGCGCTCGATTTCATGCAGGGCCAGTTCAGGGTTCATGGCATGATCCAGGGCGTCGATGCAGAGAATCAGGTCAAAGGATGCGTCTGCTTCGGGGATGCTTTCATAAGGGGCGGCCACATGCGCTCCCCTGGGCAGTTTGCCAGGGTAAGCGCGACGGAAATCGTCGAGCAGGGGGTCAAGATAGGTTTTTTCAGCCTGCCCGGTAAAACGGGCGGCGCATACAGGTCCGCAACCCATGTCGAGGATGCGCGCACTGGCGGAAAGCTTGCCGGCGTATTTTTCCAGATTTGGAACATAGTACCGGCGAATACGGTTCAGTTCCCTCTCCAGCACATCTTCACCGTGCCAGTATTCGGCGATCTTCTTCTGCGAAGCAAGCCAGCGTGCCTTGCTGATAGATTCATGGCGTACCATGGACAACCTCGCTGATTTCCCTGTAATGCTCTTCCAGCAGCTTCCATCGCTGGTGACTCCACAGCCACAATTCGGGGCGCTGGTTGATGACGGGTTCGAAGCCCTTGCAGATGCAGTGCATCAGCCGGTAGGTGTCCGCTGCGCTGTCGCCGGTTACGGGTGGCATGTCAATAGGCCACAATTGCAGGCGGAAGCGGAACGCTCTGCCGACACGATGCAGGGCAACGCCGAAAACAGGTATGTCATATTTGAAAACCATGGCGGCAGGCAGGGTAATGGTGTTGGCCAGATGGCCCAAAAATGGTACGGGTATGCCGTCGCCGATATGCTGATCAATCATAAAGGGCACGCAGCTTCCGCGTTTCAACGTTTTTGGCAACCACCGGAGGGTTTCCCGGCGTGGATGCAGGGTTGCCCCAAAACGTTCGCGGCAACGTTTCAGATAGGCATCAAACGATGGTTGGCGCAAGGTGCGGTAAAGAAAATCCGCATCATATTCCAGCAGTGAGAACATCAGTGCACCGAGTTCCCAGTTGCTGTGATGGCAGGCGGCGACAAACACTCCCTTGCCCTTTTCGGTGGCGGCACGAAACTCTTTTTCCCCGTCCACCCGCACGCGTGATTTCAAAAAAGCCCCGGAGCGGAGAAATACGTGGGGAAGTTCAAAAATCGTCCGCCCCAGTTCGGCAAAGGATTCCCGCGCGACACGCCGGCGCCAGCTGCGCGGACGGCCGGGATAAATGCGGGCAAGATTTCGTTCGGTGATTCGGCGGTGTCGCTTGTCCATGTAAAATCCGGCCCGGCCCAGGCCGGCGCCGACGGCGCCAACCAGGCGCACGGGGGTCAGGCGGACAAGCCAGAATGCAGCACGTACCAGTGCGGCTTGAAAAACATCCATCAGTTTTCCAGTGATTTGGCCTCATCGATCAGCATGACCGGAATATCATCGCGAATGGGATACTCCAGCTTGCATGCATGGCACACCAGGCCGTTTTTGGCATCATTATACACCACTTTCCCCTTGCACCTGGGGCATGCCAGGATTTCCATCAGTTCCTTGTCCAGCATCTTCTTCTCCGCTAATCCGATGAATGATAAGTCATGCAGGTTGTTTTGAGTGCGCAAGGATGGTCCCGATGATGGCGTCCGGCAAGCCTTCTTCACCTATGCCCTCCAGCGGTAATATCCACAGAAGCGCATCTTCCGGCCACAGCGGGGCCAGTTTCACGGCATCCTTTTCCGTTGTGACCACGGGCAGGCCACTGGCGATGATACGTGCCACGTCCTTGCGCCGGTAATGATGGTGATCAGCAAACGGCATAAATTTTTTCACCTGAATGCCCTGGGATTCAAGGGTTGAAAGCAAACGCCACGGACGGGCAATGCCTGCCACGGCCAGTACTTTCTCCGGCCTGGACGCGGTATGACCGCATAGCGGTTGCAGGGGTTGTGGGCGGGCGCACCAGCGCCATTCCCTTGTCTGTGTCAGCGGGGCTGCATGCCCCTTGCCGGTGCGTACGATGAAATCGGCCCGGGCAAGGGCATCAACGGGTTCACGCAAGGGGCCGGCGGGAAGCAGGCAGCCGTTGCCGATGCCTTCGGCCGGGACAAGAACGATATCGCAGGCACGTTTAACCCGCCGGTACTGGAAACCGTCATCGAGGATGATCACATTTCCCAGGGCTTCGGCCATGCCGCACGCGGATATTCGGTCGCGGCCGGCAATAACGGGGGTATTGCAGCGCCGGGCCAGCAGCAGGGCCTCATCCCCCACCTCGTCCGCCATGTCGTTCCGGTCTACCCGGCGGGGAGTGGACAGCCTGCCGGCATCGCCCCTGCAAAGTACCACCGGTCTGTAGCCGTGCTGTTGCATCCGCGCACACAGCCAGATGACGAATGGCGTTTTACCGCTGCCCCCGACATTGATATTGCCGACGGAAATCAGCGGAATACGGGGTGCAATCGCATTTTTTCCGCGCCGATGCAAATTCCATGCATTGATTCCGGCATAAATGCCGCTCGCCCAGCGCAGCGGGCCGGGTGGCGCTCCGGTTCGCCACCACAGATGTTCCACGCGCTCAAACATGCAGATAAGGATGGATCGCTTTCAGAGTGCGTTCCAGCACTCTTGCCTTGTCCAGCATGAATGCAGCCGAATGGGCGTGCATCCGCCTGAGTTCATCCGGATGTTGCAGAAAATGCTGAACTGCCAGATTCAGGGCATGACAGTCTTCCGCCACAATAGCGCCGCCGGCATGCTGCATCTCCCTGAAAATCGCCCTGAAATTATGCACATATGGACCGGCAATGACACCGCGTCCGCAAACCGCCGCTTCCAGAGGGTTGTGCCCGCCAACGGGCGCAAGGCTGCCGCCAATAATAGCGATATCGGCAGTGACATAAAGCGTGCCGAGGATGCCCATGGTATCAATGAGCATAATGTCCGCCCGGGGATCAGCCTGTGTCTCCGACCATCGCGCCAGCCTGAGTCCCTGTTGGCGGACCATGTCCGCGACATCGTCAAAACGCCGGGGATGCCTGGGCACGATCACCATCAGCAAATCCGGTTGTAATCGCTTCCATTCCGGCCACATGTCCAGCAAAATCGTCTCTTCACCCTCGTGCGTGCTGGCTACCAGCAAAATCGGACGCACCATGCTTTTGTCCAGCCGCTTCCTTAACGCCTCCGCCTCCACTTGTGGTGGCGGCACGGCAAATTTCAGGTTACCCACGACCCGGATACGGGACGGGTCCACGCCCATGGCGGTCAGGCGAGCGGTGTCGAGATCGCTTTGCGCCAGGAAAAGGGAAACGGGTGAAAGCCAGCGCCGCCACAGGAAACGGCTGGCGCGGTAGCGAGGAAAGGACCGGTCCGATATGCGTGTATTGATGCCAACCACCGGGATGCCACCTCGCCGGCAGGCCAAGAGCATACCCGGCCAGAATTCCGTTTCGGCAAGCAGCAACAGGTGTGGCCGCAGGCGTCTGACGAAGCGCCCCATCAGCCCCGGCACATCCCATGGAAGATAGGAAAGACCGATCCGTCCGCCGAACAGGCGCCTGGCATGGGCAAAGCCTGTTTTTGTCACCACGGTCAGATGCAGGGGCAATGATTTTTCAAGCAGGGCGTTAATCAGGGGTGCAAGCGAGCCGGTTTCGCCGACCGAACAGGCGTGCAGCCATACGGGACGCGACGATGCCGCCGGGAGATCCAGGGTCAGATGCTGACGCCACCTGCAAGCGTTATTCAAACTCATGGGCGCATTGCAACAGGAAAGAGGCAGGTGATCCAGTCATGGCCCGGATTATGGCAGGCTCCCGGGTGATGTGGAAATGAAACAGGCCCCGGCCAGACGGCCGGGGCCTTGTTTCAAATCATCTGGCGCCGGGGAGGGAGGGGAGGAGGGTGGCGCCAGACGAAGTGGACTATAGGGTGGAAATATGAAAATACGATGAAATACGGATGATGATTTTTTCACCCGCCGCCCTGTCTCGCGATAGCGCGCCACAGCCAGTTTGCGGCATGTCGGATATCCATGCCGATACCGAAAGCGGCCGGGATGGAAAGCAGCGTAATACCGGTGGAAAAGATCAGGCCCCAGGAAAGCGCCAGCGCCATCGGTGCCACGAACGGATCGAAACCGCCCCAGCCATAGGCTGTGGGCAACAGGCCGACAACGGTGGTAATGGTGGTGAGCAGCACGGCGCGCAGCCTGCGTCTGCCGCCGATCATCACAGCCTCCCGCCATGGCATTCCCTTTTCCATCAGGCGCTGGATAAACACCGCGATGACCAGCGAATCGTTGACGACTACACCGGCAAGTGCCACGAAGCCCATCATGGCCATGAACGACAACGGCTGTCCGTGCAGGAAAAAGCCCGTGATAATGCCGATGACGCCGAAGGGGATGGCCAGCATTACCAGCAGCGGATAACTCAGGCGGTTGAACTGAATGGCGAGGATCACGAAGATTCCGGCCAGAGCGTAGGCGAAGCTGAAGGCCAGGCCGCGCAGGGATTCCTGCGAGCGTTCTTCCTCGCCACCCAGATGAATGCTGACTTTGCCGGCGTCGGTTCCCAGCCAGTTTTTCCTGTCGTGCATTACCTTCGCATTGAGTTCTCTGGAGGTGATCCGTTCCGTCTCCACCCCGGCGGAGATGTCGATGACCCGGTTGCCGTTCTTGTGACGGATGCTGGTGACACCGGGCCTGGTGACAAAACGGGCGAATGCACCCAGCGGGGTCAGGCCGCCGGCATTGTTGGGGATGCCCAGTTTCCTTAACGTGCGTACATGTCGCTGAAAACGCTCTGGGTAGCGCAGCGTGACATCCACCTCTTCCTTGCCACGGTTCAGGGTGGAGACGCGCAGCCCGTCAAAGGCCGCCCTGATATGCGTGGCGACGGTGGCCAGATCCACGCCGGCATAGGCGGCAAGCCTGCGGTTGAGTACGACATGAATTTCCGGATCGCCCGCGGTCAGGCCGCTTTCGACGGAATGCACGCCAGGAATTTTTTCCAGGTATGCCGCAAGGTGCCGCGCGGCCCGTTTCAGAACCGGGGCGGGTGCGCCGAAAAGCTCGGCATGCAGGGCGCGTCCCACGGGTGGTCCCGGACTCAGCATGACAAAATCAATGGAAAGGTTCGGGAATTTGCCCGGAATGATATTCTCAAGCCGATGCATCAGTGCGAAGGCGGATACGTTGCGGGTGGAAAACGGCGTCAGGATGACGCGCACAAAGCCGTAGCGATCGCCGAACTGTTTTAAGCTGTCGCGCTCATCGGCGCTGCTCTGTCCGGTGATAATAATCGTGGTTTCGAGCAGGGATGGGTCGATGTTCGCGCGCACCTTACGGTCAACATCCAGCATGTTTTGCCGCATGGATGCGAGCGTGGTTCCGGCGGGTGCCATAACGCGCAGGTAGAACTGGCTTTCGGCACCGGATGGAAAAAGCTGGAATTTCATGTGGCCTGCCAGCCACAGGCTGCCGCCGAGCGCGGCCAGGGTGAGAAGAATCGTGAGATAACGCCAGCGCACGGCGGGCCGCAGCACAAAAACATAGACCTGCGTCAGCCAGCGCATCAGCGCGCGTTCCCTGGGATGGGCGCGCGCATTACTGACATCACGGATATGGTTGGGAAGAATGAACAGCGCCTCCAGCCAGGAAAAAAGCAGCAGCACAATCACCACAACCGGAATGGAAAAAACGAATTTGCCGATAATGCCCTGCATGAACATCAGTGGCAGGAAGGCCACGATCGTAGTCAGTACGGTGGCCGAAACCGGTCCGGCCAGTTCATAGGCGCCGAGCACGGCGGCACGTTTCGGGGCAATGCCCTGTTCCATGTGCCAGGTTGTGTTTTCACCGATGATAATGGCGTCATCGACAATCAGGCCCAGGGCGATAATGAAGCCGAACATGCTGAGCAGATTGAGCGTATTGTCCGCCAGAAACAGCACAAGCACGCCGGAGAAGAAGATGACGGGCAGGCCCCATACGGTTGTAAAGGCCACGGCCGGACGCAGAAACAGCAGCAATACGGCCAGCACCAGCAACAGACCGATGCCGCCGTTACTGGTCAGAACCCCCAGGCGCAAACGGGTGACGGTGGAAATATCACGGTAGGTATGTACGCGGATATTGCCACCATACTTTTTCGGCACCGTGGCAAGATAGACGCGCAGGCGATCGACGAGATCGATAAGATCGGCATCGCCCTTTTTCATCACGATCATGTTGATGGCCGGTTTACCCAGCGCATCCACATAACGCTGGGTCGTGACAAGCGCTTCACTGACACTGGCCACGTCACTCAGATAAACGGCGTTGCCGCGATCATTGGCGCGCAGCACAAGATGCGCCGCGTCCACGGCGGATTTGAACTGGCCGGCAACGCGAATGATTTTTTCCTTCCCGGCGGATTTAATGGCGCCACCGGGCGCATTGACATTCCAGCCCTGGATCAGACTGACCACGTCGGCGGTGGAAATGCGCTGGCGATGCATGCGTGGGGGATCCAGCACGATACGGATTTCCTCCTTGCGCTTGCCCTGGGTAACGATGCGGGCCACGCCGGGGATATCCAGTACGTCATCCTCGACCTCATCGGCAATACGCTTGAGCGTCAACGGTTTGATATCACCGAAGATGGTGAAGGAAAGCACCGGCGCCTGCTCGGACTTGATTTCCGTCAGCACGGGATCGTCGGGCAGGTCGTCGGGCAGGTCTGTCCGGTTGATGGCCTGTTGCACATCAGAGACGAAACGTGAACGGTCCCGGTAATCGGGATCAATTTCGATATCGATTTCCATGGAGCCGGAGTAGGCGGTGGAGCGGATGGATTTAACGCCGTCAATGCCTTTCAGTTCACGCTCGATAGGGGTCACGACCATTCGTTCGATTTCGCGGGGAGAAGCGCCCGGCCAGGTGCTGTGTATGGAAACCAGATCAAAATTGATGCTGGGAAAGGCCTCGCGCTGAATGGTAAGGGCGGCATAGATACCGCCGGCAAGCAGCATCAGGGAGAGCATGTTGACGAGCAGGCCGTGCCCGACAAAGAAGGCGATTAACCGCTTCATACGGATGTGACCACGGTGGCACAGGGGTGGAAAGGCGGACGCAATATAAAAAATCCGGCATCTTCTTTCTCTCTGTGCCTTTTCATCTCCGGAGCATGCATCAAGGCTGATTCAGGGATGCGAACGTCACCCCTAATGTATCCAGTAACGTCCCCTTGGCCCATGCCAGTTGACGCTGATAGCGCAGTAGCGCGATACGTCTCAACGCAGTTTCGATTTCAGCGGCACGCAGGTCGCCTTCAAACTGGATCACCGTCGCCGTGTCTGAACGCCCCTCGCGATAACGTGCAAGCTCCGCGCCAAATTTTTTTCGTTCCGCCAGTTCGCGAATTTTGGCCGCGGCCCATGTTTTTCTTCCGGTGCGGATAAGTGACAGCAACCTGGCCAGGTCATCCTTGATGAGTTCACGAGTTTGCCTGTGTTCGGCCAACACTTGTTCACGTTGTAGCGCCGCCTTGCGAATGGCCGCCCTGGCGGCATGGTTGGCGATGGTATCCGAAAATTCCACGCCGATCGAGGCAAAACGGTCTGCCAGGCTGAAGCCTTTCCTGACCGCGGTGCCGTAAGTGCCGGCCAACGCCCGGGAGCCGATCCGTCCCACCAAATCAAGCTGAGCGCGATCATCGTCGCGCGTCTCGGCAAGCCGGGCCTCCGCGGCCTTCAGTCTGGATGCCAGCGCCAGCAATTCCGGCCGCCTCTTATCCGCGATATCCATGGCATCTTCCAGGCCGGGCAAGGGGTCATCCAGTCCCTGATCATCCCGGGTGGTAATCGGCGTATCCGGATTGCGCAGCATCAGACGGTTCAGCGCCGTCGTATCTTTCGCAAGACTGGCCTCGGCATCGGCCAGCTCCATGCGACGCGTAGCGGAAAGCGCCTCGGCCTGCAGTCGGTCCGCTTTTTCGATCAGACCGAAACGTTCGCGGCTTTTCTGGTAATCAAGCAGCCTGTCGGCGCGGTCAGCGGCGTCGGCGGCAAGCTGGCGGTTGACTTCGTCCGCACCGATATCGAAATAGAGTTGAATGGCCTGGCTGCTCAGGTTTCTCGCTGTCACGGATTCCTGAAACCGGGCCGCCGATTCATCGGCAAGCGCCGCGACCAGTGCCTGATGATAGGCAGGCCTGCCCGATCCCCGCAGCAGGGCATGGCGATAGGTCAGGTCAATCTGGTTATGGTAGGAGGGGTCAAAGAGGGCGAACAGGTTGGTCCGCTCGAAGGTCAGTAAGGTGCGGTTGTAGTCCAGCGAGATCGTCACCGTATCACCATTGGCCAGTGGCTTGGTGATGTCTCCCTTGATCTGCTGAAGCGTATTGGATATGACGGGATTAAACAGGCTGTTCGTCGGATTCTGATCGTTGATGGACAACAGGCTGGCGGTGACTTGCGGATCAAGCTGGCCTTCAATGCTCTGCTGGTCCGTGCTTGTGATTCGGATTTGCAGTCGGCTTAAGGGGATATCGGGATGATGGGCCAGCACGTTGCGAATCACGGCCGCCAGACTCATCGGTTCCGCTATCGCCACGGGTATGGCGATCAGCATGGAGAGACAGGACATCAGCAAAACAGAACGCATGTGCGGGTGAACACCTTCCTTGCCAGACAATGGGTTGCGCGGACTGGAATCTCCGTCACCATGAAGACTTGCGGATAACATTGATAATGTCAACTATTGATAATGTCAACTAAATGCCCTAGCATGCGGAATATGAATGAAGCCGCGGTATCACAACGCTTCGAGGACAGTCTCGGCTATCTGGTGGGTCATCTCAGGTATGCCTTTCGCCAGGGCATCGTCCGCCGGTGCATGGAGGCGGGCTACGCCGTGACGCATGAGGAATTCGGCGTACTTGCGCTGCTGCGAAGGGATGACGGCGCCATGCAGACGAGCCTTGCCCGCACCCTGGCCAAGGACAAGGCGGTTGTGACCCGGCTGCTGAATGGGCTGGTCAGAAAGGGGCTGGTGACGCGCCGGCCGGATGCAGCGGACCGCAGGGTTGTACGCGCTTTTCTGACTGCGGATGGTGCTCGCGCCATACAATGTATTCACCCGGTATTCCTGGAATATGTGGCTGCCGCGCTGCAAGGTGTGAGCCAGCAGGATTACGACACCACGCGTGCGGTATTGCGCCGTATCAGCGCCAATCTGGAGGCGTTAAACAGGGACTAGGAGCCTGTGAAGCGGGAAATGGGCTATTCCTTTTTTACATCCTTCTTATCAGTTGTATTTTCTTCTTCGCCGCCACTGCCAAAGGCATCAGCGACGGCAGCGCCCGCCTTGAATGGAACTTTCACTACCTCGATGGCGACGTCTGTCGCCGTACCAACGATAGTGCTAATACAACCGCTGCAAAACAGGGCGCAAACCAGAAGTGAGCAGCGTATTGCTTTCCATATGTTAACCATTTGAACCTTCAAGTTTTTTATCGAGACCGTCCAGCCAGTAAAACTGTCAGGCGCGTTCCATATATTCACCGGTTTCCGTGTTGACCCTGATTTTCGTGCCTGCCTCAAGGTAGGGCGGTACCATGATCGTGGCGCCGGTTTCGAGCTTGCCGGGTTTATAGGAGCCGGTCGCGGTCTGACCCTTGATGGCGGCGTCACATTCCACCACCGTCAGCACCACGCTTTGCGGTAACTGGACATTGAGCGGTCTGTCATCATGAAATTCAACCGTCACCTCTGCTTCCGGCAGCAGATAGGGTCTGGCATCCTCAAGGAATTCTCCACCCAGTTCAATCTGCTCGTAGGTTTCCATATCCATGAAGTGGTAGCGCCCGCCATCCTCGTACAAAAACTGCATCAGGCGCTGCGTGAGGGTTACGCGCTCGACCCGTTCCGTGGAATTAAACCGCCGGTTGGTCTTCGTGCCCGTCTCGACATTGCGCATTTCCACCTGCATGCAGGCCACGCCCTTGCCGGGGGTTACATGCTGGGTTTTCATCACGCGCCAGAGCGCACTGTCCACTTCCAGGATCATTCCCTTGCGGATACTGGGGGCATTGATTTGCATCATTCGGCTCCTGGGGCACAATATCACTTCTACGGGTCTTTCCGCCCGTCTTTCGAGGCCGTGCAACATAGCCATATCAACAGGCGTGGGCAAGAGGAGATACGGATTGTTATTACAGGATGCGCTGGACCGCTACGTGCAGGAACTGGTTTCACGGGATGCTAAAAACAGGGAGCACACCGGGGAATGCATGGAGATGCTGGCCGATTATCTGCTGCATTACTCCGATCTGTTTCAGGATGACCCGAATGAAATGGATGAAATGCCGCTGGCGGACTGGGAGCAGGAACTGCACGCGCACATGAGTGAAATGATGGACGGCGACGTGGAGCCCGTCGTCGATCTGTACGGCCTTGAGCTGGATCGGCTCGAGGCGGAACACCTGCGCGATTTTCTTGGCTGGTATCTGTTGCGCGAACTGGGCGGTGAGGCCGTGGTACTTTCGGACTGTTTCTCGGCGCTTCGGGGCTGGCTGGAATTCCTTGCAAAAAAGGGCTGGATTGGTACCGAAAGACGCGTGGAATTTCTGTGTATTCTCGATGAAATGCAGGCTGAATGCGAACGTGC
The DNA here is from genome assembly GCA_964628185.1 of uncultured Zetaproteobacteria bacterium. Lineage (GTDB taxonomy): Bacteria > Pseudomonadota > Zetaproteobacteria > Mariprofundales > Mariprofundaceae > CAZVLQ01. The sequence continues at coordinate 43,092 of CAZVLQ010000002.1, read as the reverse complement.
CGGCAAGGCGGCCCAGTTGCTGTTTCACTTCGTACGCATGGGAAGCGGTATTTCTCCCCGCCTGCGCAGCCAGCGTTTTTCACGCTTCGTGGAGGGGCACGCCCGGATTGCCCGGCTGGAACAGAACCGGATGTATTTGAGCTTCGACAGCCAGGAAGCCCATATCGGCCCGGTGCCGGTCGCCGGGGAAATCGCCGGACTGCTCAGGCCGGGGGATGTGCTGGATGTGGAGCTCGGGCTGCGCGCCGGCGTCTGGATGATTGTAGACGTCGGTCCGGTTTACCCGGCCAGCGTGTATGTGGAGGCGGAGGAGTTTGAGCCCATGCACAAGGTATCCTGAGCTTCATCGTATCGACCGGGGTTTGATATGCCTTAAGCGGGCAAGTCTTGTCCGGTGCATGCTCATATTTCCGGTGTACGGTTTTATTCGGTGTCCCATCTACCCCTGTACACATCGGGTTAGTCCGGATGTGAGGCTTGCTTTTCCAGAATAGCGTTGATCCAGTGGCCGACGGCGCTGATTTCCTCGGCGCAGACCTGGTGTGCGACGGGGTAGCTGTGCCATTCCACGTTACAACCCGTCGTTTCAAGTTTCCGGTGCGCGGCATCGCCCAAGGCATACGGGACCACGGGATCTTCCGTTCCGTGCGCCATGAAGACGGGTGTGGCTTTGGCGCCGGGCTGTATTTCCTTTTCCAGATGTTCCGGCCTCAGCAGATATCCCGACAGAGCAATCATCCCCGCAAGCGGCCTGATCTGGCGCAGGCCGCAATGAAGCGCCAGGGCGGCGCCCTGCGAGAAGCCGGCGAGAATGATGCGGTCCGGTGCGATCTCATGCATTTCCTGCTGCTCGATCAGCAGTTGAATCTGTTTTGCGGAGCGTGCAATACCATCCTTGTCGTGCTCAACACCCCGGATGCTCTGCCTGATGTCATACCAGGCGGGCATGAGATAGCCGTCGTTGATGCTGACGGGTATGGCGGGAGCGTGTGGAAAAACAAAGCGCACCGCCAGGTCTCCGGCAAGCCCAAGCTGCGGTACGACGGGTTCAAAATCGTGGCCGTCAGCGCCAAGGCCGTGCAGCCAGATAATGGCGGCATCGGGATTTTTGCCGTGTTCCACAACAATTTTCTCCAGCGGATGAACATGCATGAGCCAATCTTGCCGGGTTAATGGCTTTCTGTCTTGCCCTGCTTGTGGTTCAATCCGTCCCCATGGTGAATCGTTTACGGCATTTACATATCCTCGGCATCTGCGGCACGGCGATGGCGGCGGTTGCCAGGCTGGCGCAGGAGCTGGGCTGGTATGTCACGGGCTCGGATGTCGGCGTTTATCCACCCATGTCCGATTACCTGACGGCGCTGGACATCGGGATTTGTCCCTATGATGCGGCAAATCTCGACCCCGCTCCGGACCTGGTGGTGATCGGTAATGCACTTTCGCGCGGCAACGTGGAAGTGGAGGCGGTGCTGGATCGCGATCTGCCATACACGTCCGGGGCGCGGTTTATCGGCAATTATGTCCTGCCCGGCCGCCATGCGGCGGTGGTGGCCGGCACCCATGGCAAGACGAGCACGGCCTCGCTGCTTGCGCACGTGCTGCATACAGCCGGCCTGAATCCGGGTTTTATGATCGGGGGCGTGCCCGAAAATTTTGACGGCGGCGCACGCCTGGGAAGCGGCGCGTATTTCGTGCTGGAAGGGGATGAATACGATACCGCTTTTTTTGACAAGCGTTCAAAATTCCTGCACTACCATGCCCGCACGCTGATTTTGAACAACCTTGAATATGACCACGCTGATATCTTCCCCGATCTGGCGGCCATCAAGACGCAGTTTCATCATCTCGTCCGTACCGTGCCGGCATCCGGCCGGCTGATCGTAAACGCCGATGATGAAAATCTTGCCGATGTGCTGACCCGCGGTTGCTGGACGCCGCTGACCACCTTCACACACAGGGGGGGTGCCGCGGCCGACTGGCAATGGGAGGCAACGGCCGCTGACGGCACCGGATTCCGGCTCTACCGGCAGGGCGGGATCGTCATGGATACGGGCTGGAAAATTCTCGGCACGCACAATATCGCCAATGCCTGCGCCGCGGCCGCGGCCGCGGCGAACATGGGCGTGGATGATGCGGGCATCCGGCGGGGGCTGGAAAGCTTTCGCGGCGTACGCCGCCGGATGACGCTGACGGGGGAAGTGCGGGGCATCCGTGTGTACGATGATTTCGCCCATCATCCGACGGCGATCAGCGGGGTAGTGTCCGCCGCCAGAGCGGCGATGCACGGCCGCGGCCGCCTGTGGGTGATCGTTGAGCCGCGCAGCAACACGATGCGCACGAACATCCATCAGCGGCGGTTGCCGGCATGTTTCAGCGCCGCTCAGCAGGTGATATTCATCCCTCCATCACGTCGCGGCCTCAAAGCGGAGGAAGTGCTTGATGTGCAGGCGGTGTGCCGGGCCATCGGCCCGCATGCGCGGGTGTTGCCGGATGTGGAAAGCATCATCCGCCACGTGGCGCGGCATGCGGTTTCCGGCGATCACATTCTGATTCTTTCAAACGGCGGATTTGACGATATCCACAAGCGGCTTCTGGCAGCCTGTCGGACCTGAATTGACACTTCGACGGGCCGTGTCAGCGTGTAAGCCGGTGCGCATGTGAGCGACTGATGAATATACCTACAGGTTAAAAGGAGACTCGAAATGAAAACAGGAAAATCCATGATCGCGGGATTTATTGCGACCGTCGTACTTTCCATCTTCATGGTGTTGAAGATGAAAATGGGGCTGATGCCGGAGTTGAACGCTATCAAGATGTTGACCACGATGGCGCACGGCATGCTCGGCACGCCGGCCACGCCCCTGGTGGGATGGGCGATGCATTTCATGATCGGCACCGTTGTGTGGGGCGTGCTGTTTGCGCTGATCGGTAAGGCGTTGCCCGGCAGCAGTTACCTTACCAAGGGCCTGTCCTTTGGCGTGCTGGCATGGGTGCTGATGATGGTGATGGTGATGCCCATGGCCGGAGCGGGATTCTTCGGCTTGTCCCTGGGCATCATGGCGCCGGTGATGACCCTGATGCTTCATCTCATCTACGGCGCCGTTCTGGGACTGTTGTACGGCGGTCTTACCTCCGGCTGATTCTCCTCTTTTTTTCCGCCGTATGTGAACTTCGCCTACCGCGGCCGGACCGGAACCGCTAGGCTTGCGCGCATGCGCATGAGCAGGTTTTTTTCACCGACCCTGCGGGAAGACCCGGCCGATGCCGATGTCGTGTCCCACAAGCTGCTGCTGCGCGCCGGATTTATTCGCCGCGTCACTTCCGGCGTGTACAACTTCCTGCCGCTGGGGCTGCGCGTGCTGCGCAGAATCGAGGCGGTGGTGCGCGAGGAAATGAATGCGGCGGGAGCGCAGGAACTGCTTATGCCGATGGTGCAGCCCGCCGAGTTGTGGCAGCAGTCCGCCCGCTGGGAAAAGTACGGGCCGGAATTATTGCGTTTCAAGGATCGGCACGGGCATGAATCCTGCCTCGGGCCGACGCATGAAGAGGTAATTTGCGACCTGGTCAGGCGTGAATTGCGTTCCTACAAACAGTTGCCAATGACGCTGTATCAGATTCAGGCCAAGTTTCGCGATGAGGTGCGGCCGCGTTTCGGGCTGATGCGCGGGCGTGAATTTATCATGAAAGACGCCTATTCTTTCCATGCCGATGAACAGGACCTGAAGCGGGAATACCGCAACATGTTCGACGCCTATGCACGTATTTTTACGCGGCTTGGACTAAAATTTCGTGCCGTGGAGGCCGATACGGGGACGATTGGCGGCTACGACTCGCATGAATTTCATGTGCTGGCCGAGTCGGGTGAGGACGTGATCGCGCATTGTACTGCTTGTGAGTACGCGGCCAATATCGAAAAGGCAAAATCCGAACGCGATGTGCCGGATGCAGCGCCGGGCGCCATGGTCGAGGTGGATACGCCGGCGGTGACGGCGGCCGGGGATGTGGCGGCGTTTCTGCGCATACATTCCGCCCTGCTGGTTAAAACGCTGCTCTATCGCGTGCTCGGCGGTGAATCCGGCGGCACGGTTGTGGCGGCATGCGTACGCGGCGATGATCAGCTCCAGGAGATCAAACTGGCGCATGCGCTGGGCGCCGACGGGGTGGAAATGGCAACGGATGAGGAGATTGCGGCGGCAGGCGGTGTCACGGGTTTTATCGGTCCGCAGCATTTACGGTGCGGGGTTGTCGTGGATACCAGCCTTCAGGGCGCCGTGGGGCTGGTGGCGGGCGCCAATAAACGGGATACGCATATTTCCGGTCTGGATATGGCCCGCGACGTGCCGGAGGCGCACTACGCCGATTTGCGTGAAGCACGTGCGCACGATCATTGCCCGAGCTGCGGCGGTGCGATCGCCTTGTCGCGCGGCATTGAAGTCGGCCAGGTATTTGCCCTCGGCAGGCGCTATACTGAGCCGATGAGCGTATGTTTTCAGGCGCGGGACGGCAGGCGCGCGGTGGCGACCATGGGTTGTTACGGCATCGGGGTATCACGTCTGATAGCCGCGGTGGTTGAGCAATGTCATGATAATGCGGGTATTCTCTGGCCCATGCATCTGGCGCCATTTCATGTGGCGTTCATTTCATTGGGTAAAAGTGAGTCCGTGATGAAGACTTCGGGAAGCATGGTTGAAGAGATACGGGCCGCCGGCCTGGAAGTGCTGTGGGATGAGCGTCATGAGCGCCCCGGCGTCAAGTTCAGGGATGCCGAGCTGATGGGAATCCCCCTGCGTGTTGTACTGGGTGAACGCGGCCTGGCGGACGGCAAGGCGGAAATTGCCATTCGCGGCGGGGAAAGGCATGCACTTGCTCTGGGAGATGTGACGGCCTTCCTGCGCGCCGAGTACGAGCGGAGAATTTCCTGATTTGAATGCCTCGGAACTCAGGGCGCGACTGGGCGGCATTGCGCCCAAGACAATCCTTGCCGGTATTATGCTGGGGGGGTTTCTTGGTACACTGCCTTTCTGGCTGTTGAGCACGCCGGAGCAGAAGCAGCGCCTGACCCAGGAAACCGCCACACTGCAGGTGGTGGAAAAAAATGTCGGTTTTCTTGATTTGCAGGCAGAGGAAAGAGTGCATTTGCGTCAGATGCTCAAGCCGTCGGAAAAGCAATCCGGGACACATAACTTTGATCGGGAAGTGTGGCTTAAGGATATTCAGCAGGTCATCCGGCCCTGGGTGCCGGACCAGGTGGAGGCGACCGCCCTGGCGCGCTGGGTTTATATTTATAGCCAGCGCTTTGATCTTTCTCCCGACCTGATTCTGGCCGTGATCGCGGTTGAGTCACAGTTTGACCACTTCGCCATCAGTAACGTGGGTGCGCGCGGTCTGATGCAGGTGATGCCTTTCTGGAAGGATAAACTGGGATCCAGGGATGACAACCTGTTTGCCATCGAGACCAATATCCGCTACGGCTGTGCAATCCTTCGTATGTACATGGACCGCTATGGCAGCCTGACCAGGGCTCTGGCGGCCTACAACGGGTCGCTTGGCAATAAAGGATATCCGGCCCGGATTTATACCCAGATGAAGCGCTTCAAGGCCAGCAGAACAGGCAAGCAGGTATGAACCGACAGGGCCGCCAGGGGAATGATGTGTGATTCTCGTTGTTGGTGACATCATCGTGGACGAATTTGTATGGGGCGATGTTTCCCGGATCTCGCCCGAGGCGCCCGTGCCTGTGGTGCACGTGGAAAAAGTGGATCGCAGGCTTGGCGGTTCGGCCAACGTCGTGCGCAACCTGCATGCGATAGACGCGCCCTCGGCCATGTTCGGTTTCGTGGGCGATGACGAGCCCGGCCGCTGGGCGCTGCATCGCCTGAGTGAACTGGGCTCGAATGCTACCGGCGTGCTGACCAAGAGAAACGACCGTCCCACGGCCATCAAGACGCGCATTATCGCCCGCCACCAGCAGGTGGTGCGCTTTGACCGCGAATGGCTGCAAGCCGTCGGGCAGGAAACCTGGGCCGCCCTGAAGGACAGGATTCTGGCCGAACTGCCCGAAGCGGAAGCGATTATTCTGTCCGACTACGGCAAGGGCGTGCTTACGCCTCCGGCACTGGCCGATCTGATGCCATGCCTGTCGGGCCGGCTCGTGGCAGTGGATCCAAAGCCCGGCCATACCGGGGCCTATCACGGCGCCACCGTGGTTACGCCGAATCTGGCCGAGGCCGCTACCATGGCAGGCATGCAGGCCGTGAATGAGGATGCGCGTGTCGCGGCCATCGCCCGCAAGCTGCATGCCCGGCTGGGGCTTCATTACGTGCTTGTGACACGCGCGGAAAAAGGTATGACCCTGTTTGACGGGAAGGCGTGCCATCATATTCCGGCCACCGCCCGGGAAGTGTTCGATGTGACCGGCGCCGGGGATACCGTGATCGCCGTATTTACGGCCTGCCTGGCGCGGGGGGATGACGCCCTGACCGCGGCCGAATATGCCAATCGGGCCGCCGGCGTGGTGGTCGGCAAGGTTGGCACGGCCACGGCCGCATGGGAGGAAATCGAAAAGCAGCCATGAACGCGGTCATCGGCATTCCGGCGCGCTTCGCTTCCAGCCGCTTTCCCGGCAAGCCTCTGGCGCTGCTGGCGGGCAAGCCGATGGTCCTGCATGTCGTGGAGCGGGCGCTGGCGGCGGAGGTTGGGCCGGTTCTGGTGGCGACGGATGATACGCGCATCGCCGATGCGGTGCGTGGATCAGGCGCGGATGTCCGTATGACGCATGCCGGTCACAGCAGCGGCACGGAGCGGCTGGCCGAAGCCACGGCGGAACTGGAATGCGATGTTGTGGTGAATGTTCAGGGTGATGAGCCGCTGATTGATCCGGCGGCAATCCGTGCGGTGCTGGAACCGTTTGAGGCCGAACCCGAATTGCCCATGGCCACGCTGGCTCATCCGATTCGGGATGAGTTTGACCTTGACAATGCCAACGTGGTCAAGGTGGTGTGCGACGTGGCCGGGCATGCGCTGTATTTCAGTCGCGCGCCAATTCCCTTTCTGCGCAGCGAGGCGGCGGCTGTTCCGCTACAGCATGTGGGGCTTTATGCCTATCGCCATTCGTTCCTGCAGGAATACGCGGTCCTGTCCCCGGCGCCGCTGGAGCAGGCCGAGCATCTGGAACAGCTTCGCGTGCTGTCCCATGGCTATGCCATTGCCGTGCGCACGGGCGATTTTCATTGTATCGGCATCGATACACCGGAGGATTTGCGGCGGGCCGAGTCCCTTCTTGCCGGACGAAAAGGCAGGGTCGCCTGATCCCGGCGCCGGCTGTCGCTGTTGGAGGTATGTCCGTTTTGTATTACGCTGCAAACATGGCCAGGGATATGAATGAGGCGGAAACCGAGTTCGAGCGGATACCGCTCCGCTACAGGAACGCATTCCTTGATGTGGCAAAGCCGATGCATTGTCCGCCGGGAGAAGTTATCTGTCGCCAGGGCGACTCCGACAAAAGGCTGTTTCTGCTTGCGCGTGGCATGCTGGCGGTTTACCACGAGGATGCCGATGGCCTGCGCACGAGGGTCGGCACGTTAAAGCCGGATAATGTCTTTGGCGAACTGAATTTTGTCTTTGGTGAGCGGAGAATCGCTTCCGTCGTGGCCGAGGCCGAATCGGATGTTCGCTATCTGGAAAGGTGGCAGGCCATCGAGATTGTCGAACGGATGCCCAGCCTGTTTCATTATCTCGAAAGGCTGGGCGTGCAGCGCTGGAACATATCGGCCCTGCTGACGCATCCGCTGATCCGGCCACTAACCGACACGCAACGCCGGGCGCTGAGCGGGGCAGCCTATTTTCTTACGCTTGAAGGCGGTAATACCCTGTTTGATCAGGGCCAGTCGCTGGATCTGTTTTGGCTATTGCTGTCGGGCAGGATGGAATTATGCCACGGAGATGGCCGCAGCCTGGAGCTTGAGGACCGTGCCTGCCTGATGCCTGCGGAATGCGTGGATGGTGAGGCCAGCGGCTGGAAGGCCGTTGCCATCTCCGAGTGCATGACGGTTGGCCTGCCGCTGAGCATGGTCAGGGAATTTCAGGCCGGGTATCCGGTATTCGCAGCGGGGTTGAAAACCGCTACCGTTACATCCATACCAGCGAGATGAAGCCCCAGTAGGCCAGGTACAGGAACAGGATAAAAGAGACGCCGCGCCCAAGCGCCGTGCCCTGTGCCGTGCGCAGCAGCCAGGCGCCGCCGGCCAGCACCACAATCAGCTCAACGGAACCGGCGGTCCGGCCGTGCCAGGCCGGATCCCAGTAGGAGACGGGGCTGGCGAAACGCCAGTCCGTGAGCGGGAAGAAATGCCGGTGGGCATCGCTGTGATGCAGCGGGAAATCGAAGCAGGAATGCAGTACCATGCTGGCAAACAGTGCGGTCAGTGAAGACATGCCGGCCCACCGGGCCGCAAACCAGGCTAGTATCAGCAATGGAAAGGAATGGAATGCGTCGAATACCGCCTGCCAGCCGGGGCCAAAATAGTCATGCCGCCAGATCACGCGTTCGGACACACCGGAAAGTCTTTCCCACAGGTAGAAGATCACCATGGGCATATCCGGCAACAGTGCTCCGCTGATGATGGCAATGACATGCCGCTCGCGTTTTTCCTTGCGGAACAGCAGCAGATTGACGATGGCGTGAGCGGGCGTATTCATGGTTGTGCCGGAAAAATAGCATGGATACGTGGTAAAGGGCTATAATAATGACAGACCGTATGCAAACAGGAGGTGTGTCATGGCCATGGCTAAAACAATCAAACAATATCTGGATGCGCACGGTGTGAAGTATGACCTGCTGACGCACCAGCACACGAGTTCCAGCATGCACACCGCCCAGGCCGCGCATATCCCCGGCAACCAGTTGGCCAAAAGCGTTGTCCTGAAGGATTCGAAAGGCTATCTGCTGGCGGTATTGCCTGCCACTTATCATCTTGATATCAGGCGCCTGAACGAATGGCTGGAACGGAATCTCGATATGGTTCCCGAGGATGATCTTCCGGGCCTGTTCACCGATTGTGAACCCGGAGCGGTACCCCCCATCGGCTCAGCCTACGGAATGGACACCGTGCTGGATGAGGAGTTGGCCCGGCAATCGGATATTTATTTCGAGGCTGGAAACCACCGTGAACTGATTCATGTGGACGCGGAACAGTTTTCGTATATCGAGGGGAGAGCCAGGCGAGGTCGCTTTGGCCGCCATATCTAAGACAAAACGGGGCCGGTATTGTCATTGCAGATGACGCCACAAAGATGGCGTGAAAGCGTCTATGATAGAAGACATGGGAATCTGCTTTCAGGCCGGGTGGACGCGGGCGTCGCACGTATTGCTGTTGCTCTCGCTCCTGACGCCATTGACGGCCCGGGCCGGAAACACGGTGCTGCAACTGGAGATCAGGGGCGCCATCGGTCCGGCCGTGGCCGGATATCTGGAACGGGGTATTAACAAGGCGGCCGGGAAGCATGCCGGGCTCATCGTCCTGCGCATGGATACGCCCGGCGGGCTGGATCAGTCCATGCGCAGGATTATCAAGGCCGTCCTGGCATCCCCCGTGCCAGTGGCCGCCTATGTGTCACCGGGCGGCGCCCGTGCAGCCAGTGCGGGCACCTATATTCTCTATGCCTCGCACATTGCCGCCATGGCGCCGGCCACCAATCTGGGGGCCGCCACACCGGTACAGATCGGCGGCCTTCCCTCTCTCGCTCCGGCCGGCCCGCCGGGCCGGCGCGGTAAACCCGGAAAAGCCGGGGAGCAGCGAAATAACGCACCGGTGCATGAGAGCAGCATGCATCGCAAAATGGTCAATGACGCCGCCGCCTATATCCGCGGTCTTGCCCAGCTGCGCGGCCGCAATGCCGACTGGGCCGAGAAGGCCGTGCGCCAGGCGGCAAGCCTGTCGGCCCGGCAGGCGCTGGACATGCATGTGATTGATATGATCGCAAAGGATGTGCCGGGCCTGTTGCGCCAGCTCGACGGGCGCAGGGTGTCAACCCGGCATGGCATCATGGTGTTGCACACGAAGGATAGCCGGGTTGAGCGGCTGGCGCCGAACTGGCGTGAAAGGCTGCTGGCCGTGATCACGGATCCCAATGTCGCCTATATCCTCATGCTGCTGGGTATTTACGGCCTGTTTTTTGAACTGGCGAACCCGGGCTTTGTGTTGCCCGGCGTGATCGGCGGCGTGTGTCTGATTCTGGCACTGTTCGCTTTTCAGGTGTTGCCCGTCAATTACGCGGGACTGGGGCTGATGTTGCTCGGTATTGCCTTCATGCTGGCGGAAATGTTTGTTCCCAGCTTCGGCGCTCTGGGGATCGGCGGCATTATCGCCTTCGCGGCCGGTTCCGTGATCCTGATGGATAGCAGTGTGCCCGGCTACGCCATTTCACTGAGCCTGATCATCGCCGTGACGCTTGTCTCGGCCGCCTTCTTCATGGCTGTTATCGGCATGGCGTTGAAGGCGCGGCGCCGGCCCGTCGTGAGCGGGCGTGAAGAGATGACCGGCGCCGTCGGTACGGCGCACAGGACATTTACACACACCGGTCCCGTCCGAATCCATGGCGAGATATGGCAGGCGAGAACCACGGCGCCGGTCAGGAAAGGGCAGTCCGTTCGGGTCAGCGGAATCGACGGGCTGATATTGATGATTGAACCCGTTGAATCCAAGGAGGATATATCATGATTGTCATTACTTTGCTGTTTGTTTTTGTGCTGTTGCTAATCTTCAGCGCGCTGCGGGTCCTGCGTGAATATCAGCGCGGCGTCATTTTTCAGCTCGGACGATTCTGGAAGGTGAAAGGGCCGGGCCTGATTCTCGTTATTCCCGTGTTCCAGCAGATGGTGCGGGTGGATTTGCGCACCATCGTCTTTGATGTGCCAACCCAGGATGTGATCAGCCGGGACAACGTATCGGTGAAGGTGAACGCGGTTATCTACTTTCGCGTCATTGATCCGCAAAAGGCGATTATCAATGTGGAGGATTTTTTCGCCGCGACCAGTCAATTGGCCCAGACGACATTGCGCAGTGTGCTGGGCCAGCATGAACTGGATGAAATGCTGTCCAGCCGGGACAAGCTGAATGTGGATATCCAGTCCATACTGGACGCACAGACCGATGCCTGGGGCATCAAGGTGGCCAATGTGGAGATCAAGCATATTGATCTCGATGAAAGCATGATTCGGGCGATTGCCCGGCAAGCCGAGGCCGAACGCGAACGCCGCGCCAAGGTGATCCATGCCGAGGGTGAGATGCAGGCGGCGCAGAAACTGGTTGAGGCGGCCGAAAAGCTGTCCAAACAGCCGCAGGCGATCCAGTTACGATATCTGCAAACACTGACCGAGGTGGCGGGCGACAAATCCTCCACCATCGTTTTCCCACTGCCCATGGACCTGATCAAGCCGTTGCTGGTCGGCAAGCAAGCATGATGTTCCGATGCCCGTCATTGAAAAGCAGGTGCATATCAGGGCTGATCCCGAGGCCGTTTTCGATCTGATCACCCGGGTGGAGGAATTTCCCGCCTATGTTTCCCTGCTTCGGGAGGTGACGCCGGTCGGACCGAATACCTACCACTGGAGTATCAGGGTGATCGGCATCGAGTTGTCGTGGGACGGGATCATCACCGAGCGCGTACGTCCTCGACGGTTTGCGTGGAAATCTTTAAGTGGTCAGCCCAATGCCGGCGCTTATGAACTGAGGCCTGACGGGGATGGCACTTCGATATGCTTCAGAATGGAGTACTGCTTCCGAAACCCGTGGCTGGAGCGATTGCTCACCCCGTTTCTGGCACCTTTGATGGACAACGCCGCCGAAGAAGCCCTGGCTTATGTGAGGAAGTGCCTGGAGCATGGAACGGATTGACTCTTTTCCTGTTTGGTTCCGGATTCATCGGGGCAGGTAGAATCCGGACGCGGGGCGGGACTCTGATCTTTTCTCAATATTTGTGCAGATCGGGGTCAATGTCATCAATCCAGCGCAGGATACCGCCGGCGAGATTCTTGACACGCGAATAACCCCGTGACTTGAGAAATTCAACGGCCTGCGCCGAGCGGCCACCCATTTTGCAGTGTGCCACTACGTCGCGATCCTTCGGCACTTCGGCAAACCGTTGCGGCAATTGTCCCAGCGGAATCTCCCAACTGCCTTCAAGTCGGCAAATGGCGACTTCATGCGGTTCGCGCACATCGAGTACAAACAGATCGGGATTTTCATCCAGTATCTTCCTCAGTTGTTTCGGTGTGACATCGTCAGGCCCGAGTATTTCTTTCTCTGCCTGAACTTCCGTCGGTGGCAGGCCGCAGAATTGCTCGTATTCGACCACTTCATGAATGACCGGATGATCACCGCAGGCGGGGCAGGCCGGATCACGGCGCAGGGTAACCTCACGGAATTTCATATCCATGGCATCATAAAGCAGCAGGCGTCCGGACAGGGTTGTTCCTTCATCGAGAATGATCTTGATGGCTTCAGTCGCCTGAATCAGCCCGATCAGGCCGGGGAGCACACCGAGCACGCCGCCTTCAGCGCAGGAAGGCACCAGACCCGGCGGGGGCGGAGCGGGATACAGGCAGCGATAACACGGGCCGTTTTTATAATGAAAGACGGTGGCCTGACCCTCAAACTGAAAGATCGAGGCATAAATGAGCGGCTTGCCCTCAAGCACGCAGGCGTCGTTGACCAGATAGCGGGTCGGAAAATTGTCCGTGCCGTCCACAACAATGTCATAATCCCGCACAATCTCGCGCACGTTATCCCGCCGGATACCGTCAGCATGCAGATTTACGGTTAGATAAGGGTTGATGCCGATCAGCTTGTCACGCGCACTTTCCACCTTGGGGCGTCCCACATCGGCGGTGGAATGGGCAATCTGGCGTTGCAGGTTGGACTCATCCACCACGTCGAAATCGACAAGTCCGATCGTGCCGATGCCGGCGGCGGACAGGTAAAGTGAAATCGGGCTGCCCAGACCGCCGGTGCCGATGCACAGCACCCTGGAGCGTTTCAGTTTTTCCTGCCCCGCCAACCCGACCTGCGGCAGAATGATATGGCGGTTGAAGCGGGCCAGTTCCCCGGAGCTTAAAATATTTGACATGATTCAACCTGTTATGTGACTTTTGGCACATAGTATGTTCCGGGTATTTATTTTTCGCAATGTGGGAGGGAAGATGCGGAGTCTTATCCTGGCCGGCGCCGTATTGCTGCTGTCATCCTTTGGTGTGATGCGGGCCGATGCCGGCGTGGTGGATGGCGTGGCTGTTGAGCTTGGTTTCGGCGACCGCGCCTCGCGTCTCTATCAGGCCAACCTGCTGTGGGACTGGGCCTGGCATGGCAGACTGAGTGAAGGCGTCGAGTTGACCGGTTACTGGGATCTGGGGCTTGGCTGGTGGCGCTGGCGCAAGAGTACGCTGCCACCGGATGTTTCCCGGAATTCCTTTGATTTCAGCCTGACGCCCGTGTTTCGCCTGCAAAGCCGGAGCCGGACCGGTATTCGTCCCTATCTCGAGGGTGGAGCAGGTGTGCATGCACTCACCAATGTCCGAACCTTTGCCAACCGCCTGTCCACGTCATTTGAATTCGGCTCCCATGCGGGCGCGGGGCTGTCCTTTGGCGATACCGACATTGGTTACCGCTTTCAACATTTGTCCAATGCCGGCATTGCGTCACCCAATACAGGCGTCAATGCGCATATCATCCACTTCGTTTACCGTTTCCGATAAACTGCCGTAAGCTGACCGTTGTGACCCGCACAGGATGCAGACCGGCATCCCATGGTGTATAAATGCGATCTATGAACCCGGATAATAAAGCAACGGTCAAGAGGCATCGGGAGCGATTGCGGCTGCGTTTCTCCAGGCACGGGTTCGAGGGGTTCCACGACTATGAGGTGCTGGAGCTGCTGCTGACCTACGCTCTGCCGCGTATTGATGTCAAGCCCCTCGCCAAACGCTTGCTGGAGCAGTTCGGCACGCTGGCCGGAATCTTCGATGCGCCGGCGACCGAACTGATGCAGGTACAGGGCGTGGGTGAAAAAGCGGCGGTATTTCTTGCGCTTGTTCGCCAGGTGGAGATGCGTTATCTGGCCTCAGACCTGAGGGGCAAGAAGGTATTTGACCGACCGGACAGGGTCAGGGCGCATCTGCGTTTTCTGGTGCAGGGTCGCGGCATGGAATGCTTCGGCGCAATATTTACCGATCAGCAGCATCGCCATCTGGCCACCCAAATCCTGTTTGAGGGCACGGTGGATCGTACGGCGGTATATCCACGCAATCTGATGAAGCGCGCCCTGGAACTGGATGCCAAGGGTATGATCCTGTTTCACAATCATCCCGGCGGCACGGAACGTGCCAGCGAGGAGGATATCCAGCTGACCCGGCGTATGGCCGAAGCCTGTGCATTGCTGGACATCAAGGTGCTGGACCATTTTCTGATCGCCGGCATCCAGGTGCTGTCGTTTAAGGAAAAGGGATGGTTTTGAACAGACTCAGCTTTTATTCCTGATGGCCGGCTGGTTTGAAATTGTGATCCGGCAGATGATCCTGTATTCCCTGCCGGTGGTGATTACGCTCAGTATCCTGTGGATGCAGCAACAGGAGATGGATGACAAGGCGGGCGCAGCGCAACGCGGCGTCGACTGGGCCGGTGCGCTGCTGCCCCTTGTGGCGGCGATTGTCTTTCATCGGGCGGTGATTGTTGCCTTTCCACGTTCCCCGCGGAGCGGCGTCCGGGAGGCCGGGCTCAGGTTCGCGACGCACTGCGTGCTTGCGATTATCGGCTGGATGCTGTTTACCCTGAGCCTGCGTTATCAGGCGACTGTAGGAACGCCTCCGCTGTATCACTGGTGGGTCAAGGTATTGATGTTTTTCAACCTGTGCATGGCGGCCATGCACCTGCTTCCCCTGCCCGGCATGCTCGTGGGCGCATGGGTCCTGCGTCTGCCGGCCTGTGCGCACTGGTGCCGGCCCCTGCACGACCACTGGCCATGGTTTGCCGCCGCGCTTGCGGCCAGCCCGCTGCTCGATCTTCTGTCCGGCCGCCTGCTCATTTTTCCGGTCTACGAGCAGTTGTCACGTTTCGCCATCCGGCTGGCGGGCTAACCCGTATATTGCATGAAGGCGGACATTTGATGGACAGGATATTACATTATATCAATGACCTACACAGAACCAAGCCACCTTATCTGTGGTTACACTTTGTCCTATCCGGTTTCAGACCCGATCAGGCTCGGCATCCTGGCCGCTCGGCCTCAAACCATAGCTACGGCTATGCTTTTTCGCCCGATCAACCAGCCTGCCAAGCCTGCTCAAGCCTGAATTCCGAATCCTTCATGCAATATGCGGGCTAGCCCGCATATTATATTATGGGTACAGTCACCTGTAATGCGTGCACAAAATGAGGTGCTTTATGAATCATGTGAGTGTCCGGGAGGCCCGGGAGCATTTTGGCCGGTTGCTGGCTGAGGTTGAACGCGGCGAAGAAGTCGTCATTTCCCGTCATGGCATCAACCGCCTGCTTGTGTAAGGATAATTTAACGATTTTGAAAACACTGATTATTGCCGGTATTCATGCGGTGAAGCATGCGCTGGAATCGGGTGATTCGATTGCCGAACTCGTCATTGATGAGGGGAAAAAACATCCACGCATCAACGAATTGATTCATTTGGCCGGAAAACAGGGGGTTCGTCTGTCATTCCGGCCACGGCAGACGCTTGACCGTTTGAGCGAAGGCGTGCCGCATCAGGGCGTGGTGGCCAGGGCGGGTGCTGGCAGGAAACGACGCTTT
Source organism: uncultured Zetaproteobacteria bacterium (assembly GCA_964628185.1). Classification (GTDB taxonomy): domain Bacteria; phylum Pseudomonadota; class Zetaproteobacteria; order Mariprofundales; family Mariprofundaceae; genus CAZVLQ01. The sequence continues at coordinate 27,279 of CAZVLQ010000002.1, read as the reverse complement.
GACGACTGGCTGGCCGGGCTGGACATGCATACCCGGCCGCTGGTGTTGCTGCTGGACGGTGTGACCGACCCGCATAATCTTGGCGCCTGCGTTCGCACGGCCGAGGCGGCCGGATGCGCGGGCGTGGTTTTGCCAAAGGACCATGCGGCGGGCGCGGATTCGCCGGCGGCGGCAAAGGCGGCCTGCGGCGCATTGTCCCGTTTGCCGGTTCTCTCCGTGACGAACCTGTCACGGGCAATCAGGCAGATGCAGGAAAAGGGATTCTGGATTGTGGGCCTGGCCGGTGAAGCCGGGGCGAATCTTTATCAGGCCCGGCTGGACGGGAGTCTCGGGCTGGTGCTTGGAGCCGAAGGCAAGGGGATGCGCCGGCTGGTGCGCGCGCAGTGTGATCAGCTGCTTGGCATTCCCATGCCGGGGCGCGTGGAATCATTAAATGTGTCGGTGGCCGCGGGGGTGGCCCTGTTTGAAGTGGTGCGCCGGCACAGCCGCACGGATGAAGAACGGCCGCCGGTCCGGGAATAATCAGGCGGCTTCCCTGTTACCCTTGTCGTCGTTATGTGCAACGTAAATAAAAACCTGTCCGCAATACTGGCACCGCCCCTTGCCGCCTTTCAGATTAATATAAACCAGGGGGTGCTGACCGTTGTCCGAGCAGGAAACAACAGGATTGCTTACTTTGATCTCGGATGCCATATGATCCCTCCAGAGCCGGGTATTTATCGCTGGCGGATTGTGTCGTGTGGCATGTTCATGTCAAGCCTGGATCACGAAGATAAAGGAGAGGTGCATGATGAAACACAGGGACCGCATATTGATCGAGGGGCTGGAAGTGCGAACCGTGATCGGCATTTACGACTGGGAGCGCGAGATTCGCCAGAAGGTCCGCCTGGACATGGAAATATCATGGGATATCTCAAAGGCCGCGGCCAGCGATGATATTGCCGATACGCTGGACTACAAGGCCGTGGCCAAGCGTCTGATTGCCTTTATCGAATCCTCCAGTTTTGGCCTGATCGAGTCGCTGGCCGAGGCCTGCGCAAAAATCGTACTGGAGGAATTCGGCGTGTCATGGCTGCAACTGAAGCTGTCCAAGCCGGGCGCCGTGCGCGGCAGTGAAAACGTTGCGGTGGTCATACGGCGTGGCGATACCGAATGAAAAAAGCCGTTCTTGTCGGCATGGGCTCGAATATCGAACCGGAACGGCACCTGCTGGCGGCGGCGCGTGCGATTCGTGATCATTTCCCGGACGTCATCTTTTCCCGCGTATACCGTTCCAGGGCCGTCGGCATGGCGGGGGAGGACTTTCTCAATGCCTGCTGCCTGCTGCATACGGATATGGACCTGATCGCGCTGAGTACCTGGCTGAAGGCACTGGAGGATATTCACGGGCGTGATCGCTCCCGGGGAAGCTGGAGGCCGCGCACCCTTGATCTGGATGTGATGATGATCGGCGGACATGTGGTCGGCGACGATCTGTATCGTTATGCTCACGCCTATGTACCGGCCTCCGAGCTGGTGCCGCTGGGCCCGGCAGACTGTACCGTCACCGGGCCGGAGCGCATATCTCTTCGCTTGTAAATCCGGCTCGTGTGCTTACACTCCGGCGGCCGGACGGATGACGCTATGCTGATCCGGACTGATCTTGAATGGTCCGGGCCAATACAGGGGGAGTGCATCGTATGCTGTTGGTGGTTCCCGCCGAAGTGCGGAGCAATGAGGCCAGGATTGCCGCAACCCCGGAAACTGTCGGAAAGTTCGTTAAACAGGGGTTTACCGTGCAGGTGCAAAAAGGGGCCGGCGCGGGCAGTCATTTTGTGGACTCGGCCTTTAAGGAAGCAGGCGCTGTGATTGTGGACGATGCCGCCGCTCTCTATCGTCAGGCCGGGATCGTGCTCAAGGTCCGGGCACCGGAGCAGGAAGAGCTCAGTCTGATTCAGAAAGGCACCGTGGTGATTGGCCTGTTTTCCCCCTTTACCAACCCCCTGCTGAGCCGCTATGCCGAACATGGACTGACCTGTTTTGCGCTGGAGCTGGTGCCGCGTATTTCCCGCGCCCAGGGCATGGATGTGTTGTCCAGTCAGGCCAATATTGCCGGCTATAAATCCGTACTGCTGGCCGCCCATTATTATCAGCGTTTCTTTCCCATGATGATGACCGCGGCCGGCACCGTGACGCCCGCCCGGGTGCTGGTGCTGGGTGCCGGCGTGGCCGGTCTGCAGGCCATCGCCACGGCCCGCCGCCTGGGCGCGGTTGTCGAGGCCTTCGATGTGCGCCCGGCGGTCAAGGAACAGGTGGAAAGCCTGGGCGCAAAGTTTGTGGAGGTGCCGGCGGAGGAAGAAGCTGAGGACGCCGGTGGATACGCCAGGGAAATGTCCGGGGATTATAAGAAAAAACAGGCCGAACTGCTGGACCGGCATGCCGCCGCCGCAGATATTGTGATCACCACGGCGCTGATTCCCGGCCGACCCGCCCCCGTGCTGGTGACGGAGGAAATGGTCCGGAGCATGAAACCCGGTTCTGTCGTCGTGGATCTGGCCGTGGAGATGGGCGGGAACTGTCCGCTGTCGGAAGCGGACAGGGTGGTGGTGAAGTACGGCGTCACCCTCATCGGCGAAAGCAATATTCCTTCGCTGATGGCGGACGACGCCAGCAGCCTGTATGCCCGGAATGTCTATCATTTCACTGAACTGATGTGCGATGGCGAGGGTGGGTTGGATATCAAACGTGAGGATGAAATTCTTGAAGCCGCCATGTTTTGCCACGATGGTACATTTCTCAAGAACCAGCTTCTTGAGAAAGGAGACACAGCATGAACAGTACCGATGCCGGTGTAGCCGCGGCTGCGGCCGTACAGGCCGGGATACACGAGGCCTCCATTGATCCGTTTGTTTTTTCGTTTACGGTATTCGTGCTGGCGATTTTTGTCGGTTACCATGTAGTGTGGAACGTGACGCCGGCCCTGCATACGCCGCTGATGAGCATCACCAACGCTATTTCAGGCATCATCATTGTCGGTGCCATCCTGGCGGCGGGGCCCGCCGAATTGAATACGGGCGGTATCCTGGGGCTCATCGCGGTTGCCCTGGTGGCGGTTAATATCTTCGGCGGTTTTCTGGTGACGCAGCGGATGCTCGCCATGTTTAAAAAGAGAAAATGAACCCGGATATGGTGGCCATGGCCTATCTGGCCGCGGCGGTTCTCTTCATTCTGGCGCTCAAGGGACTTTCCAGCCCGGATTCCGCCCGGCGCGGCAATCTCCTCGGCGTGATCGGCATGGTCCTGGCCGTTGCCGTAACCCTGAGTCTGGCGGGCGTACGCAACTATGTCTGGATCATCGCCGCCATGACCGCAGGCGCCGTGGCAGGCGTTATCATCGCGCGCAGGATTCCGATGACGCATATGCCCCAACTGGTGGCGGCGATGCACTCGCTGGTTGGTCTGGCCGCGGTGATGATTGCCGCATCCGCCCTGTATAATCCCGCGGCCTACGGCATCGCCACGGCAGCGGGCGATTTGCATCCGTCCAGCCGTATTGAAATGTTTCTCGGCACCTTCATCGGCGCGATTACCTTCACCGCTTCCGTGGTTGCGTTCACAAAATTGCAGGGGCTGGTATCCGGCAGGCCGCTGGTTTTCGCGGGCCAGCACTGGCTGAATCTTGTGCTGGGTCTTGCCATGCTCGGCGCGGGTGTTGCATTCTGTATCAGCGAGAGCTGGCCCCCGTTTCTGATCATGACGGCGATCGCCCTCGTTCTCGGCGTGCTGCTGATCGTCCCAATCGGCGGCGCCGACATGCCGGTGGTGATTTCCATGCTGAATTCCTACTCGGGCTGGGCCGCGGCCGGGATCGGTTTCACCCTGGGCAACAACATGCTGATTGTCGCCGGCGCCCTGGTGGGTTCAAGCGGTGCGATTCTCTCCTATATCATGTGCAGGGCCATGAACCGCTCGCTATTTCATGTATTGCTGGGAGGGTTTGGCGGTGGCGTACCTGCGGCCGGCGGCGCCGCTGCGGTGGTGGCGGAGCGACCGGTACATGCCGGCAGCGCCGAGGACGCCGCTTTTTTGCTGAAAAATGCGGAACGCGTGATCGTCGTGCCGGGCTATGGCCTGGCGGTGGCGCGTGCGCAGCATGCCCTGAAAGAAATGGCGGATGCACTGACCAAAGAGGGGGTGGATGTGCGTTTTGCCATTCATCCGGTGGCCGGGCGCATGCCGGGGCATATGAACGTGCTGCTGGCCGAGGCCGACGTGCCCTACGATATGGTGCATGAAATGGACGAGATCAATCCCGAGTTTGCCGATACGGATGTGGCACTGGTGATCGGCGCCAACGACGTGACCAATCCGGCAGCCAGAAATGACTCGTCCAGTCCGATCTACGGCATGCCGGTGCTGGATGTCGCCAGGGCGCGGCATGTGGTTTTCATCAAGCGTTCGCTTTCTCCGGGCTATGCGGGGCTCGATAACGATCTCTTTTACATGGACAAGACCATGATGTTTTTTTCGGACGCCAAGAAGGCCTGTGAAAGGGTACTGCAGGCGCTGACATAATCAGCAGAAAAAAGGGACAGTAACTTTGCAAGTCATCCGTCAGGAGTTATTGTCAGGGATTAAAGAACGTGTCGGGGGTCATATATGATCCGTTCAATTTTTCAATGGCTGAATTAAAAATGCAGCAAATGAAGGGTTGCACACATTTTTCCGGTCTTATGATTGCATGTCTTGCTTTTTTGGCGGCTCTTTCAAACGCCGGAGTTTGTCTGGCGCAAGACCGTGAAGACTCCAGCATCGGCACTACTGATGACTGTACCAAAATATCGGTCAATTTCAAAGACGCCCCGAATCTGACCCATCAGGAAAAAACCGCCCTGATGGATAAGGCCTTGCAGGATTCCCTGAACAGGTATGAAAGGTGTCAAAACGCCCATTCCAGTGCTGCTTCCGCCGGTGGTGCCGGTGGTGGTGGCGGAGCTAATGGCGGAAACTCGGGTAACAAGCAACGAGGCTCTTCAACGGCCAGTGCCAGCATGTCGGGTACGAATACCGCTGATAAAAAGAAACCTTCGGCCAGCGGCAGGACCGGCGTGAGTGATGCGCCTGTAAATAAAGGCGCACATGAACGGACTAAGAGCGTACATGCTCTGAACAACGGGAAAATTCCGGATGATATACCACCGGCTGATAATGACAGCGTTCTTGAAGAGCAAATCCGTCAGGCGGCGATAAATGAAACGGACCCCGTCATCAGGGAGAAGCTTTGGAATGAATATCGGAAGTATAAAGGCTTGCCCGTTGTCAGTAAGCCATAGGTGCGAATAATGTGAATGGCGTGATGGTTGTAAGAAAATCAGTTTCGGTTCTTGTCGCCGCTGCATTTTTCTTAACGGGTTGCGCGGCGGGAGGCGCGGGTTCATCCGGTTTAAGCGTTGGCCCTGTGACGTCCTCGGCATATTTCAAGTCAAAGCTAAAGAAAGCCTCTGGCGGTCAAAAGCCAAAGCTCGATATCATTATTCCGGTTTTTGATCCAGGCCTGCCCAAAAATCCGAAGGACTATAAAAAAGAGGGAATCTGGCCCGAACTACGCCGCGCCGAAGCCGCCCGCTTTGCTTACAAGATGAAACTGGCGCTCGACAAGACGGGCGCGTTCGGGGCGGTTCGCGTCATGCCGGATAAAACGGCGACCGGTGATGTCTACGTTATCGGAAAAATCAATGAGTCGAACGGTGAAAATGTCGATATCAATATCAGGGTTTATGATATCAGCGGAAAATTATGGTTCAATAAATCATTTAATCACAAGGTAACGGAGGAGTTTTACAGCAACATAAGAAACAAGGGTAAAGACCCTTATGACCCTGTTTTTACAAAGGCCGCAAAGCGGATCGTTGAAGAACTCGACGGCCGTTCAGCCAAAAATCTGGCGAAGATTCGGGCGCTCACTGATTTACGTTTCGGCGCCAACTTTTCCGAAGAGGCTTTTTCCCGATACATGAAGGTTCAGGGCGGGGTGATGACGCTGACGGGCTATCCTGACAAGGATGATGCCATGCTCAGGCGTGTGAAGGCCATTCGGGTTCGGGATCAGTTGTTTACTGATCGTATGCAGCCCCACTATGAGCAGTTTGGCCGGAAAATGGACGACAGCTATGCAATCTGGCAGAAGCAAAGTTTTAATGAATTGAAGGCTGCCCGAAAGGCGAGAAACAAATCGATTGGCAATGCCGTCGCAGGTGTTGCGCTGATCGGTCTTGCCGTCCTGTCCGCTATCGTCGGAGCCAATTCAAATTCATACGGAGGAGCCGCTGCCGGCACGACGGGGGCTATCGTTGCCGGGTCTGTTGGAGCGGGGCTCCTGGGTGAGAGTTCAAAAATGAGCGAAGAGGCGAAATTTCACAGGGATGCCCTGAATGAACTTGGGAAGTCGATTGATGGTGAAATGGCGCCTCGGGTCGTCAGGTTTGAAAAATCTACCAAAAAGCTTACGGGCAGCGCTAAAGAGCAGTTTGCCCAGTGGAGGGCTTTCCTCAAAAATATTTATGAACAGGAAGCCACCCCGGACGTTCAACTCTGATTTTCAACCCGGATTATTCATGTTAGAAGAGAAACTTCGGCAAGCCAGCGAAACCACTGCCAAGCACAGGAGGCGTATGGTTTCAATACTCGCCATCGTGTTGTTTTTCTGCGCCGCTTTCATCGTGACTGTATCGCTCTTTAATTTTAAAACGCTCCAACCAACTTCCGGGGAGGCCTTGTCGGTTCACAACACGCATCCCGTAGACCAGGCAGGGCTTCGGGAACGGTTTATGAAACAATTGCAAACCTACGAGGGGGAACTCGAACCCGATATTGCCGGCGCAAATCTTAAAAACTGGAATCCGGCAAAAGAGGCCGAGATCAAGGCGCTGAAAGAGAATGCCGTTTCCGCCTTTGCCAGAGGCAGCTATGCTTCCGCGCTCAACAAACTTTCCGGTCTGAATGCAATGGCCAGGCAGGCGCTGGCGGAAAGGGATGCTGTTTTTTCTTCGGAAATAGCTACGGCCAGGCAGGCCCTGGGCGAAGACAATTACATTGCAGGCAAGCTCCATATCACAAAAGCTTTATTGCTGAAACAAGACGATCCGGAGGCTCGGGGACTGAAAAAGCAAATTAAGGCCCTTCCCGGGCTTATAGCATTGCTGAAAAAGGCGGATGTCGCACACACGGAAAACAATCCGGAGAAGGAATATGCATCGCTTGCCGAGGCCGTCAAAATCGCCCCCCACAGGGTTGGTTTGAGAAAAAGGAGGGATGCGCTGGCGGAGAAAATCAGGGAGAGTCAATTCTCGGCCCTTGTTTCCCGTGGCTTGCTCAGGGTGCAACAAAAAGACATCAGGCGCGCCCGGCTCGACTATAAAAAAGCAAGGTCTTTATATCCCGGACGCCCCGAACTCCGCGCCCTGAATGCATCCATTACCAAGGCATCTAATGCGCTTGATCTGAAAAATGCGGTTGCTGAGGCCAATAAGGCCATTGCCCGGGACGACTGGCTAAGGGCACGATCTGTTTATGCAGACGCCTCGACACGGTATCCGGACGATACGGCCATTCTGGACGGCCTGCAGCTGGCAACCAGACTGGTGAACCTGCAACGCTCTATCGCGGATTATATCAGGCGGCCGGAGAGGCTTTCATCCCGGAATATTTTCGCGGGCGCCCGGAACAGGCTTGTCCAGGCGAGCGCTTTTGCACGCTACAGCAAGACCCTGTCCCGGCAGACCGCCGCGTTGAAGGTTTTGCTTGCCAGGATGGAGGTGAAAATTCCGGTATTCGTGAAATCGGACAATCAAACATACATCCTGGTCAGAGGCGTCGGCAAGGTGGGGATGACGCTTGGGAGAACCATTTATCTCAAGCCCGGAGCATATACGTTCGAGGGTATCCGTTCAGGGTACAAGTCCAAGCTTGTTCAGGTTCGGCTCCCGATCGGGAAGACGTCGTTTCAGGTTGAGGTCGTGTGCGATGAACGCATCTGAACAGACCTCCCGGGCCAAAGAAACAGATACGGACGGGGCGCCTGCCGACAAAATCAGTGCGGAATTGCTGAAAGCCAGATCCCGTCAGAAAAGGCTTTATATCTTTATCGGCATTTCCCTGGTTTTAGGCGTGGTTTTTACCTTTGGCGTCATCGGTTTTTCCAACGGGACGGTCATTGAAGTCCAGCCGGAGGAAGCGCGGAAGACTGCTGTTCTTGACATGGTGGACGGTTTTGGAACAACGATTGGCCATACGGTATATTCCCTGAGTGCAAATCCAACGATCAAGGCCTCCGCCAGGGGGTTCCGGCCCCGGCGTAAGACCCTCCGGACCTCCGGGGCTGGTGGAACGGTCACGATTGAACTTGCGGAGCTTCCCGGACAGCTCCGGATCAGAACACGTCCGAATTCGGACAAGACGCGCTGGTTCATTGACAATCAAATGGTGGCCGTTGCAGAGGCATTAAAGCAGGGTGTTCCCGCGGGTGAGCATATCGTTGAAATCGACAGCCCCTATTACCGGAAAAAGAAAATCCCGATCACAGCGGAACGTGGAAAAACACTGGAGCTTTCCGTTGATCTGGAGGCGCTTTCCGGACATTTAAATATTAAAACCGTCCCCGCCGGGGCAAGCATTCGTATTGATGGCGATTTGGCCGGCGTTTCTCCCCTGTCCTTAACGAAGGGGGGCGGGAAATACCATGTTGAGGTGGTTCACGGCGACTACCGGACAGTCTCTGAAGATGTTGAAATTACCAACGTTGAAAACGTCGTTGAAAGGGATTACAGGCTGGTTCTTCAGGAGGCCTGGTTGAATGTCCGTACGTCGCCCCCGGGGGGAAAGCTGCTTTTGAACGGCAGGACGGTGCGCCCGGCAGGTCCGTTGACCGTGAAGGCCCTTGTGGATAATTCTCTTGTCTATCTCAAGAATGGATATTTTTCACAACGTCGAACCGTCTCCGTCGCTCCCGGATCGGAAAAGAAAGTGTCCTTTAATCTGAAGCCTGAAGTGGGGCAGGTGAGCTTCTTTTCCTCACCGAATGCGATGGTTAATCTGGATGGGAAAGATGTGGGTCGAACGCCACTCGTAATGAAATTATCCGCACTTCCTCATCGGGTTGAAATGCACAAAAAGGGTTATCGCACCTATAAGCAGACTGTTATTCCCAGCAGCAGGTCGGCGCAAAAGATAAGCGTGTCGCTACGGACAGAGTTGCAGGCAAGGCTTGCTGAAGCGCCGAAAACATACCACAACCCGGTTGGCATAGAGCTTAAGCTGTTCAGGCCTGACGGTGTGTTTGTTATGGGCGCTCCCCGTTATGAGAAAGGCCAGCGCGCCAACGAATTTTTAAGGACCGTCAAGCTGACGAGACCCTTCTACGTATCCACGCATGAGGTGACCCGGGCTCAGTACGCCAGGTTCAGGCGTAAAAAGGGGACAGTTTCACTTTTTCGTCCCGAAGAAAGTAAACTGTCCCCTCTCTTACGCCAACCCGTAACCTCGATTGGCTGGATTGAAGCCGCACGGTATTGCAACTGGCTTAGCCGGCGGGAAAAGTTGACGCCATTTTACGACATCCGGAACGGTCGGTTGCGGGGCTCGAATATTGTGTCGGACGGTTACAGGCTGCCGAGCGAGGCCGAGTGGGAATGGCTCGCCAGGAAAGCGGGCAAGGCCAGGCAGACCCGATTCACGTGGGGCGACGATACCACCATTCCACCGAATTCCGGTAATATCGCGGATGAATATGCCAGGGGAAAAGTATCGCATTATGTGCCGAATTATTCCGACGGGTATGCGGGCGTAGCACCGGTTGGCAGTTACCCCCCGGGAAAATCGGGACTGTATGACCTGACGGGTAATGTCAGCGAATGGGTTCATGATGTTTACTCATTGATACCGCCTGATGGACAAAAAACAGAGATCGACCCACTGGGCGAGATGGTTGGCGATACGCACACGGTCAAGGGTTCAAACTGGCGATCCGGTACCATAATCGAGCTTCGGGCTTCCTACCGGGAGGGTGAAAAAACCGGTCGTGATGATATAGGCTTTAGAGTTGCACGGTATGTTTATTAACAATAATGTGAATAAAGCCGCATATGGTTTTATTTGCATTGTTGTTGGTTCGGAGGAATAAATGGACAGAAGTAGACGACCTGGAAAACGTATCTTCATGATTATGATCCTTGGTATCGGGCTTGTTTTGGCGGCTGGCGCGGCTTATGCCGCCATACGGGTAATCCAGTTGAATTCGGCAGCTACCTTTCCGGTGGACATATGAAGATATCGCCGATGATCAGGAGCCTCGCCGTACTCATTATGAGCGCCATTACGGTGCATCTTGTCTATATCGGTTTTATCCGGCCGCAGGCCGGTCTGGTTATTGAAGCCGCCATGCATGCGGGACATTCGGCACCACGCGACATCTTTGTGATTCTGAAGGACTACGAACAGGAGATATGCATCATTCTGATGCTGTGGGCAGGATTCCTGATTTTGAGCAAGTCCGTCGCCATTCTCAGGGATCGGTATCTGTTTACCGTTGATTTGCTGGAAGATACCGGGGAAAACGGGGGAGACCTTGAGACGGTGTTATCCAATCTGGAGACCCTCCCCGCGGAGACCAGGGAAACACCTCTGGTGCTAACCCTGATGGCCAGCCTGCGGCGTTATCTGATTACCAGCGATGTCCAGAACACGTCCGATGCCGTGGAATCCGGCGTTGAAGCGCTGGCCATACGGCAGGAAGCGGAAAACTCGATGATTCGCTACCTGATCTGGGCTATTCCATCCATAGGCTTTATCGGAACCGTAAGAGGGATCGGCGGCGCCCTTGCTCTGGCCGATCAGGCGTTGGCGGGAGATATAAGCGGCATGACGAACAATTTGGGGCTGGCTTTTAACTCGACGCTGGTCGCCCTGCTCATCAGTGTCCTGTTGATGTTCCTGCTGCATCAGTTGCAGCGTTTACAGGATGGCCTTGTGGTGGATACGCAGGCTTATTGTGAAAAATTCCTCCTCAAACGGATATCCAGACGCTAGCCCAAGGTGAAAATCCGCCGCAAAACCGAAGGGTTTAACATTGCATTTCTGGACATCATGGCCTCCGGGCTTGGCGCCATTATCCTTGTTTTGATTATCGTAAAACAGGACGTAGCGAAATCCTCTCCCGAGACCGGTCTCCTGCGCGGCGATCTGGCTCGACTTGAGGCGCAGGATGCGGAGCTTGGGAAATCGCTTTCCGCACTCAATAAAGACGCCATGGGCGAAATGAGGACAATCGCCGGCATACAAGCGGAAATCGCTGCCCTGAAGGCCGAGGTATCGAGGAAGAGCGATATGATATCGCGGAGACAGGCGGAGTTGTCATCCGTCAAAAACACCATTAAAAATGCACCCGTGGCGAAAAAAAACGATGTTGTGGAGAACGATGCGGGCGGGGAAGAGAATTATGTGATGGGGCTCAGGGTTGAAGGGCGCAGAATCATCTTTCTTATTGACAGCAGCGCCTCCATGACGGATGAAAAGCTCATTAAAATCATTCGTCGTAAAAACACCCCGGATGCCGAGAAAAAAAAAGGCCCCAAATGGCAGCGCACGAAACGTATTGTCCGCTGGCTTCTTGCCCGCACACCCGAATCCAGCCAGGTCGCTGTCGTAGCGTATAACCGGAAGGCCAGGGTGCTTGGAGGAGGCGGCTGGTTTGATAGCCGAAATCCTGACGATATTGGCAGGCTTTTCAGCGATCTCGACAAGCTGGTGCCAACGGGTTCAACCAATCTGCAACTGGGCCTGCAAAAAGCTGTATCGCTTGCGCCCACGGACATCTATCTGGTAACGGACGGCCTGCCGACGGAAGGGCAATCGCGCTATGCGAGCCTGAATCCATTCGCGGCCTGTAGCTCCCTGCTGGGAAAATCCACCAATATCTCCGGCGCCTGCCGTATCAAACTGTTCCGTCAAACGATTCTGGAGAGCGCACCCGCGAGAAGCGTCAAGGTCAATGTCATCCTGCTGCCGATCGAAGGCGATCCTGAAGCGGCGCCGGCATATTGGGCATGGAGCGCTTCAACGGGGGGATTGCTGATCAGCCCCGCTTTGAGTTGGCCATGAAACCCCGTAAGGGAAATCTTGAGATTTTCAACATCTCATTTCTGGATATTATTTCTTCCGGGTTTGCCGCCGTGGTCTTGCTGGTGTTGTTGTCCAAACCCCTTGCGAACATGTCCACTCAGGATATGGACTCGGCCAGGCAGTTGTTGAAACAGGTTGTTGCCGCCAGGGGAAGCGTGGCTGATTCAGCCCGGGAGCTTGAGAAGCAACGCAGGGAACTGGCCAGGCTGGAGCAGATTGACACTCTTCTCAAGTCCTCGGAGGCGGCGGCGAAAAAGCAGCTTGGCGACAAGACCCGGGAACTCGAAAAACTTGATGCCGATCTCGAGGGCCTGTCCCTTGTGCAATCCTCCATGCAACGCGCTTCGATCAGACCGAGTTCTTCCCTGAAGAGGGATATTGAAGTCGGAGGTATCCCGGTGGACAGTGATTACGTCATCTTTATCGTCGACACCTCGGGCAGCATGATCAGCATATGGAATCGTGTCTCCCGGGAGGTTCTCAATGTCCTGAGGATTCATCCCAGGGTGAAGGGCTTCCAGATCATGAACGACAACGGGGTTCATTTGATTTCAAGCTATGCGGGGCAGTGGATTCCCGATACGCCGCAAAGGCGGAAAGGTGTGATGAAGCTGTTCGGATCATGGAGAAGCGCCTCGAACAGCAGCCCGGTCGAAGGCCTTGAGGTTGCGCTCAGAAGATACGCGAAGCCGGGCATTTCCCTCTCAATTTATATTTTCGGGGATGATTATACCGGCTCATCCTATGATCCTGTTATCAATACCATCGGCAACCTGAACACCAACAGGATTACAGGCAAGAGACTGGCCAAAATCCATGCCGTCGGATTTATATCCAACTATGCAACCAATCGCTTTTCCATCCTCATGCGGGAGGTGACAAAGCGCAACGGCGGCACCTTCCTGGGCCTGCCCTGACTTTTACACTCGTTCCACTCATTTTGATGTCTCCGGTCGCACGTCTTCGGCTAATATACGACGGTCAGAATAGAGCGTGTTCGAACTCCCCCTTGCCCAAACACCCAATTGTCAAGCCGGACCCGGATTCGGTTTTACGCGACTGGAAGCGGAGAACATGAATTTATGTTTTCTTCACCATCCTTCGTTACAATACGCTTACCTTGTGCGTATGGAGCCCCACTTGACCGAAAATATTCGCGAAATACCGTACAATTACACCTCGTATTCCGATCGTGAAATTGTGCTGCGCTTTCTGGGTGAGCAGGCGTGGGATGACCTCAACGTCCTGCGCGGCCAGCGGCGCACGGGGCGTTCGGCGCGCAAGCTGTTTGAGATTCTCGGTGATGTGTGGGTCATTTCACGCAACGCCTTTCTGAAAAACGGGCTGTTGCAAAACAGACGCCGGCTGCGTGCGATGCAGGCCCTGCATGCCGATCGTCTGGCACGCATCGAGGCGGCTGCCGGGGGCAATGATCGTGTCCTGGATATCGTCGGTCGCACCCGCACGATGCTGGATGAATTCAACAACTGGTTTGTCGAGACGCCGAAGCGGCGCCGGCAGGCGGCGAAGGCCTTTGCCCGCTGTACGCACCGCAACAACATTCATTTTGACGCCTATACGCTGACGCATCACGCCACGGATGCCACCGACTGGCGGCAGGACTTTCCGTTCTGCGTGATCACGCCGGATACGCCGGATGAAATTCCGGGCCTGGTGAATACGACGCGAGAGCTGGGCATGACCGTGATTCCGCGTGGCGGCGGTACCGGCCTGTGCGGCGGTTCCGTGCCGCTGCATGCCGATACGGTGATGGTCAACGTGGAGAAGCTGGATGCCTTTGGCGCGGTAGAGATGCGGAATATCGGCGTTGCGGGTGAGGTGGCGACGATTACGGCGCAGGCGGGTGCGGTGACCGGCAAGGTCATGGCCGCCTCCCGGCCGTATATCTTCGCCACCGACCCGACCAGCCTGTGGGCCTGCACTATCGGTGGCAATGTGGCATCCAATGCCGGTGGCAGGCATGCGCTCATCTGGGGCACCTGCGTGGATAATCTGCTGGCCTGGAAGATGGTGACGCCGGACGGGAACTGGCTCACCGTGGAACGTCTTGATCACAACATGGGGCGCATTCCGGCCGACGGTGAAGCGCGCTTCCGCCTCTCCAGGGCAGGTACGGATGGCCGGGCTATCGGGGAACCCGAGGTGATTTCGATCCCCGGTGGTATTTTTCGTCGCCAGGGCCTGGGCAAGGACGTGACACGCAAGGCGCTGGGGGGATTGCCTGGTGTGCAGAAGGAAGGTGTGGACGGCTTCATCACCGAAGCGACGTTCGTACTGCACCGGCCCTTCAGGTACGTGCAGACGGTTTGCTGTGAATTTTTCGGCCAGGAACTGAGCGCCGCGACACGTGCCATGGTCGAGATCAAGACGCACGTGGATGGTGTCAGGGGCGTGTATCTGGAAGGACTGGAGCATTTTGACGAAAAATATGTGAAAGCCATTGATTACCGGGCCAGGTCCGCACGCAGGGAACGGCCGCGCGTGGTGTTGCTGATTGATGTGTCCGGCAATAACAGACGCACGGTGGCGAAGGCTTGCTCGGACATTTGCCACATCGCCTCACGGGGTAATGGTGAGGGTTTCATTGCGGTGACGGAGTCGGATCGGGCGCGGTTCTGGGAAGACCGGGGACGCATGGCCGCGATTGCGCGGCATACGCGCGCCTTCAAGCTCAATGAGGATGTCGTCATTCCCCTGCCGGGGCTGTCCGAATACAACGATTTCATTGAACATCTGAATATTGAAAATTCGATTGCCAACAAGCTTGAGGCGCTGGATGGCATCAGTGCATACCTCGGTCGTTTGCTGAAGGAAATCAGGGCGGGCGATCCGGCCGTGCGGGCGCAGTTGCTGGCCGATAGCGGCGATTACCTGCGTGAGAAGGTCCGCGCCTGCCTGCGTATCATCGAAGAAGCGCAACATTGCTGGCGCGATTATCTCGACGGCCTGGATGCGCCGGCCGAAACATGCCCGTCACTGCCGGGGGATGTGGCGCATGATGCCGGGGAAACGCTGTTCCGGGTGATTCAGCGCGGAAGTTTGCGTATTTCCTACCGGCGCGAGGTGGAGGCGCCGATCCTGGACCTGTTGCGCGGGCATGAGGCGCTGCAACGGAAGGTGCGCGAGCGACATGAACAGGCGCTGTCACGCCGCATCGTGATCGCCACGCACATGCATGCCGGTGACGGCAATGTGCATACGAATGTGCCGGTTAACTCCAACGACTATGAGATGATGCGCCGCGCCCGTCACGCCGTGGAACAGTTTATGGTCAAAGCGGTGGAACTGGGCGGGGTAATTTCCGGCGAACACGGCATCGGCATCACCAAACTGCCATACATGCGAAAGGAATATCTGGATGAGATGGCCGAATACAAGGCCAGGGTGGATCCCGGGCGTGTATTCAATCGCGACAAGCTGATGCCGGGCACTGACCTGACCTTCGCCTATACGCCCAGCTTCAACCTGCTGGAAATGGAGGCGATGATTCTCGAAGCGGCGGACCTGACCGCGCTGTCCGAGGAGATTTCACCGTGCCTGCGCTGCGGCAAGTGCAAGCCGGTGTGTAACACGCATTTTCCACGCGCCTCGATGCTGTATTCCCCACGCAACAAGATTCAGGCAGCCGGTGCGATTATCGAGGCTTTTCTGTATGAGTCCCAGACCGGGGACGGTATTTCCTTTGAGCCGTTCGCGGGACTCAGGGATGTGGCCGACCACTGTACGATCTGCCATAAATGCGAAGCGCCGTGTCCGGTTGACATTGATTTTGGTGTCGTCACCGAACGCATACGGGCGTTGCTGAAAGACAAGGGTCAGGCACGCTTCAATATCGGCGCCAGGCTGTCGCTGCTGTTTCTGGTGGCGAAAAATCCCGATGCAGTGCGTTTCATGCGCCGGACCGTCATCGGCTGGGGCTATGCCTCGCACCGGATGCTGCACCGGGCGGCAAAGGCCATGGGAATCATCAGGAAAACCCCGGCGGCAAAGCGGAATCTTTCCGGTGTTGCCGCGCAGGTCATCAATTTCGTTGAACGACCGCTGCCCGGGTTGCCGCTCACTACCGCCCGCGCCATGCTTGGTATTGACGGTCGCAGGCGCAATGAAGTGCCGATCCTGCGCGATCCGGCTAAAGCTGGTGGCCGGGCCGTATTCTATTTTCCCGGTTGCGGCTCGGAACGACTGTTTTCACAGGTGGGGCTGGCCACGAAGGCCATGCTGTATGATCTGGGTCTGAATGTAGTGCTGCCGCCTTCCTATATCTGTTGCGGCTATCCATCCACTGCCGGCGGTGATCACGTGCGCGGGGACAGGATCTCGTATGACAACCGGGTGCTGTTCCATCGCATCAAAAATGCGCTGTCTTATCTGGATTTCGAGGCCGTCATTGTTTCCTGCGGCACCTGTTTCGACCAACTGGAGAAATACCGGCTGGAAGAGATGTTTCCCGGGGCGCCGCTGATCGATATCCATGAATACCTGATGCTGCGGGGCGTGAGCCCGGGTGGCGTGCAGGGTGCGCGCTACATGTATCATGAGCCCTGTCATACGCCGCTCAAGCGCCATGGATCGGAAGCCGTTATCCGCTCGTTGCTTGGCGAGGAATCGGTTCAGTCGGCGGAATGTTGCGGCGAGGCGGGTACCCTGGCCGTGGCTCATCCCGCCATTGCCGGCAAGATTCGCGCCCGCAAGGAAGAGGAAATGGCCAAGGCCGGCGCAAGGCTCACGAATACGGGCGAGGGCCGGCAGAAGATTCTGACATCCTGTCCTTCATGCCTGCAGGGGTTAAAGCGCCTGGAAGACGTGGCCGGGGTTGAAGCGGATTACATCGTCATCGAGCTTGCCCGTCACCTGAAGGGAGAGGACTGGCAGCAGCAGTTCATTCAGAACGTCAGACACGGTGGTATTGAACGCGTTCTGATGTAAAGAATCAGCCGCCCCGCGCTGGATATGAATCAGTTCGGCCGTTACGATACGACGCTCGTATCGTGAATCCGGCGGTTGTGGAAATGCCATTCAGGATATACAGGGGGAGAAGGCCGCCTGATTGTGGATTATCACACTAAACGTACTGCTCTGATTCTTGGCATCATCACCGGCCTTGCCGTGGTCTTGCGTCTGCTCGTTGTGTGGAAACTTGGTGCACCGCCAAGCAGTGACGGCATGGAATATCACAGTATCGCGGTCAATCTGGTTTCAGGATACGGCTATTTTGATCAATCACAGTCCGCCACGTCGCGTAATCCGGCTTATCCCGTACTTCTGGCCGGGTTGTATGCAATATTTGGCGTTCACTATCAGGCCGCTCTGATTGTGCAGGCGGTGCTGCAGGCAGGCATGGTTGTCCCGGTATTTTTTCTGGCCCGAAGCATGAGCGGTTCGCAGATGGCAGGGCTACTGGCCGCGTTGCTGTTTGCGATCTATCCTTCCTTTGAGATTGTCAGCCTTCTATATACGGAGAATCTACAGGTTATTCTGCTCATATGTTTTCTGTGGAGTGCATGCGAGGCCTTGCGTCCCAGGCCCGACAGGTTGACGCCGACGTTGATGGCCGGCCTGTGCGCGGGAGGGCTTGGCCTGACCAAGCCGGAATTATCGCTGCTCACCCCCTTTATGCTGGTCCTGTGCCTGTTATGGCGGGCAGTGCGTGATCGCTGGAGGCAATGCCTGATCATGGCCACGATATCCATATTGATGGTTGGCGCATGGCAGGTGCGGAATTATGCCGTTCAGGAGCATACGGGCAGGGGACAATTCACGGTTTTGACTGAATCGATTCTATCTTCTTCCGCCTATCCCGCCCACACCGGTTCATGGTGGTGGACGGTCACCGATATGAGCAAGATTGAAGATGAACTGAAGCTTGCGGAACAATACCGGCACAGTCACTCGGCCAGGGAGCTGAAGAATGAATTACGCGAGAATATCAGGCAACATCCGTTCGGTTATCTGAAACTGGGCATCTGCCGCATGCTTATTCTTTGGGTCTCTCCACCACCGGGAAGCAGTACGCTGGGGCGGATATCCCCCGTGCTGAAATGGGGAGCGCTTGCCGGTCAGTGGCTGTTCGTTATGCTGGCCCTGGGCATGCTGGTCCGGTCGCTGAAGACGCGGCCGGAACTGCTGCCGTTGCTCGCTGTTGCACTTTACTGGACCGGCGTTTATTCCCTGACCGCCGCATTGCGCCGTTACAGTTATCCGCTGGTTGCGGAAGAATGCATACTGGCCGCATGGGCCTTGTGGTTGCAGTATTCCTGGTGGCGCCAGCGTAAGTGTGAAAGATTGGAAAAAAGGGAGCCGGCCTGATTACAGGAGATATGTAATGAAAGTCATGTTGTTCTATCCCCCCGGGAATATCCTTCAAAGGGGGGAAGATCGTTGCCAGTCGAGCATCGACGATTCTGCCGTACAGGCGGCGAGGGCATGCAATGATCTGGGATATGCCGCTTCGATGCTCCGGGACAAGGGGTTTAGTGTATGTCTGAAGGATTATCAGAGCGAAGGCCTGCCATTTGACAAGCTCGCCGCCGATTTCAGGGTATTTGATCCGGACGCCATTTCCCTGAGCGTTACCAATGCTTCGATTTTTGATGATCTTCGGTGCGTCAGGGCATTGAAGGTGATTAAAAAGGATATCGTTGTAATCTTGAAAGGTGCCCTGTTTTTTGATCCCGGTGAGGAGGTGTTCAGGCAACTGGATTTGACGGAGGTTGATTACCTGATCGGGGGAGAGAGCGATTTCATTATCGCCGATCTGCTACATTGCCATTTTTATTACCCGGCGGGCATTCCGGATATCAACGGTATCGCCTACAAGCAAGACGGCCGATGGATAAAGACGGATTTCAGCACTTGGGAAACGGACCTGGATAGTTTGAAATTTCCTGACAGGTCCCTGATGAACAATGCGCTTTATGTAAGGCCGGACACCGGGGAGCCGATGGCAACCATTGCCACCTCAAGGGGTTGTCCGGCCAGTTGCATTTATTGTCTGACACCGAGGATTTCGGGAAAGAAATTGAGGCTCAGAAGCCCCGGGAATATTTTTGCGGAATTGCAGGAGTGCTATAACAAGCATGGTATTCGTAACTTTTTCTTCAAATCGGACACCTTCACCATGGACAGGAGATGGGTGAAGGCCCTGTGCGATTATATCGTTGGCTCGGAACTGCATGGAAAAATTGCCTGGGTTGCCAATTCAAGAGTCAATCCGATCGAGCAGGAAACGCTGCATTATATGAAAAAGGCGGGTTGCTGGCTGGTCGCTTTCGGTTTTGAGTCCGGCAGCGAAGAATCGCTCAAGAAAATGAAGAAGGGTGCCAGGGTCAGGGATAACCTGCGGGCCTGCGCATATGCTAAAAAGGCCGGGCTGAAGGTGCTCGGTTTCTTTTTGATCGGTTTGCCATGGGAGGATATGTCGCATTTGCGTGCAACAAGGAAACTCATGCTTGAAATGAATCCGGATTTTATCGAACTGCATCTGGCCGTGCCTTATGAAGGAACCGCATATTATGAGATGGCAATTGCCGAAGGATTATTACCACCCGGGCAGGCAACGGTAGGTCAGGGGCATTTTTCCGCCATGATCGGGACGAAATATCTGACCGCGAAAGAACTTCTCGGATTTAAACGGAGAACCCTGCTTGCATTTTATCTGCGTCCATCCTTTATCATCAGAAAGGTTGCCGGGACTTTATTTGTTAATCCGAGCATACTGATAAAATATGCTTCCTATGGCATCAGGATCATTCGGGTGAACATGTTTTCACCAATCGCCAGGATTGTCCTGAATCATCTTCCCCACGGGAGAGCTTCGGATTAAAATAGAGGTGGAACTTGAACCAGGGCCTGTTCAATAAATTCAAGTATTTTGTAGCGGAAAGCATCATTATGCTCTTTTTGTCTATGAGCAGGAGAGGGATGTTTTCCTCTCTTTCGATGAGGTTCGCGAAACGCAAACCTGGAAAGCATGCGGCCTCCAGATCAACATCTCCTGTGTACCGGAAGAAAAGATAGCCGGGCTTCCCTGTTAACCAGGCGTGAATCAAACCTTGGCACGAAATGCAAGGCGGGGTAGACTGGCTGCGATATGGCCTGTTTGGAATTCTGACGAGGTATTCGATGGCCAGAGCGCTGCTGATCAATCCTTCCTATTTCCGCACCTACGGTTCCAATGAAGGTGGCATTGCCTTTCCCGTTTACCCGATCCTGAGTCTGGCCGCCCTGGCAGGGGCCATCAGGCAGCGTGGGCACGCCGTGCGTATTCTGGACTTATCCTACCAAAGGTATGATCCGGAACTGATCCGGGGCGTCATTCGTAAAGAGCAGCCTGATGTTGTGGGGATCACGGCGACGACGCCGCTGGCCAATCAGATGCGGGATATTTCCTTTCTGGTGAAGGATATATCGAAAGATATCCTGACCATTGCCGGCGGAGCGCACCCTTCCGCCCTGCCATTTGAAACAATGCGTGAGTCCGCGCTGGACATGCTGGCCTGCGGAGAGGCTGATTTCGTCGTGGCCGACCTGCTCGACGGCAGGAACCCCGCCGATATCCCCGGTCTGTACTGGCGCAGAAGCGGCAAGGTCATCATCAATACGCCGGGGAAGCTGATGGAGAACCTGGACGATCTGCCCATGCCTGCGTGGGAGGAATATCCGCCGGAGTGCAACAGCAGGATCACCAAAATCATCGCCCGCCATAACCCGGTCACGACGATCGAGTTTTCGCGCGGCTGCGTGTTTACCTGTGATTTCTGTGGCAGCAAAAATACCATGGGCCGCGGCTACCGCAAGAAGTCGCCGGAACGCTGCGCCGATGAAATGGCCCGCGTTCAGGCGCTTGGTTTTCGTGAAGTCGTACTCGTGGATGATATCTTTACCAGCGACAACAACTGGGCGGCCCAGGTGTGCGAGGCCTTCATTCGCAGGGGCACGAAGGTGGCCTGGACCTGCACCAACGGCATCCGTGTGGACAGCGCCAATATGGAGTTGTTCAATCTGATGAAACGGGCCGGATGCTACCGGGTCTATTTCGGGTTTGAGAGCGGTAATGAAGATGTGCTGAAGGCCTTCGGCAAGGGCGGCAAGGCCAGCCTGACAAAAGGCATTGAGGCCGTTGACATGGCAAGAAAGGCAGGGCTGGAGCCCAATGGCTTTTTCATGGTCGGGCTGACCGGAGATACCGAAGAAACCATGCAGGATACCATCAATTATGCCCGGAAGGTGCGGCTTGAAACCATGAAATGCGGCATTACCGTACCGTTTCCCGGCACTCCCTCGTTTAACAGCCTGCGCGCGCAAGGACGTATCAAGACCTTTAACTGGGACGACTATACCGTCTACAACCAGGCTGAAAACTTTTACGACCATCCCACCCTTTCATGGGATACAATCAACCGGTACTTCAAAAAATTCTATCGTGAGGCCTACCTGAGAAACCCGGCCTACATATGGCGGCGATTCGTCTTTATGCTCAGAAATCACGAGATTTTCTGGAATGTGTACTACACCGTGAAATTCTTTTTTATGCTATGGGGCAAACCCGGTCCGGCGGATAAGGAGGCCTATGCCTATGAAGAAAAGTGGCGGCCTCTGGATATCAGGCCAGGCGAACAAATTCGGATTTACGAGGTGCCAAAGGCACGTGACGCCGTGTCCAGAAAACGGGGCGCAGTGAGGGCGCGAACATGAAGGGAGAGTCAATCACCCATTTTACCAGCGCATAACAGTCATCCCCTTTCGCCTGGCTTCACGCTTCAGCCTGCGCGTGGGTGATACAGCCACGCCCCGATCCGCCCATGTCAGCAGCGGCAGGTCTGAGTGGTGATCGGAATAGGCGATGATATGCCAGTGCCGGCGGTCTTCAGCAAAACAGCGCCCTAGACGTGCGCACTTCTCCGGGCCGTAGCAGTTTTTTCCATCCAGCCGGCCTGTCAGGTAATCATTTGCATCCCATTCAACACGGGTGCAGACAGACCCGGAAAACCCGAGACGGCGGCTTAAGTCATCCACATACAGGTCCGGGCTGGCGCTGATGAGGATGAGGCGCAATCCCTGCTCCTTATACTCGTGTATCTGCCGCAATGCCCGCGGGCGCAGTCCGTGCCGCATGAGTTTCTCGTTGAATATGGCTGTCCATGCCTGCAATGCCTGCTTTGAAATACCGCCGAGAACGGCGGCGAGAAAGCGCTGTTTCAGCCATGTATTGTTCTTTATACCCAGCTTGAAACGCAGTACGTCGAGTGGTAACCCCAGCAGGCGCCGCCATCGTTCCGGGTGGCGGAGCGCGAATCCCGTCAGGTAGGCAAGATAGGTGTCCCGCCTGCTGACGGTTCTGTCCAGATCGAAGATAACGGCGGTGTGGTGCCCGGTATTCGTCATCCGTGGATATGGATGGTGGGCGCGAAGATAAGGTGGAGAAAAGGGACGTCCACGAACATCAGGGCGATCATCAGCAGTAAACAGGTGCCGGTATAGGCCATGAAGGCATATTGACTATGCAGATGTTCGGGATACTGCGTGGGGCTGTCCTCGCCCAGACCGATGTGGATATACCAGGCAATAAAACCGGCCAGAAAGGGAACCGAGAGAATCAGTTCCAGGCGGTAACGTATCAGGAAGATGCCGAAGAACAGACCGAAAGCCACGGCGTAATAGGTGCTGCTGACCAGCAGGCGTTCCTCATTGTAGTGAGCGAAGGAGCGGCGGTAAGCACTGATAATTTGTGGGTCGTTTATGCGGCGATATTCGGCGAATCGCTTTACCGCCATGAAGAAGGCGCCGAGCATCCAGTAGGCCATGACCAGCGACCCCGGCGGCAGCACCGTGGTGCCGGTGGCGTACATGCCCAGCAGCAGGCGTAAGGGATTATTGACGGATTCGGTCAGCACATCCACGTAGGGTATATCCTTGCTGCGAACGGGTTGAAAATTGTACACACAGCCCATAATCCAGAGTGCCAGGTTAAACGTGAAAAACCATGCGCCAAGTAACGGTGACAGCAACAGACCGGCCATGCCCAGCACGATCCACTCGATATAGGCTATCCGGATATCGATCAGACCGGAGGGTACGGGACGCCTTTGCTTCACCGGATGCATGGCATCCATGGGTGCGTCAATGACTTCGTTGATCACGTAATTACTCGAGGCCACCAGTCCCACCGCCAGCAGGGACAGTGGAAGGCGCCACGTCAGTGTTTCATGCCATAGCGCCGGCTGATCAAAAATGGCCAGCGCCGCACCGGGTAGCATGAATACATTCTTGAACCAGTGATCGAACCTGGCAATCTGGATGTAAGGTTTCAGTCGCAATTTGGGCATCCTTCTTGCTCGGTAATGTGCCGATGTTCGCTACCCTGGATGAATTTGTCCACCACAGGGCGGCTTGCCCTGATCTGCCTGGATGGATTCTGAGGCGTGATTTTACGTGAAGGGCGGGACTTGCCGGGCAGGCGCCGGGCTTGTACCACTCCAGCCATGTCCATAGGGTACATGTCCAGGGAGGCAATGGATTATGCGTTTACTTAGCCCGGATTGTCATGAAGAACATGCACCGACCGGGCATGGGATCGGAAACAGTTATTCAGAGCGCAGGCTATGAATCTTATTGAGGCTTTTAAGTCGGCTGAGTGGCGGCCTGCCCGGGATATTGCACGTGATTATGTCCTTCACAGCAACCCTGACCCCTCTCCCGGGCTGTTCTGGCATGTTCCCGCCTCCTGTGATGCGCTGATCCTTTCAGTGTTGATTCCGACGGCGGATGCCGATCGCGGCGGTTATTTTAAAAAACTGCTTGGACAGATTGACCGGCAGCAGATGCGGGATTTTGAGCTGATTGTCATCAGGGGTGATCCCAGGCAGGGACGGGCCATCAATATCGGCGCGGCGCTGGCCGCGGGTAAGTACCTGCTGACGCTGGATGACGATTCCTCGCTTCCGGATACTCAAACCTTTGGCAAACTTGTGGCGGCAATGGATGTTAACCCGGGCATCGGCATGGCTGGCGGCAACAATACCGTGCCGGACCGGGCGACGCCGTTTGTACAGCGGGTTATGCGGCAGCTACCCCGCCGCAGCTGGGAACCGGTGAAGGCCATCACCGATTCCGACCTGGCCGAACATCCCTGCCTGATCATGCGTACCGGGCTGTTCCGGCGGGTAGGTGGAGAAAATGAGCTGATACCTCGCGGGCTCGACCCCTATCTGCGGCAGCGCTTCCGGGAGGCCGGCACGCGGATTTGTCTGATCCCCGGCGTTATCTATCATCACCTGCCGCCGGCAACGTGGAAAAAGCTGTTATGCCAGTTCTATCGCAATGGTTGCCAGGCCGCCTATGCCAACATTCACTATCCGGAATGGGTGATTGAAACGCCTTCCACGCATGGGGAGTTCAAAAAAAAGCTGCCGCTGTGGCTAAGGCTGCTGCGCTTTCCGTTCCGCATGATCGGGGGAATGTTGACCGGGCGATGGATCTGGGTTGTCTGTGAAGCATGCTATGCCTTCGGTTTTATGCGGGGCTGGATGCGGGAACGCGGGATGAGGGACGATCCGGCCGGGCCGTGATCGTTAACCCGCATCAGTTTTGTCCGCTTTGCCGGCACAGGTATCGGGCGATCAGCATTCCCGCCAGATGATGTCCATCGGCGTTCCAGTGGCCATGTCCCATGCGGGTATTAGCAAAGCCGTGCAGATAGACATGCCGGCGCAGGGCCTCATCGGCCATATCCGGCCCAAGGGTGAGCACCTCGATGTCGTTTGCCTCGGCAAAGCGACGGATTCGTCTGTCGGGATACCATAAGTCCGGAACCCCAAGCCTGGCAATGAATGATTTACGCACGCCCGCATCCGGATACACCTGGATGCTGTTCGAGAGGGTGACCAGCAGGAATCTTTTTTCACGCGCACTTACCTCGTTCCTGATCTGCAGCAAAAGTTGCTCGGTCACAGCCCATGCATCCCGCCGTGATTTTGTTGCGGGTGGAAGATAGACCCTGTCATCCATCCCCGGCTCATTGAAGGCCGTTCCGGCCCGGCTCTTTATCTGCCGGGTGATTTTTTTCTCACGCCATGCGGTCCACACGCCTTTGGCCAACTGAAACAGGCGCAGGTTGTCAACGTATTTGCTGTACAGGAGCCAGTCCAGTCTGCGGCGCAATTTAAAGCCCGGGGTCTGGCGGAAACCGGTGTCTTCAACCAGCCTGCCGTGTTGATCAAGGGTGAAATAAGGCATGTAATCCACATGCTTCAGCGCTTTGCTGTTATCCTCGATATCATTTCCTGTCAGGAAGGCCAGCAGCACCATGTCCGGCTGGTATTTCCACACCTTTTTGCGCAGCATTAAAAGCTCCAGACCGGTGCCAAAGCTTGCTTCTCCAAAATTGATCACCTCGATCTTTTTTCCATGGAAGGCATGACAGGATTGCAATTTCTTTTCCAGCACCTTCCAGAACAACTGGTTAAGATCAACCTGCATGCCCTCCGCAAACGAATCACCGAGCACGGCGATACGAAACACACCGGGCATCTTTTCAATCGCGTGCTCGACATCCCGCAAACCGTCTGAATTGATACGGACATAGGCTCTGCCTTCCGTCCGGAACAGGCCCTCGGCTCCCGGCCTGTGAGCGCCGCCCAGATCGGAATCGGCCATAAAGAATACAGGGTTTGAATATCCGGCCAGCCTCAAGCCCGCTTCCCCCAGAAGCAGCGCCGCAAGCACGCCGGTGAAAACAATCAATATATTGATGCCAAGCTTTTTCATCATACTCCTCTAACCCGCATATTGCACGAAAGCGGGCTGAACAGCCTGCGGCAGGCAATATAGCAAAGATGAACCCTGCCTCAACCGAAGTTTTACCGTTTAATCATTCGATCGTGCGCAGCAGCAGCACGGCTACGGGAAACTTTTTCGGGGGTTGCCCTGATGGGGGACTCCTTTGTCCAGGCGCAGCATGTGGATGAAGAGAAAACCT
Source organism: uncultured Zetaproteobacteria bacterium (assembly GCA_964628185.1). Lineage (GTDB taxonomy): Bacteria > Pseudomonadota > Zetaproteobacteria > Mariprofundales > Mariprofundaceae > CAZVLQ01. The sequence continues at coordinate 1,130 of CAZVLQ010000002.1, read as the reverse complement.
TCATGTCTCATATCGGACGAAACATTCAGAAGTGCGATGCCTTCAGGGGTAAATGGATTGAGGTGATTGGCTTTGGTGTGAACGGTTATGGCACTGGAATCAGGAGGACACAGGCTCACAGGGTTGCTGATCAGTCACTGGCTTTGCCAAATACCTGAAAAAGCCAGGTAGCATGGAAGCCTTAACCCGTATATTGCATGAAGGATTCGGAATTCAGGCTTGAGCAGGCCTGGCAGGCTGGTTGATCGGGCGAAAAAGCATAGCCGTAGCTATGGTTTGAGGCCGAGCGGCCAGGATGCCGAGCCTGATCGGGTCTGAAACCGGATAGGACAAAGTGTAACCACAGATAAGGTGGCTTGGTTCTGTGTAGGTCATTGATATAATGTAATATCCTGTCCATCAGATGTCCGCCTTCATGCAATATACGGGTTAAGCCGGTCGCCTGGCGGACTTGTGTTGTGGTTAATAAATCAGGGTGAATACGACGGGAACCGGCGCCTTGATTGTGTTGTGTGTATATACGATAGTTAACGCATGTCAGCCCACAAGGGACGGGAAGACCGTAAGGGAAGAGAATCGACAGGCTGTTTCTTATGGCGGACTGTCCGGTGGTTGCCGCGTTTCCGGGGTATGCCGGCGATTGCCATGCGGCTGACCCGGCGGCGATGCTGCCATGTCAGTCGGAATCCATACAAATCGCAGCAACTCTTTTTCTCTTCGGGACCAGACGCGGCGCGGCTGCTGATATGATGGCATGAATATTCTCGGTATCTCCGCCTATTATCATGACAGCGCGGCAGCCCTGGTGCGGGATGGCGACATTGTCGCCGCCGCCCAGGAAGAGCGTTTCAGTCGCAGGAAACATGATGCGCGTTTTCCGGGGCATGCCGCGGCATGGTGTCTTGATGAAGGTGGCCTCGCCATGGCCGATGTGGATTATGTCGTTTTTTATGACAAGCCGCTGGTAAAATTCGAACGCCTGCTGGAGACCTATCTCGCATATGCCCCGAGCGGCTTCCGTTCCTTTCTTTCCGCCATGCCGGTGTGGCTGAAGGAGAAACTTTACCTGAAATCAGTGCTGAAAAAGGAATTGTCCGCACTGGAGGCATGTGGAAAGGGCGATCTTCCGC
>CAZVLQ010000001.1:0-183904 GCA_964628185.1 uncultured Zetaproteobacteria bacterium | reverse complement strand
TCAGAGCATGCTTCACCCACCTGACAATGCCGAGGCTTACAGAGAACGATTTAAAACCCGCGTTATTTCTGGTGAAGTCGTTAATGATGATATTGTGGTTCAGCACAACGATGGACATAAAATCCCGGTCAACGTAAGTGCCAGCCGTATCGAAGCGGAAGACAGGGTACTCATCCAGGGTGTATTCCGGGACATAACCGAGCGCAAGCAGGCCGAAGAGGAAAAACAGCGAAACCTGGAAATTTTTGAGGCCATAAGCCGTGCCTTGTCCACCTTTATCGCGGAAGCAGATTCCCGTACCATTTTTTCAGGCATGCTCGAAAGCCTGTTGTCCATCACTGGCAGTGAATACGGTTTTATCGGTGAGGTCTTGCACAAGGAAGGCAATGCACCCTATCTGAAAACCCACGCAATCAGCGATATCGCCTGGAATGAAGAAACACATCGCCTCTATGAGAAACACGCTTCTTCCGGTATGGAGTTTCATAACCTGAACACCCTGTTTGGTGCCGTCATGCGAACCGGGGCACCGGTGGTCAGCAACGATCCGGCAAATGATTTGAGAAGTGGCGGTCTGCCCAAGGGGCATCCGCCCATAAACACCTTTCTTGGCATGCCATTCATACTGGATGGCAAGATGGTAGGCATGGTCGGCCTCGCCAATCGCCCCGATGGATTTGATGCATCAACGCAAAAACTTCTAAACCCGCTACTGCAAGTATGCGCCAATATCATCGGCGCCCTGCGCAACGATCAATACCGCCGCTCAGCCGAGGCGGAACTGAACGGGAAGATACACGAACTGGAGCAAAGCGAGCAGCGTTTCCGCCAGCTGGCGGAAAATATTCATGAGGTCTTCTGGATCACGACGCCGGATATGAGCCGGGTGATCTATATCAGCCCCAGCTATGAGGCTATATGGGGAAGAAGCTGCGAAAGCCTTTATGCCGCGCCACGCGACTGGCTTGAAGCGATTCATGCCGATGATCGGAAACGTGTTCTGGAGGCCGCCACGAATCAGTTAAGCCGCAGTGAGTACGATGAGGAGTACCGCATCGTGAGGCCGGACGGCGCCATTCGCTGGATTCGCGATCGCGCCTTTCCGGTGCGTGACGAATCAGGAGAGGTTTACCGCATTGCCGGTATTGCCGATGATATCACCGAGATTATTCAGGCGCGGAGGCTGGAAAAATTACGGCAGCGGTTGATGGAAATTATCCTGAGCGTGGACAGCGGCCTGGGCGACACGCTCAGTCATATGATCCTTGAAGTCGAAAAGGAGATTCCGGAGATGCGTGGCTCGGTGCTGCTGCTGGATGAGGACGGACGCCACCTGCGTCATGGCGCTGCTCCCAGCCTTCCGGATGCTTATAATGCAGCCGTTGATGGAATTGAAATCGGCCCAAACGTGGGTTCCTGCGGTACGGCCGCCTTCCGGGGTGAACGGGTGATCGTTTCCGATATCGCCACGGATCCCCTGTGGAAGGCTTACAGGGAACTGGCATTAAGCCATGGGCTGGCCGCCTGCTGGTCCGAACCTATACTGGAGGAATCCGGCAAGGTGCTGGGCACATTCGCCATGTATTACCGGGAGCCCAGGTCGCCCCGCCCGTTTGAATTGAATGTCATCGAGTTGACGGGCGGGCTTGCATCCATCGCCATCGAGCGCAGGCATGCGGCTAAGGATCAAAGACTGGCCGCCAGCGTTTTCCAGGAAAGCCCGCTGGGTATCATCATCACCGATGAAAAAGCGAATATCCTGCGCGTCAACCAGGCATTTACGGACATTACAGGTTATACGGCTGAAGAAGCCACTGGCAAAAACCCCAGGCTGCTACAGTCCGGCCGGCATGATGAGGGCTTTTATCAGAACCTGTGGACAAGCCTCAATGAAACGGGCTGCTGGGAAGGCGAGATATGGAACCGACGCAAAAACGGCGATGTATACCCACAATGGGAAAGTATTGCCGCGGTCAGGAACGAACGGGGTGAGGTCAGCCATTACATCGCTTCATTTACCGATATCACCGAAAAGAAACTTTCCGAAAAGCATGTGTACCGGCTGGCGCATTATGATGTGTTAACCAATTTGCCAAACCGCACCCTGCTTTCCGACCGGCTGAATCAGGCGATTGCACAGGCGAAAAGGCGTGGCCGCAAGGTGGCCGTGCTGTTCTTTGACCTGGACGACTTCAAGCTGATCAACGATACCATGGGTCATTCGGCCGGTGATGTGCTGCTGCAACTGATCGCCGGAAATTTGAAGGCGAGCGTACGTGATGAAGATACCGTTGCCCGGCTGGGCGGCGATGAATTTGTCGCCGTCCTGTCCGATATCACATCCACGCGGGATGTCATGGTAGTGGCCAAAAAAATCCTTGCCGCCATGCAGCAGCCGCTGCCGCTGGAGGGCAGGAAGGTGGACGTCTCCTTCAGCCTTGGCGTCAGCCTGTTCCCGGATGACGGGGTAGATCCGGAAACACTGCTAAAGCATGCCGATATTGCCCTGTACCGGGCCAAGCACGAGGGAAAGAACAGGCATGAGTTCTTTACCCGGGAGATGACACGGGCACTTGAGGACCGTCAGCGACTGGAGGAAGAACTGAAGCTGGCGCTTGAGCAACGGCAGTTTGTGCTCTATTACCAGCCGCAGATTGATCTTTCCAGCGCCAGGGTCGTCGGCCTGGAGGCGCTGATCCGCTGGCGGCATCCGGACCGTGGCCTGATTCCACCGTTTGAGTTCATTTCGGTGGCGGAAGATACGGGCCTGATTTTGCCCATCGGTCGCTGGGTGGTGGAGGAGGCCTGCCGCCAGCATTGCGCCTGGAAGGAGGCGGCCATCAATGTGCGCGTGGCCTTCAATCTTTCGGCCCGCCAGTTGCAGGATAAAGGCCTGTTAAACATGCTTTCCGGAGTGCTGAAGGCATTCAATATCAAACCCGGCATGCTGGAGCTGGAACTTACCGAAACCTGCCTGATGGATGATCCGGAGGCCGCGGCCACATTGATGCGGGATTTTAAAAATCTGGGCCTGGGACTGGCCATGGATGATTTCGGCACCGGCTATTCGTCGCTCAGCTACCTGAAACGATTTGCCATGGATACGTTGAAAATTGACCAGTCTTTCGTGAGCAACCTGCCGGATGACGAACAGGATGCGGCGATTGCCACCACCATTATCGCCATGGCCCGAAATCTGAACCTGAAGGTGCTGGCCGAGGGCGTGGAAACAAAAGAGCAGTTGCAGTTCCTGAAAAAGCACGGTTGCGACGAGGTGCAGGGCTACTACTTCAGCAAGCCCGTGCCCGCCGATGAAATTCCGCCGCTACTGGCCAGGACGTGGAAGGTGTAGTGAGACAGGTTGACATATGAATCATTTGATTCGGATCCAGCGGGCATCGGGATTGCCGTCCACGTATTCCAAACGCACTTCGAGGGTGGAATCCGGCAGCAGCGAAGGCGCGCGCCCGGGCCACTCAATCAGGCAAATCCATGGCGGCGCCAAATACTCCCGCACGCCGATCGCTTCAAGTTCCTCCGCGCCATGCACGCGGTACCAGTCCATATGCGCAACCCTGCATGCCCCGGCTTCATATTCCTGAATGATTGCGAAAGTGGGACTGGGCATGGCCCTGTCCCGCACGCCCAGTGCGCGCATCACCGCACGGGCGAATACGCTTTTTCCGGCGCCAAGTTCGCCGTCAAGCGCAACGATATCTCCCGGCTTTAATGATTTTGCAAAACAAGACGCAATTTCAATAGATTCCGCCTCATTATTAAGATACTTCTTTATCAGTGTGGCTGCCGCCTGGCCAGCGCCTTGATCACATCATGCCGGGTAATCATGCCCTCGATGGTTTCACCCTCCACAACGGGCAGACAGTGAATTCCGCTGTCATTCATAATGGCGGCAAGGTCATTCAGGTCCGTATCGGGTTCAACGGTACGCACATCCGGCGTCATCAGATCGCCGGCGGTCAGCGCCTGTATACGCGCCAGTTCCTTCTCGAAACGCTCCTCGCCAAGAGAAATCACCATGTCGAAGATGGCAATCGCCGTTGGCACATGCAGCTTGCCCTGCTGGTCCATCAGATCGGATTCGGTGATCACGCCGCGCAAGCGCTCTTCCTCATCCACAACCAGCAGGCCGGCCGTATCGATCCCGGCCAGCTTCGAAACCACCTCGCTTACGGGCGTATCCATGTGACAGTGTGGCGGATTTGTATTCATGATATCACGTGCTTTCAGCATCCTTTACTCCCAAAGATCAGTGATTGGTGATTGGTAACCGGTCATTGGCCATCCCACCCACAAACCACTCATCACGAATCACTAATTACCAATCACGGCCTTTATGCCTTGCGATAGATTTCGCTTCCCTGCTCTACAAATTGCTCCGCCTGCCGGGCCATGCCTGCCGCAACGGCCTCATTGGCCTCAAGGCCGTGCGCTTTAGCGTAATCACGCACATCCTGCGTGATCTTCATCGAACAGAATTTCGGACCGCACATTGAACAGAAATGCGCCACCTTGGCGGAATCCTTGGGCAGCGTTTCATCATGAAAGGCGCGCGCCGTATCCGGGTCCAGGCTCAGGTTGAACTGATCTTCCCAGCGAAACTCGAAACGCGCCCTGGACAGCGCATTGTCCCTGGCCTGCGCACCGGGATGCCCTTTGGCAAGGTCCGCCGCGTGGGCGGCGATTTTATAGGCGATCACGCCGTCCTTCACGTCCTGTCTGTTCGGCAGGCCCAGATGTTCCTTGGGCGTGACATAGCACAGCATGGCGCATCCGTACCAGCCGATCTGGGCCGCCCCGATGGCACTGGTAATGTGGTCATAACCCGGCGCAATATCAGTGGTCAGCGGTCCAAGGGTATAAAACGGCGCTTCATGGCAGTGCGCAAGCTGCGCATCCATGTTTTCCCGGATCATCTGCATCGGCACATGCCCCGGCCCCTCGATAATGGTCTGCACATCATGCTTCCAGGCAATCTTCGTAAGTTCGCCAAGTGTTCGCAGTTCGGCAAACTGGGCCTCGTCGTTTGCATCGGCGATGGCGCCCGGGCGCAATCCATCTCCCAGGCTGAACGACACATCGTATGCCTTCATAATCTCGCAAATATCTTCAAAATGGGTGTAGAGAAAATTCTCCCGATGATGCGCCAGACACCACTTGGCCAGAATCGAACCGCCACGCGAAACGATGCCGGCCAGACGCTTCGCAGTCAGCGGCACATAACGCAACAGCACGCCGGCATGAATGGTGAAGTAATCCACCCCCTGCTCGGCCTGCTCGATCAGCGTATCGCGAAAAATTTCCCAGTTCAGGTTCTCGGCGACGCCGTCCACCTTTTCCAGCGCCTGATAAATGGGCACCGTGCCGATCGGTACGGCGCTGTTCCGTATGATCCATTCGCGTGTTTCATGGATGTGCCTGCCGGTGGAAAGGTCCATGATCGTATCCGCGCCCCAGCGCGTCGCCCACGTCATTTTTTCGACCTCTTCCTCAATCGAGGACGTGAGGGCCGAATTGCCGATATTGCCGTTAATCTTGACGAGAAAATTGCGCCCGATAATCATCGGTTCCAGCTCGGGGTGATTGACATTGGCCGGAATGACGGCCCGGCCGCGCGCCACTTCGTCGCGCACAAATTCCGGCCTAATCACCGGAGGAATGGCGGCGCCAAAGGCCTGCCCCGGGTGCTGCGCGGTCATTTCCCGCAAATACTCGCGCCGCTGGTTTTCACGAATCGCCACGAATTCCATTTCAGGCGTCACGATCCCCGCCCGGGCGTAATGCATCTGCGTGATATTCTTCCCCGCACTGGCCCGGCATGGCCGGCGAATATGGGCAAAGCGCAGCGCCTTCAGGGTATCATCATCACGCCGGGCGCGGCCATAGCGGGAAGAAAGCGCCGGCAAATGCTCGGTATCGTTCCGCTCTTCAATCCACTTTTCGCGTATGGGCGCAAGCCCTCCGGCCAGATCAATCGCAGCATCGGGATCGGTATAGGGCCCGGAGGTGTCATACACCAGCAGGGCCGGGTTTTCCTCGGCGCCGGAAGCGGACGAAAGCGTGATCTCACGCATCGGCACGCGAATATCCGGGCGCGAGCCCTCAATATAGACCTTGCGGGAATTGGGAAAGGTCTTGCGGGCCTCACTGACTTCCTGTGCATTCCGGGTGTCAGGTATGCTCATGCTGCCTCCGGGTTGGAATGAATTCGTAACTATACCCGAGCTTCCCGGTCCGGTATAGGCTTCGCCTATGCAACGTGCTGCCCTGCCCTCGCTCTCCCCCGAAATTGCGGCACAGCTCGCCAGCGGCCATGTCGCTGCCCGCCGTCCCGACTGGCATGTTATCAAGGCAAGCGGTGAGGGACTCCGGGATTATTTACAGGGACAAATCACCCAGGACATGAAAAGGCTCGCTTGCGGGCAGGGCATTCATGCCTGCGTACTGACGCCTCAGGGCAAGACGGTCAGCGAACTTTACCTGTTTGAAGGTAAAAACGGAGCCCTGATTCTTCTTGCACCGGCAGTTGCCGCCGTGGATGTCGTCGCACGCTTAAGGCGTTTCTCACTGGGCTATCAGCTGAGAATCGGTCTGCTTGACGACATGGAACTCTGTGCAATTCAGGGAAGGCATGCGGCCCGGACACTAGAGGCATGGGGGCTGCCGGAGCCCGGCGGCACCTGGCTGGCAACGACGCGCCACGCCGATATGGAAGTACTGGCCGCAACCATGCCGGCCGATCCGAAAGGATTCTGGCTGATTGCGCCGCATGACTGGCTTGAGACGCGATTAAGGCAACCCGTACAACCGGATCAGATGGAGGCGCTGCGCATCATTCACGGACTACCGCAATTTGGCGTTGAATGGGATGCTTCCGTTCATCCACTGAATGCGAATCTGGTTGAAATGGATGGTGTCAGCTTCGATAAAGGCTGCTATGTCGGTCAGGAAGTGACCAGCCGCATGCACTGGCGCGGCGGCATCAGGAAAAAACTGTATCGTATCAGCCTGCCCGATGCCCCGGCCGGATTTGCGCCTCCGCTGCCTTGCATCGTTCAAACCAATGCGGCCGTAGGTGAAATCCGTTCACTGGCACGGGATCATGAAGGCCGGATATCCGGTATCGCCATGCTGCCCGTTGAAACGGTTGAATCCGCCGTGGAACTGAAGCTGGAAAACGGCCGCCCGGTGCGCGTGGTCGAGCCCTGCCATGTGTAGGGCAGTAAGCAGTAGGCAGTAAGCAGTAGGCAGTAAGCAGTAGACTGACAACTGATTGCTGACTACTGACTTCTGACTACTGATTTCTGATTTTCGATGGGGGTAAATTTTATGACCGATCTGTTTCAGCGCGCCGGGGATTATTTTCAGGCGCTGCGCGACCGTATCTGTACGGCCTTCGAGGCGCTGGATACGGCCGCATTTGCACGCACGCCATGGGAACGTGAAGGCGGTGGCTCGGGTGTGATATCACTGATGAAGGGAACGGTATTCGAAAAGGTCGGCGTTAACTATTCCTGCGTGCATGGCGAGTTTTCCGCTGAATTTCGCGGCCAGATACCAGGGGCGGAAAGAGACGGCCGCTTCCGCGCCTGCGGCATCTCGCTGGTGGCGCATATGTGCAATCCCAGGGTGCCGGCCGTGCACATGAATCTGCGTCGCATTGAAACCGCGCAGGGCTGGTTCGGCGGCGGCACCGATTTAACGCCCTACTTCTCCTATGAAGAAGACACCACATTATTCCATGCGCGACTGCAGCAGGCCTGTGACCGCATTGACGCGGCTTATTACCCGAAATTCAAGGCCTGGTGCGACCGCTATTTCTACCTGCCGCACCGCAACGAAGCCCGTGGCGCCGGCGGCATTTTTTTCGACAACCTGGATTCCGGCGATGCGGAGCGGGATTTCGTATTTGTCCGGGCCGTGGGCGAGGCGTTTCTTTCCACCTACCCCGAGATCGTGACCCGGCGCATGCATGAGCCTTTTACGCCGGATGAACGCGAACACCAGTTGATTCGCCGTGGCCGCTATGTGGAATTCAACCTGCTGTATGACCGCGGCACCACCTTCGGCCTGAAAACCGGCGGTAATCCCGAGGCCATACTTATGTCGCTGCCACCCGTAGTGAAATGGCCCTGAGCCGTTATCGGGATTGAACCACGGTGAACCTCAGGCGGCAGTTGACGCGGCGTAGATCATGCCGGCCCCGACCGTGATATTGGTAAAGCCGTCGATGATGATAAAGCTGCCCGTGAAGCGATTGACCGCATAGGGGTCACAATACAGCGGCCGGGCGAGCTTCACATGAATACGGCCGATTTCATTCATTGCCAATGCCTCTGATTCTCCCTGCTCCAGGGTATGGATATCGGTGCGATAAATAATATCCGTCACCAGCGCGCGAACGGAATTCGTCGTGTGTTTGATAATATACTTCTTTCGCGGCGTAAGCGGTTCGTCACCCATCCAGCACACCATGGCCTCGATTTCCTTGCTTACCTCGGGCACCGTATCCGCATGGGCGAGCATGTCCCCACGGGAAATATCGATATCATCCGTGAGCGTCAGGGTAACGCTTTGCGGCGCAAAGGCCTCATCCGGATTGCCGTCGAAGGTGACGATCTCCCTGATTTTCGTGGTCCGTCCGCCCGGCAGCGCAATAACTTCATCACCCACATGCACAATGCCTGAACTGATCCGGCCGCAATAACCACGAAAATCCGGCAGATCGGGCGTCTGTGGCCGGTTCACGTACTGCACCGGGAAACGAAACGGCAACTGCTCGATACGGGCGGTCACCTCGATCTCCTCCAGTGTCTGAAGCAGCGTTTTCCCTTCGTACCAGGGCATGCTGTCGCTTCGGGTGGCGACCATGTCGCCGTTCAGCGCCGAGACAGGAATACAGATCAGGTTCCCGACACCCTGCCTGGCGCAGTATTCCGTCATTTCCGCACGAATTTTCTCGAATATTTTCCGGTCATAATCCACCAGGTCCATCTTGTTGATCGCTACGACAAGATGGGGGATGCCAAGCAGGCCCAGGATATGTGTATGGCGTTTGGTCTGGGGCATGACGCCGTTGCGCGCATCTACCAGAATGATGGCGGCATTGGCCGTGGATGCGCCGGTGACCATATTGCGCGTGTACTGTTCATGCCCCGGACAGTCGGCCATGATAAATTTACGCCTGGGCGTGGCAAAATAACGATAAGCCACATCAATGGTAATGCCCTGCTCACGTTCGGCCGCCAGACCGTCGGTCAGCATGGCAAGGTCAATTTCCGCCTCGGATGCTGCGGTTTTTTTGCGTGTGACCGAAAGCAACTGATCCTCGAATGCGCCCTTGGTATCCACCAGCAGGCGTCCGATCAGGGTTGATTTTCCGTCATCAACGCTGCCGACCGCAGCCAGGCGCAGCAACTGGATTTCCTCGCCCAACCTGAAATTGATCTCCGTCATCTATGCTCCATCCCGTAATTGATAATCAGTAATTGGTAATCAGTAATTGGTGATTTGTATTGTTCACCAGTCACCAATTACCGATTACCGGTTTTAAAAATACCCTTCTTTTTTCTTGTCTTCCATCGTATTGGCGCCATGATCAATAATGCGTGTTTCGCGCTCGCTGCGGCGCGCGGCCGCGGCTTCGGCCACAATCTCATCAATCGTCGTGGCCTCCGATCGCACCGCGCCGGTGCAGGGTATGCAACCGAGCGTGCGGAAACGGCTCATGATCATGCTCGGCTTCTCACCTTCCAGCAGATGCTTTTCTCCACCTTCATAACAGGGAATAAGCAACGGTCCCCGCTCCACCATCGGTCGTTTTTTGGCGAAATACAAAGGCACGATCGGGATATTTTCCTCCCGGATATAGAGCCATACATCCATCTCGGTCCAGTTGGATAACGGAAATACGCGAACGGACTCGCCTTCGTGGATACGGCCATTGTAGATATCCCAGAGCTCGGGGCGCTGATTTTTGGGATCCCACTGGCCGAATTCGTCACGAATGGAAAATACACGCTCCTTGGCCCGGCTGCGCTCTTCATCGCGCCTTGCCCCGCCGAATGCCGCGTCGTAACCACCCGTTTCCAGCGCCTGCAGCAACCCGCCCGTCTTCAAGGCGCCACAGCAGCGTGCCACGCCATATTCTTTCGGGTTCATGCCGCCGGCAATCGCAGCCTCATTGCGATGGACGATCAGTTCCGCCCCGATTTCCTTCACGAACCAGTCGCGAAATTCGTACATCTCGGGAAACTTGTAGCCGGTATCCACATGTAACAGCGGGAACGGCAAAGGCGCGGGATAAAAGGCCTTGCGCGCCAGATGCAGCATGACGCTCGAATCCTTTCCGATGGAATAAAGCATGACCGGATTACGGAATTCCGACACCACCTCGCGCATGATGTGAACGGATTCCGCCTCCAGCGCTTTCAACTGCGTGAGCCTGTATTTGCTCATTCCTTGACCTCCCAACCCGGCAAAGCCTGAACCAAAACAGGAAAAGATCGAACCATTGAGTTAAATTCCTTCACCCGATTCGCCTTCGCCCTTGCCGGCATTCAGCGAACTGACATGCAGGCCGCATTCGGCCAGCGTATCTTCATTCTCCCACCACCAGCGGCCGGCACGCGGGTCCTCGCCCGCCGTGACGGCCCGCGTGCAGCACTCGCAGCCGATGGAAACGTAATGGGCATCATGCAGGCGGTTGTAAGGCACATCATTTTGCCGGATATAGCGCCAGATATCATCCTCGCGCCAGTCCAGCATGGGATTGTACTTGATCAGACCGAATACGGGATCATCTTCCACCGGCTCGATGGCGGCGCGACTTTCGGACTGCTCCCGGCGGCGGCCGGTGATCCACGCCTCCATACCCGTCAGCGCGCGCCTGAGCGGATTAACCTTGCGTATGCCACAGCACAGCTTGCGATATTCCACCGAATGATAAAACAGGTTGAGACCATGCTCACGAACCATGGTCTCAACCTCACTCCGGTCCGGAAACATGATTTCCAGATCAATGCCGTAATGCTCGCGCACCTTGTCCATCAGATCATAGGTGGCCTGCGGCAGGCGGCCCGTATCCAGCGTCATGATGCGGATTCCCGGCGCATGTCTGCAGATCAGATCAATCTGGACCACCCCTTCCGATCCCATGGCGCAGGGATAGATCAGGCGGTCGCCATGCTTTTTCCTGGCCCGCCGCAACAATGCCACCGTCGGTTCGATCAGTGATGAAAGGCTCATCCCGACAATCCCAGATCAATGCCGGCAAGCGGCCACCACAGCCATGCCGTCAGGGCAAACAGGCAGAAAGCGGAGGCGGACATCACGGCGCCATAGCGCAGCATGGCGCCGGGCCGGACATAGCCGGTACTGTAAATCATGGCATTCGGCGGCGTCCCCATCGGCAGCATGAAGGCAAAACCGGCCACGATGCCCGTGGCGAGGGATACCGCAACCGGATTCATGCCCGTGGTGAGCGCAAACGAAATCGCCACCGGCAACATGATCGCCACGGCGGCTGAATTGCTCACGCCTTCGGTCAGCAGCAGTGTAACCAGCACCAGCAGCAAAAACAGACCCGCGCCAGGCAGATCCGGGGGCAGCATCCGGGTTGCAATCCAGGCGCCGGCCCCGGTCACTGCCACGGCCTTGCCGATCGCGATCGCGCCACCATAGAGCATGACCACATCCCAGCTCACATGCGCCTGCACATCCTTCCACGACACCAGACGCAGGGAAAACATGAAAACCACGCTGACCAGGGCGATGCTTGCCAGGCCCAGGCTGTAGCCCGAGAAAACCCACGCTCCGACCGTCACACCCATCAACAGGGCCATCAGACGCCCCTGCCAGCCAAGTGCGCCGTTTTCCAGTTGCCGCCTCTCGATACGCCTGCGTACCAACTCAACATCAACCTCGGCGGTGGGCGTCGAATAGACCAGCAACAGGCCCGCAACCGCAAGCATGGCAAGCACCACGGGAGCGGCGGCCAGGGTCCAGTCCAGAAAGGAAAAGGAATGCCCGGTTAATTCATGCACCAGCGCCATGGCCAGCGGCCCGCGCGCGCCGCCCAGCAGGGTGGCCACGCCGCCGATAATCGCCCCCCAGGCGGTAGCGAGGAAAATCGCCTGGGCATAGCGGTTTCCCGGCCGCAAATCCAGCCCGCGCACGATTTCCCAGGCGATGGGAAGGAAGACGGCGGCCACGGCGTGCTCCGGCATAAAAAAGGCCATACAGGCTGGAATAATCAGCATGGCGAGCAGCAATTGCCGGGGACCTGTTCCCAGGCGTTCCAGCAATGCCAGCGCCAGATGTTCGGAAAGGCCGGTTTTGATCGCTCCGGCGGCCAGCATGAAAGCACCCAGAATGAAAAATACGGCCGGGTTTCCGAACAGGGCATAAGTCTCCGCCGGTGGTAAAACGTCCAGCAGCGGCAACAGGGCCAGCCCAAGCAACGCGGTTACGGCCAGCGGCAGCAATTGCGTCAGCCAGAGCAGCAGGCAGATGCCGAAAACGACGAGCGCATGCCAGCCCGCCGTGCTCAGGCCTTCGGGAGGTTGCTGAAGCACCGCCCACCAGCCGGCGACGGCCACAAGGGCCAGCGCCGCGAAGGGCCAGCCCTTGCGTGCCAACAGCACGTGAATCGGACGGGTATCCAGGATAACGGCCATTCTATTCCCGTTTTCCATCCGCATCCGCGTACTGGACGCGCAGGCTGCGCCGCAATGCATCCAGCCAGCCGCCCAGCTTGCGCCCTACGGGACTGAGCGTCAGGCGCTCATGCAGAGAAACCTCGCACCCGACCAGAGCCCGGCTTTCCATCGGCGTCAGCACGCGACCCATATCCCGCAACCGATGCGTCGGCAGGCCGGAGGCCGCCAGTACGTCATACAGCGCCAGAAACACTTGCTCGGATTCATCAATATCCGGCACGGGCGCATGTTCCAGCGGTGTGCCCGGCAGAGGGCGAAAGGGGATCAGCAGCGGCACGACACCGTGTGTGATCAGCGCCTCCATGCCTGAAATGGTGGACTCCAGGGACTCGAGACCAACGATCAGATGACTGACGACAGCGCCCTCACGAAATACGGACCTGGCATGCGCAAGTGCGCGCCAGATTGCCTCCTGCCCACCCTCAGCCTGCTTGCCGGGACAAACCGAGGCAAAGCGTTCCTCATCGAAAAGCTCCAGATTGCAGATGAACACGTCCAGGCCTGCGGCATAAAGATCATCAATCATGGATGTATCACGCGGTGCTACCGTTTCCAGGGCGATCTGCCGGTGCCCCAGATGCCGGCGCAGCAGGGAGACAAGCGGCATCAGCCGGTCCAGTCCGGCCTGTTCGCCGGGGACATGACCGTTGTAAAGATACACGGTGTCCACTTCGCGCTCCGCCAGCGCCGCACGCACCACTTCCACCAGTTCCAGCGGATCGCGCAGCGGCGGAATGGCATCATTGAGCATGGAGTCATACTGGCAATAGCTGCATGCCTGGCCCTCACGGGCAAAAAAACCGCAGCCCAGAAGGGGATGAAGAATCAGCAGCTTGTCGTGCAGTGATGAAAAACTGCCCATGCGCGCACCCGCGCGCGTCGTCCGATGATAGTATGATGGCGCCGGAAGCAGCCTGACCGGCATGGTTTCATGCCGGTACGCGAGCCACGATTTTCCGTTGGCGGCATGCAATGCGATCGGGCTGTTTTCGGTGAAGGGCTGCCCCACGGGTACGGTCGCGAAATGGCCGCTCGGAAGGCGCAGGTCCAGCACCGTTTCCACGGCATTGGCCTGCGAAATCCAGCGTGAGGCATGCGGCAACCCGTCCCGCAGTGAGACGCCATACGTCACCAGTGCCAGCTTGGTGCGTCCGGAGTTATCAAATATGGCCATAGCTTCAGTATTTCCTATCCGGATCGCTCCACCAGAATTTTCCACTGCCCGTCTGAAATGCGTTCCTGCTTCAGTACCCTGTGCCCCTGCTCCTCCAGTGATTTGGGCACGTTTCCGATCGGTTCGCCATCATCCAGAATGACTTCCAGTTGCGCACCCGGAGGCAGGGCCTCCAGCTTCAGCTTGGTTTTTACAAAGTTCATCGGGCAGGCAACGCCGGACAGGTCAAGCTGGGGCACGCCCGCACCCGTTCCCTCCTCCCGGTTGGACGCATCAACCGTAGGGGCCGCGGCCGGCACGGCCTGATCCTTCGGCACCGGCGCGAAGCGGCCGGCCGCCAGCACGACAAGAGAGGAAACCGCATCGCGCAGGCGGGTCACACCCGGCGCCGGGTCGGTGATATTCACGCCCATCAGGGCAGCCACCACCGGATTTAAGGCGGCGCTTACATCCTGATCTTCGGCGCACAGACGCGTCAGCAGGGGAAACACCTGGCTGTCCTCCTCCGGTATTTCACCATAGGGCACGAGAAAAGCGCGGGCGGCGGTAATGGCCGCCTGCCTGTAGCCATCCATGGCCTCCGGCCAGAACTGTGAATCAAGATGGGCGTTGCCGACCCTGAGTTCATACTGCGCCTCGACCACCAGCGCATCCGTGATACCGACCACGGCCGCGGCGCATTCGCCCGGTTTGTTGTCCTTGGTGGAAAACGGCTGATTTTCGCTCCAGTCATACATCAGGCCTTCAACCTCACCTTCCTCGCCGGCAAACGGCGTCAGGATGGCGTTGATGCCTTCCTTGCCGATACGGGCAGCCCAGTGGTGTATATTTTCATCCGTATTCCGGCCGAACCGATAGGCGTTAAGTACGGCAACCCCCGCTTCCGGCGCGCGCTTGGCGGGCACCGGATTGCTGACAAAACCAAAAGCCGCACCCGCCCTGCCCGAACCACCGACATGCAGTTGATAGTGCGGCACGGCCCTGGCGGCAATCTTCTTGGCCAGACCGTGGAAGCCGAGATCGGCAATATGATGCTGGCCACAGGCGTGCTGACAGCCGGAAATCTTGACCTGCAAGCCGGCCAGATCGGGATTTTCCGCTTTCATCCGGTCCAGTTCCGGCTTGATTGTTTCCGCCAGGCCGTAGGAATTGGTAATGGCCAGGCGGCAGGATTCCACGCCGGGACAAGCCACCACATCCGACAGGCCGCGCGCATGCTCAGTTTGTATATCCGCCGCCTTCAGGATGGATGTGGCGCGTTCCACTTCCGCCACCGCAACACCGATGATCACCATTCCCTGCTCGGGCGTAGTGCGAATCTCGTCACTGCCGCCCGCCCGCGCGGCTGCCGCCACGGCATGGCACTGCACCGGCGTCAGATCGCCACGAAACAGATTGAGCAGCAGGGCTTTCTTGCCATCATGCTGATCCACCACCGGATCACCATGGAACGGAAAGACGCCGGTGGGCTCGCGCCAGCCGGCCTCGGGGTAGCCCGAGTCGGCAATATGCGTCTTTTCCACCGCCGCCCGCTCCTTGCGGTACAAGTCGATAAAGGCTTCAGGACCCAGTTTCATCATCACATATTTCATCCGGGCTCGCGCCCGATGCTTGCGGTCCGAATATCTGAAATGGATACGCATCAGGGCCTCGCCAACGAGCAGCAGATCCTTCTCCTCAATAAAATTCTCCAGCTTGATAGCCGAAACCGGCTGCGAGGAAAGTCCGCCCGCCGCCCAGACCTCGAAACCGCGTCTGCCATCTACCGTTCTGGCGATAAAACCGATATCGTGCATGCCGGACAGGGCGCAATCCGTGGCGCAACCCGAAAAGGCCACCTTGAACTTGCGCGGAAACTGCTGCGTGAGCGGGTGCCGCAGATAAAAATCGGCAAAACGCCGCGCATGCACATTGACATTGGCATGCTCGGACGGACATACGCCGGACAGAAAGCAGGAGGTGACGTTGCGCACGGTATTGCCGCAGGCCTCGCGCGTAGTGACGCCCACATCGGCCAGCTTGCGCAAAATGGCCGGCGTATCCCCAAGAAGGACAAAATGCGCCTGTAAATCCTGCCTGGTCGTGATATGCACAAGCTTCGCCGTATCAAGCGCGCCGGCATACTGATCGACAATATCCGCGATCACATCCAGCTGCGCCGGCATCAGGCGGCCGCCCGGCAATTTCATGCGCACCATCTGCACGCCGTCCTGGCGCTGCCCGTACACCCCCATCTGCAGGCGAAACGGCGTAAAACGCTCTTCCGGCATGCGCCCGGAAAGATACGCCGTCAGCCCGGCCTCATATTCATCGATGTCGCTTTCTTTTGCAAAATCAACAGGTTCAATAGCCGACATAATAATCTCCTTTAATCATGGACCTGCCCTAGCCCGGACTATTTATGAATAGTCCGGCCTAGACAGCACGTAACTCGCATGCCTCTTCATAGGTGATCAGGTTACTGATGGTGGCTTCCTCGCCACATAGCGGACAGGCCGGATCCTTGCGTAATTTCAGCTTTCTCCAATCCATGCGCAGGGCGTCAAAGGTCATCAGTGTTCCGGACAGGGAATCGCCGACGCCAAGCAGTTCCTTGATCACCTCAATTGCCTGAATGGTTCCCACCGCACCGGCCAGCGCACCCAGGATGCCCGCTTCAGAACAGCTTGGCACCAGGCCCGCCGGTGGCGGTTCAGGATACAGGCAGCGGTAGCACGGTCCTTCCCCGTGCACATGCGGCTTGAAGGTGGTCACCTGTCCTTCAAAACGGAACATTGCACCGGAAACCAGCGTTTTTTTCTCGAAAAAACAGGCATCGTTAACCAGAAAACGGGTCGGAAAGTTGTCACAGCCATCCACGACCAGGTCGTAATCGCGGATGATACCGCGCACATTATCCTCGGTTACACGCTCGGTGTAGGTGATAACATTCACATCCGGATTCAGGGCCTGAATGGTTTCCCTGGCACTCTCAACCTTGGGCATGCCCACGCGATCCTGATTATGAATAATCTGCCGTTGCAGATTGGACAGATCGACATTATCGGCATCGGCGATACCGATCGTGCCCACGCCGGCTGCCGCCAGATAATAGGCCACCGGAGAGCCCAGGCCCCCGGCACCAATCATGAACACGCTGGATTCCAGCAGCCTTGACTGCCCTTCGCCGCCAACTTCCGGCAGGATAATATGGCGCGAATAGCGTTCGATCTGCTCTTCGGTAAAATCTATCACTCTTCACTCCTTACGCCTCAGTCCTCAGTAACCAGTTATCAGTTATCAGTTATCAGTAAACTGCCTACTGATTACTTGTTCTAGCAATCACCGCTTTTCACACCTCAATACCTTTGAACAGGTCGGTGGAGATGTAACGCTCGGCCATGGAGGGGATGACCGCGACAATACGCTTGCCCTTCATGTCCGCACGTGCGGCCACCCGCAGCGCCGCCGCCACGGCCGCACCGGAGGAAATACCGCCGGCAATGCCTTCCGTGTCGGCCAGCCGGCGCGCCGTCTCCAGCGCATCCTCATTACTGACCTGTTCCACCCCGTCCAGAATACCCACATTCAAATTCTTCGGGATAAAGCCCGCTCCGATCCCCTGGATTTTATGTGGGCCGGGCTTGCCACCGGAAATCACGGGCGAGTCCGCCGGTTCCACGGCGATGGCACGAAAAGCCGGATTGCGCGACTTGATGACTTCGGCCACTCCGGTAATCGTACCGCCTGTCCCGACGCCGGCGACGATCGCATCCACGTTTCCGTCCGTATCTTTCCATATCTCCTCCGCCGTAGTGCGGCGGTGGATTTCCGGGTTGGCCGGATTGTCGAACTGCTGGGGCATAAAGGCGCCGTCGGTTGTGGAAACAATGGCGGCCGCCTTCTCGATGGCGCCCTTCATGCCGTTCTCCGCCGGCGTCAATGCCAGCTCGGCGCCCAGCAGCTTCAGTAGTTTGCGCCGCTCCAGACTCATGGACTCGGGCATGGTCAGAATGCAACGATAGCCCTTGGCACGGGCGACAAAGGCCAGGGCAATACCCGTATTGCCACTGGTTGGCTCCACGATAACCCCCCTTTCCCGCAATTTACCATCGGCCTCGGCAGCCTCGATCATAGCCAGACCAATGCGATCCTTGACCGAATTCAGCGGATTGAAAAATTCCAGTTTCAGCAGGATTTCCGCGGGTAAGCCGGTGCTCATACGCCGCAGTCGAACCAGCGGCGTATGCCCTACGGTTTCGGCGATATTGTTGAATATGCTCATTCCACACCTCTCAATACGTAATTATACTCTAACAACAACAATTCAACTGTATATTACAACAAAACTTGCGCCATGACCACAAAGACGTGCCCGTTATGGTTAACCTTCGATGACGCTCTGTTCTATGGGATCGACCTGGACGCCCCGGGACTTCAACCAGCGCAGTGCTTCCTCGACGGTAGCCTGCGCTCCCTCCAGTTCGAGGCCGACCAGACCCATATCCTGTTTGACCTCCGCCGTCCGGATGTTGGTCACGACATCAAACTTCCGCCCCAGTTTCCAGATGATCGGCTCGCGCACGTTTTCCCTGGAAAAGGTCAGATAAACGCGCTGTTTCAAACCTCGCCACCCGCAATGGCCGGAACGATAGATACCTGATCTCCGTCCACCAGCGCTGTATCCCTGCCCTGCAGAAAGCGCACGTCTTCATCATTCACGTAAATGTTCACAAATCGGCGGATTTCTCCGGATTCCTCGCACAGACGTTCCTTCAGACCCGCATGCGCGGCTTCAAGACTGTCGATCATTTCTCCCACGCTGGCTGCTTCAACAGCGACTTCATCGGCGCCGCCGGTCAGTTTGCGCAGCGGGGTTGGAATACGTACGGTCACACTCATGTCATCACTCCTGTTATTTGTAACTGCTCCAGGGGTCAGGGTTCAAAATACCCGGCTCCTGACTTCTGATCCCTGATCCTTAGGCCGCCAACCGGGCTTCATCGGCCCTGGCCAGGGCATCGAATTCATCCAGGCTCGGGCCGATAATACGCGGCGTGGACACCTTGCCGAGAATCGCCTCCTGGGTCTTCAGACCGTTGCCTGTAATGCACAATACAATGGACTCGTCCCCTGGAATACGCCCCTGCTCAATCAGTTTCTTCGCGACGCCCAGCGTGACGCCACCGGCGGTTTCAGTAAAGATGCCTTCCGTTTCGGCCAGCAACCGCATGGCGGCGACGATTTCCTCATCGGACACATCCTCGGCCCAGCCCCCGGTATCCCGGATCACCCGGTTGGCGTAATAGCCGTCCGCCGGATTGCCGATGGCAAGTGATTTGGCAATGGTGTCCGGCCTGACCGGGCGAATCAGGTCGCTGCCTTCCTTCACCGATCTGGCAATCGGCGAACATCCCGTGGCCTGGGCGCCATACATCCTTGTATTGACATCTTCCACCAGTCCAAGCTGAATAAATTCCCTGATGGCCTTGTGGATTTTGGTGCACAGTGAACCGGATGCCATCGGCACCACCACATGCTGCGGTGCGCGCCAGCCAAGCTGCTCCATCACCTCGTAGCTCAGGGATTTTGAACCCTCGGCATAAAAGGGGCGCACATTCACATTGACAAAGGCCCACTCGTACTTGCCGGCAATTTCCGAACACAGGCGATTCACGTCATCATAGTTGCCTTTAATACCCACCACGCAGGCACCATACACGGCCGCCCCAAGCACCTTGCCCTGTTCCAGGTCATGCGGTATAAACACATAGGATTTCAATCCGGCCGCAGCGGCATTGGCGGCCACTGACCCGGCCAGATTACCGGTAGAAGCACAGGCGACGGTTGTAAAACCGAATTCCACCGCCCTGGACAGCGCCACGGATACGACGCGATCCTTAAACGACAGTGTCGGGTAGCACACGGAATCGTTTTTTACATACAATTCGGATACGCCGAGCGCCTTTTCCAGGTTACGTGCGCGCACAAGCGGCGTGAAGCCGTTCTGAACGCCCACCGTCGGCTCGCTGTCCACCGGCAGCAGTTCCCTGTAGCGCCACATGGTCTGCGGACGCGATTCAATCAGCTCGCGGGTGAATTTTCCCGCCAGCTTTTCGTAATCGTACACGACTTCCAGCGGCCCGAAGCAGAACTCGCACACATGCACGGGGGCGACATCATACTCCTGACCGCATTCCCGGCACTTCAGCGCCCGTACAATACTCTTGCTCATCCTTCCACTCCGTCATCCCGGCGGACCATATCAAGAAAAACGGGTAAAAAAAGAAACCCCGCCTGTCTAAAGCGAGGTTGTATGCGCGTTGGTGTCCGCGAACAGGGTACAACCGCGCTTTATCGCTCCTTGCCGTTTGCGGGCAAGGCAGGCGTTGGCACCGGGCGCCACGGATGCGCAATGCGCTCCTGGCCGGTTGCCGCAGTTTCACAGGGCCTGCACCCTCCACTGCTCTTGATAAAGCCGGATCAAATTTTCAGTGCCGATTTATAGCACCCTCACAGCCAAATGCAAGTATATCCACAAGACAGAGGGAATCCGCTACACTGCGCCGACTTTAATGATGAATCTGAAGACTGAAATTAAAAAACGCCGCACCTTTGGCATTATTTCCCATCCGGATGCCGGCAAAACAACGCTGACGGAAAAGCTGCTGATGTTTGGCGGCGCCATTCAGATGGCCGGTGCCGTCAGGGCCAGAAAAGCCGCCCGCCATGCCACCAGCGACTGGATGAAAATTGAACGGGAGCGCGGTATCTCCGTGGCTTCTTCGGTAATGAAGTTCAATTACCGCAGTGCTGGAAAGGAATACGAAATCAACCTGCTTGACACCCCCGGCCACCAGGATTTTTCCGAGGATACCTACCGCGTGCTTACCGCCGTCGATTCCGCCATGATGGTCATCGATTCAGGAAAAGGCGTGGAGCCGCAAACCGGAAAACTGATGGAGGTATGCCGCATGCGCAATACCCCCATTGTCACATTCATCAACAAGCTCGACCGCGAGGGGCTGGAGCCGCTGGATCTGCTTGCCGAAATCGAAGATAAATTGCAGATCGAATGCACGCCGATGTCCTGGCCGATCGGCATGGGCAAATCCTTCAGGGGCGTATACAATCTGTACAGAAAGGAGCTGAATCTTTTTAGCGCCGGCGCCGACACTCGCAGCTTTGAAACCGTACATATTGCCGACCTGCATGATCCGAGACTGGATGCACTGCTTGGCTCCCAGGCCGATGAGCTGCGTGAAGAGATTGAACTGCTGGAAGGCGCCGCCAATCCGTTTGCATTGTCCCATTTTCTCAACGGCGCCCAGACACCCGTGTTCTTTGGCAGCGCCATCAACAACTTCGGCGTCAGGGAACTGCTGGATGCATTTGTGGAGCTGGCCCCGCCCCCGGGCGCCAGACATGCGGTTGAACGCACGGTCAGGCCGGAAGAAAAGAAATTTTCGGCCTTTGCTTTCAAAATTCAGGCCAATATGGATCCGGCTCATCGCGACCGAATCGCGTTTTTTCGGGTCTGTTCGGGCAAGTTCAGCAGGGGGATGAGCGTGCGCCACCTGCGTACCGGCAAGAATATCAGGATTGCCAACGCCACGATTTTCATGGCCCAGGACCGCAGCCACGTCGAAGAGGCGTATCCCGGTGACATTATCGGCATACACAATCATGGCACCATCAGAATCGGCGATTCCCTGACATCCGGTGAATCCCTGAGCTTCACGGGCATTCCGAACTTTGCACCGGAGATGTTCCGGCGGGTTCGCCTGCGCGACCCGATGAAACGCAAGCAATTGCACAAGGGGCTTGCGCAACTTTCCGAAGAAGGCGCGGTGCAGGTGTTCAAAACGCTGTTGGGAGGCGACTATCTGCTGGGTGCGGTGGGTACGCTGCAATTTGACGTCACCGTCGAACGTCTGAAAAGCGAATACGGTGTGGATGCCGATTATGTCGCTACCGATTTTCAGACGGCACGCTGGGTTTCCTGTCCGGATGAAAAAAAACTGGCTGAATTTCGTCGTGTATTTGAAGCCGGTCTTGCCCTGGACAGTGAGGGCTGTCTCGCCTACCTGGCGCCCGGCGCCTGGAAGCTCAAATACACCGAAGAGCAGTGGCCGGACATTATCTTCCGCAAAACCCGGGAGCACCGGTAATGTCCACGCACACCCCTCGCCCGAAAATCGGAAACGAGCTCAGGCGGCTGCTGGCGGAACGCATCCTCGTACTGGACGGAGCCATGGGCACGATGATCCAGCGCCACAACCTGGATGAAACCGGCTACCGCGGCACACGCTTTGCGGACTGGGAACAGCCGCTCAAGGGCAACAACGACCTGCTCTCACTGACGCAGCCGGGCATCATTCACGATATCCATGCGGCCTACCTTGCCGCCGGCGCGGATATCATTGAAACCAATACCTTCAACAGCACGTCCGTCGCCCAGGCCGACTACGGTATGGAATCGCTGGTTTATGAACTGAACCGGACCGGCGCGCAACTGGCGCGCAAGGCGGCGGATGCGGCCGCCACTCAGCAACGACCTCGTTTCGTGGCCGGTGTACTCGGCCCCACCAACCGCACCGCCTCCATTTCCCCGGATGTGAACGATCCCGGCTTCCGCAATATTACCTTCGACGCCCTGGCCGAGGCCTACGCCGAGGCGATAAGGGGCCTGACTGACGGTGGTGCGGATATCATCCTGATCGAAACCGTGTTTGACACCCTGAACGCCAAGGCGGCGGTATTCGCCGTCAAATCATTTTTTGAGGCCACCGGCCACGCCCTGCCCATCATGATTTCCGGTACGATCACCGACGCCTCGGGACGAATGCTCTCCGGCCAGACCGCCACCGCCTTCTATGATTCGCTTGCGCATGCCGATGCGTTGTCCTTCGGCCTGAACTGCGCCCTGGGGCCGAAAGAACTGCGCCAGTATGTGGAAGAACTGTCGGTCTGCGTTCCCTGCTGCATCAACGCCCATCCCAATGCCGGCCTGCCCAATGCCTTTGGCGGCTATGATGAAACGCCGGAGATGATGGCCGCTGAAATCCGCGAGTGGGCCGAATCCGGTTTTCTCAATATCGTGGGTGGCTGCTGCGGCACCACGCCGGAACACATCCGGGCCATGGCCGCGGCGGTCCACAACATTCCGCCGCGCAGGCCACCCGAACTGCCGCACGAATGCCGGCTGTCCGGCCTGGAGCCCCTGCATATCGGCAAGGATTCCCTCTTCGTCAATGTCGGCGAGCGCGCCAATGTGACGGGATCGGCCCGTTTCAAGCGGCTGATTCTAAGCGGCGACTATGAAACCGCGCTGGATGTCTGCCGCGACCAGGTGGAGAACGGCGCCCAGATGATTGATATCAATATGGACGAGGCCATGCTCGACGGCGCCGCCGCCATGCGCACCTTCCTCAATCTTATTGCCGGCGAGCCCGATATTTCAAAGGTGCCCGTCATGCTCGATTCCTCCAGATGGGACATCATCGAAACCGGCCTGAAATGCCTTCAGGGCAAGGGCGTCGTGAATTCAATCTCGCTGAAGGAAGGCGAGGAAGCCTTTATCGCGCGGGCCGGAAAAATACGCCTGTATGGTGCGGCGGTGATCGTCATGGCCTTCGACGAAGACGGCCAGGCGGATACCTATGAGCGCAAAATCCGCATCTGTAAGCGTTCCTACAATATTTTAACCCGCCAGGCCGGATTCCCGCCGGAGGATATTATTTTCGATCCCAATATCTTCGCCATCGCTACCGGCATTCCCGAACACGACAACTATGCCGTGGACTTTATCGAGGCCACCAGATGGATCAAACAACATCTTCCCCATGCACTGGTTTCGGGCGGCGTATCCAACGTGTCATTTTCCTTCAGGGGCAACAATCCGGTACGCGAAGCCATCCACGCCGTCTTCCTCTATCACGCCGTCAAGGCGGGCATGGACATGGGTATCGTTAACGCGGGCCAGCTGGCCGTATATGACGAACTGCCGAAGGATTTGCGTGAACGGGTCGAGGACATCGTGCTCAACCGCCGGTCCGATGCGACGGAAAGGCTGCTGGAGATCGCGGAAAATTATCGCGGAGAAGGCGTGCGGGCCAGAAAGGATGACCTCGAGTGGCGGAACTGGCCGGTGGCCAAAAGACTGGAGCATGCGCTGGTCAAGGGCATTGACGCCTTTGTCGAGGCCGACACCGAGGAAGCGCGCCGGCAATTTGAGCGGCCGATCGAGGTCATCGAGGGACCGCTGATGGACGGCATGAATATCGTCGGCGACCTGTTCGGGGACGGCAGAATGTTTCTTCCCCAGGTGGTGAAGTCCGCTCGCGTGATGAAAAAGGCCGTGGCCGTACTGCTCCCCTATATCGAAGCGGAAAAATCCGGGGATGCAACGACCGCCGGCCGGGTGATCATGGCCACGGTCAAGGGAGACGTGCACGATATCGGCAAAAATATCGTCGGCGTGGTGTTGCAGTGCAACAACTTCGAGGTTATTGATCTCGGCGTCATGACGCCGGCGGCAACCATCCTGCAGGCGGCCAAAGAGCACAAGGCGGATATTATCGGTCTTTCCGGACTGATCACGCCATCGCTGGACGAAATGGCGCATGTAGCCAGCGAAATGCAGCGCCTCGGCCTCACCATTCCCCTCATGATCGGCGGCGCCACCACCAGCAAGGCCCATACGGCCGTGAAAATTGCACCGGAGTACCGCCATCCGGCGGTCTGGGTCAAGGATGCCTCGCGGGCCGTGGGCGTGGCGCTGAATCTGGTCAGCGCGGAACAGCGCCGGGAATTCCTGGCGGGTATCCAGACCGAATATGAAAAATTACGCACCTTTCATGCAGGACGTGACAGGGCCGTCAAACTGCTGCCGCTCGGCAAAGCCCGCGCCCGGCGCGCGTATCCGGACCGGTCGCGAACGCCGCCCCCGCCGGCACGACCGGGTGTGCACGCGTTGAAAGCAATTCCTCTGGAAAAAATCCGGGAATTTATTGACTGGTCGCCCTTTTTCTCGGCTTGGGAAATTCGCGGGGCCTATCCGCGCATTCTGGATGATCCGCAAAAAGGGGAACAGGCCCGCAAGATTTACGCCGAAGCGCAGCACTGGCTGGACACCATTATTGCCGAAGACTGGTTTGAGGCGCGTGCGGCGTTCGGGCTTTTCCCGGCTGTTTCGACCGAGGATGACAGTGTCGTGGTGTTTGATGACGAGGTACACAGCATGGAGGCCGCCCGCTTCCACTTCCTGCGCCAGCAGCAGGACAAGAAAGACGCCCGCGCCAATCTTTGTCTCGCTGATTTCATCGCCCCCGCCGATGCGGGCGTATCCGACCATATCGGCGGCTTTGCCGTGGGGATTTTCGGTGCTGATGAAAAAGCCGCCGAGTTTAAGGCAAGGCACGATGATTATACGGCCATCATGCTGAAGGTACTCGCGGACCGCCTGGCCGAAGCCCTGGCTGAAATGCTGCACCGGGATGTGCGCAGGCAGTGGTGGGGTTATGCTACGGATGAAAAACTCGGTCTTGGTGAGATGATCCATGAGAAATATCAGGGCATCCGCCCCGCCGCCGGTTACCCGGCCTGCCCCGAACATACGGAAAAAGGCACATTATGGCGACTGCTGAACGTGGAAGCCGGTATTGACATGAAATTGACCGAATCCTACGCCATGTGGCCCGCATCCGCCGTTTCCGGATTGTATTTCGCCCATCCAGAAGCGCATTATTTTACGGTTGGAAAAATAGGGCGGGATCAGGTGAAAGATTATGCCCGGCGCAAGGAAATGAGCATCGAGGAAGCCGAACGCTGGCTCGCGCCCGTGCTGGGGTACAAAGGCAGGGTGAAAATAAAGGACTGAGGACTGAGGACTGAGGTAGGGAGATGAGACGGAAGACGTGAGGGATGAGTGCTGAGGTCCCCTGATCCCTGATCCCTGCTATAATGGCGACAGGCTAGACCAAGCGGAGGAACAACTGCCATGCCCGGATACCAATGCATACTCGCCCCCACCGATTTTTCCAAACCAGCCGCTGCCGCCGTGCATGCGGCATCGGGACTGGCCCGCCAGTACAAGGCCGAGCTACACCTGCTGCACATTGTCGCCACACAGGCGTATTACGCTGAAATGCCGGAAATGATGCTCCCGCCCATGGAAGGTTTTTCCCTGCAACTGCTGGCGTCGGGCAAGGAAAAAATCGCCGAGCTCGCATCCGGCCTTGGCAGGGAAATCCATGTCCATACCCGTGTTGAGGAAAGCCCCGCCCGTCCCGCCGACACCATTGCCGAAGTCGCCAGAAGTATCAAGGCGGACCTGATCGTCATCGGCAGCCATGGGCGCACGGGATTAATGCATATCCTGCTCGGTTCCACCGCCGAACGCGTAGTGCGTGAGTCGGCCTGCGATGTGCTGGTTATCAAACCGAAGAATGATCGGAAAACGGGAGATAGATGACAGAAGCCGGAAGAAAACAACGTATGGAGAAAAACCCTGACCTTTCCGTCTCCTTCGCCGGGCTCATGTTGCAATCACCCGTCGTGCTGCTCTCAGGTTGTGTCGGTTTCGGTGATGAATACACGCGTATCGAGGGATACTCCAACCGGGATATCGGCGCTGTCATTCTGAAGGGCACAACGCTGAATCCACGCCCCGGCAATGCGCCGCATCGCGTCTTTGAAACCCCCGCCGGCATGCTCAACGCTATCGGCCTGCAAAATCCCGGTGCGCGACATGTCGTCGATCACATCCTGCCCCGTCTGCCGCATGATGAGACTCAGTTCTGGGCCAATGTGAACGGCGCCTCCGTCGAGGAGTACGCTGAAGTGGCCCGCATCTTTGATGATTCACCGGTCACGGCCATGGAAATCAATATTTCCTGCCCCAACGTGAAGGAAGGCGGCGTACATTTCGGCAACGATCCGGTTATGGCGGCGAAGGTCGTGGAAGCCATGCGTCCGATGACAAAGAAACCGCTGATTACCAAGCTTTCACCCAACAATGCCGATATCGGTGAAACTGCAAGACGGGTGATCGAGGCCGGTACGGACGCATTGTCCGTCATCAATACGCTGGTTGGCATGGCCGTGGACATTGAAACACGTCGGCCCGTGCTGGCCAATATCTCCGGCGGACTTTCCGGCCCGGCCATCAAGCCGGTGGCCCTGTGGAAAATCCATCAGACCCGGCTGGTTGCCGCGAGACTCGGTATCCCGATCCTCGGCCAGGGAGGTGTAAACTCGGCCCGTGATGCCATTGAGTTCGCTATCGCGGGTGCTGATGCCATCGGCCTCGGCACCGGCCTGTTTTATGACCCCCTGTTGCCGAAGAAGGTGCTGAACGGACTTGCCGATTACCTGAAACGGCATCGAATGCCAGGCTATGGAGAACTGACGGGCAGCATGGAAACAGAAAGTCCGGCATGAAAAGCCTTAACACACGCCTGGCCATTTTACTGGGCATTACGTTATTCAGCGTCATGTCGCTGGTGGCATGGTGGGGTGGACGGCATGAGGCGAAAATGCTGCACCATGAGGAAATCGAGGAGGCCGAAGTGCTCGCGGCCACGCTCGTCAACAGCCTGCATGTGCTGATGGAAAACGGCAGTGGCACACTGGCGCGCAACTGGCTGAACCGCATGCAGGGCGTGCAGGGCGTTGAAGGTATCGAGGTGCTGCGCCGTGACGGGGGCATCGCCTTTCGCGACACCCGCACGATCGACAGGGTCAACCGTTATCTCGGCGCCAACCGTTTTCACCGGCAGGCCCTGCCCGCGGCACATGCCTCGGAAAAGGAGCAGGCAACCGTCCGGCGGGCGGCTACGGAGAACAGACGCATCGTTCTGACGGCACCCGACCATCTCCAGTTACTGATTCCCATTCCTTTCAAGCCGGTTTGCGCCGGGTGTCACGGCTACGATAAAAATCCCGTTCGCGGCATCCTGCAATTGAAGATTTCAACCCGCAACGCTGAAGCACGTATCAGGGATATGCGTCATACGCTGTGGGGACTTGCAGCCCTGGTTTCATCACTGCTCGGGCTGCTGCTGTGGCTGGGGCTTGGCCGCCTGATTCTGCAACCCCTGGCGCAATTGCGCACGGCTATGCAAAGGGCCGGTTCAGGCGATCGTGCGCATCGCCTGCCGGAATCCCGTCATGATGAACTCGGTGAGGTGGCAGTCGGATTCAACGCCATGCAGGAAAAATTGCAGGCCCGGAATGCACTGATTCATGCCATTGTGAAGTATGCACCCAATGCCATGATTGTCGCCGACATGAAAGGGTTGATCCGCTCGTTCAATCCGGGGGCGGAACGCCTGTTCGGCTATACGGAAGCGGATGTCATCGGGCAAAACGTCCGTATGCTGATGCCGGAACCCCACAAAAGTGCGCACGACGGCTACATCCGGCGTTACCTTGAAACCGGCGAGGCACATATTATCGGTACACGCGGACGGGAACTCGAAGCGCTGAGAAAAGACGGAAACACCCTTCCGGTTGAAATAATGGTGGCGGAGATTGCACTTGACGACAGCCTCCATTTCCTGGCCATAATCCAGGACATCACAGTTCGCAAACAGCATGAGACGGCGCTGATGCACATGACGCTGCACGATCCGCTGACCGGCCTGTCCAACCGCCACGCCCTGGCCATGCGCATGGATGAAGCCATTGATAAAGATATGCCCTTCACCCTGTTTTATCTTGGCCTGAACCGCTTCAGGGCTGTCAATGAAGTGCTCGGCCATGCCGCCGGTGATCAGGCCCTGATGAGAACCGGCAAACGCCTCAAATCCATGTGCAAGGGAAAAGCCGTGGCGACGCGTATTGGCGGTGATATTTTTGCCGTTTTCTGGCCCGGTATCCGGGAATCCGAAGAGATTGCCGGCGTCGTGCGGAAATTGCTGGACTGCATGGAGAAACCCCTGCAACTGCATCGCTACAGCGTGGACGTTGATGCACGCATCGGTATCGCCATCTTTCCCGCGCACGGCAACAATAGCGAAGAGGTGCTGCGCCGCGCCGAAATTGCCATGGATGCAGCCAAGCGACTGCAACACAGTCATGTTTTCTATGATGAGGATCTGGAACGTTATCAGGCGGAGCACCTGACACTGGCAGGTGAATTGCGCCACGCCATCGAGTCCGACGAGCTGCTACTTTACTATCAACCGAAAGTGGATATGCATCGCCGCCGTATTGTCGGCGTGGAAGCACTGGTGCGCTGGCGGCATCCACAGAAAGGCTTCATGCAACCGGCCATGTTTATCCCCATGGCGGAGGAAACCGGCCTGATTCACGCCTTCACCGCATGGGTGCTTAATGAGGGGGCGCGGCAGGCGTCCCTGTGGCGTGAACATGGCGTTGACCTCGTCACGTCCGTCAATCTGGCCGCCCGCAACCTCACCGAAGCGGATTTGCCCGAGCGAATCCACGACGTTGTCAAACGCTACGGTCTGCCGCCCGATCGCTTTATGCTGGAAATCACCGAAACCGGCATGATGGCCGATCCAGAACGGGCGCGTGATATGCTGTGCCGGATTCACGACATGAGCATCCCGCTTTCCATTGATGATTTCGGCACCGGCTATTCCTCACTGACCTATCTCAAGGATCTGCCCGTGGATGAGCTTAAGATAGATCAAAGCTTCGTGTGCGCCATGCTTCGGGATGAGGGAAGCAAAACCATCGTCAGGGCAACCATCCAGCTGGCGCACAATCTTGGCCTTGAGGTCACCGCCGAGGGCGTGGAGGATGAAGACAGTTGGCGGATGCTTGCAAGCATGGGCTGCGACAAGGCTCAGGGTTACTACATGGGCCGACCCATGCCGTCCGAAGAACTTGAGCAATGGCTCAGGAAATCCCCATGGGGGATCTCATAGCGAGATTCATGACCCTTTGATTGTTCTCCCCCGCGCTGATCGCTTGTGAGGGCATGCGCCAGTCGCCACAATGCGCCCATGCAAGCTGGCCCGCACATCACACGAAGACGTCATCCACTGCGCAACCGGGTCGTGGCACTCGCCGCCATGGTACAGTGCGCACACCTGGTCCAGGGTATCGCCCGCAAGGGAAAGGCCGACTCAGGGGAAATCGAAACCTGCATTTCCAGTTTGTTCGCTTCAGCCGGAAGCACCCCCGAGCATCTGTATGGAGGCCTGCCAAAGGTTCGTACCGGCCTGTTTCTGCTCTCGCGCCTGCTACGCGGTAATGAAGTGGGAAAAGCCAGGGAACTGATTGCCTATACCGCCGCCATGATCACGCTGGAACACAAACTTTCACGTAAACCCGCCCAGCTTCAGAAGCTGGCAAGCGGCATCCAGCGTATCGAAAAGCAGTCCGAATATTTCAGGGATATCATGCATGACAACATCATTGCCGCAATCGCCGGCCTTTACGGTGAAACCATCAGCACAATGAAGCCCCGCATTATCGTTCGTGGGAAGGCTGATTACCTGCACCACAGTCACAATACCAATATGGTGCGTGCGCTACTGATGTCCGGCATTCATGGCGCCCATCTGTGGCGCACAAGCGGCGGTGGCCATTTACAGCTTTTACTGCGCCGTCGCGCCATGGCGAAAGAAGCGTTGGCGATACTGCGCGAAGTCGGATGATTCGTGACTGATAAGCGGGAAAAAGAAGGAATCGCGAAACTGGCCGGACTTGCACAGGACGGTTTTATTGTGTGGGTGCTGCTGGGCGCTATATGGGGTTATGCAAATCCGGCAACGGCAGCCGCCGGCAAGGCATACATCGCGGACATGCTGGCCCTGGTCATGCTCGGCATGGGCCTTACTCTGAAACCTTCCGACCTGCTTGCGCTGAAGACGGCGGGCCGGCCGGTCATTATCGGCGTGTGCCTGCAATTCCTGGTCATGCCGCTCACGGCATGGCTACTGGCCGTGGCATGCAACCTGCCCGGGGAACTGGCCGTGGGGCTGATCCTGGTCGGCGCCGCACCCGGCGGCACGGCATCCAATGTCGTCACCTGGCTGGCGCGCGGCGACGTGGCGCTTTCGATCGCCATGACGACCGCCTCAACCCTGCTTGCGCCGGTGATGACGCCCCTGTGGGTGTGGCTGCTGGCTTCCGCATGGCTGCCGGTTGATCCGTTTTCGCTTTTCTTCACCGTTGCCAGAATCGTGCTTGCGCCTGTACTCGTCGGCGTGGCCATCCGCGCCGTCTGGACACCGGGCAAACGCCTGCTGCAAGGCGCCCTTCCCCTGTTTTCAATGCTGGTAATCGCCTGGATCGTTGGCGTCATCACAGGCCTTGATCATGACCAGATCACCATGGCGGGGGCATCTGTTCTCACCGTGGTTGTTTTACTCAATGCAGCGGGCCTGATCATGGGATATCTGGGCGCAAAGTATGCCGGCCAAGGTTCCACACGCCGCCGTACGGTGGCGATTGAAGTCGGCATGCAGAATTCGGGTCTGGCCGTAGCCATGGCGGTGGCCCATTTCAGCGCCCTCGCTGCCCTGCCCGGCGCCCTGTTCAGTATCTGGCACAATGTGAGCGGCCCCCTGCTGGCCAGCATCTGGCGACGTAATCCGCCTCGGAAATAATGCTCTATGCGATACCGTCAGCCACTATGGCCTTGCGGATTTTGTCTGATTGCGCCTGGCCCTGGAGTCTGGCTACAAGATGAAGCGCGAATTCAACGGCCGTGCCGGCCCCGCGGCTGGTGATCAAAAAATCATCCTCGACCACGATATCATCCACATACACCGATGACGGTGCGAGTTGCTTCATTTCCGGCTCACAGGAGGGATAGGAAGTCACACGCATCCCCTCCGTGATACCGTAGGCGGCCAGCGCCGTGGGAGCGGCGCAAATAGCGGCAATGGATTTGCGCTGTTCGCGGAGACGCTGAACCACGGCCTTTACATTGGCATCATCGCGCAAAAGATGGGCATTGGGCAGTCCGCCGGGCAGCACCACCATATCCCAGTCTTCATGCACGATATCCGCAAGATTGGCATCAGGCTGAATCGTGATCCCCGAGCGTCCCGTTACCGGCTGACCGTCAAGGCTCGCCATCACCACCTCAATATTCGCCCGCCGGAGAATATCCACGGTTGCGACAAACTCGATTTCTTCCACTCCCCGCGCAAAAGGAACCAGCACACGACTCATAAGAACTCCAGTTGATCCTGTATGGGTCCACAATTGTATGCCAATGCCGCTTGCGTGCAATGCCACTTGGGTAATCCGCAGGTAACGGTTATCATGTACGGTACAACGGTGTTCCGGAGGGGATCATGACCGAGAAGAAAACGAGCAAAGCAATATGGAAAACAATGATGAGGCGCTATACACTGATCGCCGGAGCCGGATCGCTTGTCTGCGTCCTCGCCTTCGGAAGGCTTTACGCGATACCTCCCGGTCAAACCTCCCCGACGTGGCTGCTCATCATCACAACCATCGGCGGACTGTTATTGCTGGGAGGGCTGTTTGGATTCGCGCTGTCCCTCTTTTTCCATGTGTTGCACAAGGAAGCGAGCGAACCCTGACCTTCACACACAAATCGCCCTTCAGCGAGCGGTTGACCGGCCATATCCGGGCAATAAATTATTTCAAAATGCCATACGCATCAAAGGGTTGCGTCATGTGTCGCATGTCAATGTCGAATCCCGGGGTAAAGGTCAGGGCTATTTGACAGGCTCAGGAATCAGCCATTTTCAACTGTTTCAGTAAATCACCAAGTGTCATTTGCTGCCTGGCCAGCATGCGCGAGTGAAGCAGGCTGAGGAGAACCTCGCATTGTCTGGTGGAGCGCTTCAGCATGGCATTGCGCTCATTCAGTAAAGCCAGCGTATGCGCGAACGGTGCGCGCAGCCTGGGCCATATGGGTTGCATGCCGGGCATGGGCCGGCTGTTCAGTTCATCAATGATGCTGTCAAACAGGGCGCTGAAGTTCCGTACCTCGCTGTTCTGTCTTGTTCGTACAACAGCAAGCTCCGAAGCGCGCAACAGCGCTTCGCCGTTTTCCCGCACCAGATCATCCCACTCCTCCGGCCGGATATCCTGCAAGCGAGCCTTGCGCATCAGGCTCATGGCGCTCTTGTAAAGCTCCACCTCATCCTGCGCATGCCATATCCGGTCGTACAAACGCATGCAGGCGGCGGTAAGCGCCATCATGTTGCGCAAGGAATACAATACATGCCGGACTTCGGGGCGGACAAGATTCCGGGCGTTCCGCACTGGTGTAATCAGAAAATGAGCGGTTTCTTCCCGGCCCGACAGTGCGTTGCCGGCCAGACAGAATTCGCCGTCATAAAGCAGTTCGGAAAAGATTTCCCCGCTGACAAACTTGTCATAGTCATTGTGTTGCATCGGCTCATCACCGAAAAAGACCTCATACTGAAAATCCGCTCTGAGCAAATCGCTGTCCGCCGGCGGCGCAGGCAGCGGCGCAGCCGGTGTCAGGCGATCAGGATGGTTCCAGATGCCCAGAAAATAAAAATAACTGGATGCCAGGGAATCATCCGCAAGTGAAATCACGATGGTGTAAACACCGTCACGGCCCCGGGCGTCAAAGGCAACGATATCCTTCTTGCCCAGTGAAATGTTGGAAGCCTGCATGCCGGACAGGGAAAGCATGGTCAGGCAGTGCCCGATAAATGCATCGCGATTGCATTCATCCTTGGCATAACCCCACACCCTGCCGTGCAGGGGAAGACTGTTCGGCTCCAGCATCCGGTCCTTCAGTGAGAGCGCATGTAATAACAGCGGCTTTTTCATGTGGCTACTCCATGCTCAACGGTCTCCTCTAGTATAGCCCTACCCCGGCAAAGCCGGAACCAGACAAGAAAATCCCGAATCGCAGAGGACACAGAGAGCACAGAGAAAAAGCGAAGAAAGCTACTCTATGTTTTTAACCTGAACTATTCATAAATGCTGCCGCCTGTCTGCGTGCGTTCACGCACAGGCAGGCGCCCTTGCTTGTTCCTTTGCGCTCTCTGCCTGCTTGCGCGCTGCGCGCAGGCAAGTGGTAAATATTTCTTGTGCATCTTGCATTAGATTGCACGGATAAGGATTCAGGCTACGGCTTTTTTTCTGGCCGTGATATACAGGGCCATGCCGGTAAACAGCATGCCACCGACGATATTACCCAAAATCACCGGAATCTCGTTCCACAGCCACCAGTCGCCTACACTGACATCAGCGCCCAGCATAATACCGGCGGGAATGACGAACATATTGACGATGGCATGTTCATACCCAAGCGCGAAGAAGGTCATGATCGGCAGCCACATGGCGGTGATTTTGCCGATGGTCGTGGTGGCGGTTAACGCCATGACCGCGCCCAGCGTCACCATCCAGTTGCAGAGCACCGCGCTGGTAAAGGCCGAAATTGTTCCGGCGAATCCCAGGTGGGCATAGGCTATGGTTTTATGTTCGGCGATCGCTATCACCTTCTTCGTGGCGGCAATGGTTGCGGGATCTACGTGGCCCATCTTTGTCATCACGACGTAGTACAGAAAGGCATACAGGATGCCGCCAATCAGATTGCCAATCAGCACCCAGGCCCAGTTATACGCCAGTTGCTTCATGGTAATGCGCCCGTCCATCACCGCGATGGGCAGCAACGCGAAGTTTCCCGTCGCCAGTTCCAGGCCCAGAAGGATTATCATGACAAAACCGACAGGGAAAATAACGGCCCCGACAATGCCAAAGTGCGTCTGCGTGGCGGCGGCGATCGCAAGCGTGGTGGCATAGCCCAAAAAGACGCCGGACAGGGCTCCACGTATCAACATATCCCTGATGGACAAGCCTGCCTTGGCTTCCCCCGCCTGTAGCATATTTTCAACAACATTTTCAGGTTTTACATAGGCCATCTTTTCTCTCCTTTTTTGTATTGCTTTATTTTGAATTTAATTTTTTAGCTTTTACGGACTATCGGCTACAACTGTAGCAACACTTCGTCGTCTTCGACTTTGATCGCGTATGTTTTCACACAACCGGAATCCGGCGGCAGTACTTCACCGTTCTCCAGATTAATTTTCCGGGCGTGCAACGGGCAGATCACGGTATCGCCACTGACAATTCCCTCAGCCAGAGGGCCCTGTTTATGGGGGCAGCGATTTTCCACCGCCCTGATACGGTCATCGCTCAGGCGAAATACGGCAATTTCCATTTGTCCGGCGCGCACCGTGCGGCCTCCAAACCGGGGGATCTCGACGACTTTACAAATTGGCCGCCATTCCACGGCCATTTCCTGATTCATATCACTGCTCATGCGTTTACCGCCTCCACCGGGATATTAATCGGCGTGTATTCATTAAACTGCGTCATTTCGCCAGGCTTTTTTTCATCCTTCAGGCGTTCCCGCCACGGATCGGTCGTTAATGTAGACAGATACAGGTCCATGCGCTCAACCAGGGCCTTCCGGCCTTCCAGGTCCTCCACAACCACGCCTTTGACCTTCTCCAGGCCGATGCGTTCCAGCCACACCGCCGTACGCTCGTTGTGTCGTCCCGTTTCGCGGTAGTGCTGCAAATAGGCCTTGGTGATATCCACAACCTCGTCATCCGTTTTGACCAGGCACAACAGATCTCCCGCCCGTACCTTCACGCCGCCGTTGCCGCCAACATAGATTTCCCAGCCGCCTTCGACGCCAACCACGCCCAAGTCCTTGATGGTCGCCTCGGCGCAGTTTCGCGGGCAGCCGGATGTGGCCAGTTTTGTTTTGGCGGGATACCAACTGCGTTCGAAGGTCTTCTCCAGGCGAATCCCCATGGCCGTTGAATCCTGCGTACCAAAACGGCACCAGTCAGAGCCCACGCAGGTTTTTACGGTTCTGAGCGCCTTGCCGTAGGCAAAGCCGGAGGGCATATCCAGATCGCGCCATACCGATACGAGGTCTTCCTTTTTGATGCCATACAGACCGATGCGCTGGGCGCCTGTAACCTTGATGGTCCGGATATCATATTTTTTGGCAACCTCACCCATGCGGATCAAATCATCCGCCTTTGCAATGCCGCCATGAATGCGCGGAATCACCGAGTAGGTGCCGTCCTTCTGGATATTGGCATGCATCTTTTCATTGACGACTTTGGAATAGCGATCATCCTCGGCTTCCATCGGCCAGAACATGCCGATGTAGTAATTGATAGCCGGACGGCATACATGACACCCCTCGCTCTTCCAGTCCAGCACGTTCATTGTCTCCCGCACCATGGTCAGATGCTTCTCCCCGATTGCATCCTTGAGTTGTTCATGCGTCAAATCCGTACACCCGCAAACCGGTTCATCCCGGGTTGAGGCATCGAAAGAAGTTCCCAGTACCGAGGCCAGAATTTGTTCGACCAGTCCCGCGCAACCACCGCAGGAACCTGCCGCGCAGGTCGCGGCCGTCACTTCCTTGCGCGTGGTGCAGCCCTGCTTGACAATGGCATCGGTAATGACCTGTTTGGTCACACCATTACAGCCGCACACAATGGTGTCCGGTGTCATGGCCATCACCTGGTCAATGCCGGAATGGCCGGAATCGCCCAAAACCGAACTGCCAAACAACAGGGATGAACGCTGTCCGGAAATATCTCTGCCTTCCTGCAGCATGCGGAAGAAATTCGGACCATCGGCGGTATCGCCAAACAGCACCGTGCCAACAACCCTGTCATCTTTCAGCACCAGCTTCTTGTAGGTGCCGCCGGCATGATCCAGGTATTCAATCACATCCGCCTCGGGAGAAGACTGGAAATCTCCGGCGGAAAACACATCCACACCGGAAACCTTGAGTTTCGTGGAAACTTCCGAGCCCTGATAACGCCTTAATCCCTGGCCCGTGATCTGGTAAGCCAGTATCCTGGCCTGCTCGAACAGCGGGGCGACCAGGCCATAGGTTCTGCCGCGGTGCTCAACGCATTCGCCGACCGCGTAAACAGCGGCATCGGTAACGGTCTGCATATGATCGTTAACAATAATACCACGACTGCAATACAGTCCGGCGGCTTCGGCCAGCGCCTTGTTGGGACGAATGCCCACGGCCATGACCAGCAGATCACAGTCAAGCATCGAGCCGTCGGCGAACAGCAGGCCGGTCACCCTCTCCTTGCCCAGAATCGCGGTTGTCAGGGTGGACAGGCGAAATTTCATGCCCTGTTTCTCAAGTGCGATGCGCAACATGTTGCCGGCGATTGCATCCAGTTGCATATTCATCAGGGTTGCCTGATCGTGGATCACGCTTACATCCATGCCAAGGTTCATCAGTCCCTTGGCCGCCTCCAGACCCAGCAGCCCGCCGCCGATTACAACCGCCTTCTCACATTGTCCGGCGGCTTGCATCATGGCTTTACAATCATTCATGTCCCGGAAGGTGATAATGCCATCCTTGTCGGCACCCGGGATGGGCAATAAAAAAGGATTTGAGCCCGTGGCGATAATCAGGTTGTCATATTCGGTCTCAGCGCCGTCTTCCGCGATAACCTTCTTATAGCCACGCTGAACTTCCGTGATGCGTTCGCCGGTATGCAGGCTAATGCCGTTGTCCGCATACCACTGCTCATCGTTCAGAATAATATCGTCAACCGTCATTTCTCCGGCCAGCACCGAAGAGAGCAGGATACGATTGTAGTTCGGGTAGCGTTCGGCACCGAAAATGGTGATATCGAACATATCCGGATTGGCATCCAGAATTTCTTCAATGGCGCGCATGCCCGCCATGCCGTTGCCAATCATAACCAGCTTCTTTCTCTCGCTCATCTTCGCTCCTGTAACCAGTAGTCAATAGTCAGATGTCAGTCGTCAGTAAACTGCTTGCTGAATACTGCCGACTGCCTACTTCTCTTCTTCCCTCAGTCCTCTGTTTTCCATTCACCAG
This sequence comes from uncultured Zetaproteobacteria bacterium, assembly GCA_964628185.1. GTDB lineage: Bacteria > Pseudomonadota > Zetaproteobacteria > Mariprofundales > Mariprofundaceae > CAZVLQ01. The sequence continues at coordinate 146,166 of CAZVLQ010000001.1, read as the reverse complement.
TCACCAATTACCAATTATTATTCACCGGTATTGGTGGGCAGGAAGCGGCCCGAAGGCCGCTTCCCGGACGCCGGCGCTGGAGGACAACCGCCAGCTGGAGGGGATCCAGACCGGCCTTTGCAAGATAGCGCCGGCGTCCATCCTTTCGGCCACATACGACGTGTGTGTCGTGCCAGGACCAGCCTACTCGTAGACCTGTTCCCCATGCTGGGTGATATCCAGGCCTTCGCGTTCCTGGTCGGCCTCGACGCGCAGTCCGATCACGACATCGATCACCTTCAGTATGATAAATGTGGCAATGGCGTCATATACGATGGTGGCCAGCACCGCTTCAGCCTGAATGGCCAGTTGGCCGCCGATACTGGTGGCGTGATCGGAAAAACCGGCACCACCAAAAGATTTGGCGCAGAATACGCCCGTAAGCAGTGCACCAATGATACCGCCGATGGCATGCACGCCGAAGGCATCCAGAGAATCATCGTAACCCAGCGCCTTCTTCAGGTAGGCAACGGCCATGAAGCACAGCACGCCGGCAGCCAGCCCGATCGCCAGCGCACCGACGGGACCGACAAAGCCGGAAGCGGGCGTAATTGCCACCAGTCCCGCCACGGCGCCCGAGGAAGCACCGAGAAGACTCGGCTTTTTGAACACGATCCATTCGGCGAAGGTCCAGGCCAGCACGGCCATGGCCGTCGCCACCTGCGTGACCAGCATGGCCATACCGGCCGTGCCGTCCGCCGCCAGCTCCGAACCGGCATTGAAACCAAACCAGCCCACCCACAAAAGCGAGGCGCCGATCAGGGTCAGGGTCAGGTTATGCGGCAATATGGGTTCGCTGGGATAGCCGATACGTTTGCCGAGAACCAGAGCGCAGACCAGCCCGGCGATGCCGGCATTGATGTGCACCACGGTACCGCCGGCAAAATCAAGCGTACCAAGGTTGCCCAGGAAACCGCCGCCCCACACCCAGTGAGCAATGGGTGAATACACGGCCAGCACCCAGATGCCCATAAACCACATCACGGCCGAGAACTTCATGCGCTCGGCAAAGGCGCCGATGATGAGCACCGGGGTAATAATGGCGAACGTCATCTGGAACGTGACGAATACGGTTTCGGGAATCGTGCCGGAAAGCGCGTCCACACCGACGCCGGCCAGAAATGCCTTTTGCAGGTTTCCAACCCAGGCGCCGGCACCGTTGAAGGCCAGGGAATATCCGGCGACAACCCATAACACGCTGACCAGGCCGGTGACGGCGATGGCCTGCATCATCACGGAAAGCACGTTCTTCTTGCGCACCATACCGCCATAAAACAACGCCAGCCCCGGCACGGTCATCAACAGCACCAGTGCGGTGGCGGCAATCATCCAGGCGGTATCGCCCGAATTCAGTTTGGCATCATCGGCCAGGGCCAGCCCCGGTGCGATGAGCATTGCGGGCATCATGCCCGTTAAGGATACGATCAGTTTGCGCATCTTCGTTATCTCCTTTTTCAGATTGATTGTCCTGTTTTCAATGGATCTACAGCGCATCGGCACCTTCCTCGCCGGTGCGTATGCGCACAACGCGTTCCACATCGATGACGAATATCTTGCCGTCGCCGACCTTGTCGGTTTTGGCGGCGGCAATAATGGCTGTGACCGCGGCATCCACCAGATCGGCATCCACCACGGTGGTCAATTCCACCTTGGGCACGAAATCCACCTGGTATTCGGAGCCACGGTAAAGCTCCGTATGCCCTTTCTGCCGTCCGTGACCCCGCACTTCGGCCACGGTCAGCCCCGAAATGCCGAGGTCCGTCAGCGCGGCCTTGACTTCATCGAGCTTGAACGGCTTCAGAATCGCCTTGATCATTTTCATGACTGTTTCTCCTGTGTCTCAGATTTTAAAACTTGTAAATCGCTTCGAAATCGCCCGTATCCTGCGTTTTTCGGGACAGGCCGTTCGATTTCAGGAAAGAGCGTTTGTTCGACTGGTCGTGGCGGTACTCGCCGCGCAGCTCCACATGCTCCGTCGGTGCGAAGGCGACGGTGGCCGTACCCTCTTTCCAGCGTTGCGCGGTACCGCTGCGGAAGCCGTCCCGGTCATCGAAATATTCACCACGCAGAGCGATACGCCACTGACTGTTGATCTGATAGCCGATATAGCCGGCGATGCCCCACCAGCGCGCCACGCGCCCCGTTGACGTACCCTTCTTCTGCGAGCCGTAGTCCCCGTTGACCACCAGCGTGATGCTCTCAAACGGCGTAACCGTCAGGACGGAATCAATGATGTTGCGCACTCCCTGGCCGGTTGTCCCGGCCTCAACACCGCTCATACCCTGAACACTTAGTGAAATCATATCTGACGGCGTGAAGGAAACCGCGGCCTCAACCGACTTCTGATTGTTATCATCCTTCAAATTGTCCCAGCCGTTATTCACGCCCACGGCAGCAGACAGCATATCGTTGAGATCGTAGTGCAATCTCACGCCTGTATGCGTGAACGGGATCGCGTATCCGAACAGAATGGAGCGGGAGAAATTCAGATTGTCCGGGCTTTCGATCACTTCGGCGCCGATCAGGGTAGCAAACTTTCCGACCATCAGATGCGCACCGTCCACCTTGTAACTGACAAAGGCCTGCTGCACGTCGAAGTTGTCAGAACTACCGGAACCCGTTGCCGCCGTCACATCCGCATCGGTGCCGGCATTGAGCACCACGACGCCGCCAAAGCCTTCATCCGGTTGCATGCTGACGGACAGTTCCGCCATATTGAAGTTAAAGCTGTTGGGCTCACGGTCAAACACGCGGTTGGCTGTGCCATCCGTGAAGGTGACGTTCTTATTACCGCTATAGGTATATGAAACGTCTATGTAACCGGCGATCTTGATACCGGAAGCATCAAGCACCTCGCCAAAAGTCGGAATTTTTGCCTTTTCACCAGCCGACTCTGCCGCCTGAGATGGCCCGGGTATGGATGCCATTCCGATCAATCCGGCTAAAGCCATTGCAAGACAGGATTTGCTTCTCATTTTCTTCCTCCAGATTTTTTGTCTGATGACCCCAGATGCAGTCATGCCAGAGTAGAGCAGGATGTGTGCCGTTTCCTGCGAAAGCTGGTTTCTCGTCTAACATATTGAAAATAAAATAATAGTTCAGATTATTATGAGCTTGCTTGTGCATATTGTTTATGCATGGCGGCTGCTTGCATGCCTAATTTATGAACAATTCAAAAACAAACACGCACTGGCCATTCATCGGCAAACAGATAAGATTGCAGACAACCATGTCAAAGGTGTTGAATATGCAGTATATGCGCGGAACAACGATCTTATGCGTCAGCAGGAAGGGTGAAACAGCCATTGCGGGCGACGGGCAAGTCACGCTGGGCGACACCATCATCAAGCACGGCGCCCGCAAGGTGCGCACCATGCGGGACGGCGCCATCCTGGCGGGGTTTGCCGGCTCCACCGCGGACGCCATGAACCTTTTTGAGCGCTTTGAGGCCAAGCTGGACGAGCATGGCGGCAGCCTGACACGAGCTGCCGTGGCGCTGGCCAAGGACTGGCGCACCGACCGCTACCTTCGCAAGCTTGAGGCCATGATGATCGTGGCCGATGCCGAGCGCATGCTGATGATATCCGGTAACGGTGACGTGCTTGAACCGGATGAGGCGGTTACAGCCATCGGCTCCGGCGGCGCCTATGCTCAGGCGGCGGCCACCGCCCTCGCCCGCCACACAGAGCTGACGGCCGGGGAAGTCGTGCGTGAAGCAATGAAAATCGCCGCCGGCATCTGCATCTACACCAATACCGAAGTCCGTGTAGAAACCGTTAAAGGGGGTGTGCAGTGAGTCAGACCATGACGCCGAGGGAAATCGAATCGGAACTGGACCGCTACATTATCGGCCAGGCCGACGCCAAACGTTCGGTGGCGATCGCCCTCAGGAATCGCTGGCGGCGCAAGCAGGTGCCATCCCCGATGCGCGAGGAGATCACGCCGAAAAATATCCTGATGATCGGCCCCACCGGCGTGGGCAAAACCGAGATTGCCCGGCGGCTTGCCAAACTCGCCAGAGCGCCCTTCGTGAAAGTGGAGGCGACCAAATATACCGAGGTTGGCTACGTAGGCCGGGATGTGGAATCCATCATACGCGACCTGGTGGACACCGCCATCAAAATAGTACGCGACGAACATCTGGTACGTGTACAGGCGCGGGCCGAAGAAGCCGCCGAGGATCGCCTGCTGGATATTCTTATCCCTCACCCCGTACAGCCGGCCGGCCCCGTATCAACCAGTCCATCCAGGTCCGGAAATGATTCACGGGAAAAAATGCGCCGAAAGCTGCGCAAGGGCGAAATGGACGAGCGCCAGGTTGAAATCGAGGTGCAAAGCAACCCGCAACTACCCATCATGCAGGTATTTTCCAGCCAGGGAAACGAAGAAATTGATCTGAACATGAAGGATATGTTCGGTAATCTTCTTTCATCACAGGCCAAGCGCCGGCGCATGCCGGTCACGGATGCCCTGCAATATCTTCGGCAGGAGGAGGCCGGACGCATGCTGGATATGGATCGTATCAAGGAAGAATCCATCAACCGGGCGGAAAACGACGGTATCGTATTTCTGGACGAGATGGACAAGATTACGCACCGCGAGGGCAAGGATGCGGATGTGTCGCGTGAAGGCGTGCAGCGTGATCTGTTGCCGCTGGTCGAGGGCACGACGGTTAACACGCGCCATGGCACGGTCAAAACGGACCATGTTCTGTTCATCGCATCCGGCGCCTTTCATCTGGCCAAGCCTTCCGATCTCATCCCCGAGATGCAGGGCCGTTTCCCCATACGAGTCTCGCTGGATGCCCTGGGTGAAGAAGATTTTCGGCGCATCCTGACGGAGCCGGAGAATGCCCTGACCAAGCAATATGCGGCACTGATGGGAACCGAAGGTCTGGATGTGCAATTCACTGAAGATGGCAATGCTGAAATCGCCAGACTGGCCGTTCAGGTCAATGAGCAGACGGAAAATATCGGCGCCAGACGCCTGCACACCCTGCTTGAGCGCGTACTGGAAGAGGCCAGTTACGATGCACCGGACCGTACAGACAAGAAACTGGTGGTGGATGCCGCCTATGTGCGTAAGCGTCTTGCGGGCATTACCGACAATGAAGACCTGTCGCGCTATATCCTGTGATGCCCCTGGAAAAAATACCTGAGGCATGATTTTCTAGTCTGAATTATTCGTGAATCACCGTGATGATTGATTCAGGCTTCCAGCCCTCAGGGCTTTCGCCCCGCCCTCGCGGGCGTCCAAACGGCCTGTGGCCTTTTTTGTGCGCCGGGCCTTTATTCGCAACGGGCAGCGTGACCCCGAAGCGGCCATTCCAAGGAAGGAGTGCGTAGCCCTTGCATACGGACGACCGGGGAGGACTGCATCGCGCCTGTCTGCATGCATCGCACAGACAGGGGCAAAGGAACAGGTGAGGGCGCCCCTTGCCTGTGCGTTTACGCACAGGTAGACGCAGACAGGCGGCAGTATTTGTGAATGGTTCAGGATAAATGATCCGGATTACGGCTTGTGCAAGGAGGGTGAAATGAGCGGCAATACCATCAAACATATCCGCCACGGACTGGTTCTGGCCGTGCTGGCCATGGTCCTGGGTGTGTGCTGGGCAGCTTATCTGGCCATTTTTCACGAGCAATTGCACGACGGTTTCACAAAGCAGGAAGCCACAATCAAGGCGGCCCGGTCAAAGCAGGGTGTGAAAGTGGACACGCACCGGCATGTCCTGGCGGGCATGTTGCCGTCCGGAGCAAACGCCCGCACTGAGCATGACGACAGCCATGCCGCCACTCCGGATCAGCGTTCCCACTCCGGCAACCTGGCTCTGGATGCCATGCGGCGGTTGCTGCGCGGACATGTTCACTGGATGGGCGTGGGAATACTCTCCGCAGTCATGTTGCTGATTACCGGGTTAACATCCCTGAAGCCATGCTGGAAAAAACTGCTGGGATGGAGCTTTGGCATCGGTGCCGTAGCCTACCCCCCAGCCTGGATTCTGATGGGATTCCGTACCGTGCTTCTTGGCCCCAAGGCGGCCGAAAAAAGCGTGATGTGGCTGTTTGGCCCGGCTGTCAGCCTGGTTCTTGCCTCCCTGATTACGGTCCTCGCGGTCTTGCTGCTGGAAATGTTCTGCCTGCACAAACGGTGTAGCCTGTTGGCCCGATTCTTCGAGCAAAAGGAGGCGAACAATGACTGAATTCACATTCGTAGTGGAAGGAATGAAATGTTCGGGTTGCGAAGACAGGGTACGGAAGGCCCTGCTTGAGCTTCCCGGCGTTGAGAGCGTCAGGGCGGATCATCAGTCCGGACAGGTCGCCATTGCCTGCAAGGGAGATGGCCCCAATAAGGAAGAAATCCGGCAAAAAGTGACCTCCCTGGGTTACCGACTGACCGGCAAAATTTAGGTCCTTGTGAGTACTATACGACTTTCCATTGACGGCATGCACTGTGCCGGCTGCGTGTCTAATGTCGAGCAGGCCCTGCTTTCGGTCACAGGCGTGAAACAGGCGACGGTCAGTCTGGGTGAACGCACGGCCATGGTGGAAGGCGATGCCGCGCCTTCCATCCTGATCAGGGCCGTACAGGATGCCGGTTATTCCGCCGCCGAGTTGAAAGGCGCCGAAGATGAAGCCCGGAAGGAAGCGGCCGAGACGGTGCATTACCGCCGGCTGCTGAAACAGTTTGTGGCGGCGGGCCTTGTCGGCATTCCCGTGTATCTGGCGGGCATGCTCGATCTGCTGCCGCCACTCTCGACACAGGCAGGCCGGATTGCCTGGCTGCTGGTCGGCCTGATCACGCTGGCCGTGATGGTGTTCGCCGGCCGCCAGTTCTATGTCGGCGCAGTCAAAAGCTTCCTGCATCACGCCGCCACGATGGATACGCTGATCGCCATGGGCACCGGCACGGCATGGCTTTATTCCATGGCCATTTCCGCTCGTCCGGACATCGTTCCCGTGGCCGGACGCCACGTCTACTTTGAGGCGGCGCTGATCATCATCGCGCTCATCAACCTCGGGCAGGCCCTGGAAATGCGCGCCCGGGGAAAAACCGGCGAAGCCATCAAACGATTGATCGGCCTGGCGGCGCGTACGGCACGCGTGTTGCGCGACGGCACGGAAACGGATGTTCCCATCGAGCAGGTTGTCGCGGGCGACACGGTCCGCATGCGTCCCGGTGAAAAGATTCCCGTAGATGGCGTGATTGTGGAAGGCCATTCCAGCGTGGATGAATCCATGCTCACCGGCGAGCCCATGCCGGTGCGAAAGAATGCGGGAGACGAAGTGGTTGGCGGCACGATCAATACCCGGGGCACTTTTCTGTACAGGGCCACGCGGGTCGGAAGCGATACGGTGCTGGCCCGCATTATTGACATGGTGCGCCGGGCGCAGGCCTCCAAGCCGCATATCGGCCGACTGGTGGACAAGGTGGCCGGCGTGTTCGTGCCGGTTGTGCTGATCGCGGCCGTCATCACATTCCTGATCTGGTTCAATTTCGGCCCCGAACCAAGGGCCAGCTTCGCTCTGGTGACCATGATGACCGTGCTCATCATCGCCTGCCCCTGCGCGCTGGGCCTGGCCACCCCGATGTCCATCATGGTGGGCGTGGGCAAGGCGGCCGAGCATGGCATTCTGATCAGAAACGGCGAGGCGCTGGAACGCGCGGGCAAGCTCACCACCGTCGTCCTCGACAAGACGGGCACCATCACCGAAGGCAAGCCCGCCGTGACGGAGATACTCGCCTTCGGGGCGGAGGAATCCGAAATACTGCGCCTGGCGTCCGGCCTGGAAAGCGGCAGTGAACATCCGCTGGCGGCGGCTATTCTGGATGCCACCCGCAAGCGTCATCTTGAACCGACCCGTGCGGATGCATTCAGGGCCCATGCGGGACGCGGCGTCGAGGCCATGATCGGGGATCAACGGATTCTGATGGGCAATGCCAGGCTGATGGCGGAATATGACGTTCCCGTCGACCCGGAAATCACGGAACGGCTTGCATCCCTGGCCGCGCAGGCACGCACGCCGGTACTGATCGCGGCGGAGAAAAAGCTGCTTGGCATCTTCGCCGTGGCCGATCCGGTACGCGATGACAGCAGGATGGCGGTCGAGCGCCTGCATGCGCTCGGCATCAGGGTGGTCATGCTGACGGGAGACAACCGCCATACTGCCGGGGCCGTCGCCAGTGAAATCGGTCTGGACCCTGACGGTGGGGATGAAGTGATCGCCGAGGTGATGCCAGCCGACAAGGATGCCAGGGTGGCGCAACTACAGGCCAGGGGGGGCGTTATCGGCATGGTCGGCGACGGCATCAACGATGCGGCGGCGCTGGCCCGCGCCGATGTCGGATTCGCCATCGGCGCGGGCACGGACGTGGCCATGGAAAGCGCCGATATCACCCTGATGCGTTCCTCGCCGATGGGTGTCGTCATGGCCATTGAAGTTTCCCGGGCGACGATGAAAAACATCCGGCAGAACCTGTTTGGCGCCTTTGTCTACAACTCGCTCGGTATTCCCGTTGCCGGCGGCGTCCTCTATCCGACCTTTCACCTGCTGCTCAACCCGATCATCGCCGGCGGCGCCATGGCCATGAGTTCGGTCACGGTGGTGTCCAACGCCAACCGCCTGCGCTGGTTCAGGCCGGAAAAAACCACATGAATATCCTCATTAATCTGCTGGGACTGAGTCTGATCTGCTTTATCGTCTGGTGGTTCTGGCTGGCCAGACCGGTAGCCAGGAAAGCGGTGAAAAACGAGGCCATTACCATCATCGTGGATGGCGGAACCTACACCCCCGCCCGCATCGAACTTTCGGCCGGAAAGCCTGTTCATCTGACATTCATCCGCAAGGATGCAGGCCCGTGCGCGGCGCAGGTGGTCTTCGGCGACCTTGATCTCAGCTTTGATCTGGCCGTGGACGAACCCACGCCGGTACAACTGCCGCCGCTGAAAGCAGGAGAATACGAATTCACCTGCCAGATGGGCATGTACAGGGGCGCCTTGACGGTGACCCCATGAAGCGCGCCCGGCGGATACTGGAGAGCGTTTTCGGATTTCATCAGTTTCGCCACCATCAGGCGGAAATTATTGAGGCGCTGCTACAAGGCAGGGATGCCCTGACCCTGATGCCCACCGGCGGCGGCAAATCCCTGTGTTACCAGATTCCCGCCCTTGTTCGAGACGGCGCCGGCATCGTGATCTCGCCGTTGATCGCCTTGATGCAGGATCAGGTCGAGGCATTGCGCCAGCTCGGCATCCGGGCCGCCTTCCTCAACTCCACGTTGTCCGCCGGCCGGCAACGGCAGATCGAACAGACGCTGATGGCCGGAGAGCTGGACCTGCTTTATATCGCACCCGAACGCCTGTTGAGCGAGCGCATGCTGTCATTGCTGGAGCAGGCCCGTATCGCCCTGTTCGCCATTGACGAGGCGCACTGCGTTTCCCAGTGGGGTCATGATTTCCGCAGGGAATATCAGCAATTGTCCATTCTTCATCAGCGCTGGCCCGCCATCCCTCGCATCGCCCTGACCGCCACGGCGGATCAGCGCACGCGCGACGAAATCATCGAACAACTGGATTTGCGCCAGGCCCGGGTATTCATCCACAGCTTCGACCGGCCCAATATCCGCTACGCCATCAACGAGGGCGCCAACGCCCGCGGCCAGCTATGGCGATTCATCGCCGATGAGCATCCACATGACGCCGGCATCGTTTACTGCCTGTCGCGCAGGAAGGTGGACGCCATCGCCGCCTGGTTAACGGACAAGGGGCGGGAAGCACTGCCCTACCACGCGGGCCTGGCGGATGCGGATCGGCAGCGTCATCAGCGGCGTTTCCTGCGCGAGGATGGCCTGATTATCGTCGCCACCATCGCCTTCGGCATGGGTATCGACAAGCCCGACGTGCGTTTCGTGGCCCATCTCAACCTACCCAAAAGTATCGAGGCCTACTATCAGGAGACCGGTCGGGCCGGGCGTGACGATGCCCCGGCGGACGCATGGATGGCCTATTCTCTGCAGGATATCATCATGCTCAGGCAGATGGTGGAAAGCGGCGAAGGAAGCGACCGGTTCAAGCGCGTCGCCAACCACAAACTTCAGGCCATGCTGGGCCTGTGTGAACTCACCGGCTGCCGCCGTCAGGCCATGCTGGCCTATTTTGGCGAGGCAATGGAGGAGCCCTGCGGCAACTGCGACAACTGCCTGCATCCTCCCGAAACCTGGGATGCAACGAGCGCAGCTCAGAAGGCGCTGTCATGCATGTACCGCAGCGGGCAGAAATTCGGCGTCAACTATCTGGCGGATATCCTGACGGGAAAAGCGGACGATGCCCGTATTCAGCGCAATCGGCATGACAAGATTTCAACCTATGGCATCGGCAGGGAACACAGCGCCGTGGAATGGCGCGGCATCTACCGGCAACTGATCGCCCGGGGCTATATCGACGTGGATGTGGATGGATTCGGCGGACTCAAGCTGGCCGGAAAAAGCCGCCCCCTGCTGCGCGGAGAAGCCACGTTGCACCTGCGCAAGCAACAGCGAAAATCAACGCCCGGGAAGCAAAAGACCGCCATCCCCTCCCCTCTAGCTGCGGAGGATGAACCCCTCTTCGAGACCCTGCGCGACCTGCGCCTGAAACTGGCGCATGAACAGGGCGTGCCGCCCTATGTCATCTTCCATGACACAACCCTGCGGGAAATGGCGCGCGTCAAGCCCGATTCGCTCGATTCCATGCACGCCATCACCGGCGTCGGCGAACAGAAGCTCGCCCGCTACGGCCAGAATTTTCTTGATGCAATTACAGATGTGAGTCTTAATTACCCGTGAAATCGGAAACTACTATTTCTGATACGTTGCTATTATTTCCGTATGGGCCAGCACATGCCCGTGCATGGCTTCTTCCAGCGCCGCCTTGTCTGGCTTGTGCAGGTCTGGAAGCACCGCATCCAGCGCATACAGCTTGAAGAAATAGCGGTGGCGGCCAAGGGGCGGACAGGGTCCTCCATAGCCGGTTCGTCGCCAGTCGTTCGTCCCCTCCATGGTCCCGGCAGGCAAGACGCGGACATTTTCTTCCAGTCCAGCCGTATCAGCAGGTAAGTTATAGAGCACCCAGTGCACCCAGGTCATTTTCGGTGCGGCCGGGTCCGGAGCATCGGGATCATCCACGATTAAAGCCAGACTCCTTGCGCCTTCAGGCACCCCCGAAAACGCCAGTGGCGGAGAAATATCCTCACCCTCGCAGGTATATCGGGCGGGTATATCGCCCATGTGCGAAAAAACGGAAGAAGTGATCGAAAGAGCCATGTGTTCACCTCCATAGGCCGGAAATGTAAGGAAGAGCGCCAACAGCAATCCCATGGAATAATCATAGACCATTTGTCGGCACATAGGCTACGACTCTAATGCGCTGGAAACGATGACTTATTCATTTCCAGTGCCTAACGGGTGCGTGGTAATGAGGTATTTCTGAACCGGGTTGCCCCCGATCAGATGCTCCTGAATAATGCGCTCCAGCACCTCGGGCGTGCAGGAGTGATACCATGTGCCATCCGGATAAACGACGGCAACAGGCCCTCCCACGCATATCTGAAGACAGTTCGCTTTGGTCCTGTAAACGCCGCCCTTGCCGTTGAGCCCCAGTTCATTCAGGCGCGCCTTGAGATATTCCCATGATTCCAGACTCCCCTCTCTGGATGAACACTTGGGTTTGCTCTGGTCGCAACACAGAAAAATATGCCGCTGAATCCTCTCAACGCCAAGATTGCGTGCGATCTGCTCCAGTTGTTCCTGCATCATACCTCCATTTCTATACCGTTCTCACGCGCAGAAGCGTTAGCCCACCCGCAATAAATAGCACCATCACGGACAACACCGCAAGTCTGTTGCTGCCCGTTCCGAGGCTCACAAGCGCCATCAGCAACGGCCCAAGCACTGCTGCGAACTTGCCCATCATATTGTAGAAACCGAAAAACTCGCCGGCCTTGTCCACGGGAATAAGGCTGGCATACATGGAACGGCTCAGCGCCTGAATGCCTCCCATGACCAGCCCGGATATGCCTGCCAGCCAGTAAAAATCGTGTGCGTCCCGCATGAAGACACTCCATATGCAGAGTGCGCAATAAACAACGATGGCGACAAGAATGCCGGACCTGGCGCCGTATCGCTCGCCAATTCTACCAAACGCGATGGCAGCCGGAAAAGCGATAAACTGGGTGAGCAGCAGGGATGAAACAAGCACGTGAATATCAAAACCCAGCGCCAGGCCGTAATCCAGCGCCATGCGGATAATGGTGCCCACGCCGTCAATATATAGCCAGTAGGCGATAAGAAACAGCCATACCGGCCGCAGGGAGCGGATGTGCCGGAAGGTATCGAAAAACTGCCGCATGGCGGCCCAGGCCAGGGCACGTCCGAACGGTTCGCCGCTGGGACGCGCTTCACGCACCCACAGCATCAGGGGCAGGGAAAACAGCGCCCACCAGACTGCCACGCTGGCGAAGCTGACGTGCACAGCCGCCTGGCTGTCCGCCAGGCCGAACCAGGCCGGATGCAGGGTGGCCAGGACATTCAACCCGAAAAGCAAGCCTCCGCCCAGATAACCCAGGCCGTAACCCAGCGCTGAATTCCGGTCCAGCGCATCAGGCGCGGAAACATCGGTCAACAAGGCGTCATAAAAGATGTTGCCTGCCGAAAAACCGATCCCGGCCAGCAGGTAAAGCACAGCCGCCCACGGCCACATGCCCCGGGAGACAAAATACAATCCGGCCGTCATGACCACACCGAGCAGGGTAAAGAAAACAAGCAGGCGCTTCTTTCCTCCCCCCTGATCCGCCATGGCGCCCAGCACCGGCGCCACCACCGCCACCAGCAGGCCCGAAATGCCATTTGCCAACCCCAGCCAGAAGGTGCTCTCGCTGGCCGCCATATCCGCGGCCCAGTACTGTTTGAAAAAAACGGGGAAAAATCCAGCCATCACGGTGGTGGCGAAGGCGGAGTTGGCCCAGTCGTACATGGCCCACGACCAGAGCTGACGCTTGTTTTTTTCCGGCATGAAAGCAATCTAGGGTAGGATCAAAGGCTTGGCGAGAAAGTAACTGCTCAGATGCCGTGGATTTTGTTTCACGGCAAAGCGCGAAGAGGTACGCATGCTGGCACTATTGCAACGCGTAAAACATGCCCGTGTTTCAGTGGATGGCGCAGTGGTTGCCGCCATTGGCCCCGGACTGTGCGTATTTGCAGGATTTGGCCGTAAAGACGACTCCGGCCAGGTCCAACGCATGTGCAAACGCATTTTGGGCTACCGCGTCTTTGCCGACCATCAGGGTCGCATGAATCTCTCGCTGGAGGATGTGGATGGCGGCCTGCTTGTGGTGCCCAACTTCACCCTGACGGCGGACACCCGCAAGGGCTCGCGTGCCAGTTTCACCCCGGCGGCGGACCCTGAACTTGCCGGACAATTATTCGTTGATTTAATTACTGCGTTAGAACATAAGTATAACAAAACAAAGGCCGGCATATTTGCCGCCGACATGCAGGTGGAACTTCTGAACGACGGGCCCGTCACCTTCCTGCTGGAATGCAGCCCGCCTACATGAAATACCGCCGCTATCTGATCAGCACCTCATAGCATTTGACCGGTAAGGCCCGGTTTTTGACCGTAATCTCCCCCTTTTCACGCATCGGGATGTGTTCCCTGCAATACTGCCAGGTATCCTCCCCCACAATAATTTCCTGACCTTCAGCCATCTGCTCCAGACGAGCCGCCACATTGACCGTATCGCCGATCACCGTGTAATCCAGGCGATTTTTGGCGCCGACATTGCCCATGACAACCTGACCCGTATTAACCCCGATACCGACTTCAAAAACCTGCTTGCCTCTGGAATTTCTTTCCTGCATCAGATCCCTGAGCCGTTTCCGCATCCCGACAGCCGCGGAAACCGCATTCATGGGTCCCTCCGCCTTGTCGGGACGCTGCCGAAAAACGGCCATCAGTTCGTCGCCGACAAACTTGTCAAGAATGCCCCCGTGCTTGAATATAATATCCACCATCGCGTCAAAATACTCATTGAGCATGGAGATAATTTCTTCCGGATTCATGCGCTCGGAAATGGTGGTGAATGAACGGATATCAGCGAACAGCAGCGTTGCTTCACAGCGTTCGTTTTTTAAGGGATCCTCCTTGTGGGAAAGAATCATCTGCTCCACCACATCCTCTCCCACATACCGTGCAAGATAGGCCCTCAGAATGGACTCCTCCTTAAGCTTCTGTTTGTAGGTATCAAGTTCATTCGTATATGCCAGCATGCGATCGGTGACTTCCCTGAAATTTCTTTTATGGCGATCCACTTCCCGCAGCAGCGTATTGAAATGACCGGCCAGTTCATACAGCTCATTCGGAGCGGACTCATCCACTACCAGTGGCTGGCCGGCCTTTCCCGCACCCACCGCACCCGTGGATTCGATCAACGAGCGCAACTGACGAATGAACCGCCTGACGAGAAAAAAGCCCGGGAACACGATCAATAATGTAAAAACGGCAAGCGCAACGAGGACGAATACAACGTTTACATGCGCCTGCAACACCAGATAGCCCCCCATGATCCAGGGCGCGAAAGCCATCAGGATGAATATTATCCAGATGGCTGTTTGAAAATTTTTGCCGTGGCTGTTGCTCATCTGCTGCCAAATCCCCCCTGACGACTGATATTTACAGGATGACGTATGCAACCATAAGGTGGATGTATCCGTAATTGCAACAGCCCATTCCGGCTTACTTATCCGTCTTGCGTACTTTTTTTGCCCGAATGCGCGACTTCCTGTCATCCATGGCATGCGCATCCCGTGTTTTCCCTGGCAATGGCCTGTAAATTTCCACACGGTCGCCGTCGCGCAGCCCGGTGGACAACGTTACCAGCCTGCCAAGCACGCCGACCTTGTTATCGGAAAAATCAATTTCCGGATGCTTCTCCAGAAGATGGCTCATGGAGATCGCCTCTTCCACCGTTGTTCCCTCGGGCACATCCATTTCTTCCAGTGTCTGCCGGTGCGGCAAAGCATAGGCGACGGTAATATTCATCCGGGTCCTCCTTGATACATGCCCATTGCGCGCTTCTCAAAAACATGCGCCATGGTCATACAGGCATGGCCAAACACGGGCGATGCCACAATACCAAGCACCATACTCCTGAACTCAAACTCAATGGAGAAATGCACCCGGCATGCGGTATGCCCCGTTTCCTCGAATGACCAGACACTTTCGAGGAAACGGAACGGGCCTTCCAGCAGACGAATCTCCACCAGCTTGCCGGGAATGAAGCGGTCCACGGTCCTGAATGCCTGCCGCAGCCCCTTGAAGTTGGCTACGAGTTCGGCGGTTAACTCGTCATCCATGCGGGTAAGCACACTCGCTTCATCCACCCATGGCAAAAAATCAGGATATGCCTCGATATCCATGACCACGTCAAACATGTGCCTCGCAGGGCATGCAAGCAATCGCGTATCTTCATAACATGGCACCGGACTAGTGTCCCTGATAGGGATTTTTCGTCACTGAAAAAAGCAGCCGCAAGGGTACGCCCGGAAGCGTAAAATGTCTGCGAAACTGATGTTCAAGATAGCGCCGGTAAGTCTGGCGCACGGCTCCGGGCCGATTGCAGAACACCTTGATAACCGGAGGCGACGTTGAAATCTGCGTGCAGTATTTCATGCGCACCGCGGCGCCGTCATCGCTGGGCGCCGGATGCTTTTTCTGGACCGATTCCATCCAGCGGTTCAACTCGCCGGTATTGACACGAATCGCATTCCTTTCGGCCGCACGCACCGCCTGCCTGAGCAACTGTTGAACGCCCTTGCCGTATTTTGCAGCGATACGGTATACCGGAACGTCGGCCAACCCCCGCATTCGAAAGGCCAGCCGTTCGGAATAAAGGCGCCATTCCGCTTCAGGCAACAGATCAAGCTTGTTCACCGCCACAACCAGTGCACAACCCTCTTCCTGAGCCAGACCCATCAGACGCATATCCTGTTCGGTTACGCCCTCACCGCCATCCAGCAGCATGACCGCCGCATCAGCGCGGGCAAAGGCCTGGCGCGCTTTCACGCGGGCTACAAACTCGATGGTATCCTTGATACGGGCATGCCTTCGCTGCCCCGCCGTATCCACCAGACGAATCACGCCGCTCCTGCCATTAACGGAATAGGGCATGGTCGTATCCACCGCATCCCGGGTGGTGCCCGCTCTGGAACTGACCACCATGCGTTCATGTCCCAGCCAGGCATTGATCAGCGTGGACTTGCCGACATTCGGCCTGCCGATCACGGCAAGGCTTGCAATCACACGTTCATCCGTTTCTGTACCGGCCTGTTCACCGGGCAGACGTTGATTCAAAATCTCCCGCAAGTGCCGCATGCCATGACCATGCAGTGCTGAAACAGGGATTGGCTCCCCCATTCCGAGGGCATGGAATTCGGCCGTAACATCGGGATTTTCCGCCTTGTTAACAACCAGCACCACCGGCATCGCCTGCCGCCGAAGCTTGTCCGCCACCGCCTCATCCACCGGCGTCGTACCGGAGATGCCGTCGGCGACGAACACAACCAGGTCGGCCACATCCAGTGCGGCATTCACCTGCTGTTCGATTGCCCCCTGCATGCCGTCCTGTTCCGACAGGCCGATACCACCCGTATCCACCAGTGTGACGGATCTGTCACCCAGTTTCCAGTCTGTTTCCAGGCGATCGACGGTCACACCCGGGCGGTCTCCTACAATCGCCTTGCGCCGCCGGATCAGGCTGTTGAACAGGGTGGATTTCCCGACATTGGGACGGCCCACAATAGCAATGACAGGAAACCGTTTCCGCATCAGCGGATCAAATAAAGGCCGCCCAGATTATTGCGGATCAGGACGCCGCCGGAAACCGCGACGGGTGCACGATCCACCCGCCCCGGCAAATCCACCTCAGCGGCGCGATGACCGTTAACGGTGAGTTCATAAACATGACCTTGACTGTCAGCGGCAACCAGCCTTCCCTGCAACAGAACAGGGCCTGCCATTTCACCTGCTTCCAGCTTCTGGCGCCACAGGGTTGTACCGGTCGAGGTGTCAATTTCAGTCACTGTTCCACTCGCCGTTGCAACGACCAGGTGGTTTCCCCGGACAAGCGGCGTCGACCTCAGGGAAAGCTGGCGCCGCCAGATCTGCTGTCCGTCGCGCGCGGACAGCGCCAGCATATTGCCCTGGTAGAAAGCTACGATCAGATGATTCCCAACCAGTACCGGATCCGCCATGGGCGCTTTCATCTGGCTCAATACAACAGCATTGGTATTCAGAAGAAGCTGGCGCCGCCAGATCAGATCACCGGAATCCGCCTTGAGTGCCACGACATCACCATTGTTGAAAACCGCGAATACATGATTGTTGGAAACAAGCGGTGACGGCCCATGATGCATGGACAATCCCCCGGACGTCTGGCCTGTAAAGCTCCATCGTTTCTTTCCCCCGGCCGAGAAACGGTAAATTTGATTGTCCGCGGTTTGAACAAAAAAGTCGTTCCCGTTCCGCACGGGATGCCCGAGCATCACCGAAGACAGCCGCTGCCGCCACACAATCCGGCCGGACCGCGGATCAATGCCGTACAGGGTTCCGGTGACATCTCCCAGCACCACCAGGTGCGGATGCAACGCCAGCGCCCCCGATTCGCATGCGGCCTCCAGTGCTATTCGGCGTATTTCATTGCCATGCAGATCATATACACGTACGCGCCTGTCCCTTGCCCCGATCACGATAAGGTTGCCGGCCAGAACGGGGCTGGACACCCCCGGCGGAGACATTGGCCGGCGCTGATCCACATCGACGACCCATGATACCTGCAATTGTGCCCGGACCGGTGCGTTTTT
Organism: uncultured Zetaproteobacteria bacterium; assembly: GCA_964628185.1. GTDB lineage: Bacteria > Pseudomonadota > Zetaproteobacteria > Mariprofundales > Mariprofundaceae > CAZVLQ01. The sequence goes on along the minus strand of CAZVLQ010000001.1, from coordinate 128,232 downwards.
TTCGGCGTCTGACGCAGTCGCTGCCTTTTCAGGCGCCGAGGCGCAGGCGGAAAACAACAGAAGCATCATCCAGAGCGGACAGAGCCGTAAAAAATATTTCATTTTTCGGCAATTGCCTTTCTGTTGCCAGTGGATGCCGCGGCTGAAGACAACCTGATCCGGGCCAGTTCCCGCTCGATTCGCTGTTTCAACACCGTATCATGGGAAACGGCTGCCGACGCTTTTTCCAGATGGGCAAGACGTTCGGCATCGCTGTCGGCGGCCCGGGCAAGCAAATACTGGCGCAGCTGTTCATAGTCCCTGCCGACACGGGTGGTCAGCGCTTCCCGTGCATGCAGCTTGTCATTCCGGCGCAACCAGGCACTGGCCAGGTCAAGCTCCGCCTGCCAGCCAATTTCCCTGTCCAGCCCTGAATGCGAAAGTAAGGCCTGAAGATGATGGACGGACTGTTGCCGGTCCACCCTGGCCAGCAGTAGTTGCGCCAACCCCCCGTAGGCAGTTGCCTGATAGTCTTTCACAACTTTTTCCAGCAGGGAACGCTTTGCCTGCGCATCCGCCGTATTCAGGGCCTGATGATACAAGGCGGCGGCCGAAGTCCGCTGAGTGACAACATGGTCCCTCCACAAACCGGCGCCTGCCATCACGATCAGCACCGCCGCGGCGGCAATGATCAGGGATTGTTGATGCTCCCCGACCCATGCGGCCAGGTGTGCCGTACGCATGTCCCGTTTCAGTTCCTCCAGTTCCTCCCGGCTGACTTCAGCCGGTTGTACTTTGTGCTTCTGCGCCTGGTTGTTCATGTATGATAACCTCTCCATGTGTCTATGTTCCTGGCTCCGCTCAAGTAGCCACCTCTTCCTCACCGGCGGTATCAGCAGACTGACGATCCATCATGATACGCAATACGCTCTGAACCAGCGCCGCCATGGGGATGGCAATGAATACCCCCAGAATGCCCCATAGACTACCAAACACCAGAATAGCCACAATAATGGCAATGGGATGGATGTTGACGACCTCGGAAAACAGCCACGGCACCAGAAGATTGGCATCAAGCGCCTGTACCACGCCATAGGCGATCAGGGCATACATCGTGGCGTCACTTATGCCCCACTGGAAGAATGAAAGCAGCACGACCGGTATCGTGACAACGGCTGCGCCCACGAACGGGACCCAGACCGAAATACCTGTAAGAGCCCCCAGCAACAGGGCATACTGGTGTCCGCACCACCACAGCACCAGCCAGGTAACAAGCCCGACGACAACCATTTCCCAGAACTTGCCGCGGATATAATTCCCGATCTGGATATCCACTTCATTCCAGACGCGGTCCAGCAAGCTGCGTTCGCGGGGAAGAAAGCGCCGACCCCATGCCAATAGTACGCCCTTGTCCTTAAGAAGAAAGAAAACCAGCACAGGCACCAGCACCACATATACGAGCAGTGTAATCAGGCCCGGAATGGAAGCCAGTGAGAATGAAAACAGCGCCGCTCCCCACTCCTGAAGCTTGTCGGCCGCCAGTGCAGCCAGATGCTGCACGTAGTCCGGATTGATCCAGCCTGCATAGCGCTCCTGCAGACCGTGCAGAAAGTCACGCAGCGCGGCAACGTAGTGCGGCGCCTGCGTCACCAGACGGCCGACCTGCTCGCTCAAAAGTGGCAGTACGGCCAGGAGGGCAAAAAGAATGACCATAATGGCTCCTGCACCGACCAGAATAATTCCCGGCATACGAGGCACACGGCAGCGCACCAGCAGACTGACCACGCCATCCAGTACATAGGCGAGTGCAATGGCGACCAGTACCGGAGCAAGCGTACTGCCCAGCAACGCCAGCAAGCCGAAAATCACCAGCAGTGAAACAACCAGGGCCACCATCCCGGTATCCGCGAGCTGCCGCTCCAGCCACGCCTTTATGGCCTGCACTTCATCTCTCCGGAACGAAGCGGACCCAGTGCCACCAGTATCGCCGCCGCAAGGCTTTCAAGCAGATGTAATACGGCGCTGATACCGTGCCACACGGCGAAGCTTTCCCGCACCGGGTCCGTGGCTGGCACGGTATCAATCGGACCCATCACCTGTTTCAGATATTCCATCTCCGGCCTTAGTCCGAATTCATTAAGTGCAACCAGCAGAGCCAGAAGAAGAAGCAGGCCCCAGCGCCAGTACCCTGCGCTTTTTCCCCACCAGAAAGCGGCCAGGGCAAGAAGCAGTATCAGGATGGCCCGATTGTCAATGTGAAAGATAATACCGGCCAGATTTCCCGCCAGTGACCGGCTATCCAGATTGGCAAACAGGACCGGCACCACTACATAGCCGGGTATCACCAGCAACGCCAGCACCAGGGCCAGGGCCAGTCGTACCGCTCCCACTCGCAGGCAGGAAATATTCAGCCACATTAACCTCTTTGCCTCATTCGTAACGGACTGCCTGAATTTCATACTCCCGTTCACCGCCCGGCGCCTGTACAACAGCGATATCACCGGCCTCCCTGCCAATCAGGGCCCTTGCAATCGGGGATGTAATCGAGATCTTGCCCTTCTCAATATCGGCCTCATCCAGGCCCACAACCTGGTACTCGACTTCCGTAGCCGCATCCATGTCTATCAGCTCCACCGTGGCGCCAAACACGACCTTGTCCGAATGGATCGTGGACGGATCGATGATATGTGCGCGAGCCAGCTTGTCTTCAATCTCCTTGATACGGCCTTCGTTGAAGCCCTGCTCTTCCTTGGCCGCATGATACTCGGCATTTTCGGACAGATCACCGTGCGCCCTGGCCGTCGCAATCGCTTCGACGATTCGTGGCCGCTTCACCGTTTTCAGATGCTTCAATTCCACACGCAGGGCCTCGGCCCCCTGTTTTGTCATCGGTACGCGTTCCACGCATCACCCCCCGTGATATTCCTGTATGCTTTTGACCTCAGCCGGATCAGACCGGCTCAGGATCGCCCCGGCCGCGGCCAGTCCTCCGGCAATGGTTGTGAAGTATGGAATGGCCTGATCCAGCGCCGCCTGACGGATGGATTTTGAATCCGTAATCGCCTGCGCTCCCTCCGTGGTATTAACGACCAGGGCTACATCCCCGGAAAGCAGGCGATCCACGATGTGCGGCCGTACGCCTTCCATAACCTTGGCGACAAACTCGGCTTGAATGCCTGCCTTTTCAAGTGCTGCATGCGTTCCATGCGTGGCCAGAATTTCAAGTCCCGCACCGGCCAGCATGCGACTCAGACGAATTGCCCCGTCCTTGTCCGCATCCCTCACCGAAACAAAGGCGCGCCCCTGCCGCGGCAAACCGCAGCCTGCACCCAGTTGCGCCTTGTTGAAAGCGGCGGGAAAATCAGCGGCGATACCCATGACTTCACCGGTTGACTTCATTTCAGGGCTCAACAGCGGGTCGACGCCGCGAAATTTTACGAATGGGAAAACAGCTTCCTTCACCGCCAGGTAGCCCGCGGGCTGGGAAATCTCATCAATACCCAGATCATCCAGGGTTTTCCCCGCCATGATGCGGGCGGCGATCTTCGCCAGCGGCGCGCCCGTCGCCTTGGACACGAACGGAACGGTGCGAGAGGCGCGCGGATTAACCTCAAGCACATAAAGCACATCGCCCTGCAGGGCGAACTGGATGTTCAGAAGTCCGCGCACATGCAATGCCAGGCCCAGCGCCTCGGTCTGGCGCCGCACTTCGGCAATGGTTGACACGGAAATCGAGTGCGGCGGCAAACAACAGGCTGAATCGCCGGAGTGAACGCCGGCTTCCTCGATATGTTCCATGATGCCGCCAATAACCACTCTTTGACCGTCACACAGGGCATCCACGTCCAGCTCGATGGCGGAATCGAGAAAGCGGTCAATCAGCACCGGATGATCGGGACTTACGGAAACGGCCTCACGCATGTAACGCAGAAGCCCTTCCTCCTCATGAACAATCTGCATGGCCCGACCGCCCAGCACATAGGAAGGACGAACCACCACCGGATAGCCGATCTGTTCAGCCACGGCCAGCGCTGCATCCCGGGTCCTCGCCGTACCGTTTTCCGGCTGTCGCAGTTCCAGTTGCCGCAGTAAATGCTGAAAACGTTCGCGATCCTCGGCCAGATCAATCATGTCCGGACTGGTGCCGATGATGGGAACGCCGGCAGCTTCAAGCGCTTTGGCCAGTTTAAGCGGCGTCTGCCCGCCAAACTGGACGATCACGCCGTCCGGCTGTTCCGTCTCAACAATGGCCATCACGTCTTCAAACGTCAGCGGCTCAAAATACAGGCGGTCTGAGGTGTCATAATCGGTCGAAACCGTTTCCGGGTTGCAATTGATCATGATGGTCTCAATGCCGTCTTCGGAGAGGGCGAAGGAGGCGTGCACACAGCAGTAATCAAACTCAATGCCCTGGCCGATACGGTTCGGGCCGCCACCAAGGACCATGATTTTCCTTTTATTCGTCGGTCTTGCTTCACATTCTTCTTCATAGGTGGAGTATAGATAAGGGGTGAGTGCCTCAAATTCGGCCGCACAGGTGTCCACGCGCTTGAACACGGGGCTGACACCGGCCGCGGTGCGCGCCCGGCGCACATCATGCTCTTCGCAACACAGCAGCTGACCCAGGCGCGCGTCGGAAATGCCTTCCTGTTTGAGCAGGCGCCACTCATGTACCGGGAGTGACGTTACGTCGCACCCGTCAAGGCGCTGCTCCAGACTGATTACGGCGGCGATTTCACGCACGAACCATGGGTCAATTCTCGTAGCCTCATGTACATCCTGCTCAGTCCAGCCCACCCTGAGTGCCTCACCCAGCCACCACAGGCGTTCAGCCCCGGGAACGGCCAGCTTCTCCTTCAGAAACGCATCGGCATCAACACCCCCCGGTATTTCCTTGTCAAACCCGGATGCGCCGGTTTCCAGCCCGCGCATGGCCTTGCCCAGGGATTCGTTAAAGCTGCGGCCGATGGCCATCACCTCACCCACCGATTTCATCTGCGTGGTCAGGCGGCAATCCGCTCCGTCAAATTTCTCGAAGGCGAAACGCGGCATTTTCGTAACAACATAATCAATCGTCGGTTCAAAAGCAGCCCAGGTTTCGCCGGTAATATCGTTGCGAATCTCATCCAGCGTATAGCCGACGGCCAGCTTGGCGGCGATTTTTGCAATCGGAAACCCGGTAGCCTTGCTTGCCAGGGCTGAGGATCGTGATACACGTGGATTCATTTCGATAATTAGCAACCGGCCATCCTCCGGGCTGACGGCAAACTGGACGTTTGAACCGCCGGTTTCCACACCGATTTCGCGCAGACAGGCGATGGATGCGTCACGCATGCGCTGGTATTCCTTGTCCGTCAGCGTCTGTGCGGGAGCAACGGTGATTGAATCTCCTGTATGCACACCCATCGGGTCCACATTTTCAATCGAGCAGATAATCACGCAATTGTCATTTTTATCGCGCATCACCTCCATCTCGAATTCCTTCCAGCCGATAATGGATTCCTCCACCAGAATCTCGGTGGTAGGGCTGGCTTCAAGGCCGGATGTGGCGATCCGTTCGAATTCCTCCGGATTATAGGCAATACCACCGCCACTGCCGCCCAGGGTAAATGACGGGCGGATAATCAGCGGATAGCCAATTTGTTCCGCATACATTCGCGCTTCTCCCATCGAACGGGAGAAACCGCCTCGCGCCATTTCAAGTCCGATACGCTCCATCGCCTGCTTGAACAGCTCGCGGTCCTCGGCCTTGTCAATCGCCTCGGGCTGCGCACCAATCAGGACAACGCCGAAGCGTTCCAGTACACCGTGTTTATTGAGCGACAGCGCCGTATTCAGCGCCGTCTGGCCACCCATGGTCGGCAGGATGGCATCGGGGCGTTCCTTTTCAATGATTCTGGCCACCACCTCCCATGTGACCGGCTCGATATAGGTGGCATCGGCAAATCCCGGGTCGGTCATGATAGTTGCCGGATTGGAATTAACGAGAATTACCCGGTAGCCTTCTTCCCTGAGCGCCTTGCAGGCCTGCACGCCGGAATAGTCAAACTCACAGGCCTGACCAATCACGATCGGGCCGGCACCCAGAATCAGGATGGATTCAATATCGTCGCGGCGGGGCAGAGCTAACTCCTCATTTTGAAGGGCAGCCGGCATGCATGCAGCCGGCGGTCGGCGAAGCATACGAAATGCCGGTCCCGCTGCCTACAACAAATCACGTGAAGACGGATTCACAGGGCATGCCGGCCGCAGTCGCCACGGCGGCATGGGTGATATGACCATCCCATGTATTCACGCCCCGTGCCAGCGCCCTGTTCCCGAGAATGGACTGCCGCACGCCGTCACGCGCAATCAACCGCACATGGGGAAATGTTGCGAGTGTCAGGGCCTGGGTGCTGCTAACCGGTACGGCGGCCGGCAGATTGGGCAGGCAACAATGCAACACGCCTTCTTCAACATATACAGGTGTTTTATAGCTGCTGGGACGACTGGTTTCAGATATGCCGCCCTGATCAATCGCTACATCCACGAATACGGCGCCATCGGGCATACGTCCGAGAAAACTGCGGCTTAACAGGCGCGGCGCGTGCGCCCCGGGAATCAGGGCTGCACCAATCAGCAGATCGCAATCGTTCAGCGCCTCGAACATCAATTGCTCCGCGAAAAAGCGAACCTCGCAGGCCTGACCGAAAGACTCGCGCAGGGAGGCGACACAGGCGTGACTGGCATCCAGAATCCGCACTTTCGCACCCATTCCAATCGCAACTTCAGCTGCGTTACTTCCGACGTTCCCGCCACCCAGTACCAGCACGCGCGCCGGTGCCACGCCGGCAATTCCACCCATGAGCACGCCCCGGCCGGGCCTTGGCGTGCCATTTTCCGCCTGCAGCAACGAGGCTCCGATCTGGGCCGCGAGGCGCCCGGCAATCCGGCTCATGGGTGCCAGCAGCGGCAGGCTGCCGTTATCGTTCTGCACCGTTTCATAACCGATGGAACGAACCTTCTTTTTCAGTAGTACCCTAAGCAGTTCGGGATCGGCGGCCAGATGCAGATAAGTGAAAAGGCACAGGCCCGGCCGCAGATAATTATATTCCTCCGGCAACGGCTCCTTGACCTTGACCACCAGATCGGCGGCCCATGCTTCACGGGCTTGCCCGACAATGTCGGCGCCCGCGGCTGCGTATTCTTCATCCGGAAAGCCGCTGCCCTCCCCCGCCCCCGTCTCGATGCGCACCCGGTGACCATCTTCCGCCAGCACCTGCGCGCCGGTTGGTGTCAGGGCAACCCGATGTTCCCGGTTTTTGATCTCTCCTGGAATACCGATAATCATCGCTGCTTCCACTCCCTTTTATTATCCTGTCCGAACGAACGCTACAATATCACCGGAAACTTCCCAATATCAGGCACGGCGGACGAATCCGGGGGTTGCGGCATGCCCTGCATATCCATGCCGGATCCCGGGAACTTGCGCCGGTTTCCAACAGGGCAGTCGTCAGCTAAGCTTCCGCTCTGATTTAATCCGGACTATTCATCCTGTTGCAAAGGGAAATACATGCCATTTTCGCTTGCGCCGCTCAACATCTCTGGAAAGAAAGTGCTTCCTCTCATTGAAGGCGGTAAAGGCGTGGCCGTGACCAACGGGGAATGCTCCGGCGCCTGGGCGGCCGGCGGCGGCGTCGGCACCTTCTCGGCAGTCAACGCCGACAGGATTGACGATCATGGCAACATCATACCGCTGATCTACCGGGGGAAGAGCCGCCGGGCCCGGCATGAGGAACTGATTGCCTACTCCATCGAAGGTGGGATCAGCCAGGCAAGACGGGCGCATGATATCGCGGGCGGGAAAGGCCGTCTGCACATGAACGTACTGTGGGAAATGGCAGCCTCCGAACAGGTGCTGCATGGCGTGCTCGAAGGCGCGAAAGGGCTGATTCACGGCGTTACCTGCGGCGCAGGAATGCCCTTCCGGCTGGCCCCCATCGCCGCTCGCTACAAGGTGCATTACTACCCCATCGTGTCATCCGCCCGCGCCTTTCGCGCCCTGTGGCTCCGATCCTACAGGAAATACCCCGAATGGCTTGGCGGCATCGTTTATGAAGACCCGTGGCTAGCCGGCGGACACAACGGCCTGTCCAATGCCGAAGACCCCAGGCATCCCGCTCCGCCCTACCCGCGCGTGGCGGAACTGCGCCGGACGATGAACGAATTCGGGCTGGAAAACACGCCGGTTATCATGGCCGGCGGCGTCTGGTATCTGCGTGAATGGACGGACTGGATGGATAATCCCGAGATCGGTCCGGTAGCCTTTCAGTTCGGCACAAGGCCTTTGCTGACAAAGGAAAGCCCAATTTCCGACACCTGGAAAGCGCGGCTACTGACGCTCAAGGAAGGGGATGTTGTACTCAACCGTTTCTCACCTACGGGTTTCTATTCTTCCGCCGTTTACAACAGCTTCATGCACGAGCTCTATGAGCGCTCCGATCGCGAAATTGCCTTTGTGGATCATCCGGCCGGAGATCACACCAGCACGTTCACCTTTGGCGTACGCAACCGCACCGTGTATATCACCAGACACGACCATAAACGTGTGCTTGGCTGGGTCAGGGACGGCTTCAGCAAGGCGCTTCCCACGCCGGACTCCACGCTTGTTTTCGTGACGCCCGACAAGGCGCAGGAAATTCGTAAGGATCAGCTGGATTGCATGGGCTGTCTGTCACAATGCCTGTTCTCCAACTGGGCCTGCAATGATCCCGGGACCACGGGTAAAAAAGCCGATCCGAGAAGTTTCTGTATTCAGAAGAGCCTGCAGGAAATCGCCCATGGCGCCGATCCGGACACCCACCTGATGTTTGCCGGCCATTCCGCCTATCGTTTCGCGGAGGATCCGTTTTATGCAAACGGGTTCATTCCTACGGTACGCCAGCTGGTCAGGCGAATCAGCACCGGCGATTAACCCGTATATTGCCCTTTTACACCCAAAATATTTTTCAGGCTCTCACGGGCGAATCAGGGCAACCTCGTTTTGAGCGGAGCTTCCAGAAAAGCCGACCGCCTTGCCCCGCAATTGTCCTTGATCAGCATCAGATACAACGCATGATCGCGTACGGTCCAGAAATAACTTCCCGGGTTCAGTCGCTTGCCACGGCAGGCATATTGACCGCCACGGTCAAAAATGACCATTTTATTGCCATCTATCCTGAATGTTCCCCTGACGAAAGTCGTTGAACCCGAATAAATCCTGAACTTTCCTTCCCTGCTCATCTCCATGGGATAACCCCGAATTTCAAGCAGGCCATAGGGGAATGATTGCCCGGACGGCTCCCTGGCGCCCACACTGGCCGGAATAAGGACAAGCAGCAGTATGGCGCATACGATTCCGGATTTCATGTGACTATCCTCCCCGGCCCGGGGGATAATGCAACCCGCGGCATTCTACCAGCCATAGGTGCGCAATTTTGAGACATCATGGACGCGGATTGATTTGCCCTTCACGCTGATCAGGCCTTCCTCATCAAGTTTATGCAAAATGCGGGAAAATGTCTCGGGCGTCAGATTCAGGTGTGAGGCAATGGTCGATTTGGTTGCCGGCAGCGTGATCTGCGTCTCATTCTGCTCCGCCCCGTTAACTTCGTGATGCTGTAACAGAAATCCGATAACCCGCTGCTGGCTTGAGTTAAGCGTGACGGACTCCAGTTCCGACGCCAGCAGATGCAGTCGCCGGCTCAAGCCGGCCAGCATGCCGTAAGCGCAGGAAGGATTCTCATTAATACATTTAAAAATGGTGCCATTGGGAACAAGCAATACCCTGGCCGGAGTAATCGCCTGAACCATTGCCGGGCTTGGTTTTTCAAGTAATGCAATCGCTTCCGCAAAGCTCTGGCCGGGCCCGATGATTCGCGCCACATGCTCTTTTCCTTCCACGGAAAGAAACGATATCTTGATGTTGCCGCGGACCGTGATGTAGAAGCCCTTGCAGCGATCTCCCTTGTGGAAAACAAACTGATCTTTGTCCAGATCAATAAAACGTGCATTCTCCGCAATATAGCGCAGATGCTCTTCATTCATTTCCCTGAACAAGGGAACATTTCTCAGGAATCCGTATATTTTAACAGCTGGCAAATTATCCCCCATGGAAGCCTATTATATATTTGGCCTGCGCATGTGTAAAATCCATCAAAATTGATCAGGATCATTTTTTCATGAATGCCATTTCTGATAGAAGGGTCAATGATATGATCAAACAAGATGAAGCATCCTCATTCTGCACATGGTGTGATGATTACAGGGTCAAAGTCCACAAGATGGATGAGCAGCACCGGGGGCTGTTCGCAACGGTCAACGGCTTGTACAGGCTGCTGCTGGGCCACGGCGACATGGACCGGATCGACAGGACGTTTTCCGAGCTTGTCCGCCAGACAATCATGCATTTCAAGACCGAGGAAGAATTCATGTGCACCTACGAGTATCCCGATTACCGGCATCACAAGGAAATGCACGATGAACTGCTCAGCCAGGTGGAAAACCTGCAGGCGGCGGAACGGGAACTGCGCGCACGCAATATCCGGCAGCAGTGGGAGGAAAGGCTGGAGACCGCCGATTTTTTGAGTGCATGGCTGGTGGAACATATTGTGAATGAGGATAAAAAACTGGGCGCCTTCCTGAAAGAAAAAGGATTTGAATAGTCCCGATCAGGCTTTGTCTCAACATCACTCCATTTATCTCACCGCGGAACGGTATTTTGAATGGATGCTGATAGCCTTCTCTTCCAGGATGCACGCCTCACGACACAAGGCGCAACCCAGGCAACGTACAGAATCGATTCGAGGCTTTCCGGATTCCCACACCATGGCTCCGGATACCGGACAGGTATTTTGACAGGCTCCACATTCCGGTCCCAGGTAAGGAAGGCATTTGCCGCTATCGACCCGGGCGGTGGCGATTTCCGGAAGGGGAGCAACTTCCCCATCCTCGGTTGAAGGCCGTTTCAATGCTCCGGTTTCACATGCCGCCACACAGGGCCAATCCTCACATAACCGGCAGCCTTTGTGCAGCAGATCCAGAGCCGGGGTGCCGGCCACCCTGGCGCCACGGCTGAGCGGCAGCGGGAAGACCACCCCATACGGGCAGGCCCCGGTACATGCGCCGCAGCGATTGCAGGCCAGCAGAAAGTCCAGTTCATCCAGGGCATAAGGTGGACGCACCCAATGGGCCGCCTGGGTATTGACGTGAGCATGAACACCCTCCATCGCGGCGTCCTTCAGCTTGAAAATGCCCCTTTGAAAAAACTCACGGCGATCCATTTGGACTAGAATCTCATCATCATAGGCTGGCTTAACAACCAAAGATACGAAGCCGTCGTAATCATGGCGAAGATGCATACCGGGAAAAGCTTCCACCCGGAACCTGGAAGCAATGCCTCTCCACGATGGCGCAACACCTGCATGGCGATCCAGAAACCGAAGATGATGAGGGCGGCCTGCAATGCAAACAATGCATCCTGTGGAATGATCGCTGATGTGGCCCGTGCCTGTTTTTCCGCGAGACTCAGCGGTTGAACACCTACGCCCAACGGATTTATAAACAGTGCTTCGAGGCCGCGGCCTTCGCGCAACAGATGATTAAGATTGTGTGCCAGATGATAGGTGAAGGCGAGTGGCAAGGCGATAAAGGACATACCGGAAAACAAGCGTTTGAAAGAAATTGTATTTCTGTTGATGCGCCGGGTCAGCCAAATCATCATACCATACAACAGCCCGACCATGATCATAACCGCCAACAGGCCTGTCGTAAAACTCCAAAGTAACTGACCGGAATCTCCTATCTGACGTGCCAGCATTCTAACCCAACGCTCCCAGAAGGGCATCATCGTCAATCCATGCAGACCTGCCAGCGCCAGCAATCCCAGCATAAACCAGGCTTCATCCGGACGAGGCCGCGCATCCTGTACCGCTTCCCGGCTCATAGGCCGAAGATTCCAGGCTATGTTCTGGCTGGGACAGCTACGAATACAATTGCCGCAGGAGATACAATAGGTATTTTCCCGCAGGTTTTTCATAACCAGATTCGTGGGACAAGGTTCAACCCTTTCCGTACCATAATAGCAATCCAGGGTGGCGCAGCGATTGCAAACTTCCGCATCGACATGGCGAAGTTCCACGGGTGCGAGCTGAGCGTAAAAACCAATGGTCCGACCCACGGGGCAGAAAAAACGACAAAAGGCCTTGCGTTCAAACAGGGCGGCCGAAATTGTAGCCAGTACGATCATAAAAATCGCCAGTAGAGCCGTGGCATAGGGTCTGGTGGTAATCCCAAAGCCGAGTTCCAGCCAGGTCAGGCCGATAAACATCAACAATGCCGGCCATACACTGCGCAGGATACCTGGAACACGCAGGTTGAGGCTGCCATTGAGATTGGGGTGGCCTGTGAGATTCAAGCGAGTCAACCATGTGGCCAGAGCATCCCACGGGCAAACCGCGCACCAGGCGGAACCCAGGAAAAACACGGAAAGGATAAGACCTGCCCACCAGAGATTCCAGGTCAGCACCGTGGCAAGATTACGTGCGGGGATCGGCGTACCGAACGCACCGGCAAAAATGACAAGCAGGAAAAGGCCCGTCACCACCAGTTTAAGGGTTAGCAGCGGCCAGCTTGAAGCCGTATGTATTGCCGCCAGCCGTTGGCCAATCCATGATCGCCCGTAAGCACCGGGAGTGGAAGCTGCACGTGGCGCAAATAACGCCCAAACGGCAAGGACCATAATCCATATCCATGCACACATGACCCAGCCGAACGGAAGGCCCGGATATGTCACGGGATTAATGATTTTCTCCTGTCGCGAGCGGCATCGCGGACCTTTTCGCCGACCAGGCGTTTGCGGCGATATATGTTAACTATGATCAGTACGACTGCCATACCGCCTACCAGCGTCCCAATAACGCCAACTCTCGATGGCTTGCCAATGCGTAAAGGAAAGTCAATGATATAAGGTACGCCGTGATCCATAAACTTTGCCGTGATGATGTAGTCCCCCGCTTCACGAAACATGAACCTCTGGCGAAAAACATTGTCATCCACTTTCTGCACGCCGATACGTTCTTCACGCTTGTTGAACCAGCTATCATCACGCACCATAAAACTGACCTTGCCCTGAAAGGGCCTGTCATTGTCAATACGTTTTGCGTACAGGTTGATCCGGCCCGGTTCATTGGGCCGGGGAAATGCAGGGAAAACCATATAGGTAATAAAATAGTCGCCCATCTGGGTTTCAACCTGCATGCTGGGCGGCGTGTTTGAATCTTCGTTCAAACTGTAGGCGGGTCTGCCTATCACATGGTGGGCATATGCCGGTGTGTACCAGACCGGGCACAACAACAGGAGAAATAAAATCAGCCTGGGCATCAGTCAATCTCCCCGGAGCGGTTATCATGACCGGATTCAGGGAATTTACGCCCCAGATGCCCCGGACCCTGATAGGGCATGTCCTTAATGCGTGTGGTAAATGCAAGTGCCCGGGTCGGACAGACAGCGATGCAGGCGCTGCAATTGTTGCATTCCTGGCCAAAATCATCATGCATCGGATCCAGAGCAAATTCACAGACCGCATTGCATTTGGCACAATCGTTGCAGGTCTCCACTGTCCGTTTGATACGGAAAAGGCGATAGCGGCCCAGCAACGAATAAAGCGCGCCGCCGGGGCACAGGTAACGGCAGAAGCCACGGCGGGCAATCAGAATATCGAACAACAGCGTCACCGCGAAAAAAACGGCACCCGCGCCAAAGCCACCAAGGGCGATGGCGTAATAAAGTTCCCGGCCAACAATGGCGGGTGGATAGATGTTTACCATCAGCACCGAGCCGCTTATCGCGGACAACACGAGCCCCAGGGCCAACACCCCGTATTTCAGCCACCGGTTGAAATGAAAATTTCCGGTGGGCAATCCGGCCTTGCGTAGCCAGACGGCTACATTCGTGTTCAATTCATAGAGCAGTGTCGCCGGACAAATCCAGCCGCAAAAAAAGCGCCCGAAAACGATAGTGAAGGCAATCGGGATCAGGGCCGTGACCAGAAACGACCAGTGAACATCAAGCGCAGCGGCCATCTGGCCGGCAACCGCCAACGGATCGCTGAGTTTCAGGCCAAGGAGACTGCCGGACCAGGTCGTGCCTTTAATCGCATCCAGGCTGTTTGCCGGGTCATTGGTAAATGGCGAGGTTAGAAAATACATAACGTCATAAAACCGCTTGCCGGAGGGCGATAACAGACGATAGCCATGGGCCGCAACATAGGTCTGATAAACGCTGACAAGTGGCAAAATGATCAGCATGGTAAATATCGTCCACAGGCTTGCCCAGCGTAGTTTATTCAGGTGCCGTTGCATAAACCACCGTCCCCCTGTGTTGTCTCGGAAGTATTCGGGTTCATAATCGCCCACAACATTTTTTGAATTTCAGGCCACTCCCACAAGGGCAGGGTTCGTTTCTGGCAATTCCTTTTTTCCGCATCTCCTTGCGCATCTGGGTGCAGCGATACTGGTAGGAAATACGGGTATGGTCGCTGCCGGATGAGGCTCCGTTTACCACGACCGACCAGTCAAGCACATCTCCGCGTACAACCCGGATGGGGTCGTGAAACGGGAAAAATGCCTGTTTCCAGTGTGTTTCCGGTTGATCCGGTGCCGTATTGATACATACGCCATCACATAATGATGCGCTAAACCAGCCGGCCATGCCATGAATTGTTCCTGTCCGCTTAATTGGAAAATAGCCGCGGGAGCTGTAGGAATCTTCCTTCCATACATTCAGATTGACAGATTGTAGCCTCAGCGGTTCGGCCAGGAGCTGGCCGTACAACACGGATTCCACCATCATTTTACGCGAAAAAAGTTCAAATGCCGGTGAAAAATCAACATCCGGAAGCTTGCGCCAGAAATCTATTTTTTCATAAATATCCTTGCTATCGACCGGGGCTGCGAATAATTCAACGACTGCGGGGATAAGCGTGCCTTCGTCCACGAGCAGCCTTTCCCGGGCATCCGTAATAAACTGAAGCATGTTCTCATCCAGCGCGAAACTGCCGAGTGTTTCCGAGATAATGGCGTTGGCCCGTTGTGGAATGCATACGTTCATGGAATTATCCTGAATGAATTCAATATGGCCCGCGTACCCATTGAGGCGGGCAATCTCGCGGGCCAAATCAATGGCACCGGTCTTCTCGATCGCATAGACCCTGGCTGCTCCAGCCTGTAGCGCCCAGATACCAAGAATCCCGGTTCCGGCACCAAGGTCAATGACGATATCACCGGGTTTGATCATGCGCTTAATTGCGGTGTGAAAGGCCTCCATTCGAACATTATCGGACAGCATCTGATAATAATTGCTGTATTCAACCTGTGCTGCGCGGAATTCACTCATTGACTGCTTATCCTGGCCAATTTACCTAAACCTGGTAAAGCTGGAACCAGACAAAATTGAACCACAGAGGAGACAGAGGAGATAAAGAGAAAAGAATTGATAATTTGCATTTTTAATCCTCTCCCATCTGTGGTAGATATTTCCACTTCCGAGAGTAACTGCTTTTCGGACGGATTACCCATGCTACTTTAAGATATCATTAATACTCGTAATATATCCGATTATGGGTATCCCATATGTAGTGTATTTTGCCTCCTTTATTGATTTTAACGTTATCATCAAATTACTGAATGCTTTAAGGTCGGCGGTCTCAAAATAAGTTATAAAATCGGTTTCACCAAGACCTGTTGAATGATAAAGCTTTCGCTTTGTACTTTTTATGAAATGCATGGTTCTAACCGTATGCTCCTTTATCATCTCGAGTCTTTCATTCTCGGGCAGGTTCCACCAGTCCGAATTTTTATCAACAGTTACCACAATCCCGAAAACCGGAGGATTCCCTTCGTACTTGGTAGCTTTAAGTGCCGCGAGTAAATCAGGGGTTTTGTCTGCGTAGTTCAACCCTTTTGTTATCCCATAATGCAAGCTCCGCAAGGAAAAGTAATTACCAAGGATATTGGGAGACAATAATTTCCTGATAAATTTGTAGTTATTAACCGGATCGTATGCGTGGAGTCTTAAAAAGAAGTCCGAATCTTTTGTAAATCCTAACGTGGAATACGTGTCAACAACAACCCTGCCGGAATAACTTTCGATTAGACTTTTAACCATCCCCAGGACTAATTTTTTCTTTTCAGAAGTTATTTTGTGCCACGATGGCTCTGCCTTAAATACTGCGAAGGTACCGATGACACCTATCGAGTTTAATATTTTGATTTTATCTATCTTGTTTGATGCCTCCGCATTGCCATTTGCAAAGGAAAGTAAAATTGTAGATAAAATTATAAAGGCAATCGGATTCATTATTCTTTTCATATTTTTTCTCCGGCACTATATCTCACGAGTAAAGAAAACTAACTAGCTATAATTGGGGATAATTCGAATGGCCTGAGGCATCTGGATGCAGGATCGTTCACAAAGTCCACAGCCAATACAGCCTGACTGGAGATGAGGCTGTTCAAGATAACTAACCGTTATGGCAACCTTCCCAAGTGGACAGGCGCGGGCACATACGCCGCAGGTCTTGCCCTGAAAGGACAGGCACAGGCTTTCATCAACATGCGCATGCCCCATCTTTACATTTTCAAGGATGTCTTTCCTGGTGCGCCGGATAGGCTTCAGGGCTCCGGTCGGACAGGCATCCCCGCACTTCATACACAGGATACAGGCCTGCTCACGCGGGATGAGGTAGGGCGTCCCCATGCCGGCAATGCCTTTCTCAAGACCAAAATATTTGATGCAATTATTTGGACAAACCTCCGAACATTTTCCACAGCGAATACACCGGCTTAAAAAATCATCCTCCGCCAGCGCCCCTGGCGGACGGAGAAAGCGCATGCGGTAGGTCGCAACCCTGCGCGCCGCCCAGGCAGCACCGGGTATGGATGAGAACGCCGACAAAACAGTTACAGTGCCGCCCAGCACCGCACACAGGAATCGCCTGCGATTCATGGGCAAGGGAAAGACAGTACCGGAGCATAACGCTCCGGTACTGTCTTTATTTCCCGCGGGATCAGACATCCGTCAGATAAGGCGAGCATCTACTTGCTTTTTCTCGCCAGCCTCTCGATCCATCTTCTCGATCCGGCAAGCGCCTTTCTTGAAGTCTACCTGGCCCGATACGGGGTCATAGGATCGATTGGTAGTACCGTTGGCCAGCCAATGGTTGAACCTCGGATCAGCACTATCCACCACCGACAAATTCCATGGCGTGAAAAAGAATCCACGCGGAACGAAGTTTCGCGCCGGCTTGATCAGGCTATTGGTACCGCCTACCTGAGCACGCACATTGTCGATGTAGCCACGCCGGGTGATCAGACGCACCAGATCCCCATCCTTGATACCAAGCGCCCTGGCATCGTCCTCATGCATCTCCACATACTGCTCCGGCACCAGCCGGCGCAGGGTTGGTGAGCGGTTGCATTTGGCCGTGTGAAAATGCTCATAGACTACGCCGAAGGCCATCCAGTACGGATACTTGTCCTTTGGAATATCGGACCATTTAATTCCGCGGTATCCTGCATCGGGGAGGTCCGGGGTTAATGCCATATCACGGGCCTGAATGAGTAGATCCCGGTTATCAATGGTATAAAACCCTTCCTTGACCCCGAATTGCATCAGCTTTGCGGTAACCTCTTTCCGCTTGCTGTAGTCCTGCTGGCACAGTATAAAATGAGCTCTGCCATCCTTGGTGCGGAAATAGCCATAAGGCCGATTCTTCCAGACGCCTTCCTGCGCCATAAAGCGCCGCTTGGCACCTCCCGCCTTGGCAATGGCATAGGTAGGCGCCGGCCATTGAATGCCGCGCAGTTCGCGAATCTGGTCATAAAGGCCGATGCCGTCCTTCTTTTCCACATCCAGCATACCGGTCAGATCGGTATCGGTACCGGCGGAAGCCTTGACCAGATCGCGGAAGACCTCTTCGGCATCATAGGATCCGTCTGGCAGCTTCTTCCAGTGGAAGATCTTGTCCACGTTCGGAATCCCGATCAGCTTCCCGATCTCCCTGCCCTTGTCGATCACCATATCCAGGTCCGCATGGGTGCCCTTCGGCCCCTGGGCCGCCTTGTCGGTGACATAAAAGCGGCGCTCGGACTGGATATAGGTCCCCTGCGCCTCACCCCAGGTCGCCGCCGGGAAAATCACGTCCGCATAGAGATTGTTCGGCGCGTGTTTGTAAATCTCCTGGGCGATGGTAAACATCCGGGTCATCGCCGGCCGGGAAACATGCCATGAATCCGGCAGATCGATGTGGGTGGCATAAACGAGGAAGATGGCCCTGACCCTCGTACTGTCGTTCTTCAGACCCCGCTCCATCATGCCCACGGCCATGCCTGAATTGACCGAATTCATGGCATTCACCAGGTTCTTTTCAGGCACGCCCCAGGCCTTGGCTATCTTGGCGCGGTGGGGTGCATTCTTCAGCCCCTGATTAAAGGGAAGCCGGCCCGTCAAACCACCGGTAAAGCGCTCGCCCATGGCGTTCGGCTGTCCGGTCATGGAGAATGGTCCACAACCCGGTTTGGCGATATTGCCAGTCATATTCAGCAGATTGATGAGTGAAATCACATTGTGCTGGCCGTGGATATGCTGGTTGTAGCCAATGCCCCACATGATGATGACACCGCCGTAGCCTTTATGATTTCCCTTGGTGCGAGCCAGCCGCTTGCGCGTGGCGTCGGCAAACATACCGGCCACCCTGCGGATCATCGCCGGCGTCACTTCGGCGTTGCCCATACGGTCCTGCACCTGCTCAGGGCTGTAATCCTTCAGCACCCCATCGGTGTATTCCTTCCAGCCGTCGGTATGCGCCTTCATGAATTTCCAGTCAATGACATCGGGATGATCCTTCAGGAGTACATGGGCGATCGAGTTGAGGAAGCTGATGTCACCGTTAAGAATCGGCACATGCACATGGTTTTTTGAATTAATATCGTGATAGCCCTGACTGGTGCCGGTGTAGCGCGGATCCACGACCACGGTGGGAATGTCTTTTTTCTTCTTGTGGTCGGCAATACGCCAATAGATAATCGGATGCGATTCGCGGGCATTGTGACCAAAATGCATCACCATGTCGGAGAGTTCGATATCTTCATAGGCCAGGGGCGGGGTGTCCGAACCCAGGGTCTTGAAATAGCCGGTGACCGCCGAGGTCATACACATGCGGGCATTGGCTTCAATGGTATTCGATCCCAGTATGCCCTTCATGAACAGGTTTTCCAGATACTGACCTTCCACGGTCAACTGGCCGGAACCGTACAGAGCAATGGAATTTCCGCCATACTTCTTATGAAGGTGTGCGACCTTGTGGGCGACCATCTCCGAGACCTTCTCGTACGGAACGCGGGCAAAGTGTTTCTCATCGAATGAGCCCTTGGTTCTGGAAACATATTCCAGATCACCATGACCGGGCTTGTTCCATTCCTTCCAGACATCCTTACGGACATAGGAGTCGCCTTCCAGGCGGTCCGTATAGAGTGGCTCGGCGGCGGTCAGCCCCTTGATGCATTGCAGCCCGTAGTTGGTCGGGTGTTTGGGATCCGGGCGCATGGATACAATCTTGCCTTTCTCCACCTGGATGAGCGTACCGCAACCGACACCGCAATACGGACAGGCGGACTTAAACTCCTTGCGTCCTTCATCGTTCTCCTCGGAGGGAGTGGGCGCTGCTTCAAGCTCGGGATTTCCCGCTGAAAACAGTCCGGCGCCCGCGGCTGTGGCCGAAGCGGCAATAAAGGCGCTACCTTTGATAAAGTTGCGCCGGTTAACCTTGATTCTTTTCATATCTATTTCCTCCTCTTTTATAATTTATAAATCTTCAGGGATACGCAGGGTGCGCATGTACTTGATAACATCATCAATTTCTGATTTGCTCAAATTAGCCAGCGCCGCGGAGTTGTGAAAGGGACGCATGCGCGTACCGTCCCGGCCATACATGATGGTCTCACGAATAAATCCATCCGAGGCAAGCCGTAGAAAGTCCGGGCCACCAATGGCCGTACCGGAACCATCGGCCGCGTAGCCCTGACCATAAATGC
This sequence comes from uncultured Zetaproteobacteria bacterium, assembly GCA_964628185.1. GTDB lineage: Bacteria > Pseudomonadota > Zetaproteobacteria > Mariprofundales > Mariprofundaceae > CAZVLQ01. The sequence goes on along the minus strand of CAZVLQ010000001.1, from coordinate 108,145 downwards.
CATGACAATGGGCGCAAATCCCCTGGAACCAGACCTTGCCCAGTTTTGCATTGCCCATGGATCTTCGTTCCGCATTCACCTCAGTCGAACGGTTGGGTCCTTTGGCATGCGAGCGCAGATAAGCGATAACGGCCTTGATTTTCTTTTTCCCAAGTTCTTCACCCCAGGCCGGCATAGCCGTCCCCCTGCGGCCCTTGCTGATCGTTTCAAAAAGAAACTTATCTGAAGCGATACTCAGCAATTGCGGGTTGGTTAATGAAGGCGCGACGCCCGGTTTACCGATCGCGTCCGCCTGGTGGCAGGCAACGCAATTCTTGTTAAAAATTCTTTCGCCCTTTTTGGCGATTCCATGCAACGAAGCAGCCGATGCGGGAAATACCCAGACGGTCGCCAGCAATATGGCAAGAGTAAATAAGACAGTAGTACTGATTCTCGGCATAATGTTTCCTCCCTGTGATAATTGAACTCTTCCTGTCCATGCGGACATGAAGGTTGCCCTCTCGGGCATATGTAATCATATGTAATAGTACGTAAGTATAACTACGTATAAGAGTCTATCATTCAATTTTTTTTCAAATTGTCCTTGATTTGAATCAATTTAGAATGGCGGCAGTACCTGATATGAAAAAAGAAACGCCGGAACAGGCTCTCAATGGAGTGTATGGCCTCGTGGAATTACACGTAGCAAGTACCCTGAAATCACCCGGAAACTTTCAAGTCCTTCATGCAATATGCGGGTCAGTGTCGTCTTGTTCCAGAAACGCCATACGAACAATGTCGGGCAGGGATTTTACGCCCAGTTTTTGCTTGATGGCGGCGCGATGAACCTCAACGGTTCTTGAGCTGATGCCGAGATCCGCGGCAATTTGCCTGTTCAGTTTTCCCAGCACCAGCAAATCCATCACTTCCCGTTCACGCGGGGTCAATCGCATCAGGCGTTCGGTATACTCAATGCGTTGCTGATACTTAACCCTTTGTACCTTGTGATCCTGGAAGCATCGCCGGATGGATGCCAGCAGGTTTTCGCTATGGATGGGCTTTTCTATAAAATCAACCGCTCCGAACTTGATGGCTTTGACGGCCATGGGCACATCGCTATAGGCCGTAATCATAATGACGGGAATGGCAATCCGCCTGACTTTTGGATGTTGCAATAATTCAAGACCGTTCATTTCCGGCATGCGCACATCAAATAATGCACATCCATGCATGGAAGTATTACAATCTTCGAGGAATTCGCCGGCCGAGGCATAGGCCAGAGCCCGCAACCCCTCCGATGCCAAAAGTTCAGACAGGGAATCGCGCACGGCTGCATCATCATCAACAATATAGACAGTCGGATCAGTCTTCATGATACACTCCTTCGGCAATCGGCAGGGTAAAGCAAACGGCCATCCCTGTTTCGGCAAGCTTTTCCGCCCATAAACGTCCTCCATGATTCTCGATAATCGAGCGACTCACGGAAAGACCCAGGCCCACGCCTTCTTTTTTCAGACTGAAGAATGCATCAAACATATGCTTCAGTTCATCCGGCGCCAGACCGGGACCCTGATCATAAACAGAAACCCTGACGCAATCATTATCGCCCCTGTCTGTTCCGATTGTCAGTCTTCTTTTGCGCGGTTCTATTCCTTCCATAGCTTCACAGGCATTGCGAACAAGATTCAGCAGCACCTGCTGAATAAGCAAGTGATCGGCAAAGACCGGAGGCAGCGGCCTCGTCAAGGCCTTTCCGGTTTTAACCCGATACTTGCGGGTATTCAGTTCAGCCAGGTTCAGGGTCTCATCGATCAGCGCATTCAAATCCAGCGATACACGTTGCATTTCATGGCTGCGGGTAAAGTTTCCGACACGCCGCACAACCTGTCCGGCCCGGTTGGCCTGGTCAGAGATTTTCCCCAGAATCCTGTTCAGTCTGTCCGGTTGCGTTTCCCCGCGTTTCAGCAATCGCAGGCAACTATCCGCATAGCTTAATATCGCCGAGAGAGGCTGATGGAGCTCGTGCGCAATCTCGGATGAGATTCGGCCAAGCATCGCCAGACGCGAAGCACGTTCCTTTTCCAGCATATGTAATCGCAGTTCGTTCTCCACCTGCCGACGCCGCGCCATCGCCCGGGCCAGGAACCAGAACATTCCGTTCATCAGCAGCACGACAGACAAGGTGAGCAGAATAATTTTATGCTTCCTTTCTCTTGTTTTAATCATAAAAGCTGTCTGAGGATATCGTGAGACAATCTTCCAAAAAGCTTGCCGGGGATGACTGTGGCGGTTTATCCGGGAATCCGAGGAAATGATTTCAGCAGGATACAGCGTTGTAAAAAAATATTGATCGCCGTTCATGATAAAATGACCGGATTTCTGACGAGCTATATGCCGCCACGCCTCCGGTTCGGTGATGTCAAAATGATTTTGCCTGCGATCGGCAAACATAAAGCCCCATTCCCTTTGGGGATCAGGACCGGAAAGCCAGTAGCCATACTTGTTCAGCAGCATGGATTCGCCCACTTCCGGGCTTTCGAATCCGGCTATCTTCCTGAACTTGTTGAGCAAGCTATCGGCAAAATAATTCAGGATGATCATCCCGATCTTCCGCCCCCGCCGGTCAAAAAGCGGCATACCAAATTGAATCATGTGTTTCAGAGACAAATTACCCTGGCCATGTTCGCGGGTGAAAACCATGGGCGATATATAAATCTCATTGGCATTTAACATAATTGTTTTTACAAAATAGTCACGTTCGCCTTGCTGCTGTAATTCATTTTTCGGAACAATACCTGGCTTCCCAGCAAGATAGCGTACGCCTAATACTTCCGTTCCATGGGTATCCAGCAGTCCGACCCGATCATACAATTCATTGGCATCAAGAAAAGAAAGAAGGTCATTGGCCAGAGCCTGTAAGCCCTGCCCTGCCATAGGCTTGAAGGGTTGGTACAACCGAACCTGATTGGTCAAAAACAGCAGATCATGGGCACGCTGGCTGAAATTCTCCCGAATGAGCGTAGTTTGATTCTCCAGGTGATGCACCTGCTCAATCGCGATATTTTTCCGGTAACTCCTTATTTCTTCCTGATACACAAAAAAGGCTATGCCGGCAATCAGCATCGAGATGCTTAACGCCATGAACAGAAAGATCATGATCAATCTGCGATTCGAAGTCGCCACCCTGGAAGCCCGCATATGAGTATCGTTCAACATTTTTCGCTATTATCTTCAGCCCGGAAAGCTGTCATCCTCCCGCAAATCGACTCACCATATGTTCTTCTATACCGGCAAACCAGGCCTGTATACCGACAGGCAGGATACGATTGAGCCAGGTGATGTATCCTGTTGCCATCAGAATTCCCAGGGCAATAAATATCAGTCCCGAGATCATGCTGGTGGTATGGAGATATAATATATGCCCCGCGATATTGATCTCCCAGCCCTTTCCTCTCAGAAAACGCCAGAACCACCCGTTCCGGTCCAGTCTCGTCAGGTACAGTGAAAGCAACATCAGGGGCAGGCTAAGACCCATGGCAAACATGAACAGGGAAGCCGCGCCCGACCATGCGGTTTTCGCGGTTGCGGCCATAACCAGGACCGCGCCAAGGATCGGGCCGATACAAGCCGTCCAGCCAAGCGAAAAAGTCATGCCGAAAAAGAAAGAACCGGCCAGGGTGAGCGCCGTCCGCCGCCGGAAACCCGCGCCACTGAAGCCTTTGCCCAGGAGCGAAGCCAGACCAAACAGCGCGATGAGAATGCCTCCGGCCCGCAACAGGAAATCATGGTGCCGGCTTAACAGTGCGCCCAGCAAGGTGGCTGTAGCCCCCATCAGTGAAAAAACGAGAGCGAGTCCAGCAAAGAAGGCTATCGTCATCAGCAGGATATTTTTTCTTCCACTTTGCGATGCGAAGGCAAAATAAGCAGGTAGAATGGGCAGGGTGCAGGGTGACAGGAATCCAAGCATTCCGGCTATGAATGATAAGCTTGCAATTATGCCGAAGCTGACGTCTTGAAGCACCCCGGCGCTTGCAGCAGGCTTGTGGCGATTCATCTTAAGCAATGCCCGATAGGTGTAAATAAACGCCATAATATCTTTGGCTGAGGCATGCAACGCCCGGCTCTGCAAGGTGGCGACGGATCTTGCCGCCGCCTCGATATAGTTCTTCTTACCCACTTCCCTGCCAACCCGATAGAGCAGCAGGGCCGCCATACCGTTAGATCGAACAGGTTTGTCGGCCACAAATAACTCTCGCGGCTTATAAAATCGGGATGAAGTGCTGTTCCGGGAAAAGAAGCCGCCCAGCTTACGGTCGAAAAAACGGTTTAAAATAAATTCCGCCAGGCTCCGGGCCTGAACAAGCCATTGTGTATCGCCGGTTACCTTATAGCCGTTGTAAAATGCCAGACCCAGCGTCGCGTTGTCCGCAAGCTGACCATCCAGACTGGCCCTGCCGCTCTCCGGGGAAAAGTGATGCCAAGCACCCTGTGCTCCCACCAGTCGTGCCTTGATAAACCGCAGCATCGCGATGCCGTTCGCCAGCATGCCCGCCGAATGCGTTGCCTGAGCCGCATCCAGCAGGGCGCGGGCGGCTGCAGCCGCATCTTCCGCCAGCACCGTTTGACCGTGTGAATAAGAATTCCACATCGCCTCCAGCATCCGTGCATCGTGTTTTATGGCCCTGACTGATTGAATACGCGGTTTCATTCCATAAATCGCAAGATGGAGTTGCAGCCTTGCAGCCAGATCCGCCACCGTCGCCGGTTCAGGCGTTTTTTCCAGCTTCCGCAAAATGTCCTCAACAACAGTTTTATCCCCGGCATTGCGCAATTTGAATGCAAGAACCTCTGAACCATCATCCGGTGATGCCATAATTCTGTTAGCCAGACGCTGGAGTATGTCCGCCGAAAGCCGGGTGGTTAAAGATGGCGGCTGCTTTTCTGTCTCCCAAGTAAGCCTGGGACCCGCCAGCGCAGGCAATGTAAGAAAAAGGGTGACCAACACCAGGAAAATTACCTGCAAGGCCGGTGAACGGTGATTGATGACCTTTCCTTGCAAGGGTTTCAGGGATTTTTTCGTGATGTAATCTGATGTTTTTTTAATACGATCAACCGCCGCGCGACGCGATCAAATTCCGGCGAGTCCGCCTTGAGGCGGGCTGCCTGGGTATCACTGAAGAAATAGCCCACGGTGCCTTCCAGCATTGTCAGCCAGGACGAATTCTTCGTCTGTTTGTAAAGATCCAGCAATACGGACGCCATAATGCCATTGTCCGTAAAATCTTTTGTCTTGTCGAACAACTCATCCTGGCGGTACAGCTCCCTGCTGGTGCTCCGGCGCGCAAAAAAACCGCCGGACGCCGGATCATAAAGATTTTTTGCGGCGAATCTCGCAAGTCGCTCAGCCAATTTCAGATATTTCCCGCCACCAGTGATTTCATAAGCTCTCAGAAAGGCCGATGCCATCCAGGCATTATCTTCCAGGCGTCCGTTCAACACGCCATTCTTTTTTTTCTGATCATAATAACTGAATGCGCCGTTTCTTCCCGTCATCCTGCTCGCAAGGAACCCGAGCGCCTGGATTGCCGTATGCCGATACTTTTGAATGCGCAGGCTTTCCGAGGCGTTTAAAAACGCGATAATCGCTCTGGCATTGGATACGGCGTAACTGGTTTGGTCAATCGCGGGGGCGCCGGCCTTTTTTCTTTCCTCTGCCGTGAAATGATAATAGACCTCATCCGCCAGCTGGCTGCCGTAGAATCTGCCGTCAGCCCGGCTGAATAACGTCCGTTGAATATAGGCAAGCGAATGTATGGCGGCATCTTTATACGCCGTTTTCCTATATAAGGTATACGCCTTCAGAAACACATCAATCAACTGGCTGTTTTCAAAAAGCATTTTTTCGAAATGGGGAACCGTCCAGTTCCGGCGGGTATCATAGCGAAAAAAACCACCCTCGATTCGGTCATAAATGCCCGCGATCATATCCTTCGTCTGCAATGCCTCCACTTCGGACAACAGGCTTGCCTGCCCACGGCGTAATGCCAGCAGTTTTTCAAAAGACGGGCTTCCCCTCTTCCGCGGCTTGCGGCTCAGACCAAGCATCGCATCCATCGTGATGCGCAGGGGTTCCGTCCATTGCTTGTCCCCCTGCTCTTTCAGTTCGAGAAGCCGCAACAGAACGCCGGCATGGGGTTCCTTCTGATTGATTCCAAATCCGCCAAAAGCGGGATCAAGGCCCGCAGCCATCAGTGACACAAACTGCTTGTCATAATCTTCAAGCAGTGTTTGTGAGGGATGCACCATATGTCTGGCCTCCGGCCCTGATTGCCGGGTTGATGACGGCTTGTAATCTTTGGCGAGATAATCAATCGTCTTCCGTAGATTGGCGAGCAGCGTATCCGCCGGGAAATAGCCCGGGGCGTTCACCAGCACCTCGCCATCCGGTGCAAGGATTGTGGTAACGGGAATACCAACGGCGGAATAGCTTGCCGCGATATCCCGCCGGCGGTCATAATCTACAAATACCGGGATGTAATGCTTATTGATAAATTCAGCGACCTGAGCTTGCCTGAGAGTTTCCTCATAAACCCGGCAGTTGTAACACCATACCGCCGTAATCAGCATAAAGATCGGCTTGTTTTCCGTTTTCGCACGGGTGAAGGCCTTTCCTGAATAATTCACCCACTGAATGGGTGAATTATGATGGGTGTAGGCCCGAGCATCCCGAACCGCAGACAACGTAATCCCGGGGACCAGGGCGATCAGCAGGCATACAAACCATGTTTTATGCAACACGTGCATGCAGCACCTCCACAGGCTTACGGGCTTTAATCGAGGATATCATCTAGTTTTTAGTAAACGGACCGAGGGTAAGAGTTGATCCGTTTGTATCGGATTGTCAATAATCCATTGCTCATTCTCTTTCCGAAAAGGATAGACAAACAAGACAGAAGAAAGATCTGTTTCGACTTGCAGACCAATTGCTTTTTCACCACCTGATTCAAGCTCGGTAACGATTGCTATCACGTAACTGAACTCATTTTTAACAAACTCTTTTAACTCATCTACAACCATTTCAATTTGTTCAATAAAATTAGCTTCAGGCTTTTTATCTCCCGGGCAATTCATTTTTAAATCTTCGCCATCGTTAATGGCTCGTATACCAAAGGGGATAACCATTTTATACTTTTCTAACATGGAATGTGCCGTATCAAGGCAGACTACCACCAGCTTTTCTATAATTTTTTCTTGATTCATTTTATCTTGCCTCTTGCATTTACTAATACTGCCCCGCATCTGCACAATCAGATAGGCTCTTGTGGCTATTTCTCCGCACAATATGTTTGATGATGAACCAAACTAAGGATGCTGAGAACCAGCAAAGCGGCAGTCACCGTATGGGCCACAACGAAGATGACGGGCATGCTGAAACGGACCATGGCCAGACCCAGGCCCAGTTGCGCCGCCAGAACGACGATCATTACCACAGCCGCGAGGCGGGGTTTCCCACCCGATATCACGGCCCGCCAGGCCAGCCAGGCCAGGTACAGCGTCGTTACCAAGGCCATGATACGGTGCGCCATGTGGATGGAAGCAGCCACGGAATGGTCGGTCACGACCTTGCCGGAAGCATCCACGTCAAGATGCCCCAGAAGTCCAAACCCCCGCAGCATATCCGGCATGGACCAATCCGCGCCGGGACATCCCGGGAGCCCGGTGCAGGCAAGGGCCGCGTAATAGGCATCCGTCCAGGCCCCCAGGGAAATCTGGACCGTGACGATCATCAGGCCTGTTACCGCCCAGGGTCTCAACCGGTGAACCTGCTCTGTTACGGGGGCGGGGCTGGCATAGATATCCAGTGTTAGCCACCAGAACAGGGCAAGCAGAGCAATACCACCGGTCAGGTTGATGATGATAATCCAGGGATAGCGCAGGGGAGAGCCATACCATGCGCCCAGGAAGGCTAGAAACAGGGAAAGAATCAATGCCAGCATTGGAATAAACATCGGTGGCCGGTGATCACGGTCAGCATGTTTCCGTTTCAGAAATACTGAAAAGACAACGGCGATGATAAGCAGTTGCAGGATATTGGCGATAGCGCGGTGAACCCGGTCAGCCACGCCTGAAGGCGCGATGGCGGAAACCGCCGTGTGAGCCTTGCCGGCTTCCATCCCCGTTGTCGCCCCGCCCTCGGCTATCAGGCCGTAGGAAGCGGGCCAGTCCGGGCTACCCATACCGGCATTCATAAGATGCATGATGGCACTGGCATGAATCAGGGCCATGCACATCACCAGGGTGGCAATCACCAGACGCGGGCTCATCGTCTTAGCTTACTCAAACCGGGATGTCAGACAAGCATATGGTTTTTTCAGCGCCTGACCGCTTCCTCACTGCCGGCGCATCGCGCCGATTACAATAATCAGAAACAGGATGCCGCCAATGGTGGCGATCAGCCCCCCGGTTCCCATCAGAGCCATACCCATAGTCTGCTGGATATTGTCCAGGACCTCAGCGCTGCCGCCTACCTTGCGCGCCATGCCGTAACCGCCCGCCCAGGCCAGACCCAGCACATGCAGCAACTGCCCGATGCCATAGGTGTACACCTGAATCTTTGCCAGACGGGACGCTACGGTCCTGAATCCAAGATGCGGCAGAACATCGTAGGCAAGTGCCATGAAGGCCAGCGTCACCGCACCGGTAACACTGTGATAATGAGCCGTGACCAATGTGCTGCTTTCGCGAAGCATATAACCCAGCACGCCACCAAGGGTAAACAGCATGATCGAAAGCCAGAGAGCGATACGCAGCGGCTGCTTTTCGGCTGTCGCCCTGGCAGATCCAAACAGGCTCCACAGCACGGCCAGACCCAGGGGAAGGGTGGCGGCGGCACCGCCGATTCGCATGTGCGTGGTGAACCATTGCTGGAAATTCACGGAAGTTACATGCATGGACAGAAAAGCAACGGGCGTGAAGGCCACGGTAAACAGGGCCAGCGTGAAGAGCAGCGTGACCGCCCGGGGAGACAGTTTTAACGTCACGCCGCTGGCGGCCGCCAGCCACATCCAGGCAGCAAGCATAAGCAACGCATGGGTGAATTGCAGCACATGGCCGCCAAGCCAGAACAGCCCCTTATACCAGGTCTCCCCGGAGGAATCAGTCTGTGGCATGGTAAAAAATGCCCAGAAAAAGGCCAGGATGGCCATGGTGGCGGCATTTGTGGCTGTATAAATACCAAACCTCATACTTCCCGCTGCCGTATTCACACGGAGCCTGGAAACCGAGATAAGCGCTCTGAACACAAGCAAAGCGAAGCCGGAGCCGGAAATAGCCAGACCGGCAAAAAACAGCGGGTCATTCAGAAAGGGTATATAGTTACTCATCACCGGGTTACCGGCGCCGGTAAACGGAGAGATTGCAATCACGCCCACGCCCACGGATGTGGTTATCAGCGCCGCCCACCCCAGGGGGATGAAGCGGGTGGTTGTATTCATGTTCCAAAATACTCCGGCAACGGCCAGAAACCAGAACACATTTGAGAAAATGACATGAATGACCAGGGTGACGTAAAAGAAGTTCGTACTGGGGACAATATCCTTGATTATCGGTGTGCGCGCCACAACCAGCAATGCAGCATACACGCCGGCGATAAGCAACGTTGCAACCCCCAGTTTCAGCCAGCCTCCAGCCAGTTTCTGGCAGCGGGAATCAGTGGGATAAAACCTGAAATCCTCTTGGGTTGTCAGGTTTACGGTTAACAACTTTGCTCTTTTCATATTTCTTACTCAAAGATAAATTGTTTGCGGATGTTATCAAAATCAATAATCAGGGTACGCAAAGGGGAAAGCTCTACTGTTTTCTCACCAGTATAGGCAAATCCCTTCTCACGCTTATCATCCCCCATACGTACGCGAAAATGATGTTTTCCGGCAGGAATAATAAAGCGTTGATAGACCGGTGACGGCAGATCATGGGACAAACCACGCGGCGGGATTTCCGCCTTATAGACAATCCGGCCATCCATCTCAAGTTCGATCCTCAAAGGAAAACGCTTCCGGGAATGCTTACGGAAACGCAATTGAGGCGACAGCTTGGCCATATCTGCGTTGGTGCGGGTATCATGGAATGGATGCACACGTTTGCCGGCATGCGTGAAGGTAAACTTGATCAATGCCTGGCCCACCGGTACATTAGTATAGCCTGGCATGGAGGAGAAATACCCGATAAAGGCAATAAACAGGAAATATCCAAAGCCCTGACCAAGATAGCGCCAGATATTTTTCATGGTTTTTGAGCCCCGGTGTGCTCCAGCGGCAAGTCATTGCCAAAAGCTTCAAGTTCCTGGACAAGTGTTGACCGATCGGCTTCAGCGGCCATAAAGAACCGGACCCGTTCGCGTGCAACCTTGCGATGTAATTCAGGTTTGCGCTCATCATTCAGGCGTTGCTGCATCCACTGATTGCCCAGGCGATGGAAACAGTCTCCCATACGGCAGCCCGTGACAAAAACGCCATCGGCACCCTGGCGCAGTGCATAATCAATGAGGGAAGGCGGCAGCATACCGATACATTCCAGACTGATCTCTGCCGTATCCGCACGATTCAGTTCCGTGATATCCATTCCGTGATCACACCCAAAAACTATGATCCGCCGCTCACCTGAAAGTCTCTGCAACGCTCCGGAAGTGGCATCACGTAAGTGCTGCATACCGGAATCCGGCATTTCGATCGCCGACTTTAATTCCTGTGTGTGGCGAAAGGGCGAGGAGAACGGACAGGAACCGGTACATATACCACAACTGACGCATTTGCTTTCGATAACCCGGGCGACGTAATTGAAGCGGGGATGAGCATCTGTTCGGGGTTCCAGACGAATCGCCTCATAGGGGCAGTCTTCCACGCACAGATTGCAGCCGCTGCAGGTTGCGGGTTCCACCACGGCAGCCGGGTCACGCCGCTTGGGTGGCAGCCACGGCAACAACATGACAAAGATGGTGCCACCACCGATCAATGCCCAGACTATACCCTTGGGCCAGGTAGCAATCAGGGGATAGGGTGCCAGGTAGAACCAGTCTAAATGCAGCACACCAGGGGCATTGCCGAGGTCCGCCGGTGCATGGCTAAGCGCCGGATGGACGATAGAAAGTACCAGAAGGGCGGCCAGTGTTCCAATAGCCAGGCGCCGGGGCGGATTCACTTTTGGACGGTGCAGGCGATTGGTATGTAGCAGCATGGCTGCGAGAAGAAACAGTGGCAGACCCAGATGCGTAACAACAAGCAACCGGAAGAGCGTATTGGTCATATCCGCATTGGTCAGGAAATTACGCGCTGTGGGTTCGGCGATGATCGGCAGCCAGTCAATCCATTCAAATGTCCGTACGGCAATAAACTGAGCCAGCTGATCCCAGACCAGCCAGTAACCCAGCAGGCCGGTAATAAATACCAGCCAGAGCATGGGCGTGCCGGTGATCCAGGAAAATGACCTACCGCCGTTGTAACGGTCATTAAAGAAACGCCGCAACATGTGCAGAATCATAGAGACAACCATGGCATCCGAGGCATAGCGATGCAGACTGCGCATGATGCCGCCCAGATACCATTGTTCGTGCGTCAGGTATTCAACGGAAGCATAGGCACCGCTGACTTCCGTATCGTAAAAGATATAAATATAGATGCCGCTGATGACAAGGATATACAGGAAAAAGAAGGTGAGCCCCCCCAGGTAATACATCGGGTTGTTCTCCGGACCGAATACGGCGTTTGCCGCACCCTCCGCAACCTGGAACAGCCACCTGCCACCGCTCTGAACGGATTTCAGAAAACGGTATATGACATTTCCCTGATGGGGCCTATTCAAGCAATACCTCCTGGTTCAGGCCTGCTAGTTCTCATTATGACTGCAACGGTCAGAGTGAGTATTAACAGACCCTAATACGAGGGCGCACACTAAACGTAAATATACCACAATAAACATGATCTTTATCAAGGCTCTTACTGCCGCAAGGCGTCAATGGCGCGTTGCAATTCCCGCCAATCGGGCGGCGCCGCCCAGCAAAGACCCACCCTGGAGCGGTCCACGGAATGCCGCAGGAAAGGTCTGCGCTCATTGTTCAAACGACCCCTGAGCCAGCTCCCGCCAAGACGGTGATAGCAATCTCCCTGCCGGCAACCATTCAGCAGGACACCTGCCGCACCCTTGCGCAGGGCATGCTCGATAAATGCGGGGGGCAACATGCCGATACAGGGCACAGTCATCGGTGTAACGGTATCCATGGCGTGTGCCCGAATATCGACACCATGCTCACAGCCCACAAGAAGAACCTTGCCTGTTGCTCCGGAATCCGACATGGCGCGTTCCACCTGACGGCGTACGAAGTCCACATTCCACTGCGGCATCTCGATACCGCTCTTCAGGACATTGGCACGACTGAATGGCAGTGCTGTGGCATGGCGAAACGGATTGGAGGACGGGCAGGCACCAGTACAAATTCCACAGTGAACACAATTGCCAGCGATGACACTGGCTTCCTGCAGGAAATAGGGGTGAGCGTCGCTTCGATCACGCATTCTGATTGCTTCATAGGGGCAATCGTCGGCACAAAGACCACAGCCGCTACAGTAATCCAGATTGACGACTGCCGCAGGTTCAGGTCTGGGCCGTGGTGGTAACCACGGTAGCAGCAGTAGAAACAGGATTGCCGCGGCAAAAATAGCCCAGAGCATACCCATCGACCCGGTTTTCATCAGCGGATAGGCGAACAGATAAAACCAGTCCATGTTCAGCGAACTCACCGCGGTACCCAGATCCGCACGGTCATGGCTGACTGTGGGCCGGAGGAACGACAGCAGGGTCAACGCTGCCAGGGTCCCAAGTGCAAGCACTCGTGGCGGAAGGATGTGTGCCCGGCTGACCCTTTTTACGTGAACCAGCATGGCGGCCAGGAGGAACAGGGGTATGCCGATATGCAGAATAATCAGCAGGCGAAACAGCATATCAGCGACATCGGAATTAAGCAGAAAATTGCGCGCCATGGGCGAGGCAAAAATGGGAAGCCAGTCCAGCCATTCGGATGTGCGTACGGCAATAAACTGCGCCAGCTGGTCCCAGACCAGCCAGAACCCGATAACGCCGCTCAGATACACCATGATCAGAAGAGGTATGCCGGTTACCCAAGAGTACCAGCGCGGCCCGCGGAAACGGCCCATGACCCACTCCCGCAGGATATGCAGCGCCATGGCCACAACCATGCCATCGGCGGCATAGCGGTGCAAACTGCGCATCACTCCGCCGAGATACCATTGCTCACGCGTCAGGCGCTGGAGTTGATCAAAACTCCCGCTGACGGTTGGTTCATAATAGAAAAACAGGTACGCCCCGGTGGCAAGCAAAATGAAAAAGAAATAGAACCCGAGATCACCCAGGTGGTAAAGTGGATTATGGCTGCCAAACACAGCATTAAAACGGGCTTCAATAAAATAGAACACAGACCGGCAGAACCGGCTAAACCATAAGTGCATGGGATCTATTTAACTATGAATAACGCAGGAAGCGGACTAGAAATACCCCCATAAAAGTCAGCATCACTGCACCGGTGCCCATGCCAAATATCATGGCATAATTGAGCTTGTATGTACCCGTCGAGGGGTCGTAGACCGTGCAGAACAGGCGTACCCGGTTAACGAGCGAAGTCAGGCTCAGTGTTTCGGGACTCAGGCCAAAAACCAGTTCTTTCATCGCCTCGGTAAGGGTGGATGGATCGAAATCCATGCCGTAGATCTGCCGGTAAATCCGGCCCTGTTTGTCCACAACCGTGGTCTGGATCAGATGATCAAAGCCCTTTGGCGATGGCTTGAAGATAAAGCCCATATTTGACGCCAGACGAGTAATGGTGGCCTTGTCCGCACTGAGGAAATCCCAGTTATGCTCATTGGCAACCCCCTGCTGGCGGGCATAGCCGCGCATCCTCTCCGGCGTATCATGGAGGGCATCGAAACCAATGGTAACGACGGAAAACGTGTCCTTCCCAACAGCGCTGCGAACTGCCTTGGTAGCACGGGCCAGGCTCTGGGTCGTGGCCGGACAGATATGAAAACAGCTTGTATAAATCAGGCTGATCACCAGTGGTTTGCCGCGAAAATCTGTAAGCTTGACCGGTTTGCCACGACGATCACGCAGCGTATAACCGGTCAGCGTACGACCGATAGCAGCCTGGCTGATCTTCAGGGCGGAGCCCTTGTCAAAGGCCTGACGGCGCGATGCGGCGGCATCGGGATGTGATGCCGGGGCGGATGGCAGGATTTGATGCACATCCCGGGCAACCAGGCTTGTTCGGGCATCCGCCTCATTCCAGACGGCAAACAGTAATCCGGTTATGCCAAGCATGAAAATTGTTTTACGTACAAACACCAAAGCCTCCAGATACTTGATAACATCAGCATGGCGCACTGCCGCTCGCAGGTAAATGTTACACAACGATCCGGACAAACAAAAGGGCCATCATAGTGATGGCCCTTTTTCGCCTTTAAAGGCCACTTACGAGGCGTGCCGTGGTTCTCTGGGAGGGTAGGTCAGAGCACCGAGGAGGGGATAAGTCGACACGCCCCGCAAGCGGATTCGCATTAGTAAATCCACATTAGCGGATTCCCCATATCGTCGACAGATACTTAAACTGGGCAAAGTAATAGACGATGATGAAGGTAATCAAAACCATGCAAAGCACTAGCGAGCCCGGAACTTCCAAGCCCTTGATATGTGGCTCCGTTCCACCATGCAACCTGGCCGCGACCACACCGGCCGGCTCGGCCAGCGGCGCCACAACACCCTTCTCCACTGTCCTGCCAAAAAAGGTTCCCAGCATGGAAATCAGGTAGAACAGCGCCCCGATCCCACCGATGCATGCACCGATTTCAGCAACGGTCATCAACATATGCGCCGTGGCGGTGAACTGAAACGGCAGCGCCGCGTCGGCATAGGTGATGTCCCAGTGCCTCCGGGGTACACCCAGATGGCCAGCCGCCATCATGAACGTGGCGAAGGTGCCCATACCCAGGCCGAACAGATACGTGGATAATCTGGCCAGTCCCGGAGCCGCCAGCTTGTGACGGGTCACAAGCGGCACGATCCAGTACGAAAAGGCAATAAAGGCCAGCGTCGTGCCGGTCGCCACCGTGCCGTGGAAATGACCGGGCACGTACACCGTATTGTGGATGATCATATTGATCTGCTGATTACTCATGGTCACGCCAGTGACGCCCCCAAGGAAGCCGAACAGCACCACGGACAGGAAAAAGCCGGAGAAGACCGGATTGGACCACGGTGCCTTGCGAAGCCATTCAAACAGACCGTGAGACAGGCCCCGGCGTCGTTGCGCCAGCTCAATGCCGCCCGGCACGGTCAGGCCGTGGATCAGGCTGCCCAATACGGCCAGATAGGCGGCGTAGCTGGTGTTGAACGTACGCCAGGCGAAGCTTGATCCGGGGTCGGACAACAGATGGTGAACCGATCCGAACTGCAGGGCGAACAGATACAGCACAAAGGCCATGCGGCTCACCTTCTCATTAAGCGGCCGGGCGCCGAACAGCACGGCCGCCAGCGTGTACCAGATGGTGATGTGCATGGAGATGTTCATCTGCTGCGTTGAGTGAGCCAGAGCCCAGAAGACCACGCGATACATCTGCGCGTCTATATTATGGATCAGGCCCATGGACCATAGCATGGTCGGCAGCATGATGACCGCACCCATCACCCAGGTGAAGATGGCGATGATGGCGTAGGTCAGGCCACCGAAGGTTGCCAGCGGCATCGAGCCTTCGTAGGTGCGCTCATTCTTGGCCTTGATTAGCGTTGCGATGTAGATGAACATCGGAACCAGAGCGCCGACGGCGAACAGAACCACGCCGACATAGAACAACGGATGCGCCTTCAATGGCGGATAGGCCGAGAACATGACCGTGGCCTGACCGATCAGCACCATCACCGTAGCAATAGCCGCGCCGATCAGCATCAGCCAGAAGCTAAGCCAGGCGATCTTTGGCGTGGCAAGCCGGGCCTTGATTGGCGTTGTACAGAAATAGTAGGCAACACCCACTTCAAAAAAGTGAATCCAAAACAGCAGTACGGCCGCACCGTGCCCGGTCAGGGCAATATAAAACCATTCCGACGGTAGCAGATGAATGGCCGGCCAGCGTGTCAGTGCGACGCCGAGGCCAAGCACCCCGCCAGCCAGCAGCATCACGATAGCGACGAAGATATTCGCCTTCACCAGGCCGATGACCGGCTTGTTAAGATGCTGGCCGGTATCCGGACAGGTGATAAAATCTTGTGGATTTCTCAAAGTCGCCATTATGCTCCCCCTCCGGTGATTCCGCCCTTACCGTCGAGAACCACGCCTTTTGCTGAATTAATTACGTAAAGTTTGCCCGCCATCGTGTGATGCCCGAGCCCGCAGTACTCATTGCAGGTAATTCGATAGATGCCGGTCTTGTTGGGCGTGAATCGCAACACATAGTCATAACCAGGGATCAGTTGCAGGTTGAGAACAATCGGCAGCAACGAAAAGCCGTGATCGACATCCTGTGAAGAGATATGAAAGACATAGGTTTTTCCCAGCTCCAGCACCGGAATCACCGGCCATTCAAACTGGTGCGCCGCCATATAGACATTGCCACCCTCCGGCACCTGAACGACGGGGATTTCGGTCTGGCCCTCGGTCATGGGATTGCCTGTGGCATCCTTTACCTGATACTTCTCGACCATCTGATCCATCTTGTCCGCAAAGCCGTCCGGGGTGACACGGAACGCTTCGCCGGCCTGGTTCTGGTTACCCATGAAATACCAGCCCACCATCCATACGGTCATGACCAGGCACCAGGCATAGGCCACGGTAATCCAGATTTTTTCATCGGGACCCACACGCAACCGCCACCATTGGCGCTCGGGGATGGGATCCATACTTGTATAACTCATATACATTTCCTCCCTTTCATATTTACTTCAACTTTCAACTTGTGAAAACTCACTTCAATTATAAAAGATCGCTTATGGAATCGGAGCCGGTTGGGGCCCAATCGGAAAGGCCATCCATATAAACGGAATGCCCGCATCGGGAAAGATCAGCGACAACACGCCGCACACAAGCACGGTTACGGCCAAAACGGCCAGAACGACGAACAGGGCCAGCAACCAGTTGCGCGCCCTGCGCTCCCGGCGATCTAATCCAGACATCCCAACAGCATTGGCAGCCATATTGATCAATACCCCGCCACCGGCACGCTAAGCACCTCCATGACGCCCCAAAGCGTATAAAGCAGCGTCGGGCTTGCGATACCAAGAAACAGCAACATGGATGGATCATCCAGGAATGCCTGCCAGCCAGCTACCGGCTCCGGGATTTGTTCTTCAACAGGTGAATCAGCCATTATCAAACCTCCTTTACCCCTAGAATTGGGCAATGCTTACCCGATTGCAGCACCTCGGCCTTGATATAGGTCAAGTTCAAATCACTCCGGCCAGAATTCCCGTCGGAAGTCCTGAGTAGAAGCCGGGCGGGTGTAACATCCGCACCATATGGTGCAATCTTATGTATTGATTCACTGGCCCATCATTGATATAAATCAAGGTATGTGGAATTCTCGCCAATAGGTTTCACAATTAAGCTTGGGCGACCATTCGCTGTGATGGTGTTTATGTAATACAAGCGGTTTAATTTAACTATAAGGAGGAGATCGGATGAAAAAAAATATTTTACTTGCTTTGTGCTGTTTGGGATTGCTCAGTCTCGGTTCTATCCCGAATGCCACCGCCGGTCCGGAGGGTAAGTGCAGGGCATGTCACGACTTCGGTACCAAAAACAAGGTTGGTCCCGCCCTGAAAGGCGTTTTCGGAAGAAAGGCGGGTACTTATCCCGGCTTTAAATACAGTGCATCCCTTAAAAACGGGGGCTGGGTATGGGATGAAGACCACCTGCGCAAGTGGATGCATAACAGCAAGAAGGCAATCAAGGAATTCACGGGTGATTCCAAGGCGAAGACCAAGATGGGCAAGCAGAATGTCAAAGGCAAGAAAGCGGACAAGGTTATCGCTTTTCTCAAGGGCCTGAAGTAGCTTTAAGGGAGGCATGCGGGCGGTCCGCCGCCCGCCCTTCCATAACAGGGTGCGTCAACCCTTCTACACTTAACTTAAGGCATGGGATTTTTTCTCTATTATACCTTGGGCGCTATCGTCCTCTACGGCGCTACGGACTGGCTCCTGAAAAGGATTGAGCAGGCGCGTGGCAAGCGCTTCGCGCAACACAATGTGATCTTTTTCATTATTCTTTTCGTGCTGGCAATGCTGCTGATGAATATCATCAATCCGGCGCCGCAATCTCCGCCGCCTGCTACGGAGACGGGTGTGCCCGCCCGGTAGAGCCGCAACACAAATGTCCATCCGCCTGTCCGAACGTGATCCGGTATGGGTATCTTTCCTTATCAACGTCGAATTCATGGCCATCCACCGCAGTCCCGACTGCACCCTTCCTGCCCCCGGCTTTTAACCCCCCCTGGGAGCCCGTCCCCCGGGAACATCTCTGGTGCGAACATGCCTCCATGGAATGGTCTAAAATGGCTGTTATCGTGGAACCGGAAAAAAATGCAGTCAGGGGGATATCATGAATGTACGGGAAATGCTTGAAAATACGATCAGGGATATGGTGGACGAGCATCGGGGCATCCTGGCCGCGGATGAAAGTGCGCCCACGATTAAAAAGCGCCTGGATGCCATCGCCGTGGAATCCACCGAAGAGAACCGCCGCACCTATCGCTCCCTGCTGCTGACCACGCCGGGGCTGGGCGATTATATCAGTGGCGTTATCCTGTTCGAGGAGACGCTGGATCAAAAAAGCGATGACGGAACGCCGCTTCCCGAGGCGGCATGGGCTCGAAAAATTGTCCCCGGCATCAAGGTGGACAAAGGCACGGCTCCCCTTTCCGGAGCGCCGGGTGATCTTGTCACCCGCGGACTGGACGGCCTGGCCGGGCGGCTGACGGATTATATAAAACAAGGCGCCCGTTTCGCCAAGTGGCGCGAGGTTTACCCTGTAACACCCGTCAATCCCACACCGCTCGGCCTGCACGCCAATGCCGAGATGCTGGCCCGTTACGCAGCCGTCTGTCAGGAAATGGGCGTCGTTCCAATCGTGGAACCGGAAGTGCTGATGGATGGTGATCACGAGATTGAGCGCTGCACCGAGGTGACGCAGCAGGTGCTGCACGCCGTTTTTGACGCCCTGCATGTGCATGGCGTTGACCTGGAACACATGATCCTCAAACCCAATATGGTGCTGCCGGGCAAGGAGTGCCGCAGGGCGGAGCCTGATGAAGTGGCGGGAGCAACGTTGAAAGTACTGCGTCGTACGGTGCCCGCCGCCGTACCCGGCATCAACTTTTTGTCCGGTGGACAGAGCCCGGAAGAGGCCACCGCCAACCTGAATGCCATCAACCGGTTGCGCAGCAATGCGCCCTGGCAGTTGAGCACTTCCTACGGCCGCGCCCTGCAGCAGCCTGTACTGCATGCCTGGGGCGGCAAAAGAGAGAATATCAGCGCCGCCCAGCAGGCCCTGCTGAAGCGGGCCAGACTCAACAGCCTGGCACGCCGGGGTCAATATGAACCGGCCCTTGAACAAAAAGAGTTCGCCGCATGACGCATGGCAACAATACCACGCATAACCGTGGCCTTGTGACGGACTCGTGACCGAACCGGCTGTAATCAGGGGTGGAACACTGGAGTTTAAGGAACTCATTGCCATGGGCGTGGGTGGCATGGTGGGCGGTGGCATTTTCTCGGTGCTGGGGATTTCCATCGGCCTGGCCGGGCATGCGGCGCCGCTGGCCTTTGCCCTGGGCGGCATGCTGGCCCTCATGACAGGCTGGTCCTATGCCAGACTGGGGCTCTGCTTTCGTTCCGACGGGGGCAGCTTCACGTATCTGGAACACGCTTTTCAGCACCCCAACATCGCCGGGCTGGGCGGCTGGTTGTTGATTGCAGGATACATCGGCACCCTCTCGCTTTACGCCTATACCTTTGGCGCTTATGGCACGGCGCTGCTGGGCGGGCAGGCCCACGGCTTGCTGGTCCACCATTTCCTGGAAAGTCTCATCTTGCTGCTGTTCCTGGGCATTAATCTCTATGGTGCACAGGTGGCGGGAGAAACGGAGGATATGGTCGTGCTGGTCAAGGTTGTGATCCTGCTGGGCTTTGCAGCCATCGGGCTGATCCTGGCCGATCCTTCCAGACTCATACCATTCTTTAATCAGGGCGGTACCGGCCTGTTTATGGGTGCGGCACTGATTTTTGTTGCCTATGAGGGTTTTGAACTGATTCCCAATGCCGTAAACGAATCGCGCAACCCGCGGCGGGATATGCCTCGCGCCATCATGATCTCCATCATCGTCACCGCTCTGATTTATATAGTGGTCTCACTCGTTGCCGTGACCAATCTTTCACCGGATGACATCAATGAATACAAGGAATATGCGCTGGCCGTAGCTGCCAAACCATTTCTGGGAAAGGCAGGATTTGTGCTCATCGGCATGGGAGCTGTTCTCTCAACTGCATCCGCAATCAATGCGACAATGTTCGGCACGGCGCGGCTGGGCAGCATCATGGCAAAAGAACACGCCCTGCCCTGCGCCTTTGCCCATCGGGTCCGCACCACCGCCGTTCCATGGGTCAGCCTCATTGTATTGACCGTGATCACCCTGGCCTTTGTCAACCTGGCCAACCTGACCATGATTTCCTCATTTGCCAGTGCCACGTTTCTGCTTATCTTTGCCAGCGTCAATCTGGCGGCCTTCCGTCTGCGGAAAAAAGCCGGCCTTCACCCGCTCATGCCGCTGCTTGGCCTTGCCGGCTGCCTTATCTCGTGGGCCGTGCTCATTGCCTACCTGTGGCGGTACGACGGCAACAGCCTGAAATGGATGCTCGTGGCCTACCTGGCGATCAGCGCCGCGGAATTTCTTTTCAGTGAACGCCGCCTTTTCATAAGGACGGCCCACTGTGACGATTAACCCTCATTCTGTATGATCCATCGGCAACCGAAAACCATGCAGGACGGACATGACTTGCCGAGGCACAGGGCTGACAGCAGCATGAGTGACCCATGAAACCTGCCGCCAAAACCGACCTCACCCTCGCCCACGGCCTGTCCTTCGAGGACTTGTATCGTCTGGAGGGACTCAAGCGCCTCGATGACATTTTTCTTGGTGAGCTTGAGAGCGCGGATGAAACGCTGTACGCCAGGCTTCACGCCGTCCGGGAGCAGTCCTGCCCCCCCGGTCCGAAGGAGCATTCCGCCCTGCTTCTGGATCTTGCGCCTCATCTTGAGGCCTTTCTCGCCGGGTTGTTCGGCATCAGGGAACAGGTGCGGAAGAAAGAACGGCAACTTCGGGCGAACGAGCTGATACTCACCTGCAAGCGCCGCTTCGTTCAGCGCGCCGCCAGAAGCACGTGCGTGGAAGATGCTGCGGGAGAAGCACTCGTCTCCACCATGACCACCCTGTGCGGCGAACCTCTTGATGAACAGCGTTATGCCGAGCGCGTGCTCGAATGGCTCAAGAATCCGTTGCAGTATGAACAGCATCTTGAAACAGCGGCGCGCTATGCCGCCTGGGCGGCGCACACCCGGGCCGGGCGCGCACGCCATGCACACGGCGTGCTGTTCAGGCTGTCGCGCAATACTGATTTTATGAAGCTGGTGCCCGTGGTCTCTGAAGAGCGCCACGGTATAGAGCAGATGCGCCTGCCCGGGAAGCGCCTGCACCGGCGCCAGGGGTTCAAACTGACGGATCCCGGCTGCGACCGGATATTCGCCATTGATCAGGCGAATTACTGCATCTGGTGCCACAGGCAGGACCGTGACTCCTGTTCGAAAGGCCTGAAAGAGAAGCAGTCCGGCGCCTTCCGCAAAAGCCCGCTGGGCGTGACGCTGACCGGCTGTCCCCTGGAGGAAAAAATATCGGAAATGAACCTCCTCATGGCCGAGGGTCACGCCATCGGCGCCCTGGCGGCGGTCGTGACGGACAACCCGATGGTCGCAGGAACCGGTCATCGCATCTGCAATGATTGCATGAAGTCGTGTATCTATCAGCGCCAGGATCCGGTGGCCATTCCACAGATTGAGACACGTATGCTCAGGGAAGTGCTGGAGCTGCCCTGGGGATTCGAAATTTACAGTTTGCTCACGCGCTGGAACCCCCTGAATATCGAACGTCCGCTTCCCATGGATACCAGCGGCTACAAGGTACTGGTGGTCGGCCTTGGCCCGTCCGGCTACACGCTGGCGCACCACCTGATGAATGACGGACACCGGGTCGTGGCCATTGACGGCTTGAAGATTGAACCGCTACCGCCGGAGATGTGCGGCGTAACAAGCGGGGGCGAACGCGTGCCGTTCCATCCCGTCCGCGATATCCATGCCCTGCACGAAGAACTGGATGAGCGCGTCATGGCCGGCTTCGGCGGCGTGGCCGAATACGGCATTACCGTGCGCTGGGACAAGAATTTCCTGAAAATCATCCGCCTTCTGCTTGAGAGGCGCGAACATTTCGCCATGTTTGGCGGTGTGCGCTTCGGCGGAACGCTCACGGTCGAGGACGCCTTCGCCATGGGATTTGACCATATCGCCCTGTGCATGGGCGCGGGCAGGCCCACCTTCCTGTCCATCCCCAACGGCATGGCCAGAGGCGTGCGCAAGGCCTCGGACTTCCTGATGGCCCTGCAACTCACGGGCGCCGCCAGGGAAGCATCCGTAGCCAACCTGCAAATTCGCCTGCCTGTGGTCGTAATCGGCGGCGGCCTGACGGCCGTAGACACCGCCACCGAGGCCCTGGCCTATTATCCGGTGCAGGTGGAAAAGTTTCTCTCCCGTTACGAGGCCCTGGCGCGTGAGCGCGGCGAGGAAGCCGTACGCGCCTCCTTCAGCGCGGAGGAAGCACTGATCGCCGACGAATTCATGGCCCACGCCCGCGCCATCCGGGCCGAGCGCGACCGCGCCGAGGCCGGGCAAAGGGCGCCGGATATTCTTTCGCTGCTGGATGGCTGGGGGGGCGTAACCATTGCCTATCGCAGGCGTCTGATTGACGCCCCCAGCTATATCCTTAACCATGAGGAACTGACACATGCCCTGGCGGAAGGCGTTCGCTTCGCCGAATTGCTCTCGCCGGTGGCCGTCGATGTCGATGCCTACGGACACGCCCAGCGTCTGCGCCTAGCCAAGCGCGAGCTGAATCCCGAAGGCCATATCGAGGATACGGGCGACGTGGTGCACCTGCCGGCGCGCGCCATTCTCATCGCCGCCGGCACGCATCCGAATACGGCGCTGGCCGAAGAGGACCCGGAGCATGCCAAACTGGACGGATATTTCTTCCAGGCGGTGGATATGAACGGCCGGCCGGTTCAGCCGGAACGTATCGCCAAGCCCGCTGAAGCGCATATGCTGATGAACGTGCGCCCGGACGGGCTGGCAATGAGTTTCTTCGGTGATTTGCATCCTTCCTTCGCCGGTAACGTCGTCAAGGCCATGGCCAGCGCCAGACGCGGGCACAAGGTAGTCAGCCGTGTTCTGGCCGCGAACCGGCCCGGGAGAACGGACGGGAAAGCACTGATGGCCAGGTTAAATGAGCAGTTACGACCGCGAACGCATGCCGTCCGGCGGCTGGCGCCGAATATCGTTGAAGTGGTGGTGCGCGCGCCGAAGGCGGCCGCGGCCTTCCATCCCGGCCAGTTCTACCGCCTGCAGAACTATGAAACGCTCGCGCGCCAGGTAAACGGAACCCGCCTGGCCATGGAGGGCCTGGCCCTCACCGGCGCCTCCGTCAACCTTGAGCAGGGACTGATTTCGCTCATCGTGCTGGAAATGGGCGGCTCCTCCGATCTGTGCGCACAGCTTACGCCCGGCGAGCCGATCGTACTGATGGGTCCGACCGGGAGCCCGACCGGGATTCACGGTGGTGAAACGGTACTTCTCGCCGGCGGCGGCCTCGGCAATGCCGTGCTCTTTTCCATCGGTCAGGCCTTCCGGAAAGCGGGTTCCAGGGTGCTCTACTTCGCTGCCTATAAAAAAACGGCGGACCGCTACAAGGTGGAAGAAATCGAGGCGGCCGCCGACGTGGTGGTGTGGTGCTCGGATGAAGCCCCGGGTTTTACGCCCGCGCGAGCAGAGGACGCAAGCTTCGTCGGCAATGTCGTTGAAGCCATGCTCGCCTATGCCGGTGGCGAGATGGGTGAACCCCCCGTTCCGCTGATCGATATTGACCGCCTTATCGCCATCGGTTCGGCCGGCATGATGGCGGCAGTTGCGCAGGCGCGCCATGGCGCGCTCAAGGGCATGCTCAAACCCGACCACGTGGCCATCGGCTCCATCAACTCACCCATGCAATGCATGATGAAGGGTATTTGCGCCCAGTGCCTGCAAATGCACCGTGATCCGGAAACGGACGAGGAAACCATGGTTTTTTCCTGCGCGGGCCAGGACCAGTTGCTGGACTGGGTGGATTTTTCCGTACTCATGGAGCGCCTGAAGCAGCAATCGGTGCAGGAAAAACTCACGGCGCAGTGGATCGACCGCTGCCTGAGCCAACTCGGAATGCGCCACAGGTCACCATAATCTGACGACAGGAAACAAACCCCGGTTACTGCTTTTTGAAGTGCCACCAGGCCGCGCGCATCACCTCGGGTAACCTGTAGCGGCTTCGCATATTGCAATCGCCGCAGATACGCGCATCACATTCAGTCCGTTCACGCAAATCCAGCACCTGACGAATATTCATCCCGGAAACATGGGCCAGCGGGTGACGTCGGGAAATATCGTTGAAACAGTACTGATAATGGCCATCGGCGGAAATAAACAGGCTTGTATTGCGCGGCAGGCATTTGAAACGGTTGGCCATCCACTGCCCGGCGATATCCGGTATGCCGGGTATAAAGTCCAGTTCCTGGCTGTGAAGCCGGTATTTGACAATGATGTCGCGCAGGCGGTGAGCGTCGGCATCCGACAGCCCCAGCGTTCCGGCACGATCATACAGCGACGGCGACATGGTGAGCAGCTTCACCCCCCGAGCCCTCAGCCAGCCAATGGTTTCCGGCAGGGTCGCGATGCATTGCGCCAGGGGTGAAAGACTGATCGCCAGCTCCGTACGGCGCAGATTCTTCGCCGCGGCCTGGATGTTGGCCATCACCTTGTCCTGCCTTAAGCCCGCATGAACCTGCCCGTAGACCCCGGCATCTACGCTGGAAAAAGAAATGATCAGGGTGCGCAGCCGCCCGTCCAGCAGTTTGAGCCGCCTTTCGTTCAGTCGTTCGCCGTTGCTGACCATATCCACCGGTACGGAGGCTTCGGACAACAACCGGATAAAGGCTCCAAACCGGGGATGCGTGGTCGGTTCACCGTAACCGGCCACGACCGCGCGAAACACATCATCCGGATTCAGATATTCGAGAATTTGACGGAAGGTGACCTGATCCATTTTTTCCGCTTGGGGAATCGCTTCTCTCGGGCACATCAAGCAGCGGGCATTGCACGCGGATGTCCACTCAACATTAACCGTGACGCGGTAGCCGGCCAAGGAAGCTATCCTTCCTCCACAGGGGCAAGCCTCGGCACAAAGTTGGCGCAATTCGCAACCACCTGCGTGATCTCCACGCACACCACGCGCCGGGCGTCGGCAAACCAGGTAAGCGGTTCACCCCGGTCGTGGATTGTCGCCCTGCCGTTGACGCGCAGCCGCGCCCCGTCCCGGAAATCAATGAAGAGGATGCCCACATGGGGATTGTCGAGGATATTACCCAGCGTCATGAAGGCGTTGTTGCCGTCGAAATCTGGGAAGGCGAGGTGCCTGCCGTCCGGCACATCCGGCACATGCAACAGGTTCGGACCGCCGCCCTTGAATGAACAGTCGCATTCACCCCGTGCGTTTGCGGTGGCGATAAAGAAAAAGGGAGCGGACTCGACGCGCATCTGATACTGCTCCGGGATATGATCCCATATGAGCCGTGCGACACGCGCTTCATCCCACAGCTCCGGATCACCCCAGCGCCTCTGGGCCTCCAGTTCCGTTGCGGTAAAAATATCCTTCACGTATCTCTCCCGGATTTTTTTGATATGCAGGCTAGCGAATTGCCGCGGCGAACTGAAGCGGCGCATTATTATGACACTCCCCATGGCCCTGTTCCTTTATCCGTGAAATCTAATACAAATTTAAAAAAGCCTTGTGCGTTTTGCATGATGGTGATGTATCATTCCCCATCCCTGAAGACGGCACCGGCAACGGGCCGAAGCGGAAGGATGGAAAATGAGCGAACACAAACCGGTCACCGCGGCGACGCTGTTGCGCGCCAGGCGATGCAATGAAAAAATGGTATGGCTGACGGCATATGATGCCGCCAGTGCAGGAATTGCCGAGGCGGCCGGCGTGGACGTATTGCTGGTCGGAGACTCATTGGGTATGGTCTGTCTCGGCTTCGACACCACCGTCCCCGTCACTTTGGATCACATGATCCATCACACCGCCGCGGTGGTGCGGGGACGATCAACAGCCTGGGTGGTCTGCGATCTACCCTTCGGCACCTATCAGCAATCCCCCGAACAGGCCTTTGCAACATCCGTGCGCGTATTGCAGCAAACGGGCTGTGATGCCGTCAAGCTGGAAGGTGGCGTAGCCATGGCGGACACTATCCGTTTCCTGGCAGACCGTGGAATTGCAGTGGTCGCCCACATCGGACTGACGCCGCAATCGGTCAAGAAATTTGGCTCCTACGGCAAGCGCGGAACGAATAGGGATGAACGGGCGCAGTTGATGAAGGACGCGCAGGCAGTCGTTCATGCCGGCGCCGTAGCGCTGGTGCTGGAAAACATCCCGCACGATCTGGCCGCTGAAATCACCGGCATGGCCGGCATTCCCACCGTTGGCATTGGCGCCGGACCGGACTGCGATGCACAGGTGCTGGTCTGGCACGATCTGCTCGGTTTATCTGAAAAAAATCCGCCCTTCGCTCCACCCTATGCAGATCTGAAAAATACTGTCATTGATGCGATTGGACGCTGGTCCGGGGACGTGCGGCAAGGGAGATTTCCGGGATGATCGTTGCCGGAACGCCCCGCGAGCTCCGGGACGTCCTCGCGCCGCTGCGCGCAAGGAGACGTATTGCGCTGGTGCCAACCATGGGCTGCCTGCACGATGGCCATGCCAGCCTGATTCGTAAAGCCGGGGAACTGGCGGATGTGGTGATTGTCAGTATCTATGTAAACCCTTTACAATTCGGCCCCAATGAGGACCTGGGCGCATACCCGCGTCCCTTTGAAGCGGACAAAACAGCCTGCGGGGCTCTTGGTGTGGACGTTATTTTTCATCCGGATAATCTGTATGCCTCAGACCCGCCAGGCATTACCCTCAAGGCCGGTGAGCTGTCGAATGTATTATGCGGTGCGACGCGCCCCGGCCATTTTGACGGCGTCGTGACCGTCGTGAATATCCTGTTCAATATCGTCCGGCCGGATATCGCCCTGTTTGGTGAAAAGGACTGGCAACAACTCGCCATCATCCGCCGCATGGTGACGGATTTGCACATCCCGGTGGAGATTGTGGGTTGTAAAACCGTGCGTGAACCGGACGGACTGGCCATGAGCAGCCGAAACCGTTATTTGTCGGAAGAAGAACGCAGGCAAGCGGCGGTGCTGTATGCGAGTCTTCAGAAAATCGCTGAAAATATAAAAAAAGGGGACAAAAACTGCGAAAAACTTCTAAAAAGTGCCAGAAACTACCTGAAAGTGCATAAAATTGATCCGGAATATATTGAAATCCAAAATGCCTCTACCCTCACGAAAATCACCCGAATTACGGACAGTCCCGCGCGCGCATTCATTGCCGCCACCATTGGCAAGGCGCGATTGATTGATAATATCGCATTGGAGATGCCATGAATGTCACTATGCTGAAATCAAAATTACACCGAGCCACGGTAACGCACGCCAATCCGGACTACGAAGGTTCCTGCGCCATTGACCGGGATTTGCTGAATGCAGCGAACATCATTCCCTTTGAACAATTGCATGTTTACAATGTAAGCAATGGTGAACGTTTTACCACTTATGCCATCGAAGCACCACGCGGTTCCGGCATCATTGGCATGAACGGCGCGGCAGCGCACAAGGCCGGCGTGGGAGACCTGGTCATTCTCTGCACCTATGCCGGTATGAGCAAGGCGGAAGCCGCCTGTTTCCAGCCCACACTTGTCTATCTTGACGCAAATAACCGTATCACACACGCAAGCCGTGGCCATCTTGCCGCTGCCTGATGGTTAAGGATAAAGGGATTGGATTAAAGACCGCGTGCCTGCTTCTGACCGTGCTGGTCTGCACGGCTTGCGCTCCAAATGCCGAGGATGTGCATGAATCGCGTTTCATCATGGGCACGCTCGTCACCTTCACCATCGCCGGCGCACCGCGTAAACAGGCGCTTGATGCCATCAGGGCCGCGGCACGGGAAATGCAGCGCATCGAGGATGTATTCACGATCTACGGAAACAAACCCAATGCGGTCAAACAATTCAACGCCTCGAAGCCGGGCAGCAGGATTCCGCTGCCGGCGGAAGTCAGCCGTTTGCTGGCCCAGTCGCTGGACATCTCCCGACAGAGCGGCGGCGCCTTCACCCCGGCGATTGGCTCATTAAGCCTGTTGTGGGGTTTTTCCCTGCCCGATCCGCCAAAAATTCCTCCTGCCGGGGCTGCGGTCCGAACCGCACTGGCCGGCGTGCACAATAATCTGATTCGGCATGCCGGGAATATATGGTGGCGGCTGAATGCCCGCACCATGCTGGATTTCGGCGCTATCGCCAAAGGCTATGCTATTGACCGGGGTATTGCCGTACTGAAAGCCCATGGCATTAGAAGCGCTATTCTTGATGCCGGCGGCGATCTGCGCGCTATCGGCAGCCACAACGGCAAGCCCTGGCGCATTGGCGTCAAACACCCCAGACTGCCGGGGAAAACATTGGGATGGTTTGAGGTCCATGGCGATATCAGCATTGTCACATCAGGTGATTATGAACGATTCTACTTCTATCACGGCAGGCGCTATCAGCACATTCTGCAACCCCTCACGGGTATGCCCGCCGTGAAAAGTATAAGCGCCACCGTGATCGCCCCCAACGCCACCGTTGCCGACGGCTGGAGTACGGCGCTGTTCGTGCGGGGCGCCGCCGGACTGAAACAGATCGAGGCGAAAGGCTTCCAGGCTGTTCTGATGGATGCCCGGGGTGTTCTTCACGCCACCCCCGCGACGCTTGTTCCCTTTCATCCGTCCGTAAGTAAAATCCCAGGTTAACGCCATGCGCTATCAGCCAGTTCCCGACTACCACATGCATACGCCGCGCTGTCACCATGCCAGCGGTAGCGTGAGCGCCTATGCCGAAGCCGCGCTTGCGGCCGGCCTGGAGGAAATCGGTATATCCGATCATTCACCCATGCCGGATACATTCATGGACGACTGGCGTATGGATGCCCCGGAACTGGCGGACTACCTGCGCGAGGTGGAAGAGGTGCGCGACCGGTTCGCCGGCAGACTGATCGTACGCCTCGGACTGGAGGCGGATTTTCGTCCCGGCAGCGAAGCTGCTGTCGCAGACATTGTTGAAGCATGGCCATGGGACTATGTGATCGGTTCGGTGCACTACATCGCTGACTGGGATTTTGACAACCCGGAGAAGATCGGGCACTGGGAAGAAATCGGCATCGAGGACGCCTACTGCGCCTATTTTGATCTGGTTGCCGCCTCCGCCACCAGCGGCATGTTTGATATCCTTGGTCACCCTGATCTGATCAAGAAATTCGGCCATCGACCTCCGGCCGGAAGCCGGCGCGTGATGGCAGCGGAAGAGAATATGCTTCAGGTAGTCAAAAAGGCCGGCTGTGCCCTGGAAATCAGCTCGGCCGGTCTGCGCAAGCCGGTGAAGGAAATCTATCCACATGCGCGTATCGTGGCGCGTGCGGCTGAACTTTCCATACCCTTCACCTTTGGTTCCGACGCGCATTCGCCGCAAGCGGTCGGTCATGCCATGGATGATTGTCTGGCACTGCTGGAATCCTCCGGCATCCATGAAATTTGCAGCTTTGAACACCGCCGGCGCCGTATGCTGCCGATACAAGATACTCATTATTTGTCTGCCTGAAATGCAGACAAATAATTAAAAAAAGGAAAACCAATTTTTCGAAAATGAACATGGCCAGTGTTTTGATCACCGGTGCGACGGGTGGATTCGGACGCGAATTTGCCCGTCAGCTTGAAGAACGCGGCTACCGCCTGCTGCTGCACGGCCGCGACAGGGTGCGCATGCAAATGACGCTGGACGCCCTGCAAAGACCGACCGACCACGACTGCCTCTATGCCGATTTATCCTCCCGGGCTGGTTGCGAAAGACTCATCGTACAGGCCAGAAAACATGCGGATCTGGCCGGCCTGGTCAATAATGCCGGCTTCGGCGTCTGGGGCGCCTTTGAACAGCGTGAATTCAAACCGCAGATTGAAGTGCTGCATACCAATCTGCTGGCACCGGTCGCGTTGACCCATGCCCTTCTGCCTCTCCTGATCCGCAATCACGGTTTCATGATCAATGTCTCCTCGCTCGCCGGCGAAACACCCCTGCCCCACATGAGCACCTATTCCGCCGCCAAGGCGGGCATGAGCTACTGGAGCGAAGCCCTGCGCATGGAAATGCACGCCAGGTTACGAATTGTCACGCTGGCGCCCGGCCCTTCTCCCACCGGTTTCCGTGATGTCTCGGGCATGCCGAAAGGAAAGGCTGCGATATTCCGCGCCGATGTATCACTCATCGTCAGTCAGGCGCTGACCCGAATGGATCATGGCGGCGGTTTTTGTGTACCGTTTCCACGCCATCGCCTGCTCTGGCTGATGCAAAAACTCACTCCGCGCAGCATCGCCCTGCCGCTGATGCGACATTTTCTTTCCCGCAGGCGGTGAAGCTCAAACAGTGCATTCACGGTGTCTCTTACCGATTGATGCATCACTGCGGGCTGGAGAAGGGCATCCATTTTCGCTAGGATTCATCCCCCATCAGGCAAAAGACGCCGCCGCGGGTCCTGATTTCCCATCATGAAGGACCCGACAGGCGCATTCCTGCAATGGGCCAGATCGCCGTTTCGGCCTGAATGTAATTTCACATGGATGAGGATGCCCATGACCCAGTTTTCACGACCAGTTACGCAAGGCCTGTATGATTCGTCCAACGAACATGATGCCTGCGGCGTTGGCTTTGTGGCAAACATCAATAATAAAAAAAGTCACGATATTATTGAAAAGGGCCTTGACATCCTGCTGCGTCTCACGCATCGCGGCGCCGTGGGCGCGGATGCGAATGAAGGCGACGGCGCCGGCATCCTGATTCAGGTTCCCGATGCATTTTTCCGTGAGGTCAGCCCGGCGACGGGCATTCATCTTCCCCGGCAGGGTGAATACGGCGTCGGCATGGTGTTTTTCCCCCGGAACGATGTTCATCGTGGAATCTGTCAGGACATCATTGAAGCCGCCCTTACCGAAGAAGGACTTGGCGTGCTTGGCTGGCGCGATGTTCCGGTGGACAATAAACGCGCCTGCCTGCCCGAGAGCGTACTTGCCTGTGAACCGTTGATCCGTCAGGTATTTATCAGCCGCGGCACCTGCCCGGATCAGGATACTTTTGAACGCAAACTTTTCGTTATTCGCAAAATCATTAACACCCGCGTCAGCGTGCGGGGATTGACGGATACGGTCAGATTCTACATTCCATCCATGTCCAGCCGAACGATTGTATACAAGGGCATGTTCCTCTCGCATCAGCTTGGTGCCTATTACAAGGATTTGAATGATCCGCGCATGAGCAGCGCGCTGGCGCTGGTGCACCAGCGATTTTCCACCAACACCTTCCCTTCCTGGGAACTGGCCCACCCGTTTCGCATGGTGGCCCACAATGGCGAAATCAACACGGTGCGCGGCAACCTGAACTGGATGAATGCCCGGCGGCATTCGATGCAGTCGGACATCCTTGGCGAGGACATTAAAAAAATCTGGCCGATCAGTAACGAGGGGCAGTCGGACACGGCATGCTTCGACAACGCCCTGGAACTGCTCTACATGGGCGGCTATTCACTCGCCCATGCCGCCATGCTGATGATTCCCGAGGCCTGGGCGGAAAATCATCTCATGGATGAAAAACGCAAGGCATTTTATGAACACCATGCCGCCCTGATGGAGCCATGGGACGGGCCGGCCGCCGTGGCCTTTACCGACGGCCGTCAGATCGGCGCCACCCTGGATCGCAACGGTCTCAGACCCGCCCGTTATCTCATCACCGACGATGATCTCGTTGTCATGTCCTCGGAGATGGGGGTGCTGGATATCCCGGAGGAAAAAATCATCAGAAAATGGCGTCTGCAACCGGGAAAGATGTTCCTGATTGACCTTGAACAGGGCCGCATTATCGACGACACCGAACTCAAGCATGATCTGGCCGGGGCCAGGCCCTACCGGGAATGGCTGGCCAGAACGCAGGTTCAACTTGAAAGCCTGCCGGAAGAAGTAGCGCCGCAGACGCCCGACCATGACACCATGCTCAACCGCCAGCAAGCCTTCGGCTACACGCAGGAAGACCTGAAATTTCTGATTACGCCGATGGCGGTATCAGGCCAGGAAGCCATCGGCTCAATGGGCAACGACTCCCCCCTGACCGTCCTCTCCAACCGGGCCAAACCGCTGTATGACTATTTTCGTCAATTATTCGCCCAGGTGACCAATCCTCCGATTGATCCCATACGCGAGGAAATGGTCATGAGTCTGACCTCGATCATCGGACCGCGCCCAAACCTGCTCGGCCTGAACGACACCGAGCCGCAGCTTCGTCTGGAGGTGCATCAGCCGGTGCTGACCAATGGCGATCTTGAAAAAATCCGCCATATCGATCAGTACACCGGAGGGAAATTTCGCACCATCACACTCTCCATGTGCTATCCGGCCAAGCAGGGCGCCGCCGGCATGGAAGCGGCCGTCAGGCTGCTTTGCCGGAAGGCGGAAGACGCCGTGCGTGAGCATTACAATATCGTCATTCTTTCCGATCGTGGCATGGATGCGGGCCATATCGCAATTCCGGCCCTGCTGGCCACCAGCGCCATCCATCACCATTTGATCCGGGAGGGATTGCGTACCGAGACGGGTCTGGTTATTGAAACCGGCAGCGCCCGCGAGGTTCATCATTTCTGCTGCCTGGCAGGCTATGGCGCCGAAGCCATTAATCCCTACCTTGCCTTTGAGACGCTGGATGATCTGAAACATCAGGGCGTCCTGCCGGCGGAATTATCCGCCGGGGAGATCAGAACGCGCTATATCAAGGCCGTGGGCAAGGGGCTGTTCAAGGTCATGTCCAAAATGGGCATTTCCACCCACCAGTCGTATTGCGGATCCCAGATCTTCGAGGCCGTGGGCCTGGCAAGGGATTTTATTGCCGAATATTTTACCGGCACGCCGACGCAGATCGAAGGCGCGGGGCTTGCGGAGATTGCCGAAGAAACCGCACTACGGCATCGGGACGCATATCGCGGTATGATGATTTACAAGAACGCGCTGGATGTCGGCGGTGAATACGCCTGGCGGGTGCGGGGCGACGAGCATACCCTGACGCCGGAAACCATTGCCAAGCTTCAACATGCGGTCCGCAGTGGCAATGACGCACTTTACAGGGAATATGCCGAACTGATCAATAATCAGGCCGGCCGCCTGAAAACACTGCGCGGGCTGTTCAAATTCAGGAAGGCCGAGCCCGTTCCCCTTGCAGAGGTGGAACCGGCCGAAGATATCGTTAAACGCTTCGCCACGGGGGCCATGAGCTTCGGTTCGATTTCGCACGAGGCGCATAGCACGCTGGCCATTGCCATGAACCGGCTGGGCGGGAAATCCAATACCGGCGAAGGCGGCGAGGAACCGGAGCGCTTCAAGCCGTTGCCGAACGGTGATTCGATGCGCTCGGCCATCAAGCAGGTCGCTTCGGGCCGTTTTGGCGTCACGATTGAATACCTCGTCAATTCCGATCAAATCCAGATCAAAATGGCCCAGGGCGCCAAACCCGGCGAGGGCGGGCAACTTCCCGGCCACAAGGTGGACAAACGCATCGCCCGCGTGCGTCATTCAACGCCGGGCGTGGGTCTGATTTCACCGCCGCCGCATCATGATATTTATTCGATTGAGGACCTGGCCCAGCTCATCTTTGACCTGAAGAACGCCAATCCCCGCGCGGATATCAGCGTCAAGCTGGTTTCCGAAATCGGCGTTGGCACCATCGCTGCCGGAGTTGTCAAGGCGCATGCGGATCATGTGTTGATCTCCGGTCACGACGGCGGTACCGGGGCTTCACCGCTTACATCCATCAAACATGCCGGAACACCATGGGAACTGGGCCTGGCCGAAACACAGCAGACGCTGGTGTTGAACCGCCTGCGCGGTCGAACGATTCTGCAGGTAGACGGCCAGATTCGCAGCGGCCGCGATGTCGTGATCGCCGGCCTGCTGGGTGCCGATGAGGTCGGTTTCGGCACCATCGCCCTGGTGGCGGAAGGTTGCATCATGATGCGCAAATGCCATCTGAACACCTGCCCCGTCGGCGTGGCCACACAGGATCCGGAACTGCGCAAAAAATTTGTGGGCAAGCCGGAAGACGTTGTGAATTTCTTCATGTTTATCGCCAGGGAAACCCGGGAAATCATGGCTGAACTGGGCTTCCGCACATTTGACGAACTGATCGGTCGCGTCGACATGCTTGATACGAATGATGCCATCCTGCACTGGAAATCCAGGGGCCTGGATCTCACCCCGATATTCCACCCGGTGGATGCGAACGGCGCTGCCGTCCACCATTGCGAGTCACAGGACCACGGTCTGGAAAAGATCAGGGACAAATGGTTGATTGATCAGGCCAGGCCGGCCCTGGAACACAAAACGCCGGTTGTGATTGAGACCCCGATCCGCAACACAAACCGCAGCTTCGGTACCATGCTCTCGGGCGAGGTGGCAAAACGTCATGGGCTTGCCGGTCTGCCCGAGGATACGATTGTCATCAAGGCAAAAGGAACGGCGGGCCAGTCATTCGGGGCATGGCTTGCGCGCGGTGTGACCCTGGAACTTGCCGGTGAGGGCAACGACTATGTCGGCAAGGGCATGTCCGGCGGCCGAATCGTGATCTATCCGCCGGCAGTTTCCCGAATCGTGCCAGAAGAAAATATCATCATTGGCAATACGGCGCTTTTCGGTGCCATTGACGGAGAGTGTTACCTGCGCGGGGTGGCCGGTGAGCGCTTTGCGGTGCGCAATTCCGGCGCCGTGGCCGTCGTTGAAGGCGTAGGAGACCATGGCTGTGAATACATGACGGGAGGAACCGTTGTGGTGCTCGGTGAAACAGGCCGTAACTTCGCGGCCGGCATGAGCGGCGGCATCGCCTATGTACTGAACGGGGATGGCGAATTTGAGTCCCGTTGCAACATGGCGCAGGTGGAACTCGAGCCGGTGGCTTCCGAAGCGGATGCACTGGAGGCGCTGGATCATCAGGGACCGGATCTGGAGACCCATGGTCGCGTCGATATCAGGCATGCGCTCAGCCAGAATGATCAGCATATTTTGCGCATGCTGATCGAACGTCACGTCCATTATACCAATTCGGACGTGGGCAGGCGTATCCTGGAAAGCTGGCAGGATTTTCTGCCTAAATTCGTCCGGATCATGCCGGTGGAATACCGACGCGCATTGCAGGAAATGGAAGCCGAAGTCCATGCCGGCAAGGAAGGACGGGAACATGCCCATGGGTAAGCCCACCGGATTCAAGGAATATGCACGCGAGGGCTTGCGTTATGCCCCCGTCGCGGACCGTATCGAGCACTTCAATGAATTTTATGCGCTGCCCGATGATCTGTACGCGCAGGCGGCGCGCTGCATGGACTGCGGCATTCCTTTCTGTCATAAAGGCTGTCCGGTCAATAATATCATCCCGGACTGGAATGATCTCGTGTACAGGGACAACTGGCGGGAAGCCAGCCGCGTGCTGCACTCCACGAATAATTTTCCGGAATTTACCGGCCGTATTTGTCCGGCGCCCTGCGAGGAGGCCTGCACGCTCAACCTTATCGGTGATGCCGTCACCATCAAGAATATCGAGCTGGCCATTGTGGAAAGGGCCTGGAAGGAAGGCTGGATCACACCGCAGATTCCCGCGCGGAAAAGCGGCAAACGCGTTGCCGTCGTCGGTTCGGGACCGTCCGGCCTGGCCTGCGCCCAGCAACTGGCGCGTGCCGGCCATGACGTGGTTGTGTTTGAAAAAAATGACCGTATCGGCGGGCTGATGCGCTACGGTATCCCGAATTTCAAATTCGAGAAACACATCATTGACCGCCGCCTGGCGCAGATGCGCGCCGAAGGCGTTGAGTTCCGCATCAACACCCATGTGGGCGTGGATATCTCCGCCGGGGATATTGTGGATGAATTTGATGCCGTTGCCCTGACGGGAGGATCGGAGAAACCGCGTGATCTGCCCGTGCCCGGCCGTGAATTGACCGGCATTCATTTTGCCATGGAATTTCTGCCGCAACAAACGAAGGTGGTGCTGGGCGACGGCATACCGGCTGATGAGCGTATCACCGCAGAGGGCGGGCATGTGATTGTCATCGGCGGCGGTGATACCGGTTCCGACTGCATCGGTACGTCCAACCGTCAGGGGGCGGAATCCGTCACCCAACTGGAAATTCTCCCCAGGCCTCCGGAGGAAGCAAACAAGCTGCTGACCTGGCCCAACTGGCCAATGAAGCTGCGCACGTCGACTTCACAGGAAGAGGGGTGCGATCGGGACTTCGCCGTTTCAACCCGGCGCTTTATCGGCGATGACGGCGGCCATGTCAGGGCCATTGAATGCCAGCGCGTGGAATGGGCGCAGGGCGATGACGGGAAGTGGAGAATGCAGGAAATCCCCGGAAGCGTGTTTGAACTGAAAGCCGATCTGGTGCTGTTGGCCATGGGCTTTGTCCATCCGGTTCATGAGGGTATGCTCAACGAACTGGGCGTCGCCAGGGATGGGCGCGGCAATGTGGAAGCCGGCATCGGAGATTATCGCAGCAGTGTAGACAAGGTCTTTGCCGCCGGAGACATGCGCCGCGGCCAGTCGCTCGTTGTCTGGGCCATCCATGAAGGAAGAGGCTGCGCCCGCGCCATTGATCTCTACCTGACGGGAGACACCAGACTACCGGATTAACCCTGCCCTTTTGACTTCGGCGATATCCATCGAGGCGTGCCTCACAAGCTCCCTATGTTACCTCGGCCAGCAGGCGGTCCATCATGGACTCCGCCTGACCGGCATAGCCGCCACCAAACAGGTTGGCATGGTTGAGAATGTGATACAGGTTGTACAGCGTCTTGCGCACGCCATAACCGGCATCCAGTACCCAGGTGTCCTGATAGGAGGCATAGAATTCGCGACCGAAGCCACCAAAAAGTTCGGTCATGGCAATATCCGCCTCCCGATCTCCATAATAAACCGCAGGGTCGTAAATCACCGGCTCCCCTTGAGTATCCGTTCCCCAGTTTCCGGACCACAGATCGCCATGGAGCAAAGATGCCTGTGGTTGATACCCGTCAAAAAATGAAGCAAGCCATTCGAGCAGTCTTTCACCCTTGCGTTGTAACGTACCACTGTAACCGTTCTGCGCCGCGAGCTTCAGTTGAAACCGCAAACGCCGCTCACGATAGAATTCTACCCAGTCCTCCAGGCGTCCATTCCGCTGCGGTGTTGCGCCAATTGTATTGTCACGGCACCAGCCAAAGGCGGGCTGCGTGTGCCGGTGCATCATGGCCAGCCTGCGCCCCAGGGCATTTGCACCGTCTGAGCCTGAAAGCTGAATAAACTCCATGACCAGCCAGGCATGGTTGCCCGCCTCTCCCCAGCATACAGGCGCGGGCACACGCACAGTGTTTGTCCCGGCAATTTCCGCAAGCCCTTCGGCCTCGGCCTCAAACATCCCTGCCTTGCCGGCAGCATTCAGTTTCACAAAATAATGTCTGCCACCGCCCCGGATATGGAATCCGGAATTGATGCAACCGCCGCCCACCGGAGCATACGACTCCAGCCGGAAATTTCCGCCCAGAGCGACGCATATCTCCGCTTCAATTTTTTTCCACGTTTCATGCATGCTCGGTGGACTTAGGGATGTGCGTCTGGTCCCATCGGCTTTCCAGGTCTGTGCCGCCATTTGTAGAGGACGTAGCCACGCCATGCAAAGCGAACAAACAGATAGCCGACAACCCCGGTCAACGAACCAAGAATGAAACAACCCAGCAGAAAAGGCTGCCAGACATGGTTCAACCCATGCAACAGCCAGTTCCAGCTGATCTCAAAATGGAAATCATGCTCGGGCACAGAGAGCACCCACTGCCCAACCTTATAGGCAAAATAAAACAGGGGGGGCATCGTGAAGGGATTGGTCAGCCAGACCAGTGCGACGGAAATCGGGATGTTGACCCGAAGAATGATGGCCAGGCTGGCGGCAAGCAGCATCTGAAAAGGGACCGGAGCAAAAGCAATCATCAGCCCGACAAAAAAAGCACCCGCAACCGAATGCCGGTTCAGGTGCCAGAGCGCAGGGTTGTGCAACATACTTCCAAGACATCGCAAGCATTTTTGCCGGAGTATTGTTTCATGATTCGGCATATAGCGCTTGATAACCTTCCGGGGCATAAACATGATCTTGCAGCGAGCCGTATGACTTTGCAATACTTTAACGGATTGACGCCCGCATGGTTCACAAATGCCCGCGCACGACAACAGCCTCCTGGCCGATGACAAAAGAATCCGGAGGGTTCATCATTGGTCGCATGCGCGTAGTTTGCCCTCATTGTCAGGCCGCCTATCAGCTTGAACAAATGGACGAAGATGCAATCCTTGTCTGTCATCGCTGCGGCGTGGAATTCAATTACAGACATTCAGCCGGCGAAATGGGTGCCCAGGTTGAAATACATCCTGAAAGTATCGAAGGAGAAAACAGCCGCCACGACCCGATCTGGCTTCCGGATGAACAGGCTGCGTCAGGTGCACGTATGACTGCCACTGAAAGTGTCGTGGTAGAGGAGGAAAAACGGAACAGCACTGCCGGAACCGCAAAAAAATCCAGAAAAATCAGTCAGACCGCGAAAAAAACCGGGCCGGTTCCTGAAACACGAACGAATCAGGAAACGAAGCAAATGGTGCGTGATTCAGGGCCTGACCCCGTTTTTTCTGAGTCTGATGAAGATACGGGTATGAGAGGACAGGGTATTGCAGCACCTTCGGCAACGGGTTTCCAGCCCGGACCGGAGATGCCTTCCCCCCATCCTCCCGCCGCAAGCGCGCATATCATGCCATGGCTTCTGGGTGTTGTTTTTCTTCTTGTGGCCGCCGGCGCCTGGTACAAACACGACGCATGGCTCAATAACCTCTGGCTGCGCAGCGTCCTGATTAATATGGGGATGCCACTTGATATTCGCAACAGGGACTGGCGCATTCCGACCGACAGCATACAGGCGCAGTGGATAAGACGAAACGACGGAAGCGAGGCACTGCTCGTGAAGGGGCGCGTTAAAAATCTTCTGCGATGCGAACTGCCTCCTCCGGCCATTCATGTTTCCATCTTTGCCAGGGATGAACCGGACCATCTGCTGTTCGAACGCGAAATGCTGATCTCCCAGCCTCCGCTTGTTGAAGCCATCCGCCGTACGCCCTACCTGCCGCCACCGGAGGATCATGTGCCCGTTCCTCCCCTGGGAGACCGGAGTTTTGTCCTGCTCCTGCAGAAACTTCCGGAAAATGCAGGTGATTACGCGCTCGCGCCAGTCGCGAGAGGACTCGACTGACATTCCAGCAGCACAACCGCCAGCGCCGCCATACCTTCCTTGCGCCCGGTAAATCCCAGATGTTCCGTTGTAGTCGCCTTCAGGCCGATGCGTGAGGCATCGATTCCCGCAACCCGGGCCAACACCTCCTTCATTTGCTGCATATAAGGTGCAAGCCTGGGCTCCTGAGCCAGAATTGTTGCGTCGATATTCACCACAATCATGCCCCGCGCCGCAACATGCTGCATCACCACGGCAAGCAGATCCATGCTGTTCGCATCCTTGTAGCGCTCATCGTCATCGGGAAAGAAATGCCCGATATCACCCAGGCCGGCAGCGCCCAGCAAGGCGTCGCATATGGCATGCGTCAGCACATCCGCATCGGAATGACCCGCCAGCCCCCGACTGGATGGAATTTCAACCCCGCCCAGGATCAATCGCCTTCT
The DNA here is from genome assembly GCA_964628185.1 of uncultured Zetaproteobacteria bacterium. Taxonomy (GTDB): domain Bacteria; phylum Pseudomonadota; class Zetaproteobacteria; order Mariprofundales; family Mariprofundaceae; genus CAZVLQ01. The sequence continues at coordinate 67,809 of CAZVLQ010000001.1, read as the reverse complement.
CTCGGCGAAGGCATGCACATCAACGCCCTGACCAATCCGCAGATTCATGTTCCCTCCCCAAGATAATGTTCCAGCCACGCCATATCTTCCGGTGTCGTAATTTTGCGATTATCTATATTTCCTTCGCTGACAAACACGGGAAAGCCGGCTGCTTCCAGCAGCGCCGCATCATCCGTATACAGATGTAAACGTTCTTCCAGCAGCCCGACCGCGGTATCCAGCCATTCGCGGCGCGCTACCTGCGGCGTCTGTACGGCGCGCAGTGCATGACGCTCCAGGGTCGCCTGCACCCGCCCGCTTTCATCCACCTGTTTAATCGTATCATGTACCGGAACCCCCGGTACGGCGGCGCCATGACTAAAAGCGGTATCCAGCACGCTGGCCAGCAGCCCGGATGAAGGCACAGGGCGCGCCGCGTCCTGCACGGCCACCCATTCCACATCCCCGCTCAGGGCGGCAAGCCCTCTGGCCATGGAAATCGCACGCTCGGCGCCACCCGTGACCGGAGGCAATATCCTGAAGGGGAAACGCCGGCCTTTAATACAGCGGGGGAAACATGCATCATCCGCTGCAAGCACCGGCTGCACGGCGTCAATCCGGGACTCCTGCGCCAGACTGTCGAGCCCGATGGAAACCAGCGGTCTGCCGTTGACGTTCTGATATTGTTTGGGAACCTTACCGCCAAAGCGCCGCCCGCTCCCGGCGGCCAGAAAAAGCACCGTTACACGCATGGCCTGATTGTGTCGCATCCTTTCCCCCGGTCAAATATTTAGTCGAGCAGTTCAGGCATGAATAATCCGGGTTGGCTTGCGTAGCTGCTCATTGCGGGCGCGCCTCTCATCCGATATAACACGCCCATGAACAAGCATACCATTTTTTCAGTCCGGAAAACCGCATGAAGACCATCTACCTTTTCCCGATCTCCGGTTGCATTACCGCATTATGCGCCTGGTTTTTGTGGGCAGGCGTCTGGCACAAATCCCGTCTGGGCGCCAGGGGCATTGTGCTCATTCTATCGGTGGCAATGTTTATCAGCCTGTTCGCGCTGTTCAGGCTGGAACCGCTCACCAACTGGGGCCTGGATTTCCGTCTGGCTGCTTCAGTTGCCATATGCACGCTGATCGTGCAATACATCTATGTTATTGGTCTGCTACGGCACGGCATTCGCGGACTGGGCCTGTTCCTGCTTCCGGCAACGGCCATCCCGCTCCTGATTATCCCCCTGTTGCCCGACAATCCCATTCTGAGGATTCAGACCACATCGATGATGGAAGCCGGCCATCTGCTGTTTTCCCTGCTGGCTTACGCCATTCTCACCCTGGCCATGCTGCATGCCATCATGCACCTTCTGCTTGACCGTGCGTTGAAGCGAAAGCAGATCGGCCCCATCGTCCAGTCGCTTCCCTCGCTGCTTGATATTGAGAATCATATGTATGCCCAGGTACGATCAGCCACCTGGTTGCTGGCCTTGAGCATCCTTACAGGCCTGGTCTGGCAATGGGAGAGCATGGGACATTTTATCATCTTTTCGCACAAGGCCGTCCTGACCATCGTTTCCTGGGCCGCACTGGTTGCCCTGATCACGATGCGCAATCATGGCGCCTGGCAGGGCAGACGCGCCAGCTGGATGGTAATCGTAGCCTATATTTTATTGTTGCTGGCCTACTTTGGCGTGCGCATGGTGCAATCATGGTTGAATGCCCCGCTTGGAACCTGATGAACCGTTTCTGAATGTCAGGTCCGATTCTTTCCTGGCCGGCCATCACCGGTATTCTTTTTTTTCTGCTACTCGCGTCAGCTTTTTTTTCCGGCTCGGAAACCGCACTGACCCGAGCCCGGCGTTTTCGCCTGCGCCTGTTAAGCGATCAGGGAAACCGGGGTGCGGGCAGGGCTGAACACCTCCTTAGACAGCCGGAACGCATGCTGGCCGCCATTTTGCTGGGCAATAACTTTGTGAATATTGCCGCCTCCAGCCTGACTGCCGCTATTTTCGTCAGGATTTTCGGACAGGCCGGCATCTTCTATGCGACGATTGCCATGACGATTGTCGTCGTCATCCTGGCCGAAATACTTCCCAAAACCATCGCGGTAGCCCACGCCGAGCGTACGGCATGCATTGTGGCGGCGCCACTGCAATGGATTATACGCCTGCTGGCGCCCCTCACGTCCCTGTTGATGGGCCTCATTAATCTTATGCAACGTGCTCTGAAGATACCAAAAGGCGTGGAGGCGGAACTGACGCATCAGGAATTATCCAAAATTATTGACGCGGGTGCGGAGGCAGGCGTGCTGGACGCGGCGCGAGAGCAAATGCTGATGAGCAGCCTGCATCTGCATGAAATTCCGGTCAAAGCCCTGATGACGCCCCGCAAGGGCATGGATGTTCTGGATGCGGCATGCAGCGTCAGGGAATGCCTTGCCGAAGTCACGCGCAAACCACATTCACGCTATCCCGTCTTTTATGGCCAGACGGACAATTTGATCGGCATCGTGCATCTCCGAGACCTGATCAGGCACCAGCATTGCAATCTTTCCCTCCGTGATGCCGTCATCTGGCATGATCCACCTTTTGTTCCGGCAAACAAAAATGCCCTTCAGCAGCTTTTTGATTTTCAGAACCGTCACCAGCACATGGCCATTGTCGTAGATGAATATGGCGACATTGACGGACTGATCACCATGGAAGACATCCTTGAGGAAATTGTCGGCGAAATTGAAGATGAGTCCGACAGGCCTGTCCGACCCAAAATGTGGCCTCAACCGGACGGGTCCCTGATTGCCGCCGGAACGGTCAATATCCATGACATCAATCAGGAACTGGAAACCAGGCTCCCGGAAGAAGGATCAACCACCATTGGCGGACTGATTGCCGAAAGACTTGGCGCGCAACCGGAAGCAAAAATGTGCCTGCATGTAAATGATGTGCGCCTTGAGATTCTCAATCTGGAAGGCAACTGGATAAGCCGCGTGAGAATCGAAAAGAAAAAAGACAACCCGTATATTGCATGAAGGACTCGGAATTCAGGCTTGAGCAGGCCCGGCAGGCTGGTTGATCGGGCGACAAAGCATAGCCGTAGCTATGGTTTGAGGCCGAGCGGCCAGGATGCCGGGCCTGATCGGGTCTGAAACCGGATAGGACAAGGTGTAACCACGGATAAGGTGGCCTGGTTCTGTGTAGGCCATTGATATAATGTAATATCCTGTCCATCAGATGTCCGCCTTCATGCAATATACGGGCTAGCCCTGAATGGCCCGATAGCGACGGTAAAACCGTCTCAGATCAAACCATGCCATGGCCTTCCTGGCCGGACTCCTCAGCAGGTATGCCGGATGATAAGTGACGTAAACGGGCACGCCCCGATGCTCATGCCAGCGGCCGCGCAGTGAAGAAATAGATGCATCCGTTTGCAATACGTGCCGGGCCGCGACTCTTCCCAGCAGGCAAACAAGTTTCGGAGAAATCGCATTCCACTGTGCATCAAACCACCGGGAGCAGGCCTCCACCTCTTCCGGCCGTGGATCACGATTGCCGGGAGGCCGGCATTTAACGACATTCATAATATAAACACTCGATCGGCCAAGCCCGATGGCGCAGAGCATGGCGTCCAGCAATTTTCCGGCGCGGCCGACAAATGGCTCGCCCTTCAGGTCTTCCTCGCGACCGGGCGCCTCACCGATAAAGATGATGTCGGCGGCGGGGTTCCCCACCCCGAACACGACCTGGGTACGCCCTTTCGCTAGAGCGCATGCAGTGCAGACCGACGCCTGCCTGGCGAGTGTCTCAAGGGAAACGGGGACCTTGTTCCGGGCCGGATCATCCACGCCGGTCCCGACATGTTCCGGCACTGGATAAACCCCGATCTGCCGAAGATAAAAATCGGTGGCCTCCGGACACACTAGCCGACCATCATGTCAACTGCGGATATGGATCCGAGATACACGGGCGTACGCTGATGCAGGGATTCAGGCTGCACATCAAGCACCGGCATGGCGCCGGTATGTGCCCGGCCACCCGCCTGCTCCATTAGAAATCCCATCGGGATGGCCTCATACAACAGCCTGAGCTTCCCGCTGGGTTTCTCTTCATCGGCGGGATAGAGAAAAATACCGCCTTTCAGCAGGGTGCGATGAATGTCCGCGACCATGGCGCCCACATAGCGCATGCCAAGCTTCCTGGTATGTCGCACCGTCACAAGCCTGTCCGCCATACCGTGCAGCCACTGGGCGGAATTTGCCTCGTTGACCGAGTAATAGCCCCCGGACCGGGGGATCTTCATATCCGGATGGCTGATTTCAAAGCGGGCGTTGTTTGAATGATAGGTATAACCGTTGACGCCGGCGCCAACCGAACAAACCAGCATGGTGGCCGGCCCGTACAAAACATATCCCGCCGCCAGAACGTTCCTTCCCGCCTGCAGGGTATCTGCAACATCGGGCCGCCGGTCACCGGCGGACTTTCGCTGAACCACTGAAAAAATGGTGCCTACTGGCCCGTCGACATCCAGATTGGAAGAACCGTCCAGAGGATCAACCAGCACCACGTAAGGTGCCGAGGCGTATTCATCAATGATACAAAGCGCTTCCTGCTCCTCGGAACCGACGGCGCAGACATAACCGGTGGAGCGCATCTGATCAAGGAAAATTTCATCCGAGAGAACATCAAGCTTCTGTTGTTGTTCACCCTGAACGTTTTCACCTCCGGCCGCACCAAGAGCCCCCCGGAAAACCGCGCCGCGCAATAAATAGGCAATCTCAATCGCAGCCCTGCCCACGCCCTGAATCACAGGCATCATGGCTGCGCCATTTGCCCCTTCCCGGGCAATCCGGTTCAATGTTTCGCTCATGGAATCATCTCCTCCCCTGTTTTAAGACAGCGAAACAAGCTTACCGGTTTCAATATCAAGTTTCAAAAACAAAAATGCCGCGATTGCGGCATTTCAGACAAGTTGAAAAAAGGATGGGCTGCATGGCAGCCCTCCTTGCAATTATGGCGGAGCGGACGGGACTTGAACCCGCGACCTCCGGCGTGACAGGCCGGCATTCTAACCAGCTGAACTACCGCTCCATGAAACCAACTGGTGGGCGAAACAGGGATCGAACCTGTGACCTACGGCTTGTAAGGCCGTTGCTCTCCCGGCTGAGCTATTCGCCCATGACCCGGATATACCAAGGGCCGGCGAACCGGCCCCCGATAGTACGGCAGGCGGAATTCCTTTCCGCCCAGTTAAGGTTATTTTACTGCATCCTTCAGAGCCTTGCCAGCCTTGAATTTTGGTGCTCTTGATGGCCCCACGTGAATCGTCTCGCCAGTGCGCGGATTACGTGCCGTCCGCGCAGCGCGATCCGCCACCGAGAAAGTGCCAAACCCCACCAAACTCACTGCATCGCCACTCTGCAGGCCGTTGGTAATGCCGCCAAGCACAGCTTCCACTGCATCCGCCGCAGAACCTTTGCTGAGACCAGCAGCTCCAGCCACATGATTAATTAAATCTGCCTTATTCAATGTATCCTCCCGAAGCGTCATTGGGTGTGCCAACTATACGGCCGCAACCCCATACCATGTCAACATTTTTCTTCTAATGCGGCCTGACGGCGGCATTGTCCAGATAAATGCCTTCGATCACCTGTGGAATATAACCACCCGGCACGCACATGCCTTCCGGCAGATGGGCCAGCGCGCACTTCAATACCTCGTCCATGTGCGTAACCGGATGAATTTTAAGTCCTTTGACCACATTCTGCGGAACATCCCGCAGATCCTTGGCATTTTCGTCCGGAATAATCACTTCCGTCAATCCGCCGCGATGCGCCGCCAGCAATTTCTCCTTCAGGCCCCCGATCGGCAACGCCTTTCCCCTTAATGTGATTTCACCGGTCATACATACCACGCGCTTGACCGGAATCCCGGTAAGCGCACTGACCAGTGAAGTTGCCATGGCCAGACCCGCGGAAGGGCCGTCCTTGGGGATCGCCCCTTCCGGCACATGTACATGAATATCCACCTTCTGATGAAAATCCGGTTTCAGACCCAGCTGCATGGCGCGTGAACGTACATAGGACAGCGCCGCTTGTACGGACTCCTGCATGACGTCGCCCAGTTGGCCGGTAACCGTCAGTTTCCCCTTACCAGGCATCAAGGCCGTTTCAATCTGAAGCAATTCTCCCCCAACTTCCGTCCAGGCAAGTCCCGTCACCACGCCAATCTGATCCGCATCCTCGGCCATGCCAAAGCGGTATTGCCGTACACCCAGATAATGCTCCAGGTCGGCCGCCTTGATCTTGATGCACGTTCCACTCTTCCGGGACTGTACGATCTTGCGTGCCGCCTTTCGACACAATTTAGCCAGCATGCGCTCAAGGTTTCTGACCCCGGCTTCGCGGGTGTAGTAGCGTATCATGTCGCGCAGGGCGTCTTCATCAAGCGTCAATTGCCTGTCTTTCAAGCCGTGATCCTTACGCTTTTTCGGCAGCAGGTAATGCAGGGCGATCTTTATCTTTTCGTCTTCGGTATAGCCGGGAATCCGGATGATCTCCATACGGTCCAGCAGTGCGGAGGGAATATTCAGACCGTTCGCCGTGGTAATGAACATGGCCTCGGACAGATCGTAATCCACTTCCAGATAATGGTCGTTGAAAGAATGATTCTGTTCCGGATCAAGCACCTCCAGCAATGCCGATGAAGGATCACCGCGGAAGTCGGCGCCCAGTTTATCCACTTCATCCAGCAGGATAAGCGGATTCCTTGTCCCGGCCCGTTTCATGGACTGAATGATTTTTCCCGGAAGAGAGCCGATATAGGTACGGCGATGGCCACGGATTTCCGCCTCATCACGCACGCCCCCCAGACTCATACGAACAAACCTGCGGTGCGTGGCGCGGGCGATGGATTTTCCAAGCGAAGTCTTGCCAACGCCAGGTGGTCCGACGAAACACAGGATCGGCCCCTTCATCTTGCGCACCAGCTGGAGTACGGCAAGATGTTCAAGAATCCGCTCTTTCACTTTTTCCAGGCCGTAATGATCCTCATCAAGGATATGCTCGGCCATATTAAGATCACGCCGGATACGGCTGCGCCTGCTCCATGGAATGGCGACCAGCCAGTCGAGGTAATTGCGCACGACCGTTGCCTCGGCACTCATGGGCGGCATCAGCTTCAGCTTTTTCAGTTCGGACCTTGCCTTGGCCCCGGCCTCCTTGCTCATACCCGCCGAATTGATCTTCGCTTCCAGTTCCTCGTTCTCGGTTTGGCCGTCCGTATCACCGAGTTCCTTCTGGATGGCTTTCATCTGCTCGGTGAGATAATACTCGCGCTGCGACCTTTCCATCTGCCGCTTTACACGGCCCCTGATGCGCTTTTCCACCTGCATCATTTCCATTTCATCTTCCATGAAGGCGTACAGGCGTTCAAGACGCTCCGTCACAACGGACATTTCCAGCAACACCTGCTTATCTTCAAGTTTCAGGCTCAGATGAGCCGCAATGGTATCGGCAAGCTTCCCCGCATCGTCAAGCCCTGAAAGGGACAGCATGACCTCGGACGGAACCTTGCGATTCAATTTGACATAATTTTCAAACTTCCGGAGCACGCTCTGGGCAACGGCGTTCCGCTCCTGCTCATCATCCGTGCCTTCTTCCAGAACGCAGTAACTCGCGCGCAGACAGTCTTCGCGGGAATCAAGATTCTCCACACGTACGCGAGGTCCGCCTTCAACCAGCACCTTGATCGTACCATCGGGAAGTTTAAGCAGTTGCAGAATATTGCCTGCCGTACCAACATGGTACAGGCCCTGTTCGCCGGGATCATCATCCGCGGCATTCTTCTGCGCCAGCAAAAGGATCTGTTTTCCGCCATGCATGACTTCCTCAAGGGCATTAACGGATCGTTCGCGCCCGACAAACAGCGGCACAATCATATGGGGAAATACGACAATATCGCGCAAGGGCAAAACGGGAAGGCATCCTTCCCTGTCGATCTTCATTTCACTTTCCTTATTCCATTCAGCCATCGACGGCTACTCCTGATGGGGACTTATCTGTCAGATACCTAAAACCACAAATTGATTTGTGTGTAAAGATCAGGCAAGGCTGTTAACGGACCGCCTTAGCCGCGGGCGCATGTTCCTCAAGAACCAGCAACGGCTTCGCACCACCCGCAACCACATCTGCGTTGATCACGCATTTTTTTACGTTTCCCAGTGAAGGAATATCATACATCACATCAAGCATGACCGATTCCATGATGGCTCTCAGGCCGCGAGCGCCCGTTTTGCGGGCAATGGCCTTGTCGGCAACGGCCTCCAGTGCATCCTCCGTAAAACCCAGTTCAGCGCCATCATAGCCAAGCAAGGCCTGATACTGCTTGACCAGAGCGTTCTTGGGCTCGGTCAGGATGGTCAGCAGGGCGTCCTTGTCCAGCTGATGTAGCGTGGCCACAACCGGCAGACGCCCCACCAGTTCGGGAATCAGGCCATAGCGGATCAAATCCTCGGGTTCCACCCGGCTTAAAACAACGCCGATATCCTTCTCGCTTTCGGCCGCCACCCGGGCGCCAAACCCGATGGAACGTGTTTTACCTCGTGCCTCGATGAGTTTTTCCAGACCGGAAAAAGCACCGCCGAGAATAAACAGGATATTTGTCGTATCCACCTGAAGAAATTCCTGCTGGGGATGCTTACGCCCCCCCTGTGGAGGTACGGCTGCGACCGTTCCCTCAATCAGCTTGAGCAACGCCTGCTGCACACCCTCGCCGGACACATCGCGCGTGATGGAAGGCGAATCCGACTTGCGGGAAAGCTTGTCCACCTCGTCAATGTAGACAATCCCCCGCTGGGCTTTTTCCACATCGTAATCCGCCGCCTGCAGCAGCTTCAGAATAATGTTCTCCACATCCTCGCCAACATAGCCGGCCTCGGTGAGCGTCGTGGCGTCGGCCATCGTGAACGGCACCTCAAACAGCCGCGCCAGCGTTTGCGCCAGCAGGGTCTTGCCGCATCCTGTCGGCCCGAGCAACAGCACGTTGCTCTTGGCGATCTCGATATCGGATTTTCTATTGTGTTCGATACGCTTGTAATGGTTGTATACCGCCACGGAAAGCATGCGCTTGGGCTGCTCCTGGCCTATGACGTAATCATCAAGAAAGTCCTTGATTTCGGCGGGCCGTGGAATGCCGTTCTTATCCTTTCCGCTTTCCGCTTCCTCCGGAATCTCTTCCTGGATAATCTCGTTGCATAGTTCAATACACTCATCGCAGATAAAGACGGTGGGACCGGCAATCAGCTTTTTGACGTCATGCTGACTCTTGCCGCAGAATGAACAGTACAGGGTGGAATCGCCGCCTTTATTTTCCGACATCCTTACCTCCGGCTGCATCATCCGCCGCGGGCGGACGGTGCGTCAAGACCTTGTCAATCAAACCGTAATCGCAAGCCTCCTCGGCGGTCAAGAAAAAATCGCGTTCAACATCCTCGGAAATCTTTTCAACAGACTGCCCGGTATGTTGCGCCAGCATCGTATTGAGTCGCTCTTTCAGCTTGAGAATTTCACGCGCATGAATTTCCACATCCGTCGCCTGCCCCTGGAAACCGCCCAGGGGCTGATGAATCATGATGCGCGCATTGGGAAGGGCGAAGCGTTTGCCGGCGGCGCCGGCCGCAAGCAGGTGCGCACCCATACTGGCCGCCTGACCCAGGCACAATGTGGAAACGTCACAACGAATATACTGTATGGTATCATAGATAGCCAGTCCGGCAGTCACCAGGCCGCCCGGAGAATTGATGTAGAGATAAACATCCTTGTCCGGCGCTTCCGATTCGAGAAACAGCAACTGGGCGTTGACCAGGTCGGCTGTATGGTCCTCAACCGGCCCCGCCATAAAAATGATGCGTTCCTTGAGCAGCCTTGAATAAATATCGTAGGAGCGTTCTCCCCGCGGCGTCTGTTCTACGACGATGGGCACCAGATTCATGCGTCCTCCCTGTTTTCCCGGCTTTCGTCAGGCGTGCTGTTCTGTTTCTCCTGCCACTCGGAAAAATTCATACTGACCACGCTGGTCTTGGCCTGTCCCATTATGCAGTCCATGCATTTTTTCTCAAGCAGGCGATCGCGCAAACCGGACATTTCTTCCTTCCGGCCATGCATCCAGTTCCTGAATGCGGTACGCTGTTTTTCCGGATACTGCGCGGCCTGTCGATCCAGTTCCTGACCAACTTCCTCATCGCTCAACTCGATCCCGTGTTGCTCACGCACCGCGTCCAGCAACAGGGAAACCTTCAGTGAACGCTCGGCGCTGTGCCTGATCTCATCCTGAAAGGAAACGCTTTCAAACATTTCAGCCGTTGGCTCAACACCATCGTCTTTCATGGATTGGACGATACGTTGACTGATCCGTTGCATATCCTGCCGGACCATCGCTTCGGGCAGCGTGATCTTGTACACCTTGAGCATGGCGTCAAAAACCGATCGCCGGTTTGCTTCGAGTTCCGCCTGCTCAGCCTCATGCTCAAGGCGGTGCCTGACATCCTTCCGCAAAGCCTCTGCATCATCGAACCCCAGCATCTTCGCAAGCTCTTCTTCATTTTTCGCCTTCAGGGGCGCACCAACGGACTTCACCTGAATCTCGAAACGCGCCTGTTTTTCGGCCAGTGTCTTGTCCTGATAATCCTCCGGGAAGGTCAACTTAAGTGTGTGCTCTTCATCTTCCGCCGCGCCACTCAGTCCCTCTTCAAAGCCGGGAATAAATTTACCCTCGCCCAGCACCAGATGGATATCCTCGCCATGGCCACCCTCAAAGGGCACGTCGTCGATGAAGCCGGTAAAATCAATAATGATTTCGTCCCCCTGTCGTGCCTTACGCCCGCTGCCGGGCTCAAAATGCACCTGCTTTTCCATCAGACGATCCATCACGGACCGAATGTCGGAATCCGCCACTCCAATATCAATGGCCTCAATGGATAGCCCGGACAATGGCTTCAACGCCACTTTCGGCCACGTCACCACCTTGAGCGTAAACTCGAAATCCTCGCCCGACTGAACATCAGGCAATTCCAGTTCCGGCCGGATAGCCGGCGTCAGACCACTCTTTTCAATTGCCTCGGCATAGTAATGCTGAACAAGTTCACTGACTGCATCCTCATGCGCCCTGGCGCCAAACTTCTTCTCCACCAGCGCCGGCGGCGTCTTGCCCGGACGAAATCCAGGCAACTTGATCCTTGCCTGAAGCTTGCTGATCTGATCCGCATAGATACGTTCATATTCAGCCTGCGGCACCCGTACGTTCACGATATGTTCGTCCGTGCCAAGCTTTTTGACATTCGTGTGAATCATGCAATTCCTCCGTAACAAACACACTTCCATGGCTTATCATGCTCAGGCAGCCCGGCCAACAGCGATCCCGATGGTGCGAGAGGGGGGAGTCGAACCCCCACACCGAAAAGGTACAGGAACCTAAATCCTGCGCGTCTACCAGTTCCGCCACCCTCGCATCGCACCTGCGGCCTTTTTGGCATCGCCCATTATGATAAAAAAAATCAATAAAAAAAGGGAGCAAGGCATGGACCTCACTCCCTGTATATGGTGGGCCGTCAGGGGATCGAACCCTGGACCCGCGGATTAAGAGTCCGCTGCTCTGCCAGCTGAGCTAACGGCCCGCCGTGCATCATACGTATCCGCTTGCCTGTTGCAAGCAACAGCGGAACTGGGGTGGACGATGGGACTCGAACCCACAACATCCGGCACCACAAGCCGGGGCTCTACCATTGAGCTACGTCCACCATTTCAACCCTGCGCAAGGCCGGACTGGCGCGCCTGGCAGGGCTCGAACCTGCAACCTACGGCTTAGAAGGCCGTTGCTCTATCCGGTTGAGCTACAGGCGCAAATCCTTCACAAACCAGGGACAGTGCAAAATGGTCGGGGCGAGAGGATTCGAACCTCCGGCCCTCTGCTCCCAAAGCAGATGCGCTACCAGGCTGCGCTACGCCCCGAAAAAACCAGTTTCATCTTACCGCGAAGGCGGCGCAACATAAGCGGAAGACGCCTTTTCGTCAATCCTTCCCGGAACCGGCTTGCCTCGACAAATCACACTGACTTCAAAGTTCGGCGCTGTGCCGCGCTGTAAACAGATGTTATCATCGGGCGCGAAAAAAAGGAAATGGACGGCATACGATATGAATGGACCGGAAATACAAGCACAGGCAGCAATCTGGGGCGTCATCTACGCTGCCATGATGTACGTCATCGGCAATGGTGTCTGGATCAATCATCTGGCGCGTAAACGGCAATGGATAGGCTGGCTGATGTGGCTTGCGGCCGGGATGACCATCATTGTTTGTGGAGCTTTCATTGAAACCCGGCTTGCCGGAACGCATACGGGCGTCTGGAACCGCCTGACATCGGTGGATCTCGAAAATCACTGGGTAGTTCTTATCCTGTTTGCATTGATGAGCGTTCCGGGCGCAGCCAGTGTCATTTTCAGGCAGAGCGCCATATGGACAAGAATGGCGCTGATTATTCCCGCCCTCGTTGTTTTTATACCCCTCGGCATGCAACTGGGAAGCACGGACGGAGGAAAAATTCTGGCCGGACTCGGGCTGGCGCTGGCAGTCAGCGCTCTGGTGTTTGTCTGGCATGTCATGCTGGACCAGTGTGCTCCGGCGGAAGGGAAAAAAGCCGCATGAAGTATGCACAGGCACGTGCTGACACGCTGATTGAGGCCCTGCCCTACCTTCAGCGTTTCGCTGATCAGACCGTGGTCATCAAGTATGGCGGGCATGCCATGGTCGATGAGGCGCTCAAGGCAAGCTTTGCCACGGATGTCACCCTGCTCAAGCAGGTGGGCATCAATCCCGTGGTGGTGCATGGCGGCGGTCCCCAGATTGCTCAAATGCTGGACAGGGTCGGTAAACAGGCGAAATTCGTCTCGGGCATACGGGTTACGGACAGCGAGACCATGGATGTGGTGGAAATGGTGCTTGCCGGCCTCGTGAACAAGGAAATTGTTGCCAACGTCAACCGTGCCGGCGGTAAGGCCGTAGGATTATCCGGCAAGGATGGCGGCCTGATCTGTGCACGCAAGCTTGAAATTAAACGCGATGCATCTGCCCGGTTACCGGAATTCGATGTTCCCGAAATTATTGATCTGGGTCATGTCGGCCAGGTTCAAAATATCAATACCGGCGTGCTGGAACTGCTGGAACAGGATCGGTTCATCCCCGTGATTGCGCCTGTTGGCTATGATAAACCGGCAGGGCAGCGTTACAACATCAATGCCGATACCGTGGCGGGTGCCATCGCCACAGCACTGGGCGCAGCCAAGCTGATTCTGCTTACCGATGTTCAGGGCGTGCTGGACGCGAAGAAGAACCTCAAGTCGCGGCTTTCCCCGGATGAAGCCCGGCAATGGATCAGGGACGGAATCATTGCGGGGGGCATGATCCCGAAAGTATGTTGCTGCCTTGATGCGGTGGGAAATGGCGTGTCCCGCGCACATATCGTTGATGGCCGGGTAGCTCATGCCGTATTGCTTGAAATCCTGACGGACAAAGGCGTTGGTACGGTATTTACGCAGATGTAAGACTTCCCTCCTTGCAGGAGGGGCACAAACCGTACCATATGCGGTTCTCTCCTTTCACTTGCCATGTAGCGATTTCTCCGGGTGGCTCCTCCGCCTCAGACAGTGGTAGATCGGTCAATTTCCCGCAGCAACGGCAATATGCGTGATCGTGCCTGTGCATATTGCTGTCAAAAATGGCCTTGCCATCGGCGTAGAACCGTCGTAGTAAGCCCGAGTTTTCAAAATTCGCCAATGTAAGATAAACGGTGTTCAGTGAAATGGATGGAAACCGCTCCCTGAGCATTTCGTAGACCTTCTGGGCTGTTATGTGGGTGGGTGTCCTGAGCAGCAACTCAGCGGTAGCAACCCGCTGTGGCGTTGCACGCATGCCATGCGCGCGCAACAACCTGTGGGTATCTTCAAGCGAACGGATATTTTTCACACTTAGTACTTTATACTATCTAGTAACACTTGACAAGAAAAAAATAACGGCTTACATTACGCATACAGGAATTATTCCTGGCTAATCTGGAGCCGGCATGCCACGTGATCACGGACAACTCATCATCGAACTGAACAAGGACCTGGAATGGGAATATGCGGCCGCAGTTCAGTATGTGCAGCACGCATCCGTCATCTCCGGCCCTGAATATGAATCCATCCAGAAGGAACTTATTATCCACTCCCAGGAAGAAATGCAGCATGCCGTCATGGTTTCCGAGCAGATTGATTTCCTCGGGGGCGTACCGACGGTCGACATCGAGCAGATTGATGTATCACCGGAAAGCCTGGAAATGCTGAGACAGGATTTAAAAGGCGAAGACAATGCCATCACCCGCTACAAGGAGCGAATTTATCAGGCTGAACAGCTCAGGGAGTATGGGCTCAGACGCATCATCGAGGACATACTCATTCAGGAGGAAGAACACAAGCGCGATCTGCTTACCGTGCTTGAGCATAAATAAAAGGAGAAAGCATATGAGTGTACTGGTTACAAAACAGGCGCCGGACTTCACGGCTACGGCGGTAATGGGCGACAATTCATTCAGGGAAGATTTCAGTCTGTCGGACTTTCGCGGCAAGTATGTGGTGATGTTCTTTTATCCGCTCGATTTCACCTTTGTATGCCCGTCCGAGATTATCGCCTTTGATCACCGTCTGAAGGAGTTTGAGGATCGTGGCGTTCAGGTAATCGGCGTATCGGTGGATTCGCACTTCACCCATCTGGCCTGGAAAAACACTCCGGTGAACGAGGGCGGCATTGGCAATATCCGGTATCCGCTGGTGTCCGATTTATCCAAACAGATTGCCACGGATTATGACGTACTGTTTGACGGCGCGGTGGCGCTGCGCGGTTCCTTCCTGATCGACCGGGAAGGGGTGGTACGCCATCAGGTGATCAACGATCTGCCGCTGGGACGCAACATTGACGAAATGCTGCGCATGGTGGACGCGTTGCAGTTCCACGAGGAGCACGGCGAAGTCTGTCCGGCCGGCTGGAGCAAGGGCAAGAAGGCAATGGATGCGTCTCCCGAGGGCGTGGCCGCCTATCTGGCCGAGGAATCGGAAAAATTATAAAGCCGGAAGCGGACCAAATGAAAGGGATTAATCGAATAGCCGCTTACCAGTCATGGAAAGATGGCGAACGGGAACGCAGCATCAAGCACAGAAGGCCCGGCACCCTGATGCTTGCGCTGCTTGGCCTGACGGGTGGCATGATATTTTTTTCAGCAGCCCGGGCTGAGGACCTGTCAATCTGGAAACTGCCACCTGTTCCTGTTCCTGCCGACAACCCGCAAACCAGAGCAAAAATCGAACTTGGGCACAAGCTGGTATTCGATACGCGCCTGTCCGGAAACAACTCGATCAGTTGTGCCGGCTGTCACCTGCCCTTCGCCGGCGGCGGCGGACATACGCCGCGCGCCTTTGGCCACGGCGGTGAACTCGGACGCTGGGCGCCATCCTGGATCAACGCCGCCTATTATACATCGTTGTTCTGGGATGGACGGGCTTCATCGCTCGAAGAACAGACAGGCGCCCTGCCCGCCCACATGGGCCCCATCACGGCTCCCGGTGAAATGGGTGGAAACATTGCGGTTATTGTTAATGATCTCAATGCCATTCCCGCATACAAAAAGGCATTCAGAAAGGCCTTCGGCAAGGCCGCCACCCGGCAAAATATTGCCAGGGCGATTGCAGCCTACGAGCGAACACTGATTGCTTTTAAATCGCCATTCCAGCGCTATGTGAATGGCGACAAAGAGGCGCTTTCCCCGGCCGCCATCCGTGGCTTTGCGCTGTTTCGCGGCAAGGCGCAATGTGCTGCGTGCCATACCCCACCACTACTGACGGATAACGATTTTCATAATATCGGTGTTCCCCAGACGGGGCCGCTGAAGATGGATACAGGTCGTTTTGCCGTCACCCGTGACGAGGATGACAGGGGCGCTTTCAAAACTCCGTCACTGTACAATTCGGCATCATTCCTGTTCTTCATGCACGACGGCGCCTTTTCCACCATGAAGCAGGTGATTGAACATTACAACAGGGGAGGAAATCCAGGAAACGCCCGTCAGGATGACCTGCTCCAGCCGCTAAAGCTGACCGGCAAGGAGCAAAACGACCTGGCCGCATTCATCAGGAGCCTGACGGACCAGCGACTGAATCATATCCATCGCCCCAACCTTCCCTAAGAGCCTGTCAGACCTAGCCCGTATATTGCATGAAGGCGGACATCTGATGGGCAGGATATTACATTATATCAATGACCTACACAGAACCAGGCCACCTTATCCGTGGTTACACTTTGTCCTATCCGGTTTCAGACCCGATCGGGCTAGGAAAATCTACTGCGCGGCGGGACAGCGCCGCTTGCTTCTGCTCGCTACGATTCCCATAAATCCGACATGCCCCGGGAATTCGACAGACCCCTAACAATTATGAAAGCGGCAGATATGTTCCCGGTCCGGTCCGGTGGAAAGCATCTTCACCGGGCACTCGCACACCTCCTCGATACGCTTAAGCAGCATCCGGGCACTGGCGGGAAGTTGCCTAACATCGGTCAGACCAAATGTGTTTTCAGACCAGCCGGGCAGTGTTTCATAAACCGGCCTGCACTCATCCAGCGCCGCGGCATTGGCCGGAATGGTTTCCAGTCGTTCGCCGTTTCTCTCGTAAGCCACGCACAGCTTCACCTCCTCCAGTCCGTCAAGAACATCCAGCTTGGTCACCGCCAGTCCCGTGACCCCTCCGATGCGTACGGCATGGCGAACCACGACGGCATCAAACCAGCCGGTGCGCCGCGGCCGGCCGGTGGTCGCGCCAAACTCCTGCCCTTTCTCGGCCATATATTTGCCTGCCGGATCATTCATGCCTGAATCGTTGTAGAGCTCGGTCGGAAACGGGCCTGCGCCCACGCGCGTCGTGTAAGCCTTGCATACGCCCAGCACCTCATCAATCATACCGGGACCGATGCCGAGACCGGCCAGCGCCGCACCCGGTACGGTGTTGGACGAGGTCACAAAAGGATAGGTGCCGAAATCAACATCCAGCATTGCGCCCTGGGCCCCTTCCAGCAGGATGTTGCTCCCGGCCCTGTAGTGCTCATGCAGGATAAGCGACACATCCGCCATCAATGGCAGCAGTTGCCGGCGTGCAGTATCCAGCACCGCCTCCACGTCAGCGCGGGCCACGGGCTTCGCCCTGAAAAATTCAGTGAGCAGGAAGTTCGTCCAGTGAAGGTTCTCATCAACCTTGATGTCCAGTTCATCGGATGTCAGATCAATCAGACGTATACCCCGGCGTGCCGTCTTGTCTTCATAAGCCGGACCGATGCCGCGACCCGTCGTGCCGATTTTCCCCTTCCCCCTGGATGCTTCGCGAGCCGTATCCAGGGCGCGATGATAGGGCAGGATGAGCTGACAGCGGTCGGAAATTCGCAGGCGCTCGGTCACGGGCACGCCGGCCTGCTCCAGCATTTCCATCTCGGCCGCCAGCGTTTCGGGCGCCACCACCGTGCCGTTACCGATCAGACACAGGGTGTTTTCACGCAGTACGCCGGAGGGTACAAGATGAAGAACGGTTTTCCGGTCACCGATAACAAGCGTATGACCTGCATTGGGCCCGCCCTGAAAGCGTGCCACGACATCGGCATCATGGGACAACAAATCAACGATTTTCCCCTTACCTTCGTCTCCCCACTGTATGCCTACGGCAATCACATTGGCCATTTCGATTTCCTTTTAATCTTTCGGCTGGGCGTCCAGCCAGGCGAAAAGATCAAATGAGAATCCGGTGGCGGACATATCCCGTCCATGGCTGTGCATCATGGCCTCATAACGGCCACCATGCAGCAGCGCCTGCGCCGCCCCCTCGGCAAAACCGGAAAATATCACTCCGCTGTGATACAGAAAGCGTGGCATGACCGCGGCATCTATCCGGATGTCGACCTTACCGACCAATCGCCGGCTTATGCTGTTTGCCAGCGTAGTCAGATTGATTGCGCACTTCTCAAAGGCCTCACCGTGCAGGCTCATCCGAGCCGCAAGCCAGGCTGCATCGGCGCTTCCGGCCGCCATGTCCATCAGGGCCTGTTTGCTGTCATCCGGCAAGGCCTGACGCCGGAACTGCTGCTGCATGTCGGCGGGTGAACGGCGCATCAGAATCGCCGCCCATTCCTCCAGCGGCGTTTCACTCTGCCCCACAAGCGCCCTGAGCAGGCCAATGTGACCGACCTGCAGCACAGGTGAGGAGAAACCGGCCTGCTGCATGCTGATCGCGGCCAGATGCATGATTTCCACATCAGCCTTGTGACCGGCCACGCCCATGAGTTCGACTCCGGTCTGCCATTGCTGGCGTGATCCGGAACGATGATCCGGCCTGGCCAGCATGACCGGACCGGAATAGCACAGGCGCAGTTCCTGACGGGTCCGCAAGCGCGTTGCGGCAATGCGCGCAATCTGGGGCGTCATATCCGATCGAATGGCCAGCAGTCCCGCACCGGCCGGATCACTGAACACCACCGTCTGATCGACCAGAAAACGGCCGGCGCCGCTGCTCAGGGACTCGGGACGCTCAACAAGCGGCGGTATAACCTCCGCATAACCGGCCTCGGCATAAACGTCGAGCAGTTTCGACTGAAGGCTGCGCAACCGCCTTGCGCGCGGCCCGAACACATCATCCAGGCCCACAGCCTGGCCGGAACTCCCGGCGGCGGTCACAAATCCTCCAGTTCAACGTAGTGCACGCTCAACATATTGGGCAAAACCGCCAGCTTTTCCAGCACTTCCTTGCCGGGCCTGGAATCCACGCTGACAATGGAAACGGCGGATGACCTGCCCGGGTCCCGCCCGAGACGGAAATCACCGATATTGATACCGGCCTCGGCCAGAATTGAACCGATGGCCGCCACCACGCCCGGTCTGTCCCTGTTTTCCAGCAACAGCATGCGACCGGCGGGGGCGATCTCAATCTCGAAGGAGTCCACGCTTACCAGACGCGGGCGTACGCCGTCAAACATCGTGCCCGAAACACAGCCGCCTCCCGCATCGCCCTCTATCTCGAGGCGGATAAGATTGGTGAAATGATCCGATGCATCACGGGAAACCTCGCACACCTCGATACCCCGGTCCTTGGCCAGCATGGCCGCATTCACGGCATTGACGTCCTCCAGACTCTGCGACAGCAGCCCCTGCAGGGCGGCATTGACCAGCGGTTTGTGGTTCATGGCGGATACCGGCCCTTCGAAATGCATGGTTACCCGGGTATAGCCTGGCTTTCGCACCTGCCCCATCAACTGCCCGAGGCGTTCGGACAGTTTCATGTATGGCGCCAGTTGCTTGTATTCCTCTTCGGATACGGCCGGAACGTTCACGGCGTTCCTGACCACGCCGGTCAGCAGATAGTCCGACATCTGCTCGGCCACCTGCACGGCCACGTTTTCCTGGGCCTCGCTGGTGGAAGCGCCGATATGTGGCGTACAACTCACATTTTCCAGGGAAAACAACGGGCTTTCATGCGCCGGCTCACGTGTGTATACATCCAGCGCGGCCGCACGCAAATGGCCGGACTTGCAGGCGTCAAACAGCGCTTCCTCATCCACGATACCGCCACGGGCGCAATTCACCAGAATAGCGCCCGGCTTCATGCGGGCCAGAATGTCCGCGTTAATCATATTGCGCGTGGCATCCAGCAAGGGCACGTGAACGGTTAATATATCCACCTGCTCCGCCAGTTCACCCACGGAACCAACCTTTTTTACACCCATAGCCTCGGCGCGTTCGTTGCTGATGAAAGGATCATAAACTAGCACGGTCATATGCAGACCGCGCAGACGGTCGCAGACTATGGCGCCGATATTACCGGCGCCAACCACGCCCGCCTTCTTGCCCGTCAGTTCCATGCCCATAAAGCGCCCTTTTTCCCATTTTCCGGCCTTGGTCGAGGCGGAGGCCTGGGGAATCTGGCGCGCGGCCGCAAGCAGATGAGCGATGGCCAGTTCGGCCGTGGTGATTGTGTTGCCAAAGGGGGTGTTCATGACAACCGTGCCGCGGCGTGAACAGGTTTCCACGTCAATATTATCCACGCCGATACCGGCCCGGCCGATCACCTTCACCCGCGAGGCGGCATCCAGCAGCGCCCCCCTTAACCGGGTGGCCGAACGTACGGCGATACCGTCATATTGACCGGCGACAGCCAGTTTCTCCTGATCGGACAAGCCCGGCCTGTAGTCCACTTCAATGCCGCGTGCCCTGAACACCTCCACGGCACGCTCGGACATCCTGTCCGCGATCCATACCCTGATCATACTGATTCCCGGGCCGGGAAACGCTCAAGCAGTATAGCCTGCGCGGCAGCCACACCCGCTCCCATTTGCACCGGACAGCCGAAACGGTTCAAGGCAATCTCAATCGCACTCATCGCCAGGGTGATATCAAACACATCATAGTAGCCGAGATGCGCAATACGGATAATTCTGCCTTTCAGATGTTCCTGACCGCCGGCGAAGGTAACGCCCATCGTATCGCGCAGGTATTTCACAAAAGCACCGCCATCCACGCCCTCCGGCACATGGGCGCCGGTCGCCGAAACAGCCGGAGAGGATGACACCATCTTCATGCCGAGCGCGGCTACGCCGGCGCGGGTTGCTTTCGCCAGCAGGGCATGGCGGGCATAGAGATTCTCAAGCCCCTCCTCGAACATCATCTTCAAGACTTCATTCAGGCCGATAATCAGCGCCACCGCCGGCGTCCACGCCGTGGTATCCTTACCCGCCTGCTGACTTTTACGCTCACTGGCGAGATCGAAATAAAACCTCGGGCATGTTGCCGATTCCGTCATCTTCCAGGCCTTGTCCGACAGGGCAATCATGGCAAGCCCGGGCGGCAGCATAAACGCCTTCTGCGAGCCGGAAATCACCACGTCCAGACCCCAGTCGTCCATCGGCATATCAATCACGCCCAGCGCCGTAATGGCATCAACCACGGTAACGCAGCCTTCGCGAGATGCAGTCAGGCGTGCAAGCTCACGCACGGGATGCGCCGTTGTCGTACTGGTTTCGGATGCCTGCACGAACACACCCTTAGCCTCCGGGTGCGCCTCAAGGGCCGCTTCTACATCGGCGACGTTCACGGCCTTTCCCCATTCCACCCTGATTTCGACCGCATTGAGGCCAAATCCGGCTGCAATCTTTCCCCAGCGCTCGCCGAACTTTCCCCCGTTCACATAAATGACCGTATCACCCGGCGAACACAGGTTGCTGACTGCCGCTTCCATGGCGCCCGTACCGCTGGAAGCAAGCGTCAGGACATCGTTTCCGGTCTGGAACACCTGCTCCAGCATACGCTTGGTCTCGGCGAAAATGGATGAAAACTGCGGTGTACGATGATGGATGACGGGCTGGGCCATGCGCAGCAATACGCGCTCAGGCACAGCCGTCGGTCCCGGGGAAAGAAGATATTGTTTCAGCATGGGTTTTTATAACTCCAGGAAGGCTTGATATGCACCGGGCCTGCATGATTCACAAATGCTGCCCCTGCGGGCAAGGGCCCGGCCTGTCTGCGTACGATACGAACAGGCAGGCACAATCGTCACGGCGCTTCATGAATCATTCAGGCTGCAGGGCGCGGCGATGCTAGCCTCGTACGTGGCAAGGTCAATGCAAAGCCGCTGACTTGTCCGGCGTATCGCGAACCACCAGGCGAGGGCTATATCCGGAATGAACATCTTTCCTGAAAATGAGAGCGCTTTGATGGTTGGCGGGCGTGCAACCCGTTGAAATATGCACTACAGAAATTCCAGCCATGCATGAACCATGCGGCGACAAAACTTGCGGGCTACGGCCAGGTGTTCGGGAGACTCATGCAGCAGCGCTCCAACACCTGCTTCACCAAGGTGCTCCCGTTCGCCTGCGCCGACTTTGATCCACTCGCGGATGAGATGTTCATCCACTTCGGTATGAAATTGCAAGCCATACTGGCAAGAACCAAGCCGGAAGACCTGGTTGGTGACATCCGGACATGTGGCAAGCAGCGTGGTGTTTTCAGGCAGTGTGAATGTTTCACCATGCCACTGGAAAACATACAGGCCAGTCGCCTGTAAACCACCGAACAGGGGATCATCCCTGGCAGGGCATGCGGGATAAAGCGGGTACCATCCCAGCTCCCGCAGCGGGGACGGGATGATCTCCGCGCCCGCGGCCCTGGCGAGCAATTGTGCGCCCAGACAGATTCCCAGCACCGGAAAATCATGGCGGACACACCATTGCAACAGGCGAATTTGCCGACTGATAAAATCCAGATGCGTGTCGTTAGCGGACATGGGACCGCCCATAACGACCAGGCCGGAATAAGGGGTCAGGGCCAGCGGGACAGACTCCGCCTGCGTCATCACCACCCTTGATTCTATGCCGCCTGCATGGATGGTTTCCCGGATCAGGGCCGCCGGCTCACATTCGAGTTGCTGCAGAATCAGTACGGGTTTGCGCATAGTCGCTTTTTAGCAGACTTGTGCTTTCCTTGCCACAATGGTTTCCACCTGAATAATGGCCGCACCCGGGCAGGCTATATCCGCTAACTACGGACCCGACAACAGTACCCTCGCAAGCATCCCGGATTGATGAACCAGTGAGGATTAAATGGCGTCCCCAACCGGATTCGAACCGGTGTTGCCGCCGTGAAAGGGCGGTGTCCTAGGCCGACTAGACGATGGGGACCTGAACAAGGCGGCGCAGCTTATATGAACCTTTCATCGCATTCAAATACCTAGGAGCCTGTTGGACTTATGGAAAATCTACTGCGCGTCAGGGCGAGTAGTCCAAAAAACTCCGTATTTTCGTTACATAGCTACCACTATGCGCCTCACAAAAAGGCCGCAGGCCGTTTGGACGCACACAAGGGCGGGGCGCAAGCCCCGAGGGCTGTAAGCCCGAGTCACAATCATGCTATTTTGGGTTTGTTCTTGAGCTATCGCGCGGCGGGACAGCGCCGCTTGCTCCTGCTCGCTACGATTCCCCTAAGTCCGACAGGCTCCTAGCCCCCGGCCAATATGCGGGTTCGGCCTTGCACCTGAAGCCGAGCTATGGCCAAATCCGGAATAGTGGAAGCTCGCAACGCTGCGGTTTTTACCCCGGACCGATTCGTCGCGGACAAAGGAACAGGCAAGGGCGGGAATTTCGGTGATCTCGATCGAGGTGGCGCATTTTTGAACAGTCCGGGGTATATTTTAATTCCCGTCATGCCATGGTTGCAGCAGCAAGGGAGGACACATGAACAGCAAGGCCGGACAAAAAGAACGAAAGCCGTTTGGACGAACGCAAGGTCACCCGCAGGATGAAGAGCGGAGCCCCGCATCACAAACAAAGTCAAGGCAGGCCATGATCAGGCTCATGAATGGCGATGCGCTTCACGGCAGCATTGTTTCCTTCTCGCCGGACAATACCGATATCCAGCTTCGTGAGAAGAATCAAACAGTCGGCAAGGCCAGAACACTGGCCGCAAATGAGGTCGCGTATGTTGCTTTTACGCGTGTTTCAACAAGTCCTGCCTCAGCGTCCCGGCTTTCCGGGATGAAGCCCATGCGTATCCATACGGAAACAGGTGAAACCTTCGATTCCCATGTCCTGAATCTTTCGCTGCACGCCTCGGGATTCTATGCCTTTATGACCGACCAGGAATCCCGATTTGAATATGTCTACTTTTTTCATCATGGCGTGCGTACGCATGAGGACAAACGTCCCCTGGGCGAAATACTGGTTGCCGAAAACCTCGTTTCCGAGCAGGAACTGCAGCGGGGTCTTGAAGCCCAGAGCAAGCAAAGGAACGCTGACTCGGGACGTGCCCCGGCTGAACATAAGGCCGGCAAACAGCAAAAACCGGCTCAGCCTCCCCAGCGCGGTAAAAGGCTGGGAGAAATTCTGCTCGATACCGGCGCCGTCAGTGAGAAAGATCTGCTTCTGGCCCTGGCCGCCAAATTTCACATTCCCATTATGGACCTCGACAAGCACCCGGTCGATCCGGACGCCATTTACGAAGTCGATGCATCGCTGATCAGGAAATACCAGTGGCTGCCCGTCGCCAGGGACGAAGGAAGCCTGACCACGGCGCTTTCCGATCCGCTCGACATGAACGCATATGACGCCTTTCGCTTTTACACCAACAAACGTATCCGGGAGGTGCTCGTCTCCCCTTCCCAGATCCAGCATCACATTGAAAACATGCTTGACACTTCGGTTGAGAATGAAAGTGAAAAGCTCACCATCGAAATGAACACGCAGAAAGGCGAAGCTGAAACAAGCCGTGACAGTAATGAAATCGAGCTGATGAAAAATGCCGGCGCCCCGCCCGTTGTCCAGTTGGTCAATAAAATTATCATGGGAGGACTGCGCAAGGGAGCCTCGGATATTCACCTGCTTCCCCAGGAGAAAAATGTCATTCTCGCTTACCGGATCAACGGGGACCTGCTACAGGAAACGCAGATCAAAAAGGAAATTCAGCAACGTGTCATTTCACGAATCAAGATTATTTCAGGTATGGATATTTCCGACCGGCGTATGCCCCAGGACGGGCGCATGGTCGTCCGCTATAAGGGACGACCCGTGGAATTCCGTATCTCTTCCATTCCCAATATTTACGGAGAGTCCATTGTCATGCGCATCCTGAACAAGGAGACCAACATGGACATCGAAACCCTGGGCCTGCGCCATGATGATTGTAACCGGCTTGCCCGGGTGATCCGGAAACCACACGGACTGATCCTCGCCACCGGCCCGACCGGCTCCGGAAAATCCACCACCCTGTTCACCCTGGTTAAAAGCCTGGTGGACTCACCCGCGCATATTGTCACCATCGAAGATCCCGTGGAGTCAAAAATCCCCGGCGTTAACCAGATTCAGGTTAACCCCAAAATTGGCCTCGATTTCGCCCGCATCCTGCGCAACATTCTGCGCCATGATCCCGACATCATTATGCTGGGGGAAATACGTGACCACGACACGGCCGAGATCGCCATGCGGGCGGCATTAACCGGGCACCTGCTGCTTTCAACGCTGCATACCAACACGGCCGTGGACACGGTCGTGCGCCTGATGGATATGGGCATTCCAGCCTACCTGCTTGCCCAGGGCCTGCTGGCCGTTATCAGTCAGAGCCTGATTAAGCGCCTGTGTCCGTCCTGCCGGAAGGACGCACCCGTGAGTCAAGCCGTAAAAACGTTGCTGAACGACCTGGACCTGCCGGTGCCCAGGAAACTTTATGGCGCCACGGGTTGCAATCAATGCAATCAGACCGGCTATACGGGCAGATGCGTGGCCTATGAGCTGCTTGAGATCAACGACAGGTTTCGTCAGGCCATTCATGACGGCGTGATTGGCCAGGAATTACGGCAGATTGCGATCGAGGAAGGCATGTATCCGAAAAAACGACATGTTCTGGACCTTGCCTGCGACGGCACCATTTCCTCCGATGATATGATGCGTTTTCTTCTGTAGCAGGGACGGCCTCAGGCGGCGGCCTTGCGCCGATCCTGCTTCATGATAACCAGCAGGATGATGGTATAGGCAGGAGCGCCCGCGGCGGCCATTATCAGGAACCAGTGAACCTTGCCGAACAGCGCCAGCAGCAAAACCAGATAGATGAAATCGCGCCGGGACAGCAGATCGGCAATCCGGACCAGCGTGGAATTCTCCCGTTTCACGGAAACCGACGTGTAAAGCGGTCCGCCGGCTTTCTTGCCGCGCATGGTGTGATCAAAAACCAGCCATGCCGAAATCAATGTGCCTGCCACCGCAAGCAGGGAGAGCAACCCCGCCCACAGATCACCCCCGTGTATCGCCCAGCCAATACCGATACAGGCAAATACGGCCACGTGCACGATATTGTCCGACCAGTAATCAAAAATACCGCCCGCGCGGCTTTCCAGAAATTTCAAACGGGCCAGCTCACCATCGCAGCCATCCAGAATCGAGTGCAGGAGAAACAGCGAAGCACCGGTGACCTGCGCACCCTGACCGGGCAACAGGAAGAACAATGCGCCGAACAGGCCAATACCCATGCTGATCCATGTCATCCGGTTGGGTGTGACACTGCGATTCATCAGCCTCCGGGTCACCGCCAGTGAAATCCTGCGGTTCACCAGCCTCGACATCATGCCTTCCGTATCCTTGACAAGCCTGGTCAGCAACGTGTTTTCCAGTCGTCTCCGGCCAGCCTCATCGCATACGGGAATGACGCGGACGGTCGCATCTTCTGAACTTTCCCCCAGCTTCCGGAGTGCATCACCCACGCCTTCGGACGCCGCAAGCGCCACAATCTCCGCCGGCACGCCGGTTAGCGCCTGTTTCAGCTCCTCATCTTCCCCGCGTACCAGAACGGTGATTTGTTCTACGCCCTTTCGCGCCTCCTCCAGCGCCATTCTGCGAATCAGGGGAAGGCCACCCACATGGGCGAGCGCCCACACACGTTCATCCTGGCTGATAACTGGAATGATCACATGATGACCGGTCTTCATCCGCTTGCCTCGCAACTATTCACCACAGAGCCTCTGTGTACTCTGTGGTAAAAACGTCCTGAATGATTACACCGCCGCACTATAACGGCGTAACGCCGCCATAGGACACTCCGGACAGGTATGCCATATCGCGCTTGAAGGTGGTTAGATCGTCCACATTGAACTGGTTCAAATGCGTATGCCCGCAACCCCGTGCCAGCAGCGACATCAAGTCCACGGCAGAGCGGAAGAAACGGTTTAAGCGCTCGGCCGCCGCATCCACTTCCAGCCGGGCCCGCAGATGCGGCTGCTGCGTGGCAATCCCGACCGGACAGTTATTCGTATGGCAGGCGCGCATGGCCAGACAGCCAATGGCCTGAATCGCCGCATTGGACACGGCGATGCCGTCCGCGCCCAGCGCCAGCGCCTTGGTGAAATCCGCCGGTGTGCGCAACCCGCCGGTAATCATCAATGTCACATCCGGTTGATCTGACTTATCCAGGTGCCGCCGGGCCCGTGCCAGTGCCGGAATGGTGGGTACGGAAATATTGTCACGGAAGATGACAGGGGCTGCACCCGTGCCGCCGCCGCGCCCGTCGAGAATGATGTAGTCCACGCCGATCTCAAACGCCGCATCCATGTCCTTCTCGATATGCTGGGCGGAAAGTTTCATCCCAACGGGTATGCCGCCCGTTTTCTCGCGCACCTCAGCGGCAAAATCCCGATAGGCATCCAGTGTATCCCAATCCGGGAAACGCGCCGGAGACACCGCCGCCGTTCCTTCCTGTAAACCGCGCACCTCGGCGATTCTCCCCTTCACCTTGCAACCGGGAAGATGGCCGCCGGTGCCGGTCTTGGCCCCCTGCCCCGCCTTGAAATGAAAGGCCTGGACACGTTTCAGTTTATCCATGGAAAATCCGAACCGCGCCGAGGCCAGTTCGTAAAAATAACTTGAATTCTCCGCCTGCTCCTCCGGCAGCATACCGCCTTCGCCCGAACAGATGCCGGTCCCGGCGAGCTCCGCACCCTTTGCCAGCGCCACCTTGGCCTCCCCGGATAACGCGCCAAAGCTCATGTCCGATACGAATAAGGGAATATCCAGTTTCAACGGCTTCCTTGCCCCCGGACCAATCACCAGATCATGCCCCACCGGCACGTCATCCAGTTGCGGCAGGCGATGCAATTGCGCCGTCACAAACTGGATATCCTCCCACATCGGCAATTCCCGACGGGGAATGCCCATCGCCGCCACCTTGCCGTGTTGCCCCACCCGCTTTAAGCCATGCGCCGCCAGTTCATGGATATACGCCGTATAGGGCTCCTCCGGCGTGCCATGCACATCGGCATAAAGCCCCTGATAGGCCGAACGATTATAGGGCTGTGGATTGGCCCGCTCCCAGGCGGCGATTTCATCCGCATCCACCCATACCTGCCCGTCTTCGACCCACGATGTAAACTTGTGCAGCGATTCGCTGTTGTTATACTCGCTGACGCCCGTATCCAGCCGGTAATCCCAGTTATGCACGCCGCAAATCAGATTATGTCCGGCCACATGCCCGTCACACATCAACGCCCCGCGATGTTGACAACGCCCATAAAGCACACTTACCTGATCATCAAATCGGACCACAATCAAATCCACATCGGCCACCAGCGCGTACTCGGGCTTTCGGTCTTTCAGTGTATCCCAGTCAGCAACAGCAGTTTTTTTCATGACGTATTCCTTAAATTATGATTGGCCAGTTTCAAATGTGCTATTCAATGTGATTCCCCAGTGAATTCTACAATTCAACGCCCCATCGTGAACCGCTCAGCAGAAACATATCCTCTTTTGGTAACCCGGATGCTGTCCTTCGCTAGGTAGACTCGCCCTCTTCAACCTTTTTGCTAAGCTGGGGGGCTGGTTTTTCCCAGCGTTTTAAGTGCTGCAAAATCCCTTGGTAATAGTCTATGAGCATTTTTTCAATAATCGCCACAACACCTTTTCTGCTCTCGAATTTTCGTCCCAGATACTTAAGGTACAAAATGCTGAAGCTCTTTATTTCATGTGCTCCAATACTCTCTACGGCTACGTCAAGTTCATTAACATGAAGTCGAATAGGATGTTTAACAAACTTCAAGTGTATCTCAATTAGCAGATCAGGAGCTAAGATACTGAAAAGTTTTTGATCTTTCTTCTCTGCTCGGTGCAGTTGGTTTCTAATCCATGAAATCTGCCCTCGTGTCTTTTTATCCTGTGGTGGCGCGAGGGCAGAAGACATTTCAATATTTTTTCGGTCAAAGCAGGCTCGTATTTGTAAAGGTGATGCAGCGCCATCAATTTGAAGCATGGATTCAAGTTGTTTTTTTGAAATAAGCTCCTTCTTTTCATATTTGATGCGGGCAGATAGATCACTCTTGAACTTGCGGTAGCCCGAATGTACCAGTAACCCCAATTCACGGCTAAGAATAAGAGCCATATCCCGTTCTTCTTGTAACCAACTTGAGACTGTTTCTTCAACAAATGAATCAGACAACTTGAAAGAAGTTCCGGCATTCGCCTTTTGAGTCAGCTCTACCCATCCTGGTTTCATTTGTGTAAAACCAAGTATGCCGGAATAACCTGATTCAAAGTATTCAACCACTTCGCGCATGATCTCTACTTGGTCTTCATCAGCGATATTATTGTCATTTTCTGCTAGCAAAATGTGAGCAATTGTCAGCAGAAATGACCATGAAAGGTGATATGTTAATACAGATTTTGGTGTCCTGACGTTGAGTGGCGATTGCGTTGGAAACGAAACAAATTGATTGGAAATAGTAAGTAACTTGGGAATGCCATATTCTTTGGCTATATTCACATAGCTCCGAATTTGTTCTTCATTCAACTCAACATTTTTGTTCTTCACCTCGATCAGGACTGCATCAATGATTTTGATTCCACGAATTACCAGAATAAGGCCGTCAACACGCTTTTTATCAAAGAGGAGAAACTCTGCCTCTGTATAAATCAGGATATGATTGCTACGACTAAGACTAATGGTCTGAAATACCTGATTCCGGAATTCTTTAACGAGGCGGAGAGCGGAAAGGAGAATCGATGTTAATGCCATTTCATCCCCAGGCTTATAGAAAGGAATCAATCGAGCTGGCCGAAGATTTAATTCTTTTCCGGTTGCCAGAAACGATTCAAAAGCTGGCACTGTAAGTCCGATAAGCTTGGTTGGTTTTTTACTCATGCGCGGTTCCCTCCATTTTTACAAGATCATCCAGCGACTGCTTCGTATATCTCCGCATGATGCCCCGCCCGGTCATGCCTCAATGACTTTGCTTGCGGCGGTATGCCATGAGCGTATGTAACTATCCTCAAGAATTTGTGGGTTTTCTACCGTATACGCAATAAACCAATTAACCAAGCCATCCCACTCGCTGAAATCACCGGGTTCATGCAGTTGCCACCCAAGCTCTTCGAGCAACCAATTGGACTTTGCACTATTTCTGAGCTGAGAAGTGCATACCCAGTTTGATTCATCGTCTCTTCCTCCACGTGATACCGGAACTATGTGATCAACCGTAGGCAGAAGTTGCCAATACGCCAAGTGGCAATCCGACATCTTCCAATTCTTATGAAATGGTAAGTCCTCTGGCATCAACTTAGACAGAAGGCGAAGCACCGGAGGGAATACCATTTTTTCACCGGAATACCGATCAACAAAACCATCCCTGATAAATATTTTCATTTTTTTATAACCCGAATATTGTCTACCTGCATTCTTCAGGGGGGAAAAGGGATATTTCTTCCTGATTATTTCCGTAGCCGCACCAAGATTGCCAGCACCAATGGCATTACAAGCTTCTTCAATTATTTTGTGATTCAATTCCATTTTCGTTTCTGAAACGCAACGACCAAGCTGTGCGGCGCAAACGGAGCGCACGTAATTTGCGTCCGAACAAGCGCCGTGTTAAGTGCTACGCGGCCCATGAATTAACTCGTGGCATGGTTGACAAACACCCATTAGATCCGACAACCCCTCGCGACCAATTCGCTCATACGTGAGGTGATGCACCTCTTCTGCGTCTGCTTCTTCACAAATCTCGCATACACCCTCACACCTCCCGAAGACTTTTTCTCGAAGCTGCTTCCATTCTGTGCTACAGAGGTACGCTTCATATTCCGCTTTGAGTTGTGGTTTAATCGCCATCCGAGCTGCATCGTAGGCCAAACTCTTTGCTGCACGCCATTTTCGTTCTAGGTCATAGTCGTACTCTGGTATGGGGTTGCCTTGCCGTTTTGCTATAGAAGCCTTAATTGGCGTGCTCGTGTTACCGCAGCGAACACATTGGCAGACATATGTCTCACGGCCGTCTTTAATAATTCGATGGCGGATTTCCCTTTCTATGTGGGGGCAGGCGAACCTCGCCTCGATCTCTGCATAAGCCCTTTTCTTTACCTCGAAATCGGTCATCTTTATTGCACCTAACAGTTAAATAGGCAGAATGGGCTGACAGGATGATATGCGTAATCTGCATATTGTCATTATTTCATCCCTCCACACCATCCCTCCACACTGTTTTCATTCCAGACCCTGCCATAAATGATTGCCTGAGCTCAAAAAAGACACAATTCATGCGGCAACGACATTACCGATCTGCTGATAGGAAATATCAGGCAAATGCGCTGTTTTTCCTGCATGCTCAATCGTCATGCTGACAAGATTGCCATCCGCATCAAAACCATAATCCCTCGTCTGGCTCAATTACTTTCTGTATTTCCAATAATCAGGGTGGCGATGAAGATGCATCACAGCAATGATATGAATCCCTTTATCTTCTTCTGAATACAGAATCCCATACGGAAAGCGCCTTACCAAAGACCGCCTTATTTCTCCGTCAATGACGGGCCACGCCTTTGGTAAAGCAACTGAGCGTTGAATAGTGTTGTAAACTTCGATTGCAAAGTCATAACCAAGTCCTGTTTCTATTCCCTCATAATATTCGATTGCCTCGCTGATCTCTGTTTCTGCCTCTGGATGAAGCGAGAAGCTCATTTATCGAACCTTTTCCATACTTTTTCAAATGCTTCCTCTCCCGGCACCGGCTCCACTGCTCCCGACCTTATTTCAGCAAGCCGCCGTTGAGCCACAGCCGCCCATTTCCTGTCTATTTGAGATTCTGGTTGGTTGAGGCTTCGGAGCAAGGAATCGACAACCAGCGCACGTTCTTCCACGGGAAGCGAAACTGCCTCGTCAATAAGCTGTTTTGTATTCATTTCATGACCTCTGCTTTGTGATTAGCCGTATCAAGATCGTAGTCCCGCGCCAAATGGAAGGCAAACAACCTCGATCATGTCACCCAATTTTCCAGCTTCAGGCCGGGAATTCGCTTAAATTCCCGAATGTTATTGCTGACCAATATCAGGCCTTCGGCGCGGGCATGCGCCGCAATCCACAAATCATTGGCGCCTATGGGCGTTCCCGCCTGCTCCAATGTTGCCCGAATTTGCCCATAATGATTCGCCGCCTTCCTCGTTAACGGCAGTACGGGTATCAATTCCGCGAGGCGCTCCAGTTTTTCGTGAACCTGAGCGGATATGAGGCTTTTCTCCGCTCCGAATTGCAGTTCACCGTAGGTCATCAACAACATGGCAACATCGCCCGTCTTCAGATGTTCAAAATGCCGCCGCACTTCCGGTGGATGCCGTTTGGCGATATAAATACAGATGTTGGTATCAAGAAGGTAGCGCACAGGGGTTGCTAAAAAGCCTCTCGCTCTTCCGGCAATGGATCAACCCTTCCATCGGCAAAGAAATCATCCGGCATTTCAGAAAGCAATTCAAAAGCCTCTTTCAGGTTTTCCCGCTTTTTCCGCAAAATAATTTCATCTCCGCGCCGCAATACTTCCACTTCTTTCACATCGAAATTGAACTCTCGCGGCAACCGAACGGCTTGTGAATTGCCATTCCTGAACACTTTGGCGGTGGACATGATTGCATGCCTCCTATGTACACACTTAAAGTATATACTTTAGTGTAAATAATGCAAGCGCAGCCCACCGGAGTGTGGTTTTATCATCCCCGCTTGATATCAATGATATTGCCCGAACGATTCTTCGTCTGTTTCGACCCTTTTGGCCTGGTCAGCAAGTGAGGCGATACATTCCATTTCTGGCCATCCCCGGTTAAAACAGTAACCGTCTTTTTGTTGTACTTGACCAGTATTCCGGCCAGCTCGCCGTGGCCGGAAGGAGAAAAGCATACCTTCTCGCCTATGCTGAATTCCATCATTTCGGTATGTGCCCGCATGGAGGCAATAAACTTCAAGCGCTCCACAATTCGATGGTTCAGATCAATCAGCTCTTTTTCGGTTAGTGTATTGATGTTGATTTTCATTCAGCCCCTATCCTCCACAATTTCAGAAAGCGCCTTCATTTTCATCATCTCCCAAAATCCCCATTGCCTCATGGATTACGGCAATGACATCAATTTGATCTCCTCTTACTGATTCACAATGATTAATCTCTGTCTGTTTGAAACAGTAATTTGCCGACGGTTATAAGGCAAATGCCCCGCAGAATTTATCAAATATCGCTCTCGGATTTTTCTGCTTTTTCTCCATACAAGGCATCAATCTCGGCCTGATGCCGCGCCATGATCTTGCGGCGTTTAAGCTTGAGCGTTGGCGTGAGCATGCCGTCCGCCTGCGACCATTCTTCATCCACGAAGATGAAATCCTTCACCTGCATGAAGCCTGGCAGCTCACGGCAGCAGTGGTGCATGCGGCCCAGCAGCCACTGATGCACATCATGATTCGTGCGCCAGTCTTCCGGCAACGGGTGCTTCCGCTCACGCCGCCACACGGCTCCCAGTTGATTCACATCGGGAACGATGAGCGCCGTCATGTGCGGCCGCCTATCCCCCACCACCATGGCCTGTAGCACGCAGGGGTCAATGGCAATGAGCTTTTCCACGCGGGCGGGCGGCACATTTTCACCATTGGACAGTACCATCAGTTCCTTCTTGCGTTCAACAATGCGCACATAGCCCTCATCATCGATCTCGGCGATATCGCCCGTATGCAGCCAGCCGTCTGCTTCCAGCACCTCGGCCGTGGCCTCGGGCCTGTGCCAGTAGCCCTGCATGACCATCGGGCCGCGTGCCAGCAGTTCACCGTCGTCCGCCAGCCTCAACTCGACTCCGGGCAGGGCCGGACCAACCGTTCCCGGCCTGATTCTACGCTCGGGATTGACCGCCAATACGGGCGATGTCTCGGACAGACCGTATCCGGGACATACCGTGATGCCCGCCGCCAGCAAAAAACGGGCGATATCCGGATGCAGGGCGGCGCCGCCGGAGATAAAAAGGCGCAACCTGCCGCCAAGCATTGCGCGCAGTTTCCCATGCACGAGATGATCAAGCAGTTTGAAGACCGTGGCCTTGCCGCCGGAGAGGCCGCCGCCCTTTTTCTCCTGTTCATATTGTTCAGCGCCCAGCGCCTGCGCCTTGTTGAACAGGGTCCGTTTCAGGGCGGAGGCATGCGCCAGCCTCTCGTGCACGCCGGCATAGATCTTTTCATACAGCCGGGGAACGGAAATCATGACCGTTGGCCGCACTTCGGTGATATCCCGCATCAGCGTGCTCACATCCTCCGCATAGGCGATCCCCGTGCCGCAGGCGATAGGAAGGAACTGCCCGACATTACGCTCAAAGGCGTGGGAAACCGGCAGGAAGGACAAAAAAATATCATCCGGAAACACCGGAATGACGGCCAGCTCAGCGACTATATCGGACAACAGATTATCGTGACTGAGCATGACCCCTTTCGGATTACCCGTGGTGCCCGAGGTGTAAATCAGGGTCGCCAGCGCATTCCGCTCCGGTGCTTTGACATCGGGCTCACCTTCAAGTGATGCGTCGCAACTTACGGCCGCCAGGCTGATAACCTGATCACCACGGAATGGAAACACCGGTGCGCCGGAGGCATCCAGCTTGGCCTGCTGTTCGCCGGGTTCCGCCAGAACAAGCCTGCATCCGGCATCCTCGAACACATAGCGTACGGCCCCGGGTGGATCGGTATAATAGGCCGGTACCGTTACCGCGCCGATGCGCAGAATCGCGAAATCCGCGATACACCATTCAGGGCTGTTGTGTCCGAGCAGACCGACCCGGTCACCGTTTCGTATGCCGATCGAACACAGCCAGTTGGCCACACGCCGTACCTTTTGTTGCACCTCGGCGCGAGTCATCCACCGCCATGCCCCACGCTCGCGATACCCCAGCATCGGCGCATCCGCCCAATCGAGGGGCGACTCCAGCAACAAATCGGAAAGGCAGGTGGCTTTTTTTGCCTGAACCACACCCGCGCAATCAGCCATGCGCCAGCGCCTCCATGCCGCCGGGTGGCGCGAGCCCCATGGATTTCATGCGCCGCTGCACATCCTTCGTATCCTGAGCGCTGAAATAATGCAGCAAGCCGCCCCGGAAAGGCGGAAAACCGATGCCGAAGATCATGGCGGCGTCCAGATGAGCGGGACTCTCCACCACGCCCTCGTGCAGGCAGGTCAGCGCCTCAGCCAGCATTGGCAACAGGCACGCATCCACAACCTCGGTATCGGGCATGATCCGCGCTTCCGCACCCACGTCCGCATGACCGCCCTCATCATGTGCATTTGCGGCTATGTGCACATAGTGACTGAGTTCGGGATTCAGATCCTTTCGCTTGCCTTTCTCATAGATAAAAAATCCCGTCCCTGACTTCTCGCCGAGCAGGCCGGCATCCACCATGGCGGAAAACCATTCCGGCATGGCCTGACGGGCGCCGTATGCAGCCGAAAGATGATCACCCACGTGCCGGCAAATATCCAGCCCGACCCGGTCCGCGAGTTCGAAGGCGCCCATTGGCATACCGAAGTGCTTCAGGGCGCCGTCGACATGTTGTGGACGCTGGCCTGTTTCCAGCAGATGCAGGGCCGCGGACATATAGGGCATCAGACACCGGTTCACGAGGAATCCGGGCTTGTCGGCCACAATGACGGGATACTTTCCCCATCCAGCCGCCAGCGCGGCCACGGTTTGAACCGTCCTGAGCGTGGTTTTTACACCGGCCACCACCTCCACCAGAGGCATCTTCGGGGCGGGATTGAAAAAGTGCATCCCCGCCATGCGGCCGGGACGCCTGACCGCCTTCTGCATCTCACTGACCGAAAGGGAGGATGTGTTGCTCAACAGCAGGGTATCGCCTCCCACCCTCGCTTCAACCTCTCTCCACAGGGCGTTCTTGATTTCCGGATCCTCCAGCACGGCTTCGATCACCACCCGGGAATCGTCCAGCCCGCTTCGGTCCAGTACCGGACGTATCCGATGCATGCGATTTGCATCCCGCCTGGCAAAATGCGACAGCGTTTTCATTCCGCGGGACAAGGCATTATCCGCCACGTCATGCAAATCCACTTCGGCTGATTTTGCGGCTACCCAGGCGATACCGCTGCCCATTACACCGGCGCCAAACACCGCAATATGGTTGATGCGTTCCAGGTGTTTCCGTCCCTTTTTTGCCGCTTCCTGCTTTTTCAGGGCCTCACCCAGATGGAACACGTGAATCAGATTTTTACAGCTTTCCGTCACCGCCAGCCTGCCCAGCGATTCGGCCTCGCGGGCGTAAGCCTGCCCTTCAGACTCCCCGGCAATCTCCTCCAGGAGCCGGATGGCTGCCGGAATGGCCGGATAAGCCCGGTCCACATCAAGATGTCTGAAACGCGCCAGAGCGCGTTTTCTCACCTGCCGGAAGAACAGCCTCCGGGCCGGCCACAGTCGCATCCACCACGGCTGTAAGCCGCCCCGCTTCACCCTTCCCGTACCGGACAGATATTCAATAGCCTCCTCAATCTGTCCGGCATGGCAGGCAATATCGGCAAGCCCCAGATGCCGGGCCTTTTTCGCATCCACGGCGCGCCCGGTGAGAATCATGTCCACGGCGCTGATCCAGCCGATACGCCCCGGCAGGCGCACGCAACCGCCAAACCCCGGATGAATGCCAATTTTTATTTCCGGCAGCGCCAGTCTGGTTTTCTCTCCATACACGGCCACGATATAATTACAGGCCAGCGCCAGCTCCAGACCGCCGCCCATGGCCGCGCCGTTCACCACGGCGATCGAGATACACGATAAATCCTCAATGCGGCGCATCAGAGCCTGTCCACGCTCGGCCAGGCGTTCGGCATCTCCGGCATCGGAAACAGCTGCGATCGCATCCAGGTCGGCGCCGGCGACAAAGCAGCCCGGCATGCCGCTCTCGATCACCAGCAGTTCGGGCGTATCCTGTTCGAGGGCGTCAAGATGGGCCTCAAGCTGCGTCATGCACGTCTCATCCAGCACATTGACGGACCGGTCCAGGCGCGAAAAATGTAAGCGGGCCGTTGCCTTCTTCCGTATCAGGCTTACTGTTTCCATGCATCGCTCCCAACCAGCGCGGCCCCGCCCTGGCCTCCGCCCACACACAGGGTCGCCAGTCCCAGGCCGCCACCCGTGTCATGCCTGAGCTGCCGCAGCAGTGTGAGGATCAGGCGCGCACCGCTCATACCCACGGGATGACCGATGGCAATGGCGCCCCCGTTTACGTTGAGCCTGTCCATGTCCGGCGCCCCCACGGGTGGCTTTCCATCAAAATGATTTTTATAGAACTGCTTCGAATCCATGGCCTTCAGGCAGGCCAGTGTCTGTGAAGCGAAGGCCTCGTTGATCTCTACTCTGGCAATATCCGGCATGGCCAGCCCGCGGGCTGAGAGCAGCTTTTGCGAACAGAATACCGGGCCCAGCCCCATACGGGCGGGATCGCAGCCGGAGTAGGCCCAGTCGTGCAGAAAGCCGAGAACGGGCCAGCCTTCCGCCCGCGCTTTTTCACGATGCGTCAGGATCAGCATGGCGGCGCCATCGGTAATCTGGGAACTGTTGCCGGCCGTGACTGTGCCCAGCGGCCGTTCAAACACCGGCTTCAGCTTCGCCAGCGCCGCCATGCTCTGCCCGGGCCTGATACCTTCGTCTTTGTGAACCGCCCGGTAGGATGGCGGTGGAAACAGGTGGATAACCTCCTCATCATACCAGCCGCTTTCCCACGCCTCATCCGCCCGCTTGTGACTCATGACCGAGAACTCATCCTGAGCCTCGCGCGTCAGACCGAATTCCCGTGCCAGCACTTCCGCCGTCTGGCCCATGTTCAGGTGCACGGTGGGATCGGTCAGGCCTTCAAGCAGACTGATTCTCGGCCGCCACGGCGCCCTGACAAGACCGGGCACGGCGCGGATGCGGGCAGACGCATTCCTCGCCTTCCGGAACCTGCTCATCGCCACGCGGAATTGATCATGAAACAGAAGCGGCGCATGTGTCATGGACTCCACACCACCTGCCAATACGACTTCGGAACGACCGGCCAGAATTTTTTCCGCCGCATCGGTTACCGCCTGCATGCCCGAGGCGCAATTTCGGTGCACGGTATGGGCGGGCACGGATCTGGGAATGCCCGCCTCCAGTGCAATGACCCTGGCGATATTGGCCGCCTCGGCGGGCTGGATTACATTACCGATAATCACCGTATCGAGCATTTCGGCCGATACGGGTGAGCGAGCCAGGACTTCACGAACAACAACCGTACCAAGATCAACGGCAGTCATGCCGGCAAGCGCGCCCCCGGCCTTGCCCAGGGGACTGCGCCAGCCCGCCACCACCACAATTTCACGTTGCATGTCCGTTCGGTTCACTCCTTTACACATACAAGTAGCCTACATCGGCGAGACTCGCAAGCTTTACTCTGACCGGGAACAACTCGCTGAAGAACGCTTTGTGTGTAAAAGGCAGAGCTTTGCTGCTTGGTCGGTTTCGGGGTTCATTGCTGACAGGAATACATACATGCCGCGAAATCATGTTGAGTGCCAGGCCTCATTCATGGCAGCATACAGGCATGTGCAACAACACTCACAGCCGCAGATGGGAGCCATAAAACAGTCCGGCGAGCCGCCCGGGGAACGAAACGCCGAGGAATGGCTTAGCATGTACGGCGACTATCTGTATCGCTATGCCCTGTTCCGCCTTGGTAACGAGGAAACCGCCCGTGATATCGTGCAGGAAACCCTGATTGCCGCCTGGAAGGCGAAAAAAAAGTTTCGTGGCGATTCATCCGTTCGAACATGGCTGGTTGGCATACTCAAGCACAAGGTTACGGACTATGTCCGCAAACAGATTCGTGACCGCAATCTCATTAATCATCTGGAAACAGACCCGACTTCGGATTTTTTTGACGCCAACGGAAAATGGCTGTACCCGCTTCAGGGATGGCACGACGATCCCGAACGGCTGTGCAGTAATCAGCAGTTCATGCTTACGTTGCAGGCATGCATGGCGGCATTGCCTGAACATCACAGGCACGTGTTTTCACTGCGGGAACTTGGCGGTGAAGATACGGCGGAAATCTGTAAGTCATGCGGCATTTCATCGACAAACCTGCACGTAATTATGCACCGGGCCAGGCTGGCGCTGCGTCAATGCCTGGAAAAAAACTGGTTTGGGAACAAGAAGGAAACATGAATACAAACAGGTCCTGTAAAATGGCGAGCAAGCTTGCTTCGGATGCATGTGAGCGTCGGCTTACGCCCGGCGAGTGGTTGCGCATGCGGCTGCATATCTTCATGTGCGGGTCCTGTAAAAAATGTGAACGTGAAATCCACCTGTTGCGCGATGTACTCTCCCGCATCAGGAAAAAACACGGCATGTATGAGGTTGATCTACCGAAGAAGGATCGTGAAATTATTCGAGACGCGTTACGGGTAAGTATCGAAGAAACGGAAAAATGATTTGTTTGCGCAGGTCCTGGCAATCAGCACACAGGCGTTCCCGGGAAAACAGGCGATGCGCGGGACTGAATCCTGAGCCGGATTTTTGCCGTTCCGGCAAATGGCGACTGGATATCAAGGCCCAGCTTCTGGAAAATCGCTTCCGGGATGCCGATATCAGCCAGCCACAGTTCCCCCACGCAACTGGCGGTTAATCCCCGTTTTGGCAGGGCCAGAGTCATGGTCTTTGTCGCCTGGATGCATGCCCCCGGCATTTCGCCATTGTCCGCATTTAGTCCTGAAGGCACATCCAGGGAAAGGACGGGGGCGGAACATGCGTTGGCCCAGTTGATCAAGTCAGCAGTCCGCTCGCGCGGGGCGCCATGCAGGCCATAACCGATCAGTGCATCGATGATAAGAAAAGGGCTCAATTCAAGAATCTGCGTTGTGTCCATCACCATGCCCCCGGCCCCCCGGAAACGTGACAACTGGTCAGCAGTTGCTTCCTCCAGGCCACGGGCATCAGATTCCATATAAAGCCGGACATTGGCGCCACGGCATAAAAGATGGTAGGCGCAGCAAATACCACCGCCACCGTTGTGCCCGGCTCCGGCCAGTACCACGACGGGGCCCACGACCATGGCGCGGGGCCATTGCTCGTTGGCAAATTCCGCCAGAACAGAGCCCGCGTTCTCCATCATCTGCCGCAGAGGAGGACCGTCCCCCACCACCGCAAGGCGATCCACCTCCCGCATCTGCCGCACGGAAAGCGCCACCACTCGCAGCCCGTCTAATGTTCGGAACACCGTCACCCCTCTACAGACTCTCCCGGCAAAATGCCGGCCCGTTATGCACCAGGTTTTCGTTCGTTTTGTCGTAAGGATATCACGAGACTTACAGTATATTCCCCGAA
The DNA here is from genome assembly GCA_964628185.1 of uncultured Zetaproteobacteria bacterium. Classification (GTDB taxonomy): domain Bacteria; phylum Pseudomonadota; class Zetaproteobacteria; order Mariprofundales; family Mariprofundaceae; genus CAZVLQ01. The sequence goes on along the minus strand of CAZVLQ010000001.1, from coordinate 27,573 downwards.
ACCTGCAGGACCTGGAAAAAGCGTTGTGAACAGGTGGAGAGATGAGCCGGAATTTCCCGGATTTCTGGCACTCGATGGTGCCCGTTGGGGATTACCGGGCCACTACAGTTGACAATGACCTTGTTACCGCCTGAAATGCACGTATGAATCTTTCGTCCATCCACAAATCCCTCCGCCTGACCCCGCTGACTTTGCTGGCGGCGTCCCTGTTGCCTGTTTCCCTCATACCGCCATTTCCGGTCTGTGCCGATGAGGCCTCCATTTCGGTTGTTGCCGCCGGAAATCCTGATACCACAATTGCATCACAAGCAATCGACATTCCCGCATCCCGGCTTGTTGATATCATGAAAAACATTCATTACGTCAGGGATGGGGCTTTTTCATCAAAGAATGAGCAGCCTGTGTTTGAAAACGCCCAGATGCCGGGCATGGCCCGAAAAATAAGGCAGATGCTGCACCGGATCCATAATGGTGAGGCCGTCAGTTACCGGTCAAAAGGGTTAAGGGGCATGGTTCATTTCAGTCATGGCGCCCTGTACTGGCACCTGCAGGAAATCAACCACCGTCCATCTTACCGTATCTATTATCTAAGTGGCAGCGGGGAAGATGAGCCGGTGAATCCCGATGACAGAATCGAGGAGCATTACTGGCACCTGACGCCTCAGACGGGGCAATCGCTTTTCAAGGAAAGGCCGGACTGGATCATAACGCCCGTCAGCCCGGCACTGAAGGCTTCCCATGACGAAATCACACAGATACGGGAAACGAGGCAAGCACCGGGGCGCAAGGCCGGCGATATCCTGACACGAATTCTCAAAACCCGGCGCCTGCTTGGCAGGGACTTCATCACTCGTAAGGAATATGACGAAAAAGTCAGCTCACTGATCGCCGAGTATGAATCAACGCATCCATCCATTGAGGATCGTATGGCGCTTCTCCATTCGTTATGGAAGAAACGGTATATCGATGATGCCGCTTATCAGCGCGGAAAAAAACGCCTGCTTGATTCTCTCTGACGAATCAGTGTTTGATGCCTTTCCATACTTCACGCTTCAAGGCATAAAGCACACTGGTCAGCAATATCAGAAAGAGTATGACCCACCTGCCGAGCGCCAGACGCTCCTTCTGATGCGGATCGCCAATGAACACGAGAAAAGAAGCGACCTGCCGTGCCTGCTCCTTCAGATCAGCTTCATCGGCCTTGTCATGATCAAACCAGGATAACGGATCCGGCATGGCGATGTTGTTGCCCGGAAAATACAGGTTGTAGTTGCCGTCCGGGATACGTCCCTTGGGGTCATGCGCAAATCCCGTCAATATGGAATAGATGTAATCGCCGCCACCCTCACGGGCGCGTGCTATCACGGACAGATCCGGTGGAACCTTGCCATATGCCGCCTTGGCATCCGCAGGCGCCAAATCGGTGATAAGACCTGACAGAAGCGGCTTTCCCCCCCGCAATTCGTCTACGTTCGGGCGTGAAAGTCCGATCTCGGGATAATCCATCAGGTCACGATAGGTTATGTATTTGGCCGAATGGCAACTCATGCAAGTCTCTGAAAATACGTTCAAACCCTTGCGCAGGGTATCTTGATCCAGGCTGATGCCGGCATGTTTAAGCTGTGCTCCTTCCTCGGATGCATATCCCGGCAAGGATAAAGCCAGGAGCATGAGGCTGAGGAATAGACTTGGGATGGCTGGGGATTTCACGCTATATTTCCTCTGGTAACGGTTTTGTTTTTTCATACTTGCTCACGATTGGAAGAAAAAGGAAAAATGCGAAATAGATGCCCGTTGCAATACGCCCGACGAGCTTCAACACCTCATTCGGAGGCGTGTGTCCACAGTAGCCCAGCACCAGCACCGCGGCAAAAAACAGAAACACCATCTGCCGGTACATGGGCCGGTAGCGCGCCGAACGCACCCTGGCCCGATCCAGCCATGGAATGAAAAACAGCAGAACCAGTGACAGCCCCATGGCGGCCACGCCCATCAGCTTGTCCGGAAAGGAGCGCAGGATGGAGTACCAGGGTGTGAGATACCAAACCGGTGCGATATGCGCCGGCGTCTGGAAGCCGTTGGCAGGTGAAAAATTGTCCGTTTCAATGAACAGCCCCCAGGCCGTCGGGTTGAAAAATACAAAATAGGAATAGATAATCAGGAACACGCCCACGCCGAATCCATCCTTCACGGTAAAATACGGGTGAAACGGAATGGTATCCTTTTTGGTAAGGTCGATCCCGTCAGGATTATTGGAATGGACGACGTGCAGTGCATGAATGTGAATCACCACAATGGCGACAAGCAACAGCGGAAACAGAAAATGCAGGGAAAAGAAGCGGTTAATGGTTGGATCGCCCACCCCGAAACCACCGCGCAGTAACTGAAGAACAAAATCACCGACGACAGGCACCGCACCAAACAGATTGGTGATCACGGTCGCACCCCAGTACGACATCTGACCCCAGGGCAAAAGATAACCGAAGAAGGCCGAGCCCTGCATGACAAGCAGGATAATCACGCCGATCACCCACAATAATTCACGCGGCTTCTTGAATGAGCCATAGTACAGCCCCCTGGCGAAATGCATGTAAATGACAAAGAAAAAAGCGGAGGCGCCCACGGCATGCATGTAGCGAATCAGCCAGCCGAAATTCACATCCCGCATAATGCGTTCAACGGAATCAAATGCCACGGAGTAGCCGCCCACGGTTGCCATGGCGCTTGGCTTGTAAAACATGGACAGCAGGATGCCCGTAAGAACCTGCAGGATAAGCACGGTAAGCGCCAGTGAGCCGAAGCCCCACATATAATTCAGGTTTTTCGGCGTCGGATAATCCGTGAAATGAGCACGCGTCATTTGCACGATTTTGCTGCGCTCATCAAGCCATTGCGCCAGTCGGGAATTCAGCATGCGTTCAATCACCTTTCACCTCCTAGCCAATGAGAATCTTCGTCTCGGAAAGATACTTGTACGGAACCGTGTAAAGATTAAACGGCGCCGGTGAACCATCCAATACACGCCCCGCAAGATCATAAAGCGAGCCATGGCACGGGCAGTGCCAGCCGCCGGGCCAGTCGGGTGGCACCGAGTCGCCCCAGTCCGTTTGTCCGGGCGTAGGCTTGAATAATGGAATGCAGCCAAGATGCGTGCAGTTTGCTATCAGAACCAGATGCTCCGGTTTGATGGAGCGTGTAAGACGCTGTTCGGCCGTCTTCATCCAATCCGCCTGCACGCGGGGGTCGGCATGGGATTCCGGGTCTTTCAGTTTGTGTTCGTGCCCCGTCAAACGGTCCAGCATTCCTTTCGTACGATGGACGACAAAAACAGGCTTCCCCTGCCAGGCAATGACCACGAGCTGGCCGGGCACCAGTGTGGACAAGTCAAATTCCGTCGTGGAAGCCGCCAGGGTATCCGCCGCGGGCATCATCGCTTTCACAAAGGGGATCGCTGCACCGGCAGCACCGGCGGCGCCCAGTCCGGAGGCCATGCCCCACAGGAAGTTTCTGCGTTTCGGATCAACCGGTTTTTCAGTCATTCACGCCTCCAATATTCAATGCAACAAACTTTAAGCCGGAAAACGCTGCACCCGTTCCGCCAGCCTGCTGTATGGTTATTTGCCCTGGTTCTCGCTGGTTATCTTGATAAAAGCGATAATATCATCCTCGGAAGCCCCGGTGCGATGCTGTGGCGGCATCCGGGTGCGTGCATCAGGGTTACCGGTGAACTCCTTGATCGCCTTTTCGCTGTTGCTGTCCCACTTGCGAATTTTCTCCTCGGTCCATACCCAGGGCTCACCCTTGATGTACTTGGTGAATTTATACTTGTATCCCGGATAGGTGCCGGCCTTGCGCCCGATCACGCCCTTCAGACTGGGACCAATCCTGTTCACTCCGATAGAGAAATCATGGCACATTGTACACGCAACCGTGCCTGCCTGGCTGGGAGGCACGGGGCCATGGCTCGCCATCTTGATATAGGAAATAATCCTGTCTTCCGCGGCGCCGATATAAGACTGGCGCGGCATCTTCGTCACCGCCTTCGGGTTGCCGGTAAATTGCTTGACCGCTTTCGCGCTGTCATTGTCCCACTTGCGCAGCTTTTCCACGGTCCACACCCACGGCTCACCCTTGATGTATTTGGTGAAGGTATAGTCATACCCCGGATAGGTGCCGGCCTTGCGCCCGATAATACCCTTCAAACTGGGGCCAATTTTGTTCTCTCCGGTGGTGAAATCATGGCACACCAGGCAGCGGATTTCTCCGCCGGCATAAACAACTGGCGAAACCATTGCCATGGCGGATACGGCCATGCCCGCAAAAATAAGGTATCGGTATGCTTTCATTCTTCATCCCCTCGGCCAAACTTCAGATGGGGCGATTGTTTCCATACTGCCCCCTTATTGTCAAGAATGTAATATGTAAAATGCATGTTACACACCGATAATGCATCGGATTTACTTCCGTGGCAGACTTGTCGTGTTATGGTCGCATATCCTGATATTTGCCAGGAAAATTGCCTGAATATACGAGGTCGTTCCTTTTCAGGCAGTGGAGCCGGATGCACCCTTTGTCATGATACCTGCCCTGCGGACGCCATCAACTTTTCCGCGGACCACGCCCCTCTGCTGGACGAAACACATTGCACAAAATGCACCGCCTGCGTCAGCATCTGTCCCGCCGACGCTATCTCGCACGCCGACGTTTATCCAGTTTCAGTCATGGAGAAAACACGTGAGATCGCAAGGCTCGGGAAAACCCGGCTGCGGACCGCATGCAGCGCAGTCGCGCATGCATCCGTCGATGTCGAAGTACCGTGTCACGCCGGCTGGGATCCTTTGCTGCTCACCTGCATGGCGTCTGAAGGCATACGCATACTGGAAGTTGAGGGAATCACACAATGCGCCACATGTTCCATTCGTCATGGCGAGAAGATTCTGAAACAAACCGAGCGGAACTATGCCACCCTGAACAATGCGCTTGATGTCCACCTTGAAGTCCGGCACGTGATCAAACGACCTGAAAACGAAAAGGCGCCTGCCGGGGAACCTGAACCAGCCCGGCGCACATTTTTCCGCAACCTGATTCCCACGCTGGTTCAAACCGCCGCACAAGCCACGGCACAACTCAAGGAAACCACAAGCCGGGAAGATGGTACGGGACCGGAAACATCCCCTCTTCCAATTCGTCTTCAGCTTTTTTTGCGGGCTCTGCCACGCCTGGCGCCAAATTTTACACCCATACCCGACATTCCGGGCATCCCCCTGGGCGCAATCCAGGCGGATGCCCGCTGCACAGCTTGCGGCCAGTGCGTGGAAGAGTGTCCGACGCAGGCCCTTGCTCTGAGGCCGTTCGGCTCAAACAGCGTGCTCGAATTCAAGCCCCATGCCTGCACTGGATGCATGTTGTGCGTGGCCAGCTGTCCCGAGCACGCCCTGGAAGCGCTGCCGGGCATATCACTGCCGGTCGTGGCGACCCGCCTGGCAAGACCCCTGGTCATGGTGCCAGTCAAAAAAACCGGAACTGCATCATCTGTTTCAGCAATTAAGCAGTCCGGATGATTTGTAAATCCTCCGGGCTCAAATAGAAGGAAATAAATATGACGGAACAAATCACGCGAAACATCCGGTTTGTAAGCCAGGCAGGCAAGCACCGGCCCGCACAAATGCACCTTGCCACTTACGCGCCCCCGGAGAGAAAAAAGCGTGCACTCAAGGCGCTGCTGGGCTACTGGCTTCTGTCCGTTCTCAGTATCCCCATCATGATCGCCCACTTTATCCTGGTGCCCGGCTTTTTTATTGCAGGTATCCTCGTTGCATTCAAACGCTGGAAAACGGTGGAAGAAGCGGAAAACGCCAGCGGTCAATGCCCCGCATGCGACAACCGGATATGCATTGGACTTGAAAAAAAGAGTGAGCTCCCCCAGTGGCATGATTGCCCTGAGTGCTCGGAACCGCTTGAATTGCAAAACGCACCGGAAACAGCCGGGCGGGAACCGACCGGGACCTCCTCTACAACGCCATAATCGCGAATTGCCGGACCGGCCGGAGGAAAAGGAGAAAAGGTGGTTCCCCGTGTTGTGTTAATCGGGCTTATGGGTTCGGGCAAAAGCAGCATCGGCAGAAGGCTTGCAACCCGTCTTGAACTCCCGCTGATCGATCTGGATGAATACATCGTAAAAGAAACCGGCCTGGGTATTCCTGAAATTTTCTCGCGCCATGGAGAATGCGAGTTCCGCAGGCTGGAGCACAAGGCGCTGAGCAAAGCCATCCGGCGGCGAGCGGTGATTGCCACCGGCGGCGGCGTTGTGCTGTCGGCGGAGAATCGCGTGCTGCTGAAACAGCATCCTCCGGTCATCTGGCTGAAGGCCGAACCGGAATTTCTGGCCCGGCGCATTGAAGGCGATACGAACCGTCCGCTGGTAGCCGCCGGCGATGCGCTGGAAAAACTGCGCGAGCTGGCCAGGGTTCGCCATCCGCTCTATGCGGAATGCGCGAATTTCATTCTGCCCCGTGACCAGTTGAAAAAAGACCAGGCGACCCGGATGATCGTGGAACACCTCTCACCGCCACGGCAAGCCTTCTGACGCAGAAAATCATCCGCGAATTATGCTGTGGGCGCCGACCGGGCGCGGCGATGCCGGCGACGCGACCGGGAACCGCCCGGATACGATGCCTTGCCCTGTCCGCCCTGCCCCTTGCGCGAAGACTGATTTCGCGAATGCCGACTCCGTGATCCTGAACGGACCCCTTCATTATGCCCGCTCAAGGCTGCTGAATCAGGAGTAAATCCCGGCACTTCGACAACCGAAACCCTCTTGCGAATCAACTTCTCAATTCCCGCCAACAGATTCATTTCTTCGCCGCAGACCAGCGACAGAGCCTCACCGGTACGCCCGGCGCGGCCGGTGCGCCCGATACGGTGCACATAATCTTCCGGCACATGCGGCAGTTCGTAGTTCACAACATGCGGCAGCTGGTCGATGTCCAGCCCGCGTGCTGCGATATCCGTGGCAACCAGGATCCGAATTTTACCCTGTTTAAAACCGGCCAGCGCCCTGGTGCGCGCTGTCTGGCTCTTGTTGCCGTGAATCGCCGCAGCATGAATGCCATCCTTGCCAAGTTGCTCGGTCAGGCGATTGGCGCCGTGTTTGGTTCGGGTAAATACCAGCGCCTGTCTCCAGTCCTGACTGGTAATCAGATGAGAAAGCAGAGCGCGCTTGTTCGACTTTCCGACCGGATGCACCACCTGATGGATCAGCCCGACCGTTTCGTTGCGCGCCACCTCGACCAGCACCGGCGAGTGCAACATGCCGCTGGCGAGTTTCTTGATGTCGTTGGAGAAAGTCGCCGAGAACAGCAGGCTCTGGCGATTTTTCGGCAACAACGCCAGCACTTTGCGGATGTCGTGAATAAAGCCCATGTCGAGCATGCGGTCCGCTTCATCGAGGACCAGCATCTCTACCCTGGACAGATCGGCTGCTTTCCGGTTGACCAGGTCAAGCAGGCGCCCCGGCGTGGCGACAAGAATATCCACGCCGCGACGCAATTTGGTGATCTGTGGCTGAATGCCTGCACCACCAAAAATAACAGTCGAACGCATTGACAGGTATTGACCGTAGGTGGCAATGCTCTCACCCACCTGAGCGGCGAGTTCGCGTGTGGGCGTGATAACAAGCACGCGGATTGGCCGCTTGCCATGCCCGGCCTGTTTGTCTTGCAGCCGCTTGAGTATCGGCAACGTAAATCCGGCAGTCTTGCCGGTTCCGGTCTGGGCCGCGGCCATGATGTCGCGCCCCTCCAGAATGACAGGAATCGCCTGCGCCTGGATAGGTGTGGGCTTGCTATACCCCTGCCCGCGCACAGCGCGGAGGATCTCTTCCGAGAGTCCGAGTTTTTCAAATGTCATGTTATTACATTCCAATGCCGACCCGCCGGAGATAACCGGACTGATCTGGGTCTGGCGTGTTATTACATCCCGCGATTCGCGGAGGAGCGGCGAACGATCAGAGAGAAGCCGCTTGAAGTGGCGGCACTGTATTGAGAAGAACCGACAATAGCAACACATCTTTTTACCTGCGGGCACATACAATGATTGTCAATGTTGCCAGCTTGTATCAATGTACGATGAAAATGGAGAGTTTGTAAATGGGAAAACAACAATGCCCCGTTGTATATGTGACATAAAGATATGGGTCGATACGGATGCTTGTCCCGTGGTCATCAAGGATATTTTGTTCAGGGCGGCAAGGCGTACCGGCGTGCCGCTGATACTGGTCGCCAATCAGCTGGATAGATTCTTGGCCCGGCATGTATAAAAAGAATTTCTAGTTTACTACGCCACCATATATGATACCATATCGGCATGAGTAAACTGGAAAAGCTGGTCCGGGCAATACGAAACAATCCAGCTAATGTGCGTTTTGATGACGTTTGCAAAATAGCGGAAAATATTGGTTTTCGATTGCGTGGACAGTCCGGATCGCATCGAACCTATGCCCGGCCAGATGAACCTGTATTGCTCAATTTTCAGGACATAAAGGGCAAAGCCAAGCCATACCAGGTGCGGCAGCTCATTGAAATGATGGACAAGTATGGAGGCTGATATGCGTTATCCGTTTGAAATTTTCTACAGTGATGAAGATGAAGGCTATATCGCTATCGTGCCCGATCTTCCGGGTTGTTCGGCTTTCGGTAACAGTGAGGAAGAAGCCGTGCGCGAGGTGCGGGTTGCCGTTGAATCCTATCTTGAAGCATTGAATGCCGAGAACAGACCGGTTCCGGCGCCTTCCGGCATCCCCAGCGCCAGCGGTAAGATCACCCTTCGCATGCCGAAAAGTCTGCATGCGCGGCTGGCGCTGGAATCCAAGACGGAAGGCGTTAGCCTCAATCAATATATGCTCTATAAACTTGCCAACAGCTGACTATCAAAACAAGATCGAAATAATTGAAAATCTTTTGCGGATCAACTGGATAGGTTCTTGACCAAACATGTAAAAACGCATGGCTGAATTGCTGTTCAGGCTACGCAATGTTCCGGCGGATGAAGCCGATGAGGTACGTGGACTGTTGCACGACCACGGCATCGATTTCTATGAAACCGGCGCCGGTAGCTGGGGCATCTCTCTGCCTGCCATCTGGCTGCACGGTGAGGAACAACTGGAAGAGGCCAGATCGTTGATTGACGCCTATCAGCAACAACGCCGGAAAAGTGCAAGACAGACATACGAACAACTGCGGCAACAGGGTGAGCAGCGAACCGTCCTGGACAAGGTAAGGGAGGCCCCGCTGCTTGCCGCCATCTATCTGGCGGCAGTACTCCTGATTCTCTATCTATCCATCATGCCGTTTTTGGGGATGTTCAAATAAGTCAAAACATCACCACATCCATAGCCATTGATTTGGCCGCTTCGGACATGATGTGGTCTGCCGTAGCAATCGTGCCTGCCCCGATGCCGCGGGCAATCGCAAGATGCATGGTATCCAGAGTTCGTAATGCATGCTGTGGCAATTGATCAATGAGCCGAATAGCAGCCATGGCATGCTCATGGTTGAGCGCATGTAGAGAGAGATATCCATGTTCCATATCTTCGGTAAACGCGGCAAAAATTTGCTGTTCGAGTTCGGTTGAAATATCACCTTCCCGCTTGCGGCGGGCGAGAAGACAGCGCATTTCCGTAGCAGTCAGACTGCTGATATGCACATCGTCCTGTTTCCCGATCCAGTCAGCAAATGCATCGCTATTTTCCTCATTCAGATACCATTTAGCCAGAGCGCTGGTATCGAGATAAATCAGCATCAGCGCTCGTCCCGATCCTCGCGAATCAATCCGGAACTCGGTGTTTTCAATATCGGCATTCGGGAGCGGAGAGGGGCGTGGTCCGGCATCGGCCGCGCACCTTTCAACGGCAACAGACGCGCAATAGGTTTGCCGTGTTTGGTCACAACCACTTCGCCTTCCTCATCCACCAGTTGACCCAAATGGCCCAACTCGCTGCGCATTTTACGAATGGATATTGCTTTCATGACAAAACCTCCATATGTGTCATATTATCATAAAATGTAGCACAACACAACTATTACTATGTTTGAGAAAGGAAAGGTGGTCATGAATTAAAATAGATACTTCAATCCTAGACCTGACCCCAATTTTCACACGCTGGTGACCGACACGGGGTATTTCAGTGAAAAGAATGTAAAGCATTGTCATGAGCATGAGCATGAGATTGCTCCGCTGATTGCCAGCAAGCGTGAATCACACCATCCGCCCTTGCTGGAGCGTTTCATGGACAACCAGGATATGCCGAAACCCGATGCGAATGACCTTGTTGCCTGTATGCAGTACGACTTACAGGGCAAACAAGGCAAAGAGATTTATGCCAAACGCAAATGCACGGTGGAACCGGTCTTCGGCATCATCAAGAACGTGCTTGGATTCCGTCAATCCCACAGGCTCCTGGCGCCTTTTATACGAATTTGAAGCGTTTCTCGGTGAACAGTCGCACACAGGCATCCACCGCCCGTGAATCATAGAATTTACCCCCGTGATTGCGAATTTCGCCCAGTGCCTTGTCAATGCCCAGGCCCGGCCGGTAGGGACGGTGGGAACTCATCGCCTCCACCACATCAGCCACGGCGACGATACGAGCCTCCAGGCAGATGTCATTATCCTTCAGGCCCTGAGGGTAGCCGGAACCATCCAGCCGTTCGTGGTGCTGATGGGCGATATCCGCCACCGGCCATGGAAAAGGAATATCCCTGAGAATATCGTAGCCGACTTCCGTGTGCGTCTTCATCATGGAAAACTCGATTTCGGTCAACCTGCCCGGCTTGGAGAGCAGTTCGGCGGGAATATGGATCTTGCCGATGTCGTGAATCATGGCGCCCATGGAGATACCCTTGATACACGCCTCCTCCAGGCCCAGTTCACGCCCGATGGCGCCGGCCAGCTGCGCCACCCGCAACTGGTGACCGGCCGTATACGGGTCTCTCGCTCCCACGGCCTTGCCCGCCGCCGCAATGGTGGCTTCCAGAGCCGCCCTGAATTCATTCCTGCTTTGTTCAATGGCAATTTCCGCGTGCTTGCGTTCGCTGATATCGCGCAGCAGATGAATGGTATAGATGCATTTTCCCTTATCATCGAGCACCGGATAGGCGCGGGAGAGAAAGGTCTCACCGGATTCAAGCGTGATTTCCTCTTCGGTCTCGCCGTTCTGTGGTGCCGCATGGCAGGCCGCAGACTGGCTGCCGCCTTTCGGAAATACATCCCAGTAGCGTTTCCCGATCATGGCCTCGATCGAGCAACCGGCATGTTCGGCATAAGCGCGGTTGGCGCGGATGATGCTGCCATCGCAATCATGCAAAAAAATGGGATCGCTGACAGCGTCGAAGGTGGTTTCCCACTCCCGTTTGGCCGTTTCAATCGCCGCCCGGGATTCATTCATGTCCTCGAGCATGAAAAGCATGGCCTGGCGCGCCCTGCCCTGCTCTTCCGTGTTCGCTTTGGCCCGTGACAGTTTCGCTTTCAGTCGTTTGACTTCGGCTTCCAGCGCTTTGATACGGGTTCGGTTCGAGTCAGTCATTGCATTCACCCCGGGCGCAGCTCGGTAATTTCCTCTTTGAGCCGCCGGATTTCCCTGCGCAGCTCTTCCATTTTCAGTTCGCGCCCCACCATCAGGCGGTTCATGCGCTCGATCTCATCGAGCTTCTGCCTGAGCTCTGCCTCAGCCCTCTTGCGGTCGGTGACGTCGGAATAATGTTCTACCCGGCCTCCGGCATACAGACCGGATTCAATGGGCTGGCTCCAATGCTCAAGCCAGCGTTCCTCGCGCCCCTCGGCCGCCAACACATGGCACTCAAAATGCTCAACGTAGGTATTATCATCGTATGTTTTGAATACAATCTCCTGAAAGCGTTCCGGATCTGCAAAGATACCCCTGATATGTTCACGGAGAAGTCGACGTTTGTCCTTGCCAAGCACATTCTCCCTTTTCAGACCGAAATAAAGCTCCAGGGCCCGGTTGATCCAGACCACATTGAAATCCGCATCAAGAATAAATATCCCCACATTGGACGTATCCAGCACATCATCACTAATCGCACGGAATCTCTGCTCGCTGTCATGCAGTAAACGAAGATGACACTCATGTTCTTCAAGAAGGCGCGTATTTTCCAGTGCCACGGCTGCACTCGCAGCCAGCCCTTCAAGCAGTTTGACATCGGTATCGTCAAATGGGCGCGCATCTACGGGATCATGAATCTCAAAACAGCCGAGCAATTCCCCTGAATGGCCGAGAATGGGCACATCGATGAGCTGACTGAAATCCAGTGCCTGCCTGATTTCCGGGACAACATGTGCATCATGTTCTGCATCGTTGCTGATATATGGCTTTCCGGTTTGCATGACATAACCCGGAACGCCATAGCCCGGTTCAAATACATAGTCAACGGCGATCCATTGATCTCCCTGACGGTATTCCCTGAAAACCATACGGCCATCCTGAATCAGGCCGGCAGCTCCCGATGTGGCGTTCATCAGGCGGGCGGCTGATTTGACCAGTGTCCGTCTGACAACTGAACTATCCAGCGATGCGTTGACCTGACGGCTGACATCCAGCAGGACGTCCAGTTGCGCCTGCTCGCGGCGCAACGCATCCTCTGTTCGTTTGCGCTCGCTGATATCGCGCATGATGGCTGTAAAGACCCATTTGCCCTCGAGCTTTTCCGCCGCCAGGCTCATCTCCTTGGAAAAGATGACACCGTCCTTTCTCAGGCCAAACGTCTCCGTCACCTTGCCAATTAACCGATGTGGCCTGCCTCTTTTCAGGAAATGCCGGATTCCGGCAAGATGTGCGGCACGGTCTTCCTCGCGCAGCAGCATGGTGAGCGGCCGGCCTAGCGCCTCGGCCTCCGGGTAACCGAACATGATTTCGGCCGCCCTGTTCCACAGGATTATATGGCCGTCTTCATCAGCGCAAACGATAGCGTCAAGGCTGGCGGCGATTACGGACTTGACAAGATTCACATGCAAGTCTACCCCCCCCCCCGAAATTCAGCCATTTTGTCGCCTCCATCTGCCTTTGGTAACTTCATGGCTTTTCACCTTTCAGGCGCATGATCCGCTGCTGAAGTTCCGCGTTTTTATCCCGCAACTCCTTGATGCGAAATTCACGATCAACGCAAATCTTGTTCAGCCGCCGGCTCTCGTCCAGCGCCTTTTTCAGGCGCTGCTCCATGGCATGCTTGTACAGCGCCATCTGGATATTGCTGTGCATCTCGCGGTCCTCGAAGGGCTTCACGATATAGGCGAATGCCTCCGTCGTACTGGCCCGTTTTATTTTTTCAGAGTCTGTAAACGCAGTCAGGTAAATTACCGGGATATCCATCTCCCGCTGTATCACGCCGGCCGCCTCGATACCGTCCATATCTCCTTTGAGCACGATATCCATCAGTACCAGATCAGGCTTAAGTTTCCTGGCCTTCTCGATGGCGTCGGCGCCCGTCATCACCCGCGCACACACTTCGTACATCTGTTGCTTCAAGGCATGTTCAATGTCCTTGCCAATGATGCCTTCATCCTCGACCACCAAAATACGCGCCCTGCTCATGCGTTTTCCTCCTTGCCGGCCGGAAACAGAATTCGGATATCCGTGCCGCGCTCACAGTTTATCGTTAATTCACCGTCAAGCTGCGTTGCCAGCGTGTCAACCAGTTGCAGGCCCAGCGTTTCAGCCGCGTGGATGTCCATGCCCGGCGGCAGGCCGCATCCGTTATCATGGACCCGGAGCAGCCGATGCTCTTTATCCGGTATGGTCAGGCTGACGGTAATTTCGCCGTTGCCTTCCGGAAAGGCGTATTTCAGGGCGTTTGTCACCAGTTCATTGATAATCAGGCCGCAGGGGACAGCCTCGTCCATGCTCAGGGCGACATCCCCGGTATCCACCCGTACGGCGATATTCTGCGCCGGAACGCTGCTGGATTTCACCAGACTGGCGACAATATTTTCCAGGTAGGCATGGCTGCGGATCGTGTTCAGGCTCTCCGAAGCATAGAGCTGCTCGTGCACCAGGGACATGGTGTGGATGCGATTCTGGCTGTCCCGGTACAGGGCTTGAAGCTGTGCATTCTTCACCTGAGCGGCCTGCAACTTCAGCAGGCTGGAGATAATCTGCATGTTGTTCTTTACCCGGTGGTGAACCTCGCGCAGCAGCACCTCTTTTTCCTTCAGTGACGACTCGATCATTTCCTCGGCCTTTTTGCGTTCGGTGATGTCCAGCCAGCTTCCGACGATTTCCACCGGCCTGCCACCCGCATCGTGTTCGATAGTCAACTCATCATGCACCCACAGGTAATGATCGCCGGTGTGCCGGAAGCGATATTCGTGGACGTAGTTCCCCCTGCCTTCGCCCAGCGCGGCATGGAGTCCCTCGACAACCCGGTCACGGTCTTCGGGATGCAGGTTCAGACCCCACCATTCTGCATCACCGATCACCGCATCGGGGTCCCAGCCGAACAGTCCCTTCAGATTGGGGCTGGCGAAGGTGGGAGTGAAGCATTCTCCCTTTACAAGGCAGGCGTAATGCACGGCCGGGGTGGTGGACATTACGTGCGCCAGTTTCCTACGTGAGGTGGCCAGCAATTCCCGGGCCTGGACCTGTCGCGTATGGAGCTGGGCCAGCTTCCAGGCAAACAGGGACGCGGCCAGCGTGAGCAGCGTACTGCCGGTCAAAAACAACCGGCGTTCGTGTGCCATCAACCGCGTCAGGGCCATGCCGGAAAACCGTGAGACGATGATATAGCGATGGTGACCCGCAACGGCCTTTACCGGATGATCCGGCAGCCCGTTCAGAGCCTTCAGCAGATCAAATGTGACAAAGGTGAACAGGTTACCCCCTGCCTCAATTTGCCCCCGGCCCCGGCCGGATATGTGCTGCCATGCTTTCGGGAACAGGGCGGCAAAGCGCTGATTATGCCGCTCCGCCAGCATAAAGCCCCAGTTCCAGCCGGCATGCGGACTGGAAAGAAAATAGCCGTCCTGACTCAGCAGGTAGGCCTCGCTCTCATCCGCGTGGTTCACCTGCTGGAAGCGTTCCAGCACCTTGCCCATCTTCAGATTGAGTACCACAACGCCGGCCTTGCGATTCCCTTCAAAGGCCAGCATGGCCAGCCTGATCATCGGCTTGAGCGGTCGCTCCACCTCGCCATGCTCCATGTTCAGGTCCAGGGCGGAAAGATACATCTGGCCACGCGCCAGATGCGTGGCATCAATGAAATAGTAACGGCCGGATTTATCCTGTAACCCGGCTGCGGGGATGAGGCGCGGACCCGGGCGGATCCGGTTGTTGACGCGGATAAATTCGTGGCCCTGAAGATCAATCAGACGCACCTTGTCAAAGCCGGGCATGCTTTTCAGAAAGGAAACAAACTCTTTCCCCAGCCGCCGTCGGCCATCCGGGTCTGAAAATGGCCGATGCTGGCGTACCTGATCGCCAATAAACGACAGGGCGTCAAAGGCGCTAGCCAGGGCATCGACCAGAATGGCCTGCTGAATCTCCACGTGGTGCATGTCGCGTGTAATGGATTGTTGACGCTTGTTTGTGACCTCTTCCTGATAAAAAGCGTAGCTGAACGCGGCAATGGCCAGCGCCATGCCACCGAACAGCAGCGTAAAGTATCGCCAGAAGCGAGGAGTTAGTCCCGGGCTTTGCACATCTTGCCCACGGCATGGGGAAAAACCGATGCCTTGCTGAAGGCGTCATTGCGACTAAAGCAAAGGAATCTCACGACTTGCCGTTTTCGCTCTTCAACTGCTTGACCATATCGCGCAGCTCCTTGAGACGGAACTCGCGGGCCACCGTGGCCTTCTGGAAGCGTTCCAGTTCCTCCAGGTGATTTTTTAGATCGGCCTCCGCCCGGGTGCGCCGCACATCGGCCGCAAGGCGGCTTAATGTGTGCGAAATATCATCCGCCACTTCTTCCAGGATTCTGATTTCATCCTCGTTAAAAAAACCGTCCTCATCGGCATAGACGCAAAATGCGCCAATCCGTTCATGCTCCCGCCGCACCGGAAAGGCGGCGGCGGCACGGCAGCCATGTGCGATCAAGGGCTCGCGCCAGGCGGCGCGGCACCGGGTTTCGGTCATCAGATTGCAATGCGCCGGCCGGCCATTTGCCACCGCCTCCGCGGCCAGCACGCACGGAACACAATCGCCGGCAACCTGTTTCACATCGTCAAGGCAGGTATCGCTGCGGGCCGCCTTCGCCACGGCCCTCAGGCCGTCGGCCTTGGCCTCGTGCAATCCGATCCAGGCAAAGTGAAAACCCCCGGGATCAACGGCGGCGGCGCATACATCCTGAAAGATCCTTTGTTCATCCGCCTGGCGCTGCAACACCTGATTGATATGGCTCAGGAAATACAGCAGCCGGTTGAGCCTGGATGTGCGCCTTATGATACGCCGCTGTGGAATAACGACCAGAAACCAGATCAGTACGCCCGCCACCAGGCCCAGCAGAACGGGATCGCCCATGGTAAACACAAAGGGATGCATCCAGGCCTCGGCATGTATCAGGGAAAAAACACCCATGATGGCCACCTCTGTGCAGAAGATGATGGCGAGCAACACCAGCGCGGTACGCAACGGCTTGTCCGTATCCGCAAGGCCATGCCGAAGCGAATCCATTACACCGCGCAAATCCGGCCTTACCATTTTAGCCATGCTGGCCTCGCACGTCTGTCACAAAAGCGTATCCGCCTGCCTGCCCCGCACGAGCAGACGGCAGCTTCGCCACATCATAACGGCAACGGCATCGCCCGCCTTCATTATCCATAAATTCAGTATAGTTGTTCCGGTGAGGGAGGGAAATCGGAATACAGCCTGAATGTTCTAGGGAATACCCCTAGCGGGGAGCGCCGCCAGAGCCGCTACCAAGCCGGAATAACATCAGGGCTGAATGACGCCATGGCGTATGGCCAGCCGGGTCAGTTGAGCGGTATTTTTACATCCCAGCTTGCCCATAATGCGGGTGCGGTGCGTGCCCACCGTTTTGGGGCTCAGATTCAGGGCCGTGGAAACCTCCCGCACGTCTTTGCCGCTCGCCAGCAGATGGAACACTTCAAATTCACGCCGGGTCAGGGCGTATAGCCCCTTGTCCCTGCCGGCGCGGCGCAGCGCCATTTTCCGTGCGATACGATTTTCAATAAACAGCTCTCCCGCGGCTACTTCCCGCACCGCTTCGAGAATCAGGCCGGGATGAGCTCCCTTGCTCACGAACCCCCGCGCACCGGCCTCAAGGGCCTTGGTGGCAATCAGTTCATCGTCGTACATGCTGAGAATCAGCACCCTGGCATCCGGGTCGCGGCGCAGCAGGCGATGCAGCATGGACAGCCCGCCCTCGCCAGGCATGGCGATATCCAGCACCATAACGTCCGGCTTGTACTCGAAATAATGACCGTAGCCTTCCTCGCCCGAGGCCGACTCCACGCAGACGCTAATATCGGCGTCGCCTTCCAGCACGCCGCGAAGGCCCTGGCGCACAATCGCGTGGTCATCCACCAGTTGAACACAAACCATTATTTTATCCGTCACTTCATTCATACTGAACCAATATGGTATGAATTATAGGTGATTTTTCGGCGAATATCTATCGGCTGCTGGCTTATATTTTATCGGTCTTTTCCGTACGCCTGTACACCGGAAGGGGGCGGAATGCGGCAAGTCAGTCGCGTTTCCTCGCCCACCGTCGATTCGATCCGCATTTCCCCACCCAGCGCCGCCGCACGCTCACGCATGCCCGCAAGCCCGATGCCCTCCGTTGGGGCTCGCGGGTCGAAACCGCGGCCGTTATCCTTAACAGATAAACGAATGCCTCCACTCACCACACGCAGATGGATGCTCACCCGGGATGCGCCGGCGTGCCGCGCTACATTGCTCAGCGCCTCCTGCACCATGCGGTAGAGATTGATCTGTGTTTCGGCATCCAGACCGTTCGCCGCATCCGTAACGGTCAGGTGGTAATCAATACCGGTATTGCCCCGCCATTCCTGAACCATGGACTGGAGCGCTCCCTTCAGCCCAATTTCGTCCAGTTGCGGTGGACGTAGCATTTTCAACTGGCCACGAACGGTGTCAATCAGGCCGGCGGCCAGGTGCTGTATTTCGTTCACTTCCCTGATGACGACGGAACATTTTTTGTCCTTACAGTGGCTTGAAACGAAAGCCGCCTTCATCTGCATGGCGGTCAGTATCTGGCCGATGTCGTCATGCAGAGCGCGGGCCACCCTTTTCCTCTCCTCCTCCCGGGACCGGATCAATCCCTGCGACAACCTCTGATTCTCACACAACAGACGTTCGCGCTCTTTATCGACCCGCTTGCGCTCGGTGATATCATGCCACACTGAAAGAACCGAAGACCTGTGCTCAAATTCGAACGGACAGGACACCCATTCAATCGTGATCCACTGTCCATCAAGCCGCCGGAAGCGCACTTCGACCGGATTCGTGCGCACGCCTTCCCGAGCCGCCTGTTCCAGTTGGGAGACAGCCAGAGAACGATCATCCGGATGCAAACGGCCAAGCACTTCCGTATCACGGATTTTACCCAATGAATTTTCACCAAGTTGCTTGATTGCCGCCGGATTTGCATAAACGATTCTGTTCTGATGATGAATCAGCATGGGGTCGGCATTCAGATCCACAAGATGACGGAACAATTCTTCACTGCTGCGCAACTTTTGCAGGGCGTCTCTCCGGTTTGCAGCCCAGCCGGACAGTGCGAACGAGACCGCGCCTGTCAGCAAGATACATACGATGGAGACCGGCAGAACAAATGCACGGGTTCTGCCGATGCTGGCAGCCAGCGCCGCCTGTGATGCGAAGGATACGACATGCCACGGTTGTTTCCCGCTGGCGACGTGTTTCAACTCCATGGCCGATGTTTTAATTCCATAGGTGAACAGGCCCGCTGGCGTGAGAAACTGACCACTCCGTTGCCGCACAATACGCCGCCATGCAGCCGGAAACCGCCGTGGCAATACGGTGGCGTCCACGGCATCTGAAGTAACGTTCAGGCCGCCGTCGACACGGTCAAACCAGTAGGATGATCCGGAATTCATCAGCAGATGTTCGCCGGTAAGAATGGTTTCGTTCAACTCACGTTTCATGAGCGGCATTCCGGCCAGGTTCAGCACCAGCAAGCCGTGCCGCCTTCCCTCCTGCGAAAGCGCCAGCGGCGTGGCAAAGCGTACCGTGGCCTTAAACGGCTGTTGCACCCGGCCATGTTCCATGTTGAGATCAAACGGGGATATATAGATTTCTCCTGTCTGTACGGACAGCGCCCGTTGCACATAGTCTCGCGCAGCCTTGTTCTGAAGCTCTCCGGTGGCAGCAACATGCACAGAACCGGCCCTGCGCTCCACACGTACGACTTCGTGGCCCTGCCTGTCCAGCAGCCTGATCTGGTCGTACAATCCGGAGGCTTCGATCACATCGGTGAACAGGCGCTGCATCCCCGTCAATGCCGTATGATCGCCATCCATGGCCGGAATGATTTCCCTGTCTCTGGCAAGTGCGAGCAGCATGGCGCCTGCCTGCCGGTAGAAACGGCCGACGCGGTTTAACTGGCCCTCCACATGGTGTCGCGCCTCGGTGCGATAATGCTCAAGCACGATGCTTTCCTGCGCCTGCCAATACCACACGGCCAGACCGGCGATCAACAGACTCAGCGGAACAAATATGGCAAAAAACAGCGGCTTGAACAGGACAAAAGGCCGGAAGCCTTTTAAGGCATTCCCTGATTGATGCGGCATATATGGATTTTAGCCCGGATCGCGGAGAATAGCCAAAAATGTTTCCGACCTTTTCCACGCGATATCTGTTTCCTGCGCTATACTGCCGGCATGTTGCGTCTTCTCACACGGTCCGCCTGCCTCCTGTTTCTGCTTCTTTACGCCTTCATGCCGGCGCGGGCGGGCACCTTTTCCGTTATCGGACAAAGTCGTTGGGTACATGTGGGCTACATTTTTGATGGCGACACCTTCGAAACCGCCGCTGGAGAAAGGATCCGCCTGCTTGGCATCAACACACCCGAGGTTGCGCATCAGGACAAATCCGGCCAAGTCATGGGAGATGAAGCAACACGGGGACTGACACGACTGATCGCCGGCAAGACCGTGCGGCTTGGATTCGACGTTGAGCGGCGTGATATCTACGGCAGAACGCTGGCGCAGGTCTGGCTGCCTGGCGGTACCTGGGTGAACGGAGAAATGGTCCGCCTTGGCCTTGCCCATGCCTACATCTTCACGCCCAACCTGAAATGGGCGAAGACGCTGGTTGCGCTGGAACGCACGGCGCGCGAAAAGAAGCTTGGCATCTGGCATACCCGGCGCTTTTCCATGCTTGCCGCCAGGCATGTCACGGCAAGAAACATCGGCCAGTTCCGCGTCGTGTGCGGTACGGTACGCTATGTCAGCCGTTCACGGTATTTCTTCCGCCTGAGCAGGCTTGGGGTAAGCATTCCGCGCACTTATCGCAAATGGTTCAGCCATGCCCCCCTTATCCATAAGGGTCAGGCGGTGTTCGTACACGGGGTGATCCGGCGGGGTCGCTCCGGTGAACTTTATCTCACGTTGCACAGCCCCGCCGACCTGGAAATACTTTCTCCATGACCATGCCGCGCCTTTCTTTCCTCGCGCTCGCCCTGGCCCTGATCCTGCCCGCCTGCGCCACCAATCCGGTGAGCAACAAGCAGGAATTCGTGCTGATGAGTGAAAAGCAGGAACTGGCGCTTGGACGGCAGGCGGCGGTGGAAGTGGCCAAACAGATGCCGCTGTTGCCGGGCGACGATCCGCTTGTCAAATATGTCAGTCAGGTAGGACAGCGCGTAGCGGCGGTTTCCGACCGGCCGGAACTGTTTTATCGCTTTCATGTCGTGGACAATACGACAATCAACGCCTTCGCCCTGCCCGGCGGCTATATTTATATCAACCGCGGACTGCTGGTTCATCTGAACAGCGAAGCGGAGCTGGCCGCCGTGCTCGGCCATGAAATCGGTCATGTGACCGCCAGGCACGCGGTCCAGCGTTATACGCAAGCCCAGGGCTACCGGCTCGGTATGGCCGTGGCCTCCATTTTCCTGCCCATTCCCCAGGCGGCGGGGCAGTTGTCGGATTTGCTCGCCCTGGCCGTAATTCAGGGTTACGGCCGCAAGGATGAACTTCAGGCCGACGAACTTTCGATCAAATACATCGCCCGGGCAGGCTACGATGTCCACGCCACCACCCGAATTCTTCAAACCCTGCAACGGCTGGAGGATTTGCGTATTCGGGAAGCAAAGGACGTCACCGGCAAGGCGCCCGAAATATACCACGGCGCCTTCGCCAGCCATCCGGAGACAAAAAAACGCATCGAGCAGGCCGTGGCCGAGGTCGCCGCTCATCAAAGCGAACTCACTGAAATTGGTCATAAAGCCATGCTTGCCGCGCTGGACGGATACCCGTACGGCGACAGCCCCGAGCAGGGAGCAATCGTCGGCCAAAAATTCCTGCATCCCAAGCTGGGTATCCAGCTTGAGTTTCCCGCAAACTGGGCCATCAAAAATTCACCGCAGGCGCTCACCGCGCGCCTGCGCCGAAAAAAGGCCTTCTTTATCCTTCAATTGAAGGAACTGCAAAAGCGCCAAAGCGGTAAGCAGGTGCTTCGTGAACTCTTTCCCGGGCGCACGCTTGAAGCATTGAAAAAGACACAGAGAAACGGCTTTAAGGTAACGCAGGCCATCGTCAACGCCTCCGCCAAACAGGTCGGCCAGGCGCGCGTGCTGGCCACGGTGGCGCTGGACGGACCCAGGGCCTGGATTCTGCTGGCCTACAGCCGAGGCGCTAAGTTCAAGGCATACCGTGCGGACTTTGAGTCCATCGCCGCTTCCTTCCGCCATTACGACCCCAAACGCGACGGTGATATTCCCCGGATTCATCTTCACACCTGGCGGCGAGGCGACAGCTGGCATGTGCTGGCACAACGGAGCCATCATATTCTTGGGCGCTTCACCGCCGACAAACTGGCCGCTTTAAACGGCATGGACCTGAATGAATCGCCCAAGCCCGGCATGATAATCAAAAACGTGCGTTAACAGTGGACGGGAATGGACATCAAGGAATATGCTGGACCTCGGACAATATGGACAACATGGGTAAACCATTCCTTGGAAACATCATCAAGACCGTGCAATAAGTGGTTCTACAGGCTCAAACGCACCGGCAGGCCGAGCGCTTCAACCCGCTGTTTCATGCCTAGCATCCAGTCGGCACTCACCGCCGATACATGCGCGGCCTCAGGCTGCATCGAGGGCCGGGCCACGCCATAGAGCAGCACGCCTTCAAGAGCAATGTCATCGCGAATCACATCTGCCAGGAATTCAAGCCAGGCCGTCACTTCGCTGGCCTCGGGCGGGGCGTCATCCCAGTTAAACATACAGGTCTGAATCCAGGTCGGGCACCGTTCCGTCGTAAGCATCAATTGTCGTTTCAGGTGCCCGGGGCTCAACTTCACGCCGTTGATACGCGCAATGCCTTCATCGGTGGCCGCATCCACCTTGAACCATACTTCGCCCCTGTACTCAGCCATTATTACAAGCCCTTTCTGAACCTCGGGACGGTGCACATATGAGCCGTTGGTGATCAGCACGACAGGAATGCGTCCAAGCAAATCCGTATCTCGCAGCACTGAGATAATCGTCTCCACCACCGTATCGAACTGTTTACAACCGGTCGGCTCGCCGTTGCCCGATATGGCGATATCGCAAATCCTGCGGCAATCCTCCGGCACATGTTTTTGCATGAAATCGCCATGCAAAACATGATGGATAAATCCGCTTAATTCACTGCCTAACAAAGGTATGTCAATCTCGGGTGACGAGCCCCGAATCAGGTTCGGCACCTGGCAATAAACGCAGTGCCAGTTACAGGCATTGTTCGGATTCAGGTTGACGCCGATCGAAATGCCGCCGGCGCGCCTTGAAATGACGGGATAAACATAAGTCAGTCCCGCCGCATCCCGGTCGTGATTCCGTGTATTCAGCATTCGTCTGCTGTCTCACGCAAATCCTGCTCCTTCAGCTTCTTGCGGTCGTAATCCCTGGCTGACTTGTGCCTGCGCTCAGGCGGCGCAAACTTTTTCCGAACCTTGACGTCGGAAGGCTTGATAACGCCGGCATGCTGCTTCCCTTTCTTCACCATACGCCGCAGATTAGCATAACCCGGCAAAGCCGGAACCAGAGAAAAAAATCACGCACTTTTTGCATCAAATATAATTTCCGGCATGATTCCGCGCCCATGACAGGTTCGATCCATCCATCCGGCCTCGCCTGGCAATTGTCGCAAACCGCCCGCAAGCGCGGGCTGCATGTTTACATTTGCCCTGATCTGCGCAGCTACCGTCAGCTGGCGGAAGAGCTGGCCTTTTTCCTGCAGGATGAAGCGAAACTTTTGTGGCGCTTTCCAGCCTGGGAAGTGCTGCCTTACGACCGGGTATCGCCGCACCATTCCATTGTCGGTGAGCGCTTTTCGACGCTGGCCCGGCTTATCCGGGAACCCGAACCGCAAGGACTTCTTCTCACCGCCCTGCCCGCCTGGCTGCATCGAATCGCACCAACGGAGGCAGTCGCCGCGCACGTTTGGCAATTGCATACGGGTGATCGGCTCGATATCGGAAGGCTGAAGGAGCGGCTGGCGCTGGCTGGCATGCAGAGCGTGGAACGGGTGTTGACCACGGGCGAATTCGCCGCCCGTGGCGGCATTCTGGACGTCTGGCCTGCCACGCAGGAATCACCGCTGCGGCTGGATATGTTCGGAGACGAAATTGAGTCCATTCGCCGCTTTGATGTGGAAACGCAACGTTCGGGAGAGTATCTGGACACATTTGTTTCCGTTCCCGTGCGTGAGGTTATCCTGGACGAGGATGGGCGCAGCCGCTTCGCGGCCGCCTTCCGCGCCCGCTTCCCCCATCAGCGCAGGCACCCGATGCTGACCGCCGCGCAAAGCGGCCGTCCCCATCCCGGCATCGAGGCATTGCTGCCGCTCGCCTACGAACGCACCGCCCGCCTGGCTGACTACCTGCCCGGACATCCATGCCTGTTCGCGCCGGACGACATCGAGGTAAAACGCAACGCCTTTGCCGAACAGGTGCGCGGGCAGTTTGAACTGGTGCGCGCCAGCGCCGAGCCGGTCATCAGTCCGCAGGAACTGTATGCCGTCGAGACGCCGGTTATAGCCGGTACGCTGCCTGCCAGCAATCAGATTGAGCCGGCGCTTTCGATTGATGATTTTCAGCACAAATCGAAGCCACTGCACGCCCTGCAACAAACACTCGCGAAGAAAATACAGGATGGCTGGCAATTGTTGCTGGTGGCGCACGGACCCGGCCAGCAGGAACGCATGATGGAGGCCTGCGAAGGGCTTGCGGGAGATATTAGCCGCTGCAGGGGGATGCATGATCTTCCCCGCGCACCGGTTGCCGCCGCCATCGGTTTTCTTGAGCAGGGCGTAGCGCTGACCGGGCTGAAGGTGATGATTCTGACCGGACGCGAATTGCTGGGACAGCGGCTGCCGCGCAAGCGCGGACGCGGTACGGCCGTACTGCGCGCCGACGTGTTTTCCAGCTTGCAAGAGCTGCGGCCCGACGATCCGGTCGTGCATGAGGATCATGGCGTTGGCCGCTACGGGGGGCTGACCACCATGGAGTCCGGCGGCAACGAGGCCGACTTCATCCATATCCGGTACGCAAGCGAGGCCAGCATCTACGTGCCGGTGGAAGATTTGAACCGCCTGCACAAATATACCGGCGGTGACGAGCCGCCGCTTGACAGGCTCGGCTCGGAAAAATGGAAACGCACGCGCGAACGGGTCAGGCGTGATCTGCTGGCCATGGCGCATGAGCTGATCGATGTCGAGGCCGCCCGCAAGCGTGCGCGGCGCACGCCATACCGCCTTGAGGATCCGCTGCGCGCGGCTTACGAGGAATTTGCGGCGCGCTTCCCCTTCGAGGAGACCGACGATCAGGTCACGGCCATTGAACAGGTGTTGGCCGATCTTGGTAAAAACGAACCCATGGATCGCGTGATCTGCGGTGACGTCGGCTTTGGTAAAACGGAGGTTGCCATGCGGGCGGCATTCGTGGTGGCCCGGTCGGGCAGGCAGGTGGCCCTGCTGGCGCCCACCACCGTGCTGGCCAACCAGCATTACGGCAGCTTCAGAGAACGCTTTGCCGGCGCGGGCATGAACATCGAGCTTGTCACCCGCGTACAGGGGAAGAAGAAAAGCGAGCACATCGCCCGCAGCCTGACCGCGGGCGAAACTGATATCATCATCGGCACTCATCGCCTGCTGTCGGACATCTTTCACTTCGCCGATCTCGGCCTGGTCATCGTGGATGAGGAGCAGCGTTTCGGCGTCAGGCACAAGGAGCGCCTGAAATCACTGCATGCGCATGTGGACCTGCTGACACTGACGGCGACGCCCATCCCGCGCACATTGCACCAGACGCTTTCCGGCCTGCGCAGCGTGTCCATTATCAGCACGCCTCCGGCTGAACGTGAGGCCATCCGCACGATGGTCACCGTGTTTGATCCGCATCTGGCCAATGAAGCCATTCGCCGCGAACTGTACCGCGGCGGGCAGGTTTACTACCTGCATAATCATGTCAAAAGCATTGAACGCATTGCCACCCGTCTACGCGATGAAGTCCCCGAGGCTGAAATCGGTATCGCCCATGGCCGCATGAGTCCCGCCGAGCTGGACCGCCAGATGATGGCCTTCTATGAAGGACGGCTGCATGTGCTGGTATGTACCACCATTGTCGAATCCGGACTCGACGTGCCCAATGCCAACACCCTGGTGGTGGAGCGCGCCGATCTGCTGGGGCTGGCGCAATTGCACCAGATCCGCGGGCGCGTCGGGCGCAGCAATCGTCAGGCCTATGCCTACCTGTTCACGCCGGATGCCCGCGCCATGACGCCGGATGCGCGGGAACGGCTTCAGGCCATCGCCGAGCATACCGAGCTGGGCGCCGGTTTCATGATCGCACGGCAGGACATGGAAATCCGCGGTGCGGGCAACCTGCTGGGCGCGGAACAGTCCGGCCAGATTGAAGCGATTGGTCTGGACATGTATCTGGATATGCTTTCGACGGCCATTGCGGAAATGCGCGGCGCACCGGTGCTGCCACGCCAGGCCGTGGATATGCATCCGGGCGTGAACGCCATTCTGCCACCGAACTACATTCCGCAGGCCGGCGAACGGCTGGCGCTTTACCGGCGCCTGGCGCAAGTGGATTCGGATACGCAGGCCACACAATTGTTTGAGGAAATGACCGACCGCTTCGGCCGCATGCCGGTGGAAGCACGTATGGCGCTGGAATCCGCCCGCATCCGCTGGCGCGCCCGCCGCCTGCGGATCAGCAAGCTGGATGTGGCCGGCTCCGGCATGCGGATTGTATTCACGCAGGACTCCCCCATCGATCCGGACAAGCTCCTGCGGCGCGTACAGGCGCAGCCGGAACGTTTCCGACTTGCACCGGACGGTAACCTTACGTTGCTCCCCGGCACCGGGGACAACCGTGACATGCTGCACCATTGCATTGCCTTTCTCGATGAGCTTCTTGAGGATGCATCGTTATGACGCTGACGCCTTTCCCCCATGCGCCCACGCTGGCTAGGCCCGGCCTGCTGTTCATGGACATGGACTCCACCCTGATTCAATGTGAGTGTATTGATGAAATTGCCGGATTTCTTGGCATCAAGTCACAGGTCGCGGCCATCACCGGTCGTGCCATGCGCGGTGAACTGGATTTCGCCGCATCCCTGACCGAGCGCGTTCAATTGCTGGCCGGCCTCGATGCCGGCGTACTCGATCAGGTGTATGAAGAATGCATCAGGCTGACACCCGGAGCGGAAACGTTGATTGATACCCTGCATGCGCACGGCTGGAAAACCGGGATTGTGTCCGGTGGCTTTTCCTGGTTCACGGATCGCCTCAAGGCCCGCCTTGGACTGGATTATACGCTTTCAAACAGGCTGGAAATTGTGAACGGAAAGTTGACGGGCAAGATTCTGGGCAACATCGTGGATGCCCGGGTGAAAAGAAACGCCCTGCTCTCGCAGGCCGCTGCCTGGAGTATCCCTCTTGCGCAGACGGTGGCGCTGGGCGATGGCGCCAACGATTTGCCGATGATCCAGGTCGCGGGCCTCGGCATTGCCTTTCATGCCAAGCCAAAGGTGGTCGAGCTGGCGCCCTGCGCCATTGACAACGGCGGACTGGACCAGGTGCTGAAACTGCTGCGGACAAACGAAAAATAACTGGTTCATAAAAAGCCCACGCCGGTTATTACGAGGCTGTAAGGAGCCTGTCGGACTTAGGGGAATCGTAGCGAGCAGGAGCAAGCGGCGCTATCCCGCCGTGCGATAGATCAAGGGTAAAGCATTTTGGACCGCTGTCCCTGCCGCGCAGTAGATTTCTCATAAGTCCGACAAGCTCCTAGCCCCAATATTGCACGAAAAAGGAGGGCAAAACCCCTTTAATCCTTTATAA